>NZ_VUNM01000017.1 GCF_009695655.1 Sharpea porci
CTCCAACTATAAATACTTGTCCTTGAATATCCGTATTCTTCTGATATTGATTTTATGTCTTCTCCTTCTTCAAAGCAACGGTGAAGTATTTCAAGTTTTGTTTCCAGCGATGGATGAATCCTATGGTTTGGTGAATTAGTAAAACTATATTCCTTGTGTTTCTTTTCAATATTTCGATTTTTTATCCAAGTATACATATTCTGCCTGCTTGGATATCCAAGATTATGTATTACCTTAGCAATCGATCCTGTCTCATCATACAATTGAAGTGCTTTCTTTTTCTCTTCCTCAGTAAATGACATTTTTATTCCTCCCCGTCATTCCGGGTCCAAGAATTTGTCCGCACCCCCCTAGGCTCAATTTATAGACCTAAGATACATTTGAAATAATAATAGACAAAATCTACACCAAAACTTAATGCAAAAGAATAAACAGAAAATTTCTTTTTCGACAACCATTTAGAAATATCTTTCAATTTTGATTTATATAATTTGTATCCTTACAACCTATAATATTTATCAATATAATTATAGCAATTATAAGCTTGGCACCTTTTATAAAATAATCCTCCTTTCAAACAGACAGAAAGCGCTTTCTTTCAATGGTAGTGTACCATACTGTTTTAAATATTGTCAATTATTATATAAAGTACTCTTCATCACTTGATAAAGTCATAATTAATACTACAAACAATCTACAATAGAGACTGCTGAAAATTACATTTTTACGAAGAATAAATTTATAAATTCATTGTTGAGTCTCCTATAACTATTAAGGAAGAATGGTGAAAAGCAGAAATTATGCATACACAAAAACTGGGGAATCAAATGATTCCCCACAGTTTAAAACAATTTTATATTCTCATTTGGACCTTATAATTACGTAAAGATCTTTTTTACGCATGCATAGTCAGTACTGTCTGTAAGAATGATGTGGCTTGATTGATATAATCAGGAGCACTCTTGACATAAAGAGAGATTTCTTTATCAGCATATTTGAATTGTGGTTTTGTAAAGAGCTTGTTGGCAATTTCAAAGAGCTTTTCACCATCAGTATGTTCTGAGAATTCCTGAGTGAAACGCATTGTAAGGCCCTTTGGATCTTCTTTGACTTCATCAATATTCTTGTTGTGACAAAGGATTTCAAAACGACGCTTCACAACAATATTCTCAACTTCATGTGGCAGTTTGCCATAGAGATCGACAAGTTCTTTTTCTACCGCATTAAGCTCAGTCATCTTATTCGCATGATAGACTCTTTGATAGAGTTCAAGTTTTTCCATATCACTTTCGACATAGTCTTCAGGAATATAGCCATTAACCTTGATATTCTTAACTGGCACAACATCGCTTTCTTCATCTTTCTTGCCTTGTTTTTCTTTAATTGCATCCTGCAAGATCTTCATATACATATCGAAACCAACTGTATCAATAAAGCCAGCCTGTTCTCCACCTAAGATATCACCAGCCCCACGGATGGATAAGTCTCGCATAGCAATCTTATAACCAGAACCAAGCTGAGTGAAGTCTTTAATGGCTTTAAGACGCTTTGTAGCTTCTTCATTGAGCTGTCTGTTTTTACGATAAAGTAAATAGGCATAGGCTAAGCGTTCTGAACGGCCAACACGTCCTTTAATCTGATAGAGCTGAGCTAAGCCAAAGCGATCTGCATCTTCAACAATGATGGTATTCGCATTAGGAATATCAATACCTGTTTCAATAATTGTTGTACAGACGAGAATATCATAATGATGTTCCACAAAGTCATTCATAACATCTTCAAGCTCTTCTTTTTTCATTTGTCCATGACCAATACCTATTCTAGCATTTGGCAACATGTTTTGAATCATCGCAGCCGTCTCCATAATATTCTCTGTACGATTATGAAGATAGAAGACCTGTCCCCCACGGGCTAATTCACGTTCAATGACTTGTCTGACTAATGGTGGATTCATTTCAGCCACATATGTCTGCACTGGCAGTCTATTCATTGGTGGTGTTTCAATCTGACTAAGACCACGCACACCCATTAAGCTCATTTGCAGTGTTCGAGGAATTGGCGTAGCAGTCAGTGTAAGCACATCAATTGTCTTACGATATTCTTTGATTTTCTCTTTCTGGCGTACACCAAAACGCTGTTCTTCATCAATACAAAGTAAGCCTAAATCCTTATAGACAACATCCTTTGAAAGCAAACGGTGTGTTCCTACAATAAGATCCACTTTACCTTCTTTAAGTTCTTTCAGAATGGCTTTTTTCTCTTTCGTTGTTGTAAAACGATTCAATAAACGTATTTCAACAGGGAAATTCTCAAATCGCTTGCTCATTGTATGATAGTGTTGTTGCGAAAGAATTGTCGTTGGGCATAAAAATGCACATTGTTTGCCACTTAAGATAGCTTTCATACAAGCACGTAAAGCCACTTCCGTCTTACCAAAGCCAACATCACCACAAAGTAATCGGTCCATTGGACGTGGTTTCTCCATGTCCGCCTTAATTTCATCAACGGAACGCTGCTGGTCAGGTGTTAAGCTATAGCCAAACTGTTCTTCAAATTCGAGCTGCATCGCGCTATCTGGTTCAAAGGCAAAACCTGGCTGTTTCATTCTTTCGGCATATAGAGCGATTAAATCATCAGCTAAGCCATCGACTTTCTGTCTAACACGGGCTTTTTCCTTTTGCCACTTTGTGCTATTGAGTTCGTTAATTCTAGGAACTTTACCATCTTTTGATGAATATTTTCTAATAAGCTGGAAGTTTTCAACAGGAACATAGAGGACATCATTTCCCTTATAGGCAATATAAAGATAGTCCTTATGCACACCACCTACTTCAAGAGTCTTAATACCCATATACTGACCAATACCATTAACATCATGAACAACATAGTCACCAATATTCAATTCATTATAGTCTTTTATAATTGTGGCATTTTTATATTTAATATAGCGCTTCTTATGCGTTGCACTCTTAAAGAGTTCGTTTGAAGTTAATACAGCAACTCTCTCATCGACAAACTCCATACCTTCAGGCAAGTTTGCAAGACAGATATTAATACCTTCATATATTTGATCATCAACAGAGACAAGCGTATATTTCATTCCTAATTCATCAAACATATTCACCATGCTGTCAACATGGTGCTTTTCACTTAAGGCTAAAAGGACTTTATCATAAGTCAGATAGTCTTTAAGCTGGGAGATGAAGGTCTTGGAATTCACTAAGGAAATCTGAACTGGTCGGGCATTAAATAGAACCTGGTTTTCTTTGCTTTTAAAGCTGATTAAGTCGATCTGATGCTTCTTCAGCAACGCTACAACATCATGATAGAGCTTAAGCCCTTTAACCATTTCACCGATTTCTTCAAGTTCATGGAAATAGTAGAAAGACTCTTCGGCAAAGCGTTTATATTGATTGTTGATGCCTTCATAGCTAGCTGTGATAAGAAGACAATCCGGTGCATAATCCAACAAGGAACCTGTTGAGCTAAAAAGTGAAAGATACTGGTAGCTACGTGGACTGAATTCACGAGCATAAAGCGATTGAATATCCATTTCAATATTCTCATCAAGCTCTTCTTTCTGTTCGCCTTCAAGCGAACTTTTGGCCTTTAGAGCTTTGATAGCCTCAACAACCTGATCAACTTCTTCATTGCGATAAAGCATATCTGTAGCCGGTAATATTTCTACTTCTTTGACATTATCACTACGTCTTTGTGTATCTTTGTCATAGAAGGAAATGGTATCAATTTCATCATCAAAGAATTCAATACGAATTGGTGATTCATATTGAATAGAATAGACATCAATAACACCCCCACGCTTACTCATATAGAATGGTGTATCAACACGCTGTGTGACCTGATAGCCCATAGATATCAGCTGTTTTCTTAGCATACTAGGTTCAATGACCTGTCCGACATGTAAGGCGAGCTTGTTTTCTTTAAACACTTCGGGAGAGCTGACATAGCGAATAACAGAATGTGTATGTGCAACAACAATAACAGGTTTATTCTCACATAAAGCATTTAATGCATTCACACGCTCACCAAGCAATTCATAAGAATAAGCAACAGCTTCAACACGCAATGATTCATCACTTGGAAAATAAACGACATCATTAATCATATTCTGCAAGCTTGTATAAAGCTGCATAGCCTGATATTGTGATTCTTTGACAATAATCATTGTCCGTGGCTGAAGCAAAAAAGCACTAGCGATGAGATAAGCCTCATCACTAGCTTCATTTGTGACAATTTGACCTTTGCCCTTAAGTATTGTCTTAACGGCAGGGTTATTTTTTAATATTTCTACAATTTTTTCCATTTCATCACCCATTATACTGATTCATGACTTTATTCATATCATCCGTCTCAATCCAGCATACAATAGCATCTACTGCCTTATCAATACCGGGCAATAAGAGCTGCATTTCAGGTATCGAGAAGTGTCCGAGTACCCAATCTACAGTATCATAATGCTTCATCTTATCAATGCCCACACGGATACGTTTAAATTCCTGTGTATGCATATGGGCAATCAGACTCTTGATGCCATTATGACCACCTGCTGAACCTTTCAGGCGAATACGTAATTTTCCTGTCGGCATATCCATGTCATCATAAACAACCATGACATCATCGCTATCCACCTTGAAATATTTCATCACCTGACTAACTGATAGACCTGATTCATTCATATAAGTTTGAGGTTTCAAGAGAATGATGTCTTCTCCTTGATATTTCAACTTCGTATAAAGGCCATCAAATTTCTTATTATCAACGGATACATTAAGTCTTTTTGCTAGAGCATCAATAACCATGAATCCAGTATTATGTCTTGTTTGATCATACTTCTTTCCTGGATTACCTAATCCAACAATTAATTTCATACTATCCTCATCTTGCACAAATCACCATTGATACACCTGTAACAGTCATATGATGATTGACAATTCTTTCATTTTCCATACAATAGAGCACTTTATAATCATCATCAATTTCTACATCAATCTTGTCATAAGAAGGATTGAAATAAATACGGAAATCACGATATTCCCCTTCATCCTGCCATAAATGATATTCAATCATACGATGATTAAGATTATTGATTTCAAGATGTGCACGCATATCATCATAATCAAACATTCTAAAGCACTTATTATTCTTTCTTAATTTAATAAACAAAGCAACATCCTCTGTTACTTCAATATAGCGATCACGACGGCCCCAGTCTAACTGGTTCACCATGTCACCGGCATTATAGGAATTATTATTGCCCTGCTTCGTATCAAAGAATTCCTGACCAGCATGCAAGAAAGGAATACCCTGGGCAAATATCGTCATGCCAACCCCCATAAGACAACGTCTTTCCTTACAAAGATCATTTTCTTCGACATTAGAAACATTAATCTTATCATACATTGTCGCATTATCATGACATTCAATATAATTAAGATTCTGTTCAATCGAATAGAACTTCTGATAATCTGCCATACAAATAATCGCTTCATTTGTCTTATAGGTATCTCCAGATACATATCCCTTTGTTTCAATCTGGTTATTGCCACGAAGTGTGTCTCTAAAATGATCATTAAAGAAACCTACCCCAGGTGTCTGGTGATTGTTTTCAATTGTTGTGCGTTCATTTTCGGGTATGGCTGTACCCATATTCCAGCCTTCACCATAAAGCATGAAGCTAGGGTCAATCTTCTTACCTTGAGCTAGAATCATGTTGACAGTTTCTATATCTACAATCCCCATCAAGTCCATTCTAAAGCCATCAGCACCATATAATACTTGCCAGCGTTTTAAAGTATCAAGAATATATTTACGACACATTCTGCCTTTACTATTCAAGTCATTGCCACACCATGAACCATTGGAGAGATTGCCATTTTCATCCCTTCTAAAGAAATAATAGGGACATGTCTTTTCCAATGTATTCTTATTGACATCATGCATATGATTATAAACGACATCAATGATAACACGCATACGATGACGATGAAGATTATCAATCATTTCCTGGCATTCACGGATACGGCGATAACCATCATTTGGCAATGTGACATAGCTGCCTTCAGTGACATTATACTGGGCTGGATCATAACCCCAGTTATAGAGATCATAAGGGTGATCTTCATCAACAGTCGCAAAGTCATTAATTGGCATAAGCTGAACATGTGTCACGCCAAGCTTTTCGAGATAGTCAACACCAGTTGAATAGCCCATAACCGTCTTATTGCCTGTTTCTGAAAAAGCAAGGAACTTCCCTTTATGGCGCAATCCACCATATCCATCCATTGAGAAATCACGTACCCCAACTTCATAGATGATGGCATCGGTATAATGTTCTACTGGCTTTAAAGAATATTTCTTTGGCTTTACTTTATTGAGATCAATAACAACGGATGAAGCCATATTGGCTGTTGAGGCATAGGCATAGGGATCACAGCTTTCTACTGAATCCTCATTCATCTTTATTTCATATAGATATTGCCAGTTATCTAAGTCCTTAAAGACTTTCGCACTATAGACCCCCTTATCTTCTCTTTTCATTGGGAAAAAGAGTGTTGTCCCATTACGAAAGACTTTCAATGTTACTTCTGTAGAGAGTGGTGACCAGACCTTAAATGTCGTTACCCCAGGTGTATAGTGGGCTCCTAAATCATCCCCATCATAATAAAAGAGTTCATCAAACTCTTTTGTCAAAGCAATAGGTGAGAAGTCCACATAACAAGTCAGTCCATAAGCATCAGAAATGACATAACTTCTTCCAAGGATTACGGATGCATGAAGCAAATAGGTATTAAAGCCATTTTCTTCCTCACCCATGTCACCATGAAGCAGCTTTTGTTCGGTAGTAAGTGTATCTTTTATATAAAACTTTGGTGAAATTCCATTGTAGTAACCTTTAGAAAGGTAGACCTTAACGACATCAAAGGCAATCGCCTCGGCATACATTCTAATTGATTGTCTCTGCATTCAAAAACGCCCCTTTCACATTTTTCTATTCTAACATAATTTATTTAAGATACAACATGAATGCATGAAAAGACCTGCTTGGCAGGTCTTTTCAATTAAATGTCTTGATTACTAAGCAAGGCGTCAAGTACTTCTGTAACACGTTCGTACTCTTCATCTGTTTCAATTTCTTCAAGTTCATCTTCTGGTGTATCTGGATCGCGATAGAATACAAATACATTGACATCATCTTCACCATCATCACCAAATAACATATATTCACGTCCTGTTTCTTCATCAGTATAAGAGAAAATCAAACTTACTTCTTTCTCTGCACCTGATTCATCAACTATCGTGATAGGTTCATTTGTGAAATCCATTACTTATTTGCTACCCTTTCTAAGTGCCAAATATCTTTAACATAGTCTTCGATTGTACGATCACTTGAGAAATAGCCACTCATAGCGATATTCATAATGCACATCTTAGCCCAGTTTTCGCGATCTTGATAGAGCGCATTAATCTTTTCCTGTGCCTTGACATAGCTATCGAAGTCTGCCAAGAGATAATATTCATCATTATGACTCATTAATTCATCAAAGATAAGTTTAAATTCTTCACGACTTGATGCAAATGTACCATCAGTTAAAGAATCAACAACCTTCTTGATTCTAAAGTCATTATTATAGTAATCCCAAGCATGATAACTATTATCAGCTTTAAGCTTATTAATATCTTCAACCTTCATACCAAAGATCACACAGTTTTCATCACCAACACGTTCTGCAATTTCAACATTGGCACCATCCAATGTACCAAGTGTAATTGCACCATTCATCATGAATTTCATATTAGAAGTACCTGATGCTTCTTTACCGGCTGTGGAAATCTGTTCAGAGACATCAGCAGCAGGAATAATATGTTCGGCAATTGTAACACCATAGTTTTCAATGAAGACAACCTTGAGATACTGGTTTGTCACTGGATCATTGTTGACAACATCGGCTACTGCATTGATGAGCTTAATAACTTTCTTTGCAAAGTAGTATGATGGTGCTGCCTTAGCCCCAAAGATATATGTATGTGGATAGATTCTGAAACTTGGATCTTCCTTCATGCGCTGATATAAGTAAATTACATGCATAATATTTAATAACTGACGCTTATAAGCATGTAATCTCTTAACCTGAATATCAAAGATCGAATTAACATCTACTTCAATACCATTATGTTCCTTAATATATCTTGCTAGATCTTCTTTACGCTGATATTTCACATTGAGGAACTTTGAGCGAATAATGGAATCATCCGCAAACTTCTTAAGTTTTTCTAAATCATCAGGATGTTTAATCCAGCTATCGCCAATTGCTTCATGTAATAAATCAGATAACTGTGGATTACAATAAGCTAACCAACGACGATGTGTAACACCGTTAGTCTTGTTGTTGAACTTACCTGGGAAAATGCGATCGAAGTCCTGCATTTCACGATTCTTTAAGATATCTGTATGAAGTGCAGCAACACCATTAACTGAGAATGAACCAGCAATCGCAAGTCTTGCCATATGAACCTGACCATCACGTAAGATCATGACACGATTTAATAATTGTTCATCACCATTTGAAGCAATCTTTACATAACCGATGAAACGACGATGAATTTCTTCGATAATCTGATAAATACGTGGTAAAAGATTCTTCATCATTTCAATAGGCCATTTTTCTAAGGCTTCAGCTAAGATAGTATGGTTTGTATAAGCGCAAGTATGAGTAACAATTTCCCATGCTTCATCCCATTCAAATTCATAATCATCAATCAAGATTCTCATTAATTCCGGAATAACAAGAACTGGATGTGTATCATTTAACTGAATGACATTCTTTTGGGCAAAATTATGTAAATCTGGATAAACTCTTAAGTGTGCACGCACAATAGAATTCAAGCCTGCAGCAACAAAGAAATATTGTTGTTTAAGACGTAACATCTTACCAGCTGGTGTTGAATCATCTGGATAAAGTGTCTGTGTGATATCATTGACTTCCTGAGTATACTGACGGAAATCTTTATTTCTTGGGATGTCATCAGCTGGTTCTGACTTCCAAAGTCTTAATGTATTCGTTACTTTTGTATCTGCACCAACAATTGGGACATCATATGGGACTGCACGTACTAATTCCGCATCAACATGTTCCCATTTCTGTTTTTCACCATTCCATACAACGTGACCAAAGAATTTAACATCACACTGATGCTTTGGTTTACGTACTTCCCAGGCATTACCAAGTCTTAACCACTGATCTGGTACTTCTACCTGATAGCCATCTTCAATCTTCTGCTCAAAGAAGCCATATGTATAACGAATAGTATGTCCAAAAGCAGGATAAGATAATGAAGCAAGTGAGTCCATAAAACATGCGGCAAGACGGCCTAAACCACCATTACCTAAACCAGCATCTGATTCAAGTTCTTCAAGTTCATGGATATTAATGCCATAGTCAGCTAACCCTTCCTTAGCAATATCATAAATACCAAGGTTCATCATATTATTGACTAATAAACGGCCCATCAAGAATTCCATAGAAAAATAATGAACCTGTTTTTGTTCATGTTTTTGGACACTCATCTTAGTCATAGCCCAGTTAACTGAGGCATAATCACGAACCATGTTTTCAAGAATCATGAACTTTTCAGTAATATGAGATTCTTCTACTGTACGACCATATGTTTCAATGATTCTTTTTGAGAACTCATACTTAAATTCTTCTTTTGTTTTAAACATCTAGTACTTTTCCCCCAAATTTAAGTTAATTTGTCGATTTTTTTGTTGTCTTACTTGCTTTTTTTACAGCCTTGTCTGCAGCCTTCTTTGTGGCAGTTCTCTTTGCAGGGGCCCCCTTAGTAGACTTCTTCACTGTATCACTTTTTGTTTTGGCTTGCACATCTTTTTTAACAGTTGTTTTCTTTTCTGTTGCTTTTTTAGCCTTAGTTTCTGCTTTAGCCTTAGCTTCAGCTTCTTTTCTAGCCTTTTCTTCTGCTTCTTTCTTTGCTTTGGCCTCAGCTTCTGCTTTTGCCTTACGTAAGCCATTTAATGTTTCATCACCATGATATTCAAATACACAAGAAGCAAATGGTGCTAATTTGACTGTAATATAGTTTTCTTCATTAAGCACTTTGCCCTTCTTTGAGCGAATAGCACGGCTATTAATATAGTTAGAACCTGTATATTCACTTGCATCTGTATTCAAGACTTCCTTATAGCTACCTGCAAATGGTACAGGGACAGTATATTCTTCATGTTGATTACCAATGAAATTACCAACAAAGACTAAGCATCCTCCATCTGGATTCATTCTCGCATAGGCAAAGACTGACTGACTATTATCATCAACAACTAACCACTTAAATGAGTCAGGATTATAATCATCATAGAAAGCATCATGTGTCGTATAGAGTTTATTTAAATCTCTAAAGAATTTATTGAAACTATCATGTTGTGGGAATTTCAAAATATCCCAGCCTAGAGCCTTTCTTTCATCCCATTCTTTATATTCAGCTAATTCATTACCCATGAAATTAAGCTTCTTACCTGGATGAGTGAACATATATGTATAAAGTGATTTAACCTGGGCAAACTTCTGATCATTATCGCCCCACATCTTATCAAGAATAGTACCCTTTGAATGAACAACTTCATCATGGGAGAATGGTAAAATAAAGTTTTCTGTATAGAAATACATCATTGAGAAAGTGAGTAAGTTATGATCATACTGACGATAAACTGGATCTTCTTTGAAATATCTCAATGTGTCATTCATCCAGCCCATATCCCACTTATAGTCAAAGCCAACACCACCATCAGCCACACTCTTAGTGACATATGGGAAGTCTGTTGAATCTTCGGCAATCATCATGACAGCTGGGAATTTCTCTGCCATATTACTGTTGAGGCGCTTCAAGAATTCAATGGCACCATCATTCTGACCGATGAATTTATTTCCCTTCCAGTAAAGCATATTGCTGACAGCATCAAAACGGAATCCATCAACATGATAAATATCAGCCCAGAAATCAACTGCTGACATTAAGAACGAACGTACTTCTTCCTTCCCACAATCAAAATAAACAGAATCCCATTCAGAATATCTTCTATTAATATCATCATATTCATAAACACAGCCACCATCAAACATATGTAAGCCATGCCCATCTTTCACAAAGTGAGCCAAAACCATATCCATAATGATACCAAGGCCTGCTTCATGAGCCGCATCAATAAAGGCCATTAACTGTTTTGGATGTCCATAACGACTTGTTGCTGAGAAATAACCTGTTGCCTGATAACCCCATGATCCATCAAATGGGAATTCATTCAATGGCATAAGTTCAAGATGGGTAAAACCGTGATCAACTGCATAAGGAATAATTTGGTCAATAAGTTCTTCATATGAATAGAATTCACCATCTTCTGTATCTGTAAATTCTTTCTTAAGTTTCCAGCTACCTAAATTAGCTTCATAGATAGAAAGTGGTTTATGGAAATTCTTGTCACGATTCTTCATCCATTTCTTATCCATCCATTCATAACCAGCTAAATCAAAGTATTTACTACCAGTTCCTGGTCTCATTTCACTAAAGAAAGCATATGGGTCAGCCTTATCAATAAGTGCCCCAGATGATGTTTCAATACGATATTTATAAACCTGGTATTCCTGTACATTAGGAATGAATTTTGTGAAAATACCACCATCAGTATATCTTTCCATATAATCTAGTTTACCATCCCAAAGGTTGAAATCCCCGACAACCTGGACGCTTCTTGCATGTGGCGCATATACAGTAAAACGCACACCCTTCTCCCCATTATATTCTTCAGGATGTGCACCAAACACCTTATATGCTTCCATACATTTTCCTTCATGGAATAATTGAATTAAAAAGTTATCTAACATAAAAATGTAACTCCTTTCATTTACCTTCATTATACATGATACATGTAAATATTCCATGTCTTTTCGATATCTCATAAAAATATTATAGTGATTCTTAAACAACAATAATTCATTCCTTTTCCTATCAAATTCAAAACATTTTAATATTATTATGTCATCATCATATATTCTCTAAGTATTACTTCAAAATGCATTGATCTTTCAACATTCAAACAATAATACAACAGTAAAAAGAGTCGCAAGATAATGGATTTGGATATATATTAATCATGTTCGTTGGAGCATGATTAGTGGATACTTTTTTCTGGGATAGGTAGGCACGCATCATTTTTTTTGCTTCCTTTACTTTTACATTGCCTCTTCAATATTCTTCCACTATTCATCACACTGTAAAGTGTAAGCCTTAATTCCTAACATCATATCCTAAACTGAAATTTAAATTTTCTATTCTAGGTTTCTTAAAATGAAATCTTCGTGATATTGACTTATGCTGCATGTTTCGCTATACTCTTCTCGAGAACGCTATCTAAAGCAAAGCGAAAGGACAGGAGTTGCGGCTCCTGTCCTTTCTAGCTTTTAACGAGGCCTAGCTCGAGCGATTTTTACGGACTGCCTTGATCGTCCTGAGACAGACCTTAAGTGCATTCTCCACAATCACCGAAATGACTGCTTCAACGAAGCACCGGCAGATCCAGATGATCACGCTCATCTAAAGCCCTCCTTTCCCGCCACAAATCGGAGGCGGAGGAAGTGCCCTCTATATATGTATTTGCCAGAAAAAGACATTTTTCTCACATAAAAATATCTTTTTTTCTTTTAGTGTGCCAAATTAGCACTGTGGGGCTTCTTTATCATATTCGCATCCTTAAAATGAGATCTTCGAAATATTGACTTATGCTGCATGTTTCGCTATACTCTTCTCGAGAACGCTATCTAAAGCAAAGCGAAAGGACAGGAGTTGTGCCTCCTGTCCTTTCTAGCTTTTAACGAGGCCTAGCTCGAGCGACTTTTACGGACTGCCTTGATCGTCCTGAGACAGACCTTAAGTGCATTCTCCACAATCACCGAAATGACTGCTTCAACGAAGCACCGGCAGATCCAGATGATCACGCTCATCTAAAGCCCTCCTTTCCCGCCACAAATCGGAGGCGGAGGAAGTGCCCTCTATATATGTATTCGCCAGAAAAAGACATTTTTCTCACATAAAATATCTTTTTTTCTTTTGGTGAACCTGGTTTTCTTCATTATGTCTAGAACTGAAGGCAATACAATACATAGAGTCAGAGCTTAAAAAAAGGCGCATATCGAGAATCTCTTACCTTTAGGCATGAGAAGCGACAAACAAGAATAAATTAAGAAGAGAAATGGAGTGCTCTTTTGAGAAACAAAAAAAGTGTTGCATTTAGCATTGCTTTTTGTTAGAATGAGTGGGCAAATGAACGAAAGGATGAGGTGAGAACTATGGCACACATGAAACAGCAGATCAAAAGATATAAAAACGATTATAAGAAACATGCAAAGAATGTTGCTTTTAAATCTGCATTAAAGACTGAAATCAAGAAAGTCTTAGCAGCAGTTGAAGCTGGTAATAAAGAAGAAGCTATCAAAGCTTATAATTCATGCGCAAGCAAATTAGATTCTTCTGTATCTAAAGGTCTTCACAAGAAGAATTATGCTTCTAACCAGAAGTCAAGATTACAGAAAAAAATCAACTCTCTTGGTTAATCAAGAGAGTTTTTTCTTTGGCTATTATGTCTTATGACATAATAGCTTTTTTTCTTTAAGTTCATATGATTGAATTCTTGAATCATTATGGATAAAATGAAGAAAGAAATGAGGTTGACATATGTTAAGAAATGAAACAAGATCTGTACATGTTGGTGATTTGACAATTGGTGGTAATGATCATGTTGTCATTCAGTCAATGTGTAATACAAAGACAAAGAATGTTGAAGCAACAGTAAAACAAATATTAGAGTTAGAAGAAGCTGGTTGTGAACTTATCCGTGTTGCTATCTTTGATCAGGAAGATGCTTTGGCTATTCGTGAAATAAAGAAGAAGGTTCATATTCCAATGGTTGCCGATATTCATTTTGATTACCGCTTAGCTTTAACAGCTATAGCATCAGGTATTGATAAGATTCGTATTAATCCTGGTAATATTGGTTCTATTGAACATACAAGAGCTGTTGTTGAAGCTTGTAAAGAAAAACATATTCCTATTCGTATTGGTGTTAATGGTGGTTCATTAGAAAGAGAAATCTTGAAGAAATATGGTAAACCTACTCCTGAAGGTATGGTGGAGAGTGCTATGAATCATGTCAAGATTCTTGAAGACTTAGACTTCCATGATATCGTCATTTCTTTGAAATCATCAAATACTTTACTGACAATTAAGGCCTATGAACTTGCTTCAAAAACATTTCCCTATCCCTTACATATTGGCGTAACTGAAGCAGGTACAGCATTAGGTGGGACAATTAAGAGTGCTTTTGGATTAGGAACATTACTCTATGAAGGTATTGGTAATACCATTCGTGTGTCTTTAAGTGATGATCCTGTCAAAGAAATACAGGTAGCGAAAGTCTTATTGAAGGAAGAAGGATTGCTTGGGGGTGTGCCAACACTGGTCAGCTGTCCAACATGCGGCCGTATTCAATACAACATGCTTCCTGTTGCCAATGAACTTGAACCATGGTTACAGGCAAACGTTCATGAGGATATTACTGTGGCTATCATGGGCTGTGCAGTCAATGGTCCTGGTGAAGCAAGAAATGCAGATATTGGTATTGCCGGTGGTGTTGGTGAAGGCTTGCTTATTAAAGGTGGCGAAATTGTCCGTAAAATTCCTGAAGATCAGTTAGTTTCAGAATTAAAGAAAGAAATCTTAAAACTCGTTGAGGAGAAAAAACAAAACAAAAAATAAAAACAAACCATGTAGGAATGTGCTCCTACATGGTCTTTTTTACATAAATACACCCGTCACAAAGATTTCTAAGCCAATGAAAATTAAGATGCAACCACCTAATATTGTTGCTTTTTCTGCTAGCTTCTCACCAAACTTAATACCAATACGTAAGCCCACCAAACAAATCACAAGAGTAACAATTGCAATCAAAACACATGCCACAAATGCCATCAAAACATTATATGAAGCAATTGTAAAACCAACAGACAAAGCATCGATAGAAGTCGCAATCCCTTGAATCAATAAAGTCGAATGATCAATTTCTGCTTCTTCCTCACTCATTTCCCCACTCATGCCTTCCTTAAGCATATTGATACCAATATACAACAAGAGAATCAAGGCAATATAAGGAATAAATTTCTCAAAGACTTTAAAATAACGCACTAAAGTATGAACACAGAACCAGCCAATCATGGGCATCATAAACTGGAACCAGGCAAAAGTGCCAGCTATCTTTAAAAGCTGATACCAACGCATACGAGGATTTTTGAGGCCATTCGCAAGACTTACTGAAAAAGCGTCCATTGCCAAGCCAACGCCTGTTAAACAACTATTGAAAATAAAACCTAATGAAAACATGATCTTCCTCCAGAAAAAAGGTATAGCACATACATATGCTATACCTTAGAATGTAGAATCACCCCATGCATAGCTTGCGCTAAACATGAGTCTTGCAATTATGGATGAACCAGGCTTTCATAACCATTATGTTGACTCATCCCCACTTGGGCTGCTACTCCCTCACGTGTTTTTACTATACCTTGCCTTCGTCTCGTAAGTCCACACTAACATTTTAGTTTTTTCAATTTTTTGTGAGAAATTTCCTCTTTTCTGACATATACATATATAGAAGCATAAGAAAAGGAGACATACATATGAACAATTATCTCACCGCTATCTCATTAAATGAATTTAATCAAGTCTTAGAATTACATGACATTCACGTAGATAAGTATACTCAAATTAAAATCCTACGTGCCCTGCGTTCTAACATCTATGCCATTGTCAATGATGACTATACATGCATTTTAGAAGAATACATTAGTCATCTCGCTGACTGTAATATCGATGCTATTCACAAGATGTGTACGTATTTCAAACCTTTACTCACTTAAAAGTCTATCCTAAACCACATCAGGTTTAGGATTTTTAAATTACGGCGTTGTAATTGATTTGATCAATAACATTTCTAATTGACATCCAAACTGAAGTATCATCAAAAATATCTACGACACTTCCCTGATCAGTAAAAGGAGACTCTTGTAATACCGAAAAATCTGTCATCATGCCATTATGGACAATATACTCAACAATTTGATTGACAAAATAGATTTGCCGACTGCTCATTCTTTTACCATCCAAGAAATCAGAAAATGCCTTTTTAGCAACATTCATATCTAAACCTACAATGCTTCTTACAAAGGCACCTAGCGGCTTCTCACCATATTCATGTCGATAATCTTCTTTTGTACCTGCTTCATTCCAAAGGATACGTTCTAAAGACTCTAGGTCATCCTGATCAAGTGGTTGATTCGTTTTGATTTTTTTAATTGCCTCATCGTTGACATGTTGCATAATACAAAACTCTGCTTTTGCTTTATAATTCCTCAAATCATCATTTTCAAGCTCCGAATCATTCCATGACATATCCAAAATGTTATCAGTGAAATTCGTATCATATCGGCGTTTTCTATCCGTTGGTAAATATTTCATCAAATTTCTAAGATTAATACGAATCTTTTCGAAATCATTAATTCCTGCACGGTCAATATAGCCATCTTCTAAAACTTGACTAATTAATTCTTTTTGAGCAAGTATTTCTGGAATGTTTGCAACTGAAGATATCGCTTCCACTTTCTTGTAAAGATCTGATTTTAATCGACCATATTTTTTTCCCGCTAATTGTGCTAATTCCAATCCAAAAACTAATGCATCAAAGCGAACTGCCGTTGCTTCATCATCGTCTGGTTGAATATATGGAGCAAGTTCTTCACGAACTTGTAACGTATCTTCAAATGTTATGCTCTGATAATTTTCTTTCTTCGCATACTTATCAACATATTTAATATGTTGTCTAACAGCAAAATTATCTCTTTTTATTTCCTTTACTTTATTGACCATTGTATCAACTAATTCATTTCTAAATGCAATCAATTGATCTGTTTGATAATTGAGGTCTTGCAGTTTATATGCCATCTGGAATTCCAGGTTAAAAATTGCGCTTTGTAATGCAATCATATTAGTTGTCGAACGTCCTTTAGACATACGGAAGAATTCAAAGTTTCCACAAAAATCAAAAATATAGAATTGCGATTTATCTTCCCCATCCATAAGTCCAGGGCATAGACGCGTACCACGTCCAATCATTTGCCAAAACTTTGCCTTACTCATCACCTTTTTAAAGAATACAAGATTCAATACTTCAGGTACATCTATTCCGGTATCAAGCATATCAACCGATATAGCTATCTGAGGAAGACCATTAGGATTAGAGAATTCATCTATTGCACTTTGTGAATATGTTGTTTGATTATCAATAACTTTTACAAAAGGTTGTCCATTTGTTCCTTTAGATAGGTTTGGATATTCTTTGTTGAAAATTTCCATAATCTTTTCTGCATGTAAATGATTTTTAGCAAATATGATTGTCTTACCTATTTTTTCACCATATTGAATTTTTAAGCCATTTGTCATTACTATATGAAGAACCTGCTTAATAGTATCTTCATTAAATAACCATGTATTTAATGCTGATGAATCTATTTTTAAAGGTAATACTTCTTCATTTTCAAAAGTTTCCTCATATTCCCTTTTTTCTTCTTCAGATAAATCAGCATAGGTTATACCTTCTTCAATGAATTTCAGTTTTGTTTCAACAGAAACATAATCAACTAAAAATCCATCCTTAACCGCCTGTGCTAACTCGTAGCCATATGTTGGTACACCATTTTCTAATTCAAAAATAGAATAAGTGTTTTTATCAATCTCATCTTTAGGTGTTGCTGTTAAGCCAACAAGTGGCGCATCAAAGTAGTTCAAAATATCTTTATATTTATTATAAATAGATCTATGTGCTTCATCACATATTACAAGATCAAAATGTCCAATTGTAAAAATTTTGCCCTCATCATCCATTATATTATCTACACAACTTATCATTGTTTGATAAGTTGAAAAAACACAATGAGCATTTATATTATCCTTATCTTCACAAAGATTAGTACAAGATAAATCTGGTAACATATTAACAAAGCTTCGTTTAGCCTGTGTAACAAGAGAAGTACGGTCAGCCAAAAATAGCACATTCTTGATCCAACCAGCTTCTAGCAATACTTTACACAAAGCAATAACTGTTCTAGTTTTACCAGAACCAGTCGCCATAACAAGAAGAGCTTTTCTTCTATTATCTTGGTCAAAACTTTCACACACTGCTTTTACCGCTGCTTCTTGATAATATCTACCAGCGATTCTCTTATCAACATTTACATACTTTAAGCTTGTCTTCATGTGCTGAAGATTAAAAAGCTTTTCAATATCTCTCTTCGAATAAATACCTGCTATTTTTCTTTCTGGATATTGATTATCAATAATGCGTGTCTCAAAACCATTTGTTAAGAATACAACCGGTCTTCTACCAGACTCCTTCTCAAGAATATCAGCATAAAGTTTAGCTTGTTGACGTCCTTTTACAACGTCTACACATGTTCTCTTTGCTTCAACAACAGCTAGAGGCATCTGCATATCATCATAAAGCACATAATCAGCATATCCTGTCTCAGATTGGTTAGGCATACCATTTAATTTAACTTCATTAAGCCAATCTTTCCCTTCAACCCAGCCAGCATCTCTAAGCATTTCATCTATATACAGTTTTCGTGTTGAGTATTCTGTTAGCTCTAATGGTCTTGGAATATAATTATCTTGATTTTCTATACGTCGTGCTGAGAGCTCGGCTTTTAGAGATTCATTCTCTTTACGCAATTTTTCTAAATCTAAATCTTTTTGTGCTATGTTTTGCAATTCTTTTTGCAATTCAGCTTTCATTGTTTCAGACTGTGCACGATTGCTCTTAGCTTTTTTTATACGGTCATTAATATAATCTTTATTAAAATCACGTTGTTCATATTCATCTGCATAACAGCAAGAAACAAAGTCCATAAAAATAAAGAGATTCTCTAAACAAAGCATTGCTGCGTCTTTGCCCATTTTCTTATCACCATGTGCAACATTATTGCCACAGCGACGAATATAATTCATTCTCTTTAAGAGATCCTCACCAACAATATTTCTAAATTCTACCGCATTCATTAAGCTTTGCAGATTATCTTGGTATGGTTTTTTTAGTTCTTCTTCAACTGAATACAACCATTTAACAGCAAATTCCATTGCTCTACGGCAATTTATAATACATGCATCAGAGTCTAGAAGGAAAACTTTTTCTGCTGAAATTGCAACACTAGCAAAATCCTTAAACTTCGGTTCTTCTTTCAGATAATCAAAATTAGTCTTCATGCTCACACCCCCAAGATAAATACTTCACATATAACTATTATAAACCTTCTAAAAGCACAAAACACTATATGTCTATAATACAATACACAGTTTATAAATACTATCTTATTTATACAAACCTTGATTTGTCGACTTGCTTAACTAATTCTACGAATTCATTTTGTAACTCTAGTGGCGGCACAAATCCTTTTAGATTTGCTATTTTACTTTGGAACAAATTAGCTTGTGCCGATACAGTCGTCGCTTTTTTTATTTGTTCTTGTATATATTCTGAAGTCATCATATATTCTGCAAATACTGGCAGTATATCTTTTTTGAACCTTATTAATGCAGCACTTCTAACCATTTGAAATTTTATTCCGGCTGGTACGCTGCAACATCTTCCGACCGATCCAGAGCACGAAATGAGCACATCACCCTCTTTTGGTACGATTCTCTTTGATATTCGGTTATACTCAGTTTCATCAATATAGTCTACATCATTTAATTGCAAAGAATGATTAAGGATATTCCTTGCTGATAACAAATATATTCCTTTTGAAGTACGCTTTGGTGTTGCATGTTCCCCATCAGTTATCACTTCCGATATTTCATTAACACTAAGTAATTTCCAACCTTTTGGATTTTCTCTTAAATCCCCAAACATCTCGACAAATCGGGCTTTAACAAGGTCATCAAGTGACGCTAATTCACACTTATAATCATTAATAATCTCTGTTACTTTATCAAGAATTTCTACTATATTTCTTTGTTTATCTATATTTTGTATATTTACTTTAAATTTTGATAATGTTGCTTTGTTAAGAGTTTTACCCATAACAGCTTTGTTGGTGCCATCCTCCCAGTTCATACTAGAAAACATATAATATATGTAGTCAGGTATAAGTTCCACTACATGCTTATCCCTAAACGACATAATTGCTTCGTTAGAATACATGGGTTCAGATGTGATTGCAGTCTTTCCAATTGAAAGCTTAAAACTCATGACAACAGTATTTTTTGGTATCTGACTAATTTTACTCTCAAATACCGCACGATCAGACAAACATTCCTTTGTTTCTTTTATGTATTTTCCACACTTCGATAAATCTGCAATAGATATCCACTTATTATCTTTTGAACTCCAATATTCCGGGGTATTCCTTGAAGGAGTCTTACCCATTTGGAGTTCAAAAATATCTTCTAATCTATATTCCATCTTTTATCTCTCCAAACCCGGATTTGTCAGGAAATATATTTTTGATGTGAAGCTTTTACATTGTTTTGATTTACCATAGCATATTGCATTGTTGTATCGATTTGTGAATGCCCAAGAATCTTTTGTACTTGTTCTATAGGCATGCCTTTATCAATGGCTCTTGTAGCCATCGTTCTCCTAAATTTATGTGGGTGTATTCTTTCGAGTTTTAATTCTCTACCTAGCTCTCTTAGACGTATTTCAACACCACTAATTTTTAATCTCTTGAACGGGGTATTCAATGTCACAAACAATGCTGGATTATCATCATTTCTAGAATCAATGTATTCTTTTAGATGCACTTTAGACTTAGCATCAAAATACACACGTCTTTCTTTATCTCCTTTACCATAAACAACACATTCTCTACCCTCTAAATCAATGTCATCAATATTAAGATTAACCAATTCCCCAACACGCATTCCTGTTGAATATAATAGATCAATAATTGCTTTATCTCTCGTTGTCTTACAACCATCTCTAAGCTTTTCAATTGCTTCATCCGATATCGTATTTTTAACAACTTTCTTTGTCTTTATTTTATGAATTCTTTTCATCGGGCTTTTTAAAATATAATCCTCTTCCTCAAGCCAAGAAAAAAAACTTGATATGTTACGTCTTACATTATCTATAGTTACATTCGAACAGTTATTTCTCTTTTGATATTCCGACAAGTACTCACGCATCTCTTCTGTTGTTATTTTTCTTACTTCAGTTTCTATTTGTGCAAACATGGCTTCTAATGTTGTTTTATAGAACTTAATCGTTCTTGATGAACAACCTTCTATTTGTTTTGCAGCAAAAAACATTTGCATAAAGTCCTCATTAGAGATATTTTGTTTCACTAATGTGTTTTCTGCAAATGTCTTCAATATAACTTCTTGTAGTTTCTTCATCTGCTCAATTGTTAGATAAGCAGACATTTCATTCAATACTATAACGATTTTTTCATCCATGTTGGTATCTCCTTTATACCAACATCAACCAACCATTATATAATTATCCAAATTATTTTTAAGATAATGAATTTAATAGCTTTTGCATTTTAGCAAACTCATATTTATTAGCATATTAAAATCACTTCAAAGCTAAACATTCAAATCATGCTTATTTTTTATATCATAAAGATCAGGATAAAAAAGCACTATCTGATAAAAAGCAACTCTCAGGAATATTGAATAGCTCGTATTTCTAGATTGATTTTTCATTTACTAAAGCGTTGCTTTCTCGAAACGAAATAACAATATAACTGAAAGAAGTTCCATGTAATAAACTTTGAACTATCAAAAAATAATCAGTTTTAGTTCAGCTTATAAAACAAATCATGTAAATTTTTATAGGTAGTTTTAATCAACCACGTTTCATTCGATGATTTCTATTAATTCGAAATATCCATCATAAACTGATCCAATATATAAATCCAGCGTTTTTCATCAACACTTAAATCAAACATTTTAATCAACTTATCTTTTAACTCAGTAATGCTTGCTTTGCATTTATCGCTCCCATCTAGAATAGCTCCCATTCTATTCGTATCCACAGCACATTGGGCATATTTAGGATTTTTAAAATTAAATGAAGGTACATAAATATTTGTATAATCTGATTGAGTTACCCACACAGCGCCCATTTCATTTAAGCATGCTGGACTATTTAAATACTCATCAGACCATAGAACAATAACAAATATTTTTCTACTAAAAGAATTCCTCAAATACTCATAAATATTCTGATCTAATGGAATTTTGTGTAGTGGATGAGATGTATATATTAGTTGATCTCCTTCTATTCCTATACCACTAAGAAGTTTTTCTAAAGCATTTCCATATTTTTTATCCGTAGAACTATGGCTTAGGAAAATGACAGGTTCTGATTTTCGATTACAATCATTCCTATCTATGAATTGAGAAAAGTCAACTTCATCTATTCCCTCATAAATTTCTTTTATCAATTCCCTATTTTTTTCATGATCATCATAATTAATGACAAATTTATTATCACAAATATCCATCCAATTTTCTGTATACCAGTCTAATAATCTTAACAAAAAATACTTAATCTTGTCTTTATCATTAGTACGTATCCCCTGTTCTAGGGAATACAAATCATTTGTGACAAAACCACCCTTTGTATAATTCTCAATTACTGTTTTAATACCCCTAAATTCATATTTCAGCTTATCATATGCATTGATTTTGTTCAAATCATTTTTACTTTCTTCAAGTTCCTCTAAATATGTAGACAAAATCGCTTTGGCGCGTTTAAGTCCACTTATACAAGCATCACAAAAATCACTTTTAGGAGTATTTAAGGCGTACACGCTTAAGTCGTATTGTTGTTCTTTAAATTCATCTATTTCGTAGCTCTCAGCACCATATTCATTGATTAAAAACCTTTCAGCTTTTGATTTCCATGCAAGAAATTCCGGAGAACTACTTGTTACTCTTTTCAAGATGAGTTGATCTATTTCACCTATTATTGATTTAAGTTTGTCTATTTTGTTCATCTTCCATCTCCTTATCCAAAGTATTCTTGCATTAATGAATCAAATAATAATTGTGCTTCATCTAATGCTTTTTGTACAACAAACCTTGATTTGTCGACTTGGCTTAAAAATACATCATATTGCTGCTGTAATTCTATTGGTGGGACAATCATTTCTCTTTGTTTTAATGAGTTGAATTCAATATTGTCTGCAGTTACAGCACGGACGCCAGATAATATATCCTTTTCATGCATTTTAAACTGAACAGATAGAAACTTTGCTAGAACTAGTTCATTAGGAATAAAAGCTTTCAAATCTTGATTGATAGTTATTGGAACCGCATTGATAGCAACCGGTAATGTATGCTTTAATATACCACTTCTAATAACAATAATTACTGAATTTACAGGAACCATTCTTGCTGTACTATTCTCTACACCTAATTGATTAATTTTAATTTGACTATCTTTTATCACTTTACATTTCATATCTTTAGAAGAAACCCAAGGAATATCACCATCCTTATAATACTCAGGATGTGCTTTCGATGGTGTCCCTCCCCCATATATTTCTGTGCATAAGCTTTCTACAGAAGCAGTTTTCCATCCCTTATCATTATTAATCGGGTCCCCAAACATCTCGACAAATCGGGCTTTA
This sequence comes from Sharpea porci, assembly GCF_009695655.1. GTDB lineage: Bacteria > Bacillota_I > Bacilli_A > Erysipelotrichales > Coprobacillaceae > Sharpea > Sharpea porci. The sequence continues at coordinate 23,772 of NZ_VUNM01000017.1, forward strand.
ACAAGATCATCAAGTTTTTTTAACTCCAAACTTCTCATTTCAATAACACTTTGTAAGTTATCTAAAGTTCTAATAATAATATCCTGTTGTTCTAAATCACGAACATTATAAATTTCAATATCAGAAATATAAGCTTTATTAGTGTGCTTTAATCCAGCACCTTTGAATCCAGCTTGCAGAATATTCATATTAGCCTTTAAAAAATAATATAGATATTTGCACTTCACGCTATCGTTAGTTTGTAAAACAACACAGTCTGTTGACGTACTAAATTTGCCAGAATAATAATGTAATGTTGCATTTCCACCAGTTCCCATGATTATTGCTTCACCATCGATTTGATAATCATCATATCGCTTGTTTTCTTCTGAACTAGAAGTAAAAAACATGTATTTCCCATCTTCAACAGCTTCACCAGCTTTAATATTTGATTTTTGTGTAAAGGTACAAATTTCTCTAATTTTCATATATTAATCCAAAAATATCAAAATAGAATTTTTCTATCATCTAAACAAACCCGGATTTGTCAGGCTTGTTTTCTTCCTTTCTATGAGTTAAGCATTCTTTCTAGCTCATCCATTTCTTTACTTATTTCTTTTTCTAATTCTCGAATATTAGCCATTATTTCTGATGTTGGTGGATATTCAACTGGTACATATTCAATTTCTTTGTATTTATTGATTGAAAGATCATAATTATTTTCTTCTATTTCTTTCTTAGGTACCATGAAGGACTTTTCAGTTCTTTTTCTTTCAATCTCTTTATCTAGGTGTTTAAATCTTTCAATAATATCAGGGATGTCATTTTCAGAAATAGGAGTACGTTTGTCATCTAAGCTATAGCCATCCGCAGTCATATCATAGAACCATACATTGTCTGTACCGCCATGATTAGTTTTTGTGAACACAAGAACTGCTGTAGATACACCAGCATATGGCTTAAATACACCAGAAGGCATAGAAATGACTGCTTCAAGTCTGTTTTCTTCAACAATTTTTTTTCGAATACTCTTATGTGCATTGGATGCCCCAAACAGCACACCATCAGGTACGATACACGCACATCTACCACCTATTTTCAACATACGCAGGAATAAAGCTAAAAATAAGAGTTCTGTTTTCTTTGTTTTACATACTTTCAATAAGTCATTTGATACAGCATCTGCATCAAGACTTCCTTTGAAAGGAGGATTAGCCAATATCAAACTATACTTATCTTTATCTGTATTTTGTTCTGATAGGCTATCGCGATATTCAATAAATGGGTTTTCTATTCCATGTGTCATCATATTCATTGCACCAATACGAAGCATAGTACGATCCATATCAAACCCATTGAACATAGAATTCATATAATGGTCTTTCTTTTCTTTATTAAAGAAGATTTCATCTTTTCTTTTTTCTTTAAGGTATTCCGCTGCAGCAACTAGAAATCCAGATGTACCACAAGCAGGATCACAAATAACATCATCTGCCTTTGGATCTACAAGTTCGACCATCATACGAATAATATGCCTAGGAGTTCTAAATTGCCCATTTCTTCCAGCTTGAGCTATTTTATTTAATAAATATTCATAGACATCCCCACGTACATCTGAAGACTGAGCCTGACTCATTATACTGTATATTTCATCCAAAGAATCTACTACTTTTGAAAGCAGCAAAGGTGTTGGAAGTTTAAAAATAGCATCATCCATATATTTAGAATAAGCACTGTTCTTATCCCCATGTAAATCCTTTATAAATGGGAAAACCCATTCCTGCATGATTGTATACATTCTCCCAGCAGGTAAGTCACGAAATACTGACCATTTAAGTTGTCTTCCTTCTATTGTACGATCACCAATCTTTACTTCATCCGCAAAGATACTTTTATAAGGTAATCCTAACATGGCACTTTCTTTTGCTCTTTTGTTATCGACATCATCAAGATCTCTTATGAACATAAGATATGTTATTTGTTCAATAACTTCTAATGGATTTACAAGTCCTCCTGCCGCAAAGACATCCCATAATCCGTCAATTTTATTCTTTAATTCACCTGTAATCATTTAATCCTTCTTTCCACACATATTTAGTGTAACGGCCTCCACCTATCTTTTTAATCTTATCAGCCTTTAATAATTCTTTTAACGATCTTTGAATAGTTGTCTCACTTATATCAGGGTTCATCGCAATAAGTTCTGCTTTTGTTATTGGACCTAGATGCTCTTTTATTATAATTTCAACTCTATCTACTTTAGAGATATTTGGATCAGTCACTAATTTTACTCTTGATTCAAACTCCCTATACGCATTTATAATAACACCAAGCATATAATTCACAAATGGCTTATAATCATTTTCGTTCTCATACCAGTTTATTGAACTATCTTGTAAAACTTCATAGTACGTTTCTTTTGATTCCTCAATAATCTTTTCAATACTCACATATTTCCCAACAATAAATCCAGATTGATACAACAAAAGCAATGTCAATAATCTACTCATTCTACCATTTCCATCATTAAATGGATGAATGCAAAGAAAATCCAATATAAACATCATATTGAGAATGAGTGGATCCACATTATCTTTCGCTTCACGATAAGCATCGCAAAGGGCGTCAACAGCTGAAGGTGTTTCCCAAGCAGGTACTGGCTTAAATCTTATCCTTTCATTTCCATCTGCATCAGTTTCTTTAATAATATTATCTGAATTTTTAAAAGAGCCACCACTTTTTGCACCCACAAATTTATATAAATCACGATGTAATTGCAAAAAGTAGTTTGCATTAATAGGAATAAAATCGTAGTTTTCATGAATGGTACTTAATACATCACGATAGCCTGCTATTTCAGACTCATCTCTGTTATGTGGCGTTGTCTTAGCTTGAACTAGACTTTTCAATCTCTCATTCGCAGTTGAAATTCCTTCAATTCTATTTGAAGCTTCTGTACTTTGAATCTTCGCAATTTCCATCAACTCTTTTAGCTCGTCCTTATGAGCTTCAATAAACAAGCGTTGTTCTCCTTTATACTCATTAATAAGTGTCAGTTTTTTTACAATATCACCAGTTAACAGTTTTTGCCATTTGTCAGTATAGCTATAATTACGCATTTTTACACCTCCTTCTATTATATTCATATTTTTGTATATCTTATACCTGATATCATTCTAACTAATTTCAATTTGGTCGTCAACGGTTTTAATTTGGTCATTTTATATATAAATGACTAAATTGAATTGAAAATGACCAAATTAAAAGACAAGACTTATAACAGCCTTGTCTTCATTTGGTTTTATAATACTGCTTTAAGATGAGGGTTGAAGACTTGCTTTCTCAACATCTCAATTTCTTCTCCATAAGGAGCTACATCTTCAATATAAGGCGTTTCAAGAATCTTTGGAACATTCTCAAGTCTTGGATTATGAACAACCTTATTGAGAGCATCAAAGCCAATTGTTCCATAGCCAATGTTTTCATGACGGTCCTTATGGGCACCACGAGGATTCTTGGAATCATTGACATGAATGACTTTTACGCGTTCTAAGCCTAACTTCTCATCAACTTCATCAAGAATAGCATCAAAGTTATCAATATCATAGCCAGCATCATTTAAGTGACATGTATCAAGACATAATCCCAATTTATCACGCAGTTCAACATGATCAATAATATATTGAAGCTGATCAAAATCAGTGCCTAATTCAGTCCCCTTGCCTGCCATTGTTTCTAAGGCTATCGTACAGCCCTGATCTTCTTTTAAGACCGTATTAAGTCCTTTGACAATAGAATCAAGTCCTGCTTCAACACCACCTTTGACATGTGCACCGGGATGTAGAACGAGAATCTTTGCCCCAATTTCATCCACGCGTTCAATTTCCTGTGCTAAGAAATCAACAGCCAATTCATATGTCTCTGGTTTAATCGTATTGCCAAGATTGATAATATAAGGAGCATGCACTACAACATGATTGATATCAATACCATTATCCTTCATTAAAGCCTTAGCTTCATCAACACGTAATTCACTAATTGGTTTGCGTCTTGTATTCTGTGGTGCGCCTGTATAAAACATGAAAGTATTAGCCTTATAACTTAAAGCTTCTTTGACACTTCCTACAAGCATCTGTTTACCAGACATACCCACATGTGATCCAATAATTAATCCCATAAGCTATTATTCTCCTCAGCCAATCTCTTTTCACGCTGTGCTTTCTTATAGCGTTCTTTTCTCTGACGACGAATATCATTACGAATGATTTCACGTTTCTTTTTACGATAAAGCTTTTCAACTTCGGCTTTTCTCTTCTTCTTATAACCAGGTTTGACTTTACGTGGCTTACGCACAATCTTAGCCACTTCTTTTTCAAGTTCACTTGGTTCATGTGTTCGATTCTTACGTTTCTGACGTTCACCTGCATCGACAAGATGACCCTTCTTAATTTCTTTCATTAAGAAATGGATGCCCTTCTTTTCTAAAGCTTCTGTCATAGCCTGATTGCTTGTATCATACATGGAGAAGCATTCGCCTGTGTAGCTGCCTCGGCCACAACGACCAGAACGGTGAATATAGAAATCCTTTTCAGTTGGGAATTCCATATTGATGACATGGGATACACCGTCGATATCAATACCTCTTGCGGCAATATCTGTCGCTACAATATATTGATATTCATTATTATGAATTCTACGCATCATCTGTTTTCTTTCACGTGGCTGTAAGTCCCCATGAATCTCACCAACCTTAATCCCATCATTTCTTAACTGATGTGTAAGCTGGCTAGCTTCCTGTCTTGTATTACAGAAGATAATACAGATATAAGGATCTATGATATTCATAATTGATCTTAAAACTTCATAACGATCTTTATGTTTTGTGGGAATTAAATAATGATTGACATGATCTGATGAGGCTTTCTTTTCATCAACCTGCACCAATTCCGGATTCTTCATATATTTTCTTAAGAAGACCTGGAGTTCCTGAGGGATCGTTGCCGAGAAAACAAGCATTTGTAAGTCTTCACGCATCTTGCCTAAGACTTCATCAAGATCTTCTAAATAGCCAAATTCCAATGTCATATCAGCTTCATCAATAACAAAACGTGTTGCCGTGGTAATGATTAAAGCTTGTTCATTTAATGAAAGATCCTTAATTCTACCCGGTGTTCCAATAACAACATGGGGCTGATGATTAAGTTTAGCGATAGCTTTTTGTTTATCACTGCCACCAATCACAAGTGAAACACGTAATGCCTCATTATATTTCTTGAAGACTTTCGCATTCTCATAGATCTGCATCGCAAGTTCACGTGTTGGTGCGACAATAACTGCCTGAACACAGTCTTTTGATGGATCGATCTCATTCATGATAGGTAAGAGGAATGCATGTGTCTTACCTGTACCTGTCTGGGAAATACCCATGATATCACGATGATGTGTGACAAGGGGAATCACCTTTTCCTGAATTGGTGTTGGTGTATTAAAATGCATATGTTCAATTGTCTTATTGACAAATTCTTGAAAGTGATAATTTGTAAATGTAGTCATACTTTTCGCCTCCTTTTAAGCCAATTGATTATAACATAATTTTATTCAAAAGCAAATTTTATTGATGAATTCATCCTTTTCTATCGCTTGCATTTTGTTTCAAGAATTGATAGGCTTAAAGTAGAAAAGAGGTATACCATGAAAGTAACTGGAATTACACCAAGAGGTTATTGTAAAGGGGTTGTCCGTGCTATCAACATTGCCAAAGAAGCAGCCAAAAGCCATAAGCCCCTCTATATCCTTGGAATGATTGTTCATAATGAATATATTGTCAATGCTCTCAAAGACTTAGGGGCGATCACGATTGAAGATGCTTCCAAGACAAGACTAGAACTCTTGGATGAAGTTCATGAAGGCACCGTTGTCATTACTGCCCATGGGGCTGGGGATGAAGTTACACAAAAAGCCCTCGCAAAAGGGCTAAATGTAATCGATGCAAGCTGCTTAGATGTCATAAAGACCCATGATTTGATTAAAGAGGAACTTAAGGAAGGCTATGAAGTGCTCTATATCGGCAAAAAGGGTCATCCTGAAAGTGAAGGGGCACTGATGATTGATCCTGAACATATTCATCTGATCACCAAGAAAGAAGATTTTGATGACGTTGATCCACATAAGAAATATATCATCACTAACCAGACAACAATGTCACTCTTTGATGTCTATGATTTATGTGAATATGCGAAAAGGATTCTTGATGATGTCACAATAGAACAAGAAATCTGTAATGCGACAAAGATTAGACAAGAAGCTATTAAGAATATGGATGATGATATTGATATTGTCTTTATTGTCGGAGATCCTCATTCCAATAACACGAAGAAGCTTGCTTCAATAAGTCAAAAACAAGCTGGTAAAGAGACATATATGATTGGTTCTATTGATGAACTTGATGTCAACTTACTCAAAGGAAAACACCATGCCGCTATCAGTTCAGGTGCTTCAACACCAACAAGTCTGACAAATCAGATTATTAACTTTATTCGTCAATTTGATGAAAATGATCCCACAACCTATATCAAACCAACAATTGATTACAACAAAATACTTTAAAAGCGATGGCTACTTGTCATCGCTTTTCATATAATCTTTCATTTTTTGAATAAACTTATAAGTAATTTCAGCTGTAATCCCCCAGATAACTTCATCATCATACTGATAGAAGAGTAAGTCTCTTTTCATAGTCATGAAGGGATAATCCTTTCCTCCAACCAATTCATAAGGGAAGTTCTCTTCAAGAAAAGGTTTATAAACCATCTTATGCACTTCAGGCTCATTATTAAGAAAATAAGACAACGGGACTTTAAAGACATGATCAACTTCATCTTTCGAAAATGTATTGTGATAGTCATGCAAGATGCCTATAAAAGGCCAGATAACACGTCCATTGACACTTAGATGGCCATCAAGTGCACTTATGATTTCTACGTTTTTTTCATCGATAAGCAATTCTTCACATGTTTCGCGAAGAGCTGCTTTTTTGCGTTTTTCATGTTTCTCTAAACGACCACCAGGAAAGCAGACTTCCAATGGCTGAGTGATATGAGCAGAACGCACTTCATAGAGAACATAGACTTCTCCCCTTTCTTCAATGAGGGGAATAAGGACGCTTGAAGCTCCTTTATGCTTATAGGCAAGAGCAGGTTTATGGTTTTCTGCTTGTAGCTTTTTTAAGATATCATGCATTTAATCACTTCCTTTTTATATTCTAACATACTCAAAATAAACAGCTCAATGTTCTTCATAGCTGACAAGATGGTCATTTTGATAGACAACTTTCGCGTCATGAACCTTGTCATCATCAAGCCAGGAAAGATAGTGATGATCAGCTTCCCATGTTGGTAATGTTCCGACCTCTTCATCATTTACCCAATGTAACTCCCCTTCATTTGTTTCATGAAGTTCGCCTGAGAAATCTGTTGATGTATAAATGAACATCAATTCATCTTCCCCATAATACAGTCCTGGAAATGTCACCATTCCGACAAAGCGTGCACTATGAATCATATAGCCGGTCTCTTCATATGTTTCCCTTACTGCACATTCATAGGGTGATTCACCTGGTTTTAGCTTTCCCCCAACACCAATCCACTTTCCTTCATTGATGTCTTTTTCTTTCTTGTTGCGATAAAGGAGTAATGTCTGGTTATTGCGTTTGAGATAAACGAGTGTTGTGAGAATCATAAGTACTGATAGTAGTCCGGTGACGTGCTTTCAACGACTTCCAGGCTACTTTCCTCTCTCAATATATCAGCGAGCTTCTTAACCATAATGACTTCAACATGATGACCAACATCCACCAAGAGAAAATCATCATCATATGCCTGCATACCTGCATGATATTTTAAATCCCCTGTGACATAGGCATCAACTTGGTTCTTTAAGACATCGATATAGTCGCTTCCTGAACCACCACATACAGCCACACTTTGTATTGCGTCTTTCTTACCTGCAACCTTGACAACATCAACATGTAATGTCTGCTTAAGATGGCTGACAAAATCATTCATGCTCATAGGTTGAGAAAGCTGACCTTTACGCACCAAACCATCATCTTCGCAAACTTCAATATGTCTTAGCTGCATAGCTTCTGCTAGCCAAACATTCATAGCAACCTTATCCAGGTTGGTATGAGCGGAATAAATGGCAATATGATGAATGATAGCTTTTTGAATAAACCGGCCTGTTGAAGTCTTAAAATCAAGATCAAGCTTATTGAATAAGAAAGGATGATGTGTAATCAACATATCACAGCCTTGATCAATAGCTTCATCTAATGTACGTATATCCGCATCTAGTCCAACCATGATTTTTGATACTTTCTGTTGACGATCACCCAACTGAAAGCCCGTTTTATCCCATTCTTCTTGTATATGTTCAGGAAAATGGCTTTGCATTATATCAATAATATCTTGTACAATCACGCTAACACCTTCTCTATCTTTTTAATCATTTTCATAACCTGTGTACGTTTAGGATGTCCTTCAGGCAAAGAAGCAATAATTTTCTTTTGAACATTTAATTCAAATTGCCATTTTTGCCTAAAGAGGTTGTTTTTCTTTTTACGGTTTATTGGCCCAAAGAGAAGATCATCTTCATCAAGAACCATTTCTCCCTTTTCTACGATCATATATTCATAAATATGATGAGCATCTTCTACAAGATCCTCATCAATAATATGAAAGTGATGCTTTTCTAAATAGGCTCGTAATTCTGATAAGCCATTGTTGGCTTGTAGAAAGAAACGATGATCATGCATCTCTTTATGCGCATCCAAGATTTCTATCATCAACATTCCACCCATGCCACAAATAGAAATCATATCCACCTCTTTATCGACAATGGGATCCAACCCATTGCCTAACAAGGGAATAATTTGGTCTTCCATATGATGAGTCATGATTGTTTGCTTGGAAGAAACTAAAGGTCCCTTAGCTACATCACAGGCATAAGCCTTTTCAATCACACCTTGATCATATAGAAAACAAGGCAGATAAGCATGATCAGTGCCAATATCTGCCAAGATTGTTCCCTGCTTATATTGCGCAATAGCCTGAGCAATCGCAAGCAAGCGTTTGGAATGTAATTTCATTACTTGTCTAAGAAATCCTTTAAACGTTTAGAACGTGATGGATGTTTCAGTTTTCTTAAAGCCTTAGCTTCAATCTGTCTGATACGTTCTCTTGTGACATTGAATTCCTTACCTACTTCTTCAAGTGTTCTTGTACGACCATCATCAAGACCAAATCTCAATCTTAAGACTTTTTCTTCACGATCAGTTAATTCAAGAAGCACTTCATTCAATTCATCCTTGAGTAATTCATTGGATGCATAGTCATCAGGAGACATAGCCCCTTCATCTTCCAAGAAATCACCTAAATGTGAATCATCTTCTTCTCCAATTGGTGTTTCAAGGGAAACAGGTTCTAAGGAAATCTTCTGAATATCACGGACTTTTTCAGGTGTCATGCCTTCCATCTTATCGGCAATTTCTTCAGCCGTTGGTTCTCTGCCAAGTTCCTGAATGAGCTGACGCTGAACACGTGTAAGCTTATTGATGGTTTCAACCATATGAACAGGAATACGGATTGTTCTTGCCTGGTCGGCAATAGCTCTCGTGATGGCTTGTCTGATCCACCATGTGGCATAAGTTGAGAATTTAAAGCCCTTTGTATAGTCGAACTTTTCAACAGCCTTAATAAGACCCATATTTCCTTCCTGAATCAAATCCAAGAAAAGCATGCCACGACCTACATAACGCTTAGCGATAGATACAACCAATCTTAAGTTAGCAGCAGCAAGTTTCTTCTTAGCTTCCTCGTCGCCTTCCTGAATCTTTCTAGCGAGTTCAACTTCTTCTTCCTGGGTTAAGAGGTCAACAGTACCGATTTCCTTCAAGTACATCTTGACAGGATCGCTGATCTTGACATTTGAGCCTAGCTGACTGTCATCATCAGTCTTGGCATCTTCCAACATATTCATGGTATCACCCATGTCTAAGTCGGCATCAAAGTCTAAATCAGGCATATCAGCATCACTATCGCCACCTAAGCCATCAAGATCATCAAGGCTTTCAAGATCATCCAAATCACTTGTGCCACTCATGATGTCATCGTCATCAACTTCTAAATCATCAAGACCATCATCTTCTACAAGTTCAATTTCTGGATGTCCACTAATGAATTCTTGTAATTCATCAATAGTTTCTTCATCTAAATCATATTTTGTGAATAACTCATCAACATCATCACTAGATAACTTGCCATCATTGGCCTTTGATTCTTCTAGAATGAGGTTTTTAAGATCATCAACAGTAACGCCTTTTACACTTTTCTTTTTAGCCATTACATAGTCTCCTTCTTTAACTCATTTATCTCTTGAAGTATGGCAGCTTGTTGTTTAGGATCAAGGACATGTTGGAACTGATCCAAAAGCTGTTTCTTCTTTAATTCAATCGCATTTTCACCAATCGTCTTAATATAATCACGAATGGCATCTTGTTGGTTGCTGGCAGGTAAAGGCAACTGGATATTGGATATTTCTACAATCGCCTGGACAAGAATATTCTTCTTCTGTTCACTAATACGATCAGAAAGAATACGGTCAATCAGATTGGCTTCATCCATGACATTATTCTTGCGATAATAATCCACAATATAGCTTGCCACAACACGGTAAACATCATTGTACATGAAGCCTGCCTTCGCTTTATACTGCTCGGCCACTTCTTTATCATTCAACATATAGAAAAGCAAGTTTCTTTCGGCCTGGATATATTTATCCACAAGCATTCTTGTTTCTTCTATCTGTCTAACAACCGGTGCATATTCTTGTGGTTTCTCGATTTGTTTATTCTGGAGGTGATTAAGAATGATTTCTCTTGAGAATTGGGTGAGATTGGACAATTTTGTCACACAATCATCAATTTGTTTATCATCCGTCATTTGGCTAATGACTTCAACACCCCGATCAAATAACTTTGAACGATCATCATAGTTACGTAAATCCAGTCTGCCTGACTCAAAAAGCATCAGGAAATCAAATGGTGTTAGCTCATCTCTTAAGAGACGATCCAAGCCATCTTTGCCATCCGTCTTAAAGATTTCATCGGGATCATGACCGTCAGGCAAAAGAATGATACGCACTTCAAAGCCATTTTTCACCAAGAAATCACAGGATTTCATGGCGGCATTCTGTCCTGCTGCATCACCATCTAGACAAAGGACGATCTTTTTCGTCATCCTCTTCAACATGCGCACATGTCCATTTGTCAAAGCTGTTCCCATCAAGGCAATACAGTTGTCATGCTTGGCACGATGCATCGCAATGACATCCATAAACCCTTCATTAATATAGACAAAGCCTGCTTCCCTGGCTGGACGCAAAGCATTATGGTAGTTATAGAGGGTCTGACCTTTAATGAAGATCTCACTTTCTGGTGAGTTCATGTATTTGGCGCCTTCTTGATTTGGGCGATAAATTCTGCCCGAGAAGCCAACGACACGTCCCTGTTCATCCCATAATGGGAAGATGATACGATCGCTGAATCGATCATAATGCTGGTGGGATTCAATAACTAAGCCTGAATTCTCCATCGCAATCGTATCGTACCCAAGCTTTGTGAAAGCATCAAAGAGAATATTTTTAGCTGGCGCATAGCCAATGCCAAACGTCTTGATGATTTCCTCATCAAAGCCACGATCATGCAAATAATCCTTAGCCGCAATACCAACTTGAGTATTTAAATAGTATGTATAAATTTTCTGTGCTTCTTCATGCATGTCATAATAAGGCTTAAGCTTATTGTCAACAGGAGCGACACGTTTTGTCAAATCATAGCCACTCATGTCTACATGACCCATTTCAGCCACCTTACCAACCGCTTCAATATAGCTTATATGTAGGTAGTTCTGTAAGAATGTAAAGACATTACCACCATTATGACAAACAAAACACATATAGATTTGTTTATTTTCTGAAATAGAAAGAGAGGGATGGGTATCTTCATGAAAAGGACAGATAGCGACATAATTTCTGCCCTTTTTCGTTAATGAAAGATACTGCCCCATGACATCAACGATATCAACACTCTGTCTGATTTCATCAATTTTTGCCTGTGGAATACGGGGCATACACTCCCTCCTTTATTATTTAAATGCGACGCGTTGAGCGATATAGTCTTTTAAATCCGCAATCTTCACACGTTCCTGTTTCATAGTATCACGGTCACGTACAGTAACTGCTTCATCTTCGAATGTATCAAAGTCAACTGTTACACATAATGGTGTACCAATCTCATCCTGACGACGATAACGTTTACCAATCTTACCAGAAACATCATATTCTGTATTGAAGTCTACAGATAATGCTGCATAAATAGCTTCTGCTTTTTCGCTTAATTTCTTTGTAAGTGGTAATACAGCCACCTTGATTGGTGCTAAAGCTGGATGTAAGTGCATTACGATTCTTGTATCGCCACCCTCTAATTCTTCTTCATCATATGCATCAGCAATAATTGACAAGAAGAGACGATCAGCACCTACTGATGGTTCAATGACATATGGGACATACTTTTCATGTGTTGTTGGATCAAGATAAGTGAGATCTTTCTTCGAATATTCCATATGTCTATTTAAATCATAGTCAGTACGATCCGCAATACCCCATAATTCACCCCAGCCAAATGGATAGAGGTATTCAATATCTGTTGTAGCTTTTGAATAGAATGATAATTCTTTTTGTTCATGATCTCTAAAACGTAAGTTTTCTTCCTTTAAACCTAAGTCCTTTAAGAAATTCATGCAGGCACTACGCCAATAGCTAAACCATTCTAAGTCTGTATCAGGTTTTGTGAAGAATTCAAGTTCCATCTGTTCAAATTCTCTTGTACGGAAAATGAAATTACCCGGTGTGATTTCATTACGGAATGATTTACCAATCTGACCAATACCAAATGGGACTTTCTTACGTGTTGTTCTTGCTACATTCTTGAAGTTAACGAAAATACCCTGGGCTGTTTCTGGTCTTAAGTAAACAGTGCTCTTGGCATCTTTGACAACACCCATAGATGTTTCAAACATTAATTCGAATTTTCTGATATCAGTGAAATCATGTCCACCACAATCAGGACAGGCAATATGATGTTCTCTAATATAGGCCATCATTTCTTCTGGTTCCATACCATCAGCATGCATATTAGGATCATAAGCTTCAATAAGTTTATCCGCTCTATGTCTCTTACCACATTGTTTACAGTCAATTAATGGGTCATTGAAATTACCAATATGACCACTTGCTTCCCATACTCTTGGATTCATAAAAATAGCTGAATCAATACCAACGTTATATGGTGATTCCTGAATAAAACGTTTCCACCAAGCACGTTTAATATTATTCTTTAATTCTACACCTAAAGGACCATAATCCCAGGTATTAGCTAAGCCATCATAGATTTCTGAACCCTGGTAGACAAAGCCGTTATTCTTCGCATGCGCGATGAGTTTTTCCATATCTAATGCCATCTTGAGCCTCCTAAGTTATCACAAAAATGATAAATGACCTAGCCTGAGCTAAGTCATTTCATAATATTTTAAAACATCTTATATGTACACTTATAGTAGTTATTTGTCAACCAACAATAAGTGTACTAATAATAAATATGATCATTTAGATAATCCAATATATCCTTATATAATTCTTCTCGTTCCACATCAAACATCAAATGATGACCACTCTGATAGTAGATCTTAGATTTCACTTCTTCAAAGCCTTCTTGTTGATACAAAGGACAAAGCCATTTATGATCAGCAGAGAAATGTGTCATGCCATCTTTCTTGCCACTGACAAAAAATATTGGTAAATGATGGGGAATATTCTGGAGTGTTTCAGTAGAATTACTCATTTCTACAAACTGATAAATATCTTCAAGAGCCTTTGAAGCATAAGTGAAGGCTTCATTGAACTGATCACGTCTTTTTTTGACAAGCCCGCTTTCATGGGTTGGTCGCAGTTTTAATAGACGGTTGTGGGAATGATAATGTGAGCCTTTTATACGCATATGCATTTTTGTAACCATTTTACGCAGCGTTAAATGGCTTAAATGCCGAATTGGGGAAAGAAGCATCAAACCTGATAAATATTCACCATACTGACTCGCATAAAGCAAGGCAATATTACTGCCTACACCTGAACCAAGCATAAAATAGAATGTATCAGGATATTTACGCATGATGATATTTTGAAGCTTGAAATAGTCCTGAATGACGGCTTGTGTGATATCGCCTTCACCAAAGTAACCTCGTTCAAAATTCACCAATGATTCACCATGTCCTACTAAGTCCGGAACGACTACGACATAGCCCTGACGGCTTAATACATTCGCAAAATGTTCATAATTATGTCTATTTTCACCTAAGTCATGCACCACAATCACAACAGCCTTAATTCTTAATACAATCGTTGGTTCATAGACTGAGAAATGGACTGTTGTCTTGAGGGCAGAGGTCATTGTATCTTCTCTTTTCATGGGGCGCCTCCATACTTGTGTCTATTATAGAATGCTTTTCACAAATTTTCTAGACCGGAGATTGACCCCACAGAATTCATCGACATAATATTCAAAGATTTTCTGAATAGGCCCAATATCCGCAAGATGCAGTTCATTAAGACGTTCAATAGGACATTTGTAGAGATAACGAATAGCCTGAAGCTGTTCTTTAGGCAGACGCAGATCATTAAGATGCATATGCTCATGACAGACAAATCCCCCACTCTCTAAAGAAAAGGCATCGACATGATGATTACCACACACAACACACCCATCCATCATTAGTTCCACACCATTTTCTTTCATGATAAAACAATTGATATAAGCATAAATAATACGATAATCATAGCCAATATCCAATGCTTCAAGAATACCCGCTAAGAATTGATAATGTTCAAGTGAAGGCTTGTTTTCTTCTTCATAGCGATAGAAATATTCTAAAAGATAGTTAGCGATAATCTCTGCTTCTATTGTTTTCTTGATATTTTGATAATAGTCTATCGCTGTCCCTCTAATCAGTGTAGAAAGACCATTATGCAAGGTAATTTCATATTCACCCTGGGTGATACTAAGCAAAGAAGGGGCATTCTTGCTGGTGAGCTTACGGCTTCCTCTTGCCCTGATTGTCAGCTTGCCAAATTCATAGGTATAGATTGTGACAAGTTGATCATTTTCTTTATAGGGCATTGCCTTTAAGACAATGCCCTTTGTGATTTCGCTATTTGTAGTCGTCCTCATCATAGCCAAATTCTTTCAGATATTTTGTTTTATTACGCCAGTTCTTTTCAACCTTGACAAAGAGTTCAAGATGCACTGTCTTGCCGACAAAGCGTGTCATCTGACGTCTTGCCTGTTCTCTGATTTTCTTAATCATCGCACCCTGTTTACCAATAATGATACCTTTCTGGCTTGGTCGATCGACTATAATGGCTGCCATAATAGAAATCTCTTTCTCATTTTCTTCCCATGATTCCACAACAATAGCCACATCATGAGGAATTTCCTGACGTGTAAAATAGAGAATACGTTCACGAATAAATTCCGCAAGAATAAACTGTTCAGGATGATCAGTAATCATATCCTTAGGGTAAATGGCTTCCCCTTCTGGTAAAACATCTTTAAGTGTTTTGACAAGTTCATCGACATTATCCCCACTCTTTGCTGAAATAGGAATGATACCGGCAAAATCAAAGAGCGATTGCCATTCTACAAGTTTTTCCATCAAGCGTTCTTTACTGACAAGATCACTCTTGTTGAGTGCTAAGAATACAGGACATTCCACCTTTTCAAGTCTTGAAAGGATGAATTTATCGCCCCGTCCGACACTTTCATCAACAGGTTCTACTAACACAACAGCATCCATATCAAGCATCGAATTCAAGGCATTCGCATTCATGAATGAGCCTAAGCCATCCTGTGGCTTATGAACACCTGGCGTATCTAAGAAGACAATCTGAGCCTCATCATCCGTTAAAATGCCCTGAACGGTATTACGTGTTGTCTGGGCTGTTGGGGATGTGATGACGAGCTTTCTTTTTAAGAGCTGGTTCAATAGTGTTGATTTTCCTACATTTGGTCTGCCGACAATACTGACAAATCCTGATTTATACATTAAAGGTCCTCCTCTAAGAACATTCTTGGTAATAATTCTTCCATATTTGTGACCTCATAGCGATCACGTGCACCTAAGATGACAGGTGTATGAGGATCTAAGAGTTCACTTAATACCTGGCGACATGCCCCACATGGTGAAATCAGTGTTGGCCCATCACCAACGATAGCTATAGCCACTATATCATCTTTCCTATAGCCCTGACAATATGCCCCATAAACCGCATTTCTTTCTGCGCACATTGTTGAACCAAAAGCCGCATTTTCAATATTACAGCCATGAATCAAATGACCATCACGTGTTTCCACACAAGCTCCAACAGGAAACTTTGAATAAGGGATATAAGCGTGCTTAGCTGCTCGATAAGCTTCGTCCACTAGATATTGATAATCTTTCATACTAACCCTCCCGCTTGATATCAAGCTTGTCCAAAATGACTTTCTGTAAATGGAACATTTCTTTTTCTTCTTCCTCAGTCATATGATCATAACCAAGTAAATGTAAACAACCATGACAGAACAAGAAACACATCTCTCTTCTTAATGAATGACCATATTCTATGGCCTGCGCTTTCGCATGATCAACAGAGATAAAGATATCTCCTAACTCCCTTGGCATACCTTCCATATAGAACTGCTCACTATCTTCTAAGGCAAAGCTAATGACATCAGTTGCACGGTCAATATGACGATAGTCACGATTTATTTCATGAATCTTTTCGTCATCAACGAGAATTACACTCATTTCAATATCATCTTTTATCTCGAGGACTTCTAAAGCTGTTTGAATAATAGCCTGAAAGTCTTCTTCATAATCTTCTTTAAAATCAGTTACTTCATTTTGATAAGCTAAATCAATATTCATCTTTTTACCTTTATTTCCTTTACTTTTCCATCCTCCATTATAACATATTCTTCCCCTTTATTCATTAAATTTAACTGATGTGTCACAATCACAAAAATTCGCTCAGGATAAGCCTTCATCATCTTATGCACAATTCTCTTCGCTTTACTAAAAGCAATCGAAGAAAAGACCTCATCAAATAGACAAACATCACTCTCTTTCAATAGACAACGGGCAATCTGAATAATCGCCTGTTGTCCTGAGGAAAATGGCTTACCATCCATTTCTAACTGATCATCAAGATGATAAAAGAGCTCTTCACTCTCTAATAGCGTTAAGACTTCTAGAATAGCTGTTTCGTCCTTGACACCTAGGTTCTCTCGCACACTGCCCTTAAGAAGACTCTCTCCCCTCGCACAATATGTCATATGTTTATAAAGCGAGACTTTCTTTAGCGTTCTGATTTCCTGATCATTGAGATAGATATTCCCTTTAAAACATTCATCCAAGCCCTTTAATAAATAAATCATTGTACTTTTGCCTGTCCCATTAGCCCCCATGATAAAGAGATTGTGGTCAATAGTGAGATCAAGATGCTTTAAGACATCGACATGATAACCATATCCATAAGTGACATGATCAAAGCGTATAGAGTGAATGGGTTGTTGCAGTTCTTCATTTCCATCATGTTGTTGTAAGCTAAATTCCTTAAAGCTTTCAAACAACAAGACATTTTCTTTATATGAGACCATGCTTGTCGCAAGTTCAATAATCGGTCCTTCCATCAAACTATAAAGCATATAGAAAGCAAGCAAGCTGCCCATACTTAACTTGGACATATGAAATAAATAGTAGCCTACTGTGAGAATAATGGTTGAGGAAAGAACATGAAGGATTTCTAAATGAGCGACAAAACGCTTTTTTTCTATTTCCTGATCTTCAACACTATTCGCTTCTTGTTCATAAGCATGTTCAAAACGCTTTTCCCATTTCTTCCCTGAAGCAAGCTGACGATAGAGATGTCTTGAAGAAATAAATTCCAACAATTCAGACATATGCTTATTATGTTTCTCATAGGTTGTCTTGTAGAGTTCAAAGAGTGTCTGTGAAGACTTTTTCACATAGAAAAAGATGACAAGAAAGCTCAAGAGGGCTGGCAATGCCATGATCGGAGAAATCCACAATAATGCCCCCAAAAGCAAGATAATCGTTAGAATATCAATACTAAAAGCTTCATAAAAACGTACTGTATAGGATGAAAGCTGGTAGAGATTGAGAAGTTTCGCTTGAATCATCCCCACATCACTGTTCAACAAGTGCTCAGGCAGGTGCAAGGCATTCACCATGGACTGATAGACAACTTCCTTATTAAGCGCCCGTTCAAAGTACACCGTCTTTTTATTTTTCATCTTTGTCAAGAGTATTTTTGTAAGACCTAACATACTATAGGCAATAAAAAGCGCAATTCCAAAGAATAGTGGTGTCTTAACTTTCATCTCATCAATCATCATACCAACAAGGCGACTTAAGGCAAAAGAAAGCAATGATGAGAGAATGGCATAGCGAATAAGCAAGCTTATTTCTTTTTGATAAAGCTTATATGTCTGTTTTAAGAAATCCTTATAGGTTACATCATGATACTCATAATAGCGACCAATATGTCTTACGGTAATCACAAAGCCAGAATATTTTTCTTCTAGTTCAGAAAGCGAAAGTGTCAACAAGCCCTTAGCTGGATCACCAATAACACATTGTTCACCTAGCTCATATAAAACGACAAAATGGCCAAGCTTCCCATCAATCAAATGCAAGATAGCTGGCAAAGTAATTGTATTGTCTGCAAGTTGTTTAAGTGATGCTTTATATGCTTTTGTTTCAACATGATAGGACTTCAATGTCTCAACAAGGCCCTTGATCGTTGTCCCACTGGCATCCACCCTTGTCTTGGTCTTTAATACGGTTGTATCTTCATCAATACCATAATACTTCAACAACATCTTTAAACAATAAACACCACAACTTCTTTCATCATCCTGCAAATAAATAGGATATCTACCCATAGAAAAAACACCTCCTATATATATATTTGTCAATAGAAGATGTTTTTCTCACACTTATTTTAAAATCTTTTCTAAAATAGCCATTGCCTGATCAATTTCTTGATGCGTAATAATGAGTGGGGGTAATAATCGAACAACATCATCCCCTGCCGATACAACAATCAAGCCAGCCGCAAGTGCTTCTTTGACATAAAAGCCACTCTTTGGTTCATCAATGACAATGCCCTGCATTAATCCTAACCCACGATGTCCAATGACATGACTGCATTTTGCTTCAAGTTCATCAAGCTTAGTCTCCAAATATTGTCCTGCTTCCTGTGCTTTTTCGACAATATGATCTTTTTCATAGATATCAAAAACTGCCGATACAGCCGCGCAGACAAATGGATTACCTCCATATGTCGACCCATGATCACCAGGTGTCATGGCATCACCATATTTCTTATTGGCCACAAAAGCTCCAACAGGTACACCACATCCCAGTGCCTTGGCAAGACAAACAATATCAGGCATGATATCAAACTGAAAATATGTCATCAAGCTACCCGTTCTTCCCATTCCAGATTGAACTTCATCAAGAATAAGACATAAGTCATTTTCATCACAAAGCGCTCTTAAGCCTTGTAGAAAAGCCTTGGTACAAGGATTGACACCACCTTCACCTTGAACCGGTTCAACAATAATAGCTGCTGTATGATCATTAATAAGTGCTTTAACACTTTCCAGATCATTCAAACTAGCATATTTTACACCTGTCATCAAAGGCCCAAATGCTTCCTGATAATGTGCATTTCCAGTAAGTTTGACAGCTCCAGTCGTACGGCCATGGAATGAGTGATGGAAAGAGATAATCTCACTATCTGCCTTTCCATGTTTTAAGAAATAATATTTACGAGCAAGCTTTAAAGCCCCTTCTATTGCTTCAGCACCTGAATTCGTAAAAAAGACCTGATCAAGTTTTGTCGCTTCAACAACCTTCTTGCTTGCTTCGAGAAGTGGTGGTGTATAGAAATAGTTAGAAACATGCAGGACCTTGTCCAATTGCTTATGCAAAGCATCATTGTAAGCCTGATAGCCATAGCCTAGCGCATTTACACCAATTCCAGCATAAAAATCCAAGTATTTCTTACCATTTGTATCATATAAATACACACCTTCACCATGATCAATGGCAACTTCATGACGACCATAGGCATGAATAAGATATTCATCATTTAACATCATACAACCCCCTTTGATATTGTGTACACTCTATCAAAATACACATTACTTTTCAATATTTCTCCCTATTTACCGAAGTATTTCTATTACTTTTGGCTTTTTCATAAATTTCTTGCATAATTGTATACAATCTGTGTATAATATCATCAATAAATGGAGGATACAGATATGGCTAAGATTCAGATGACAACGCCACTTGTAGAAATGGATGGCGATGAAATGACAAGAGTATTATGGAAGATGATTAAAGATGAGCTTATTCTTCCTTTTGTCGATTTGAAGAGTGAATATTATGATTTAGGTTTACCTCATCGTGATGAAACTAATGACCAGGTAACTATTGATGCCGCAAATGCCAATAAGAAATATGGTGTCTCAGTAAAGTGTGCTACAATTACGCCAAATGCACAGCGTATGGATGAATATAACTTACATGAAATGTGGAAATCCCCTAATGGGACAATACGTGCTATTTTAGATGGTACTGTCTTTAGAGCGCCAATCATGATTGATCCCATCAAGCCTGTTGTGAAAAACTGGGAAAAACCTATTACGATTGCCAGACATGCCTATGGGGATGTCTATAAATCAACAGAGATCAGAGTTCCAGGACCAGGCAAGGCAACATTAAATTTCAAAGGCGATGATGGGCAAGAAATCAGTCAGGAAATCTTTACATTTGAAGGGCCAGGTGTCTTACAAGGACAATATAATAAGGATGATTCTATTCGTTCTTTTGCCCGTAGTTGTTTCAATTATGCCCGTGATATGAAACAGGATCTTTGGTTTGGTGCTAAAGATACAATCAGCAAGAAATATGATCATCGCTTCAAAGATATCTTCCAAGAAATCTATGACAACGAATATAAGGAGAAGTTCGAAGCATCCAGCCTCACATATTTCTATTCACTTATCGATGATATTGTCGCTAGAGTTATTCGTTCCAAGGGTGGTTTTATTTGGGCATGTAAGAACTATGATGGTGATGTGATGAGTGATATGATTTCAACAGCCTTTGGATCACTTGCGATGATGACAAGTGTCCTTGTTTCTCCTGAAGGCAATTATGAATATGAAGCAGCCCACGGTACAGTGACACGTCACTACTATCGCTATCTTAAAGGTGAAGCCACTTCTACAAATCCAATGGCAACAATCTTTGCCTGGAGTGGAGCTTTAAGAAAACGTGGGGAAAAAGATCATTTGCCTGATTTAATGCGTTTTGGTGATAAGCTTGAAGAAGCTTGTTTGAATACATTAAATAGTGGCGTTATGACTAAAGATCTTTCTGCTCTGGCAACTGGTGTTGAAGTTAAACAGGTGAATTCTGAAGAATTCTTAAAAGCAATTCGCCAGGAACTTGAAAAGCTCTTATAAATAAAGAAGCGCTCTCGCCTAGACGAGAGCGTTTTTCTATCCTAGAAACATATAATATCCCGGTAAAATCATAATCTTGAAAGGAAAATAAAACAATAAGCCATAAAGACAAACCATCACCATTTGTTTCATGTTCTGGTAAAGAAGAATCACCCCAAAAACAAGAAAGACCAGATCATAAAGCGAACTAATCGCCAAATGATTCAAAGCAATATTCAAACCATAAACAAGCAAGAAGCCTAAAGCAGCCCCCGCTATCATTTCACTGACTTGTCCTTTTCCACGGCTATACCATAGCCCAATCGCTACAATAATGACAATCACAAACCCAACGATTGTCTTTTGATCAGGCTGGTAGTTCATAGAAATCATCGCTTGTATATGTTTTCCAACAATCATTCCCCCATAAAAACATAAAGAACGCAACGTTCCCACAAGTGGTGAATAGGAAAAGAGCACTAAAGCCATCATCACAACAAGAATAAAATTAGCCTGATCAATAAAAGACAACGCTGTGACCGATTGATTCTTGACAAGAAAACTTATACCAACACTGAGCAATAATATAATCAGGTCTTCTTTAAAAACTTGTAGCCAGCTTGGCTTTTTCCCAGATATCTTACGTATTCTATTTGCCATAGCCAAATAATATCAAATTCTCAAAAGGCAGCATCTTGGCCATCAGCTCATTGACATCCTGATCCTGATAAGAAATTTTCTCACCCATTTTCCCAGAGAACCAGCGGTATCCTGTTTCATCTTTGACAATAATCTCCCAGCTATTGTCTTCAAGTGAAGCAATAATAGGTGATGTTTTATGAAAAGACTGTTCAATTAGATCAAGAATAGCCTGTCCATCAAGGTCTGCTTCTTCCTTCCCTTTTTCAACCATCTTCTGATCAAGCTTATATCTCGTTAAGGTGGCATGTGTTGGTGTGATATTCAATGTCTGCTGCGCATCCACTCCAGCTTCAGGCATATGTTTCACACTGACATTATTAGAAATAATCGTAGCTCCAGTAATCATAAATAACCTCCATTCCTATTCTATCATTAATCATTTTCTAAAAAAATATTAAGGTTGATGGGATTCAATAAACCAGCGATTCTTTTCATAGAAAAGACGGCGTTCATGACCGGAAATACGCACATCATAGCGAATACCACAGCCTCCCACTTCACTCACAGCCTTCTTAATTTGGTGTACTTTGTCAATTTTATAGAGCTTTCTTCCATTTTCATCATCCCAGGCAAGATATAGCGGTAACATCTGACCATCCTTTTTCATAACCGTAATGACATCTACATAACGTTTATATAAATGTAGATAATCCCCATTCGTCGCATTCATAGAATCACCTCTCTATTAAGAGTATGACATATTCAATCTATTTATGCAACATAATTATGTTTATATGTTTCATTATATATTTTATATTGTAATATAGAATATTTTAGAAGAATATATAAAGAATTTAAGAAGACAAAAAAGATCTGCCTAAGCAGATCTCTATCTTCTAAATGGGGCGGATAATCGGGTTCGAACCGACGCATGCCGGAGCCACAATCCGGTGTGTTAACCACTTCACCATATCCGCCATCTCTTGAAGACAAGTGATATAATACATGATATGAAGTTGTTTGTAAAGGGGTAAATATATTTTTTTCAAAAAGATGTCTTAAAGAGGCTTTTATGTTAGAATGAAAGTGGAGGTTATGAGGATGAAAAAACGATTCAAAAGCTTATCTCTCATACTACTTGCCTTTCTATTGTCCGGATGCATGAAGATGAATATGACCCTTGATGTTTCAGGTAATGGCAAAGTCAAGACAAGTGTACGTATGCTTGCTAGTGAGGATACGTTGAAAACAAGTGGTATGAAGGAAAGCGAATTTACCGAAAGCTTAAAAAAACAATTCACGAAAAATAATAAAGATGTTTCTGCCCACGTCATTAAAGAGACGCATGATGGAAAAAAATATATTGGTGTTGAAGCTAGCAATGCCATGAGTTCTTCTATCAAGGCTGTCGTAAAAAACGGCCGTGTGCAAGTGACAATCCCTATGAAGACTTTCACTTCCGCCCTCACTGATAACAATATTACATCGGGGACACTCAACAATTTCAACATGAATGAAGAATCACTCAAGAAGAATGGTGTTGAAATGAAATTAGTCTTTAATATGCCTGATAAAGCTAAAAGTAATATTGGCGAAGTTAAAGGCAATAAAGTGACTGTCGATCTTTTGCATGAAATCTTAAAGACGGATGCGAAAGCTGAGAATATTGTTGTAAGCAGTAAGACAGGTAAGACATTTGACGCAAAGATATTATTTCTTATTATTGGGGGTCTTGCCTTAATCATCGCTATTATTCTTTATGCTTTAAAGAAGTCCAAAAAGAAATAAAAAGAGACTGTTGCATCATGCAGCAGTCTTTTGCTTTATTCAATAGCGATAAAGTGATTCTCTTCAACCTGCTCAGGTGTTTCCTTAGGCAAGCATATCAACAATTCACCATTATCAAATTTCGCATTAATATCTTCAGGCTTATAATTTTCACCAACATAGAAGCTACGGCTACAAGTGCCATGATATCTTTCACTACGAATGATATTGCCCTTGTCATCCTTATCTTCGTTGGACTCGTTGGCATCAGCAGAAACATTCAAATAGCCATCTTTTAATTCGACATGAATATGATCCTTATCATATCCTGGAAGTTCAATAGCTAATTGATACTGTCCATCCACTTCTTTAATATCCGTACGCATTGTATTAATACTCTTAGTAGGTGTTAAGAAATCAGAATCAAATATATCATCAAACAAATTATCTAATGTAGGTAAGTAACGCATAATAACATCTCCTTTTCATTGCTTGTCTTTCATGCATTAACCAATTGGAATAAAGTGTTTCTCTTCAACAGCTTTTTCATCAGCCTTTGGTAAGGTGATGATCAATTCACCATTATCGAATTTCGCATTGATATCACTTTCCTTGATGCCATCA
>NZ_VUNM01000018.1 GCF_009695655.1 Sharpea porci
GATATCTTTCACTACGAATCATATGGCCCTTCTTGTCTTTTTCTTCCCTGTCGTCCTGATGCACTGCCGATACATTCAGATAGCCATCTTTCAAGCTGACCTTGACATCTTCTTTATTGAATCCAGGCAATTCCATATTTAAGACATAACTGTTATCCTTTTCGGAAATATCTGTACGCATTGTATTGATACCCTTTGCAGGTGTTAAGAAATCAGAATCAAATATATCATCAAACAAATTATCTAATGTAGGTAAGTAACGCATAATAACATCTCCTTTTCATTGCTTGTCTTTTCATGCATTAACCAATTGGAATAAAGTGTTTCTCTTCAACAGCTTTTTCATCAGCCTTTGGTAAGGTGATGATCAATTCACCATTATCGAATTTCGCATTGATATCACTTTCCTTGATGCCATCACCAACATAGAAGCTACGGCTGCAAGTGCCATGATATCTTTCACTACGAATCATATGGCCCTTCTTGTCTTTTTCTTCCCTGTCGTCCTGATGCACTGCCGATACATTCAGATAGCCATCTTTCAAGCTGACCTTGACATCTTCTTTATTGAATCCAGGTAGCTCCATGTTTAAGACATAACTGTTATCCTTTTCGGCTATATCAGTGCGCATAGCATTGGTACTAGGGGCAAAGAATCTGTCATCAAAGAAATCATCAAATACATCATTCATTCTAGGTAATAACCTCATAAATAACATCTCCTTTTTCCTAATCAACTATCTTTCTTGTAATCCTTTCTTTTTTGATTACACCTACATTATAGCCCTTCTTTTAGCAATGTCAATAGGTGAGTGCTAATTTTTAGCATTTTCTTTATTAGAGTGCTAAAACAGAAAAATCAGCAGATTTACTGCTGACTTTTTATAATATCTTCAATTGTATCTCGGGTTGCTTTCAAATAGCCCTGTACCATTAAGGCATTACCGCCACCTTTTGCCCCAAGTTCTTTTAATTTATCAAAGAGCTTGGTTGTATCATCGGTGTGGGAAGCAAGAATGAAACGGTAACCTGCTTGATCATTACCAACAAAGACTCCGACATATCCCCCAACCCTTTCTGCAAGACTATTGACCATTTCTCTTTGTAAATTCTTATCAAGCTCTTCGATGAAGAAATAACGATGGCTGTCATCAGCTTCTTCAATAAGCCTTTGTATTTCTTTTTTGTTAAGATGGAAAATTTCTTGTTTTAGGGCATTATTGGTATCAATGAGTTGTTGGACATATTTCACAACTGAAGTATCATTGGCTGAAAGCATATGATAGATGGCATTCATGTTGTCATCCAGCTTTAAGACATAGTCAAGAGCTCTTTGCCCACAGAGAATAAAGATACGTACACCACCCTTATAATTCATCATATGAACAGCCTTAAAGAGTCCTACTTCTCCTGTATGCATGACATGTGGTGCACAACACGCACAGACATCGCAATCTTCTATTTCGACAATTCGTAATGGTGCATCGACTTCTTTCTTTGAACGATATTCCAGTGTCGCAAGTTCTTCATCACCTGGATAATAAGCACGAATAACTCTATTTTCATAGATAACTTGATTGACTTCTTTTTCTATTCTTATTAGATTGCTTTCATCAATCGGTCCGTTAAAATCCACACTCACAACATCCTTGCCTAGATGAAAGCCAACATTATCATAACCATATTCTCTATGCACTATGCCAGAAAAGATATGTTCCCCAGAATGATTCTGCATATTACTAAAACGCAAGGCCCAGTCTATTTCTCCTTGTACTTCATGACCGACTTCTAGCTTGACATAGCCCTTGAGGATATGCTTAATGACACCTTGTGAGATCTGAACATCAATAACTTCATGTCCATTGATTGTTCCTCCATCGGCACATTGTCCCCCTTCTTCAGGAAAGAATAATGTCTGATCAAGTATCAGTGTTGTATTCTTATCATATTCAATAGCTTGTATGGTAGCACAGAAAGTTGTGTCATAGGGATGGAGATCATAGAGCTTAACTGTTTCCATCATTTCTACCTCTTACATAATTCACAATCTTATGAAAAGTGTCATTGCACATGGCATGTTCCATACGACAGGCATCATCATAGGCTTGTTCTTCTTCCACGCCTAAAGACCTTAGCCAGTTCAAGAAGAAGTTATGACGTTCAAGTATATCATTCGCAAGTCTTGATCCTTCTTCCGTTAGTTCCAACATGCCATCTTCTTCTTTAATCACATAGCCTTCATGAGTCAGTTTAGAGATGGCAATGGACACACTTGATTTCTTAAAATCCAATCTCTTCGCAATATCAATAGAACGACAATATCCTTTCTCCTGTTTAATCATGAGAATGGCTTCTAGATAGTCTTCTGTTGACTGATACATTTTCATTTCATGTTTAGACATACTTACACTTCCCTTTGGAATCTCTTATATAGTTCCTTTAATGGAATTCTTGTTTCTTCAGATAAGCTCTTCAAGCTTTCATATTCAGGATAAATATAGCTCTCCTGTTCAAAGTCAACCTTCTTTCCTTTTACAACACCTTCCGGTAACTTCACATCAACAATTTCTCGATTTAAAACATGACGTTTCTCTTTGCGGTAACGAAATCCTATTGTCGTTGTATTAAGGAAAAGCAGTTCTTCCATTCGTTTCATATGTTCTTCATCCGTCACAACTGTAATACGATAAGCAGGACGGTTCTTTTTCATGAAGATTGGTGTAAAGAAGACATCACGTGCTCCTTCATGCATCATTTTCTCCATCACAAAGCCAAGCATTTCCCCAGTACAATCATCTACATTGCTTTCCATGATAATGACTTCATCAGGATGCTGTGCTATTTCGCCCAATGTCACCTTTAAGACATTAGGTATCTTCAGCTGCTTTGTCCCAATGCCCCAGCCAATCTTGTTGACTTTCATTGCCGGCATAGGACCATAACTATCGGCAAGCTGGGCAATAATAGCAGCACCAGTAGGAGTCACTAGTTCTGTATTGATATCAATTTGTCGCATAATGGCATCACTTGAAGCAAAGATTTCACTTGTTGCAGGAACGGGTACAGGGATAATCCCATGAGCACATTCAATAAAACCATAGCCATCATTGACAACGGAAGAATAGATTGCATCAGGATGTAAATAATCCACAAGCAAAGCAACACCAATAATATCAATGATACTATCTACTGCTCCTACTTCGTGAAAATG
The DNA here is from genome assembly GCF_009695655.1 of Sharpea porci. GTDB lineage: Bacteria > Bacillota_I > Bacilli_A > Erysipelotrichales > Coprobacillaceae > Sharpea > Sharpea porci. The sequence continues at coordinate 3,212 of NZ_VUNM01000018.1, forward strand.
CACATCTTCAATCATCATATTATGGACTTTCGCTTCAGCTTTCGCTATGCGGTAAAAGATGGCTTTGGCAAGCGTCTTAGCATGTTCTGGTATTTGTGCTTCTTCTATAATTTTATAGATATCACTTAAATGTCTTTCTGGCTGAACCATCTCTTCGTCAACCTCAACATCAAAATATGTCCCCGAAATACCATTACGTATTTCCTTGGAAATATGAATTGTACAATGCGTTAGCGGTAAAGCCAGCATGCACTCATAGAACCATTTCTGATCATCACATAATTCCAACAGAGCACCAATTGTCATATTCCCAGAAATACCACTCATGCAATCAAAATATAAAACGTTCATATTAGCTCCTTTCCGAAGTTACTTTACTTTATCTTACCACGCTCCAAACCAAAAATCATAATTAATGACCAACATGACAAAAAAGCACCAAGTTTATCTTGATGCTTCCTTAATATTGTTGATTTGTATATTGAGAGATTCAATCTTTTCTTTATGCTCATCTATTTCACGTACTAAATCCTTAACTTCATCAGGCATATCACGCCCTTGTAAAGCAACATCATAATAGTACTTACCAATCTTCGCATAAGCCCTATTCATATCTCTTTCTTCAAGAACAACTTCACCCTTAAGTTTCGTTGCCTCAAGCGTATCTTTACCTAGTTTACCAGCTGTATTCGCAGCTGTCTTTAAATCATCCAAAAAAGCCATAACCTACCCTCCATCCCCATTATACCATATTTTTCTTGCATAAAGACAGATATCGTTTATACTTATAGTTAAGCCAGGGGTGCGTAATGCTGAGATAGGTTTCACCTAGTCCCTTATCATCTGAACTGGGTAATGCCAGCGTAGAGAGAGCATGATAGAAACAATAAAGGCTTCTTCCTAAAGGAAGGAGTCTTTTTATTCCCACTGGCAATTTATTATGGGAGGATTTTTATGTTTGAATTTCATTTGAATGTCAAGACCATGACATACATGGCCATGTTTGCCGCACTGCAGCTTGTCCTTGAATTTTTAACGCAGTTTACCCCAAGCATGCCACAGGGAGGCAATGTTGCTTTTTCATTAATTGCTATCTTCTTGTGTAGTTATTTGATGGGGCCTCTTTATGGTGTCATTGTCGGACTTGTATGTTGTGGACTGCATTTTGCCTTAGGCTTCGCGACATTCTATGGTCCATTGTCTGTGATTTTTGACTATGTTTTGCCTTTAGGTGTTTGTGGACTTGCCGGAATGTTTAAGGACATCAAGAAGTTTCCAATTGGCATCGTGATCTGTATGGTCATCAAGACAATCAGTCATTTAATTTCTGGCTGGTATGCATTCCATACACCATTAGCTGGTAACCTTGCTTACAACTTACCTTATAATATAGCGACATGCGTAGCTTGTGTTATTCTCTATCTATTGATTAAACCAAGTCTCTCTAAAGCTATTCATCTTCAATAAGAAAAAGTTCTTCCTGGGGATTCCCAAGAAGAACTTTTTTATTTCTTTTCAACATGTGCATAATAATCATGTGTTTTAGGATTGTGGGCACTTGGTGTCCCTGCTTCAGGCTTTTCTACTTGATAAATATCAATTTCTGGATCCTGAGGTGTTTCTGTTAAGATTTCCTTAGCACTTGCTAAAGTGCCAGCTAGTGAAGAAAGATTACTTGGAACAATAATCTTTGTCGAACGTCCATCAGCCAGCTTCTCAAGAGCCTTAAAGCCCTCAAGTTCAACATAGGGCTGACTTGGATTTGCATCATTAATCATCTTAATAGAAGCTGCTCTTGCTTCATTGAGAAGCTTTACAGCCTGTGCCTGACCTTCAGCCTTGGCAATAGCTGATTCTTTTTCGGCATTGGCACGAAGAATCATCGTCTCCTTTTCACCTTCAGCACGTAAGATAGAAGACTGTTTTTCTCCTTCGGCAACAAGAATAGCTTCACGCTTCTGACGTTCAGCACGCATCTGTTTTTCCATGGCTTCCTGAATATCACGTGGAGGAATAATATTTTTAACTTCCACACGATTGACTTTAATACCCCAGGCATCCGTTGCTTCATCAATAATGGACTTCATCTGAGCATTAATAGTATCTCTTGATGTCAATGTATCATCAAGATTAAGATCACCAATAATATTACGTAATGTTGTTGAAGTTAATGAATCCACGGCATTAATCGGATTCACAACACCATAGGTAAAGAGTTTAGGATCAAAGACTTTAAAATAAACAACCGTATCAATCTGCATTGTTACATTGTCTTTTGTGATAACAGGCTGAGGATCAAAGTCCATCACCTGTTCCTTTAAAGAAACACGATTTGCGACCCTTTCCACAAAAGGCACTAAAATATGCAGACCTACATCAAGTGTACGATTATAAGCCCCTAGACGTTCAATGACAAAAGCCTCTGACTGTGGAACAATCTTCACAAAACTGCTTATAAAAAGCACCAACACTACAACAAAAATAATAAACATTAGAATACCGGCCATATCAATACCTCCCCTTTATTTTATTATAGCAGTTATAATTTTGACAATCAAACCAATTGTGTAAACTTGAGTTTCATAAGAAGAAAATGATATAATAGGAAGGAAATGGAGTGATGCTATGTTTAAAAAGTTTATCAGTGTAGTTGGGGCTCTTCTTCTTGTTGTGGCCATCACGCTCACAGTCTTTACCAATGCATCACCAATGGCATTACTCAACAACTACCAACTCAATTACAATCTCACTCATCCTAAACACGACACCATCTCCATCAACAACGTTATCCCTTTCCAATGGGATCATGCCTATTACTTCTCACCCTATGTAGAACTTAGTGATATCAAGAAGCAAATCAATGTCAAACACTTCCCTGATAAGCTCTATAATGATGATCAAGCCCATATCATCTATGTTTATAAAGGGCATGTTGAATCGATTGTGAACGGGTTAGGAAGAAGCCGTGGATATTGGTTCTATTTTAGCCTTTCTCAGGTTTACAGTTTCACGCCTCAAGATGATCTCTCATTTACAGTTCGTAAACAAACGAATGGTATATATGAATATGTCCTTAAATCCTAAAGAAAAACGATGCTTGCGCATCGTTTTTCTTTAAATATCACGTTTTTGTGGAGCGTAGTTTTCATAAGAAGGCTTTGAATGCTTTTCTTCAGCCCATAACTTATCAGCTACTGGTTTCCATTCCTTAGCATAATCAACTGTCTTGCTGATTAAATGTTCTGCTGATTCTTCTGATTCATAGTTTGTACCATGAGCATGAGTTTCATGAACCATTCTAGTTAAATAAGCTGGATTTTCAAGCATTGGACAAGGACGTAAATGGTTCTTGTTGAAAGGCTGTTCGTTATGATAAGCCATGAATAATGGTGACTGGAGCATTTCTAGGATAGAATGATCCTTGATATTAGTGTTGGAATAATGAATGAATACACATGGTTCTGCATCACCAGTTGCATTGATATGGAAGTAGTTTCTACCACCAGCAATACATCCACCAACATATTCACCATCGTTCTGGAAGTCCATTGGGAAGAATTTAATATTCTGGTCACCACGTACTTCTCTAATACGATGAACCATTTTAGCTCTCTGTTCTACTGTAGGCATTAATTCAGGAGCAGCATTGTTTCCTACTGGCATATAGTGGAAGTAGAAGCCAAAACGAGCACCTTTTTCATCAAGTAATTTGAAGAAGTCATCACTTGTAACAGCTTCAATATTCGCTCTTGTATAGCAAATAGATGTCCCAAAGATAATACCATATTTCTTAAGTAAATCCATTGCTCTCATAACATTGGCATAGTGACCTTCGCCACGTCTTGCATCATTTGTATCAGGTGTACCTTCAATAGAAAGCATGAATGTGATATTACCAAGACGTAATACTTCCTTACATAATTCATCATCAATAAGAGTAGAGTTTGTATAAAGAGCAAAGAAACAATCATTATGCTTTTCTGCAAGCTTTAAGATATCTTTCTTTCTTACAAGTGGTTCCCCACCAGTCATCATATAAAGATAAGCACCTAATTCCTTACCTTCAGTAACAATCTTATCCATCTCTTCGAATGATAAATTATGTTTATGTCCATAAGTACCACTCCAACAACCTACACAATGCATATTACATGCATCAGTTGGATCAAATAAGATTAACCAAGGAATATTACAGTTATACTTTTCACGATTAGCACGAATTGTCTTTGTGCCACGTAAGAAAGCTTCATAACCTAAGTTCAATGCCATCTTTTTCGCATAACCAGGATCAGTTTCATCAATAACACTATTGATGATTTTCATCCATTTGTTGTTAGGATCTTTAATACCAGCACGAGCAGCATCATATTGTTCATCAGTAAAGCCAGAGCCATAGAACTGCTGAGCAAGATCCACTAATTTCAAATACTCTCCTTCACGATCCTTATCAAGATCTTTCAGTACTTTGTCAATCATTGCACCCATAGCCTTACGCTGTACTGCATGGGTCATATTTGTTAAGGTCTTATTCATACTTTTATCTCCCTCTTTTCAAGTAAGAACAAGATAGTTATCCGCCTACCTAACTATCTTTTTCTCAAAGTTCATTCTAACGCTAGAATGACCAACAGTCAATAATTGTGCGTTATCAAAACTGTAGAGCTATTCTCATTTCTTTGAACATCAATATAGCCTTGACTTCCCCATTATAGCACTCCTCAATTCTTTTTAAAACGTTTATTTTCTCTTGACATAAGAAATTATATTGATGTTTAGATAATAATTTAAGTTTTTTATTTTTGAAAGCTAATTTAGTTGGACTTTCAACTATTTTTGCATATAATGGATTTAGACCTCCTTTGGGAGGCTTAATTATTGTTATATTTAATTTTTAAATAAAATATATTTTGGAGGAAGAAAAATGCAGGTTAAGAAAAGAGATGGCTCTTTAGTACCATTTGATGCAGGTAAGATTGAAAATGCGATTTTAAAAGCCATGAAGAATGGTAGTGGTATCGTTCATGAAGAAGTAGCTTATAAGATTGCAAAGGAAATCAAGGATTGGCATGAATGGAATGGTGATCAGACTGTTTCTATTTATCGTATTGAAGGACAGGTCTTTGAAAAGCTCATTGATAAGGGAGAAGTGCTAACTGCAAAGGCATATGAGGGTTATCGTAAAGTAAGAGAATTCCAGCGTGAAACAAATACAATTGATAGTGAAATCTATGGTATTGTCAAACAGACTAATAAAGAAGCTATGGATGAAAACTCTAATAAGGATGCTGCCGTACTTGCGACACAGCGTGATTTAATTGCTGGTGAATTCTCAAGAGACTACTGTCGTCGTTTGATGTTGCCTCCTAAGATTGTACAGGCTCATGATGAAGGACTTATTCATTTCCATGATATGGATTATTTCATTCAGAAAATGTTTAACTGCTGTCTTGTCAATCTGAAGGATATGCTTGCGAACGGTACAGTTATTAACGGTAAGCTTATTGAAAGACCTAAGTCATTCCAGACAGCTGCAACAATCGCTACACAGATTGTTCAGCAGATTGCCTGTGGTCAATATGGTGGACAAACCATCTCTATCGCTCACCTCGCACCTTTCGTTAGAATCTCCTATAATAAACATAAAGATGCTGTACGTAAGGAAGGCCAGGAAGTGGGTATTGATTATACTGATGCCCAGGTTGAAAAGATTGCTAGAAGTCGTTTAAAGAAAGAAATTGAAGCCGGTGTACAGACAATCCAGTATCAGATCAATACATTCTCTACAACAAATGGACAGGCTCCATTCCTTTCTGTCTTCATGTATTTAAATGAAGAACCTGAATACACACATGAAACTGCCATGTTGATTGAAGAAATCTTAAAACAGCGTTATTTAGGTATGAAGAATCCTGTTGGCGCCTATATTACACCAGCCTTCCCTAAATTACTTTATGTCTTAGACGAGAATAATGTACCTGATGATTCAGAATATCGCTATTTAACTGATTTAGCTGTTAAATGTGTATCTAAGCGTATGATGCCTGACTTTATCTCTGCTAAGAAGATGAAAGAAAACTATGAAGGCAATGTCTTCCCTTGTATGGGTTGTCGTTCATTCCTTATGCCTTGGCAGGATGAAGAAGGCAATTATAAGTGGTATGGTCGTTTCAACCAGGGTGTTGTAACATTGAATTTAACTGATGTTGGTTTATCAGCTAATAAGGATATGGATGCTTTCTGGAAGATTCTTGATGAGAGATTACAATTATGTTATGAAGCATTAATGTTAAGACATGAAAGCTTAAAAGGGACTTTATCCGATGTATCTCCTATTCATTGGCAGTATGGTGGTATTGCTAGATTAAAGCCTGGGGAAACAATTGATAAGTTATTATATGGCAACTATTCAACAATCTCTTTAGGCTATATCGGACTATATGAATGTGTTGTTGCCCTTACAGGTAAATCTCATACTGATCCTGAAAATGAAGCTCTTGCAAGAAAGATCATGCAGAAGCTTAAAGACCAGTGTGCAATCTGGAGAGAAAAAACAAACATCGGCTTCTCAGTCTATGGTACGCCTGCAGAATCTACAACATATACATTAGCACGTGCTCTTAAGAGAAGATTTGGCGAAGTGCCTGGCGTAACAGATCATGATTACATTACAAACTCATATCATGTCAATGTACGTGAAGAAATCGATGCCTTCTCTAAGTTAAAGTTTGAAAGTCAGTTCCAGGATCTTTCTACTGGCGGGGCAATCTCTTATGTTGAAGTCACAAATATGACAAATAACTTTGAAGCAATGAAAGAACTCATCAATTACATGTATGACACAATTCAGTATGCTGAAATCAATACAAAATCAGACTATTGTCAGGTATGTGGTTTCGATGGTGAAATCTTACTTGATGACAATGGTGAATGGTATTGTCCAAACTGTGGCAATAGAAACCACAAGACACTCAATGTATGTCGTCGTACATGTGGCTACCTTGGAGATAACTTTTGGAATAAAGGCCGCACTCAGGAGATCAAAGAAAGATTTGTTCACTTAGATAACAGAGTGTATAACGATAAATAGATGAAATTAAAAAGTTAATATTTAAATTCAAAAGTTTACATTTATAAGAATCAGTGGCATTAAACGCCACTTTTTCTTTTAATTCAAAAGTTTATATTAAATCAATTTTAATCTTTCAAGTTTGAGTATTGCAATGTTACACGATAAGGACTGATTCAAGTTTAATTAAAAAGAACTGATTCTTGATAAATAGAAAGACGGGTTATAAGTCCCGCCTTACTATTTAACAAATATTTTTAAAAATAAATCCCCATTTGCACAGTAGTTCTATATGCTATAGAATAATTATGCATGTAATGCAATTATGCTTTGGTGGGTGACTGTGCTATTGTGATTTTGGCGATCCTCTGTATGGTTATCCACCAAAGCAAAGAGGATCGCCAACCTTATGAAGAAAACTAAATATTTTGCATCTAGACGAGAGACACCTTGGGACTCGACTCTACGTGATAACGTCCAGGAATTCATAAGAAATGAATATCTGGACGATTATTATGAGAAGCATCCTGCCCTGAGCGATTCCAATGAAGCTAGTCTCCTGAACGCATTTGTTCCTGTATGCTGTCCGAACTGCAGGTCATTGCGGTTTACCAGAAAAGGATTTACTTCCAACGGAATTCAGCGATACTGCTGCAGGGACTGTGGAAAGAGGTTCAACATACTTACTGGCACGCTGCTTGACAACCACAAGATTTCCATCAGTGAATGGATTGGATTCTGCCTCAACCTTTTCAGGCATGACATCTTCTCATCAACGTCGGCTAATAACAAGAACAGCACAACAACTACTGCGTACTGAACAAAAAAGCTTTTTTTGCTTCTTGAGGACTATACGGAAGGCATAGTGCTAACGGGAAATGTGTACATTGACGAGACGTACTACAATGAAAAAGCCTTGAATCGTACCCTCAGAAATGGAAAGGAGCTCCGTGGAATCTCCAAAAACAAGTACTGCATAGCTATGGACTTTGATAGAGAGAATGTCTATGCATTCCTTGAGGGGATGGCAAAGCCAACACGGGAAAGGACGCGTGATGCCTTTAAGGATCACATAGCAAGGGGCTCGCACCTCATTCATGACAGGGAGAAGAGTCATAAAGTCCTTGCGGAGGAACTGGAGCTTAGCGAGGAAAGATACGATGCCCGTGAGATTGAAAAACTGCCAGAAAAGAAGAATCCGCTTGCGCCTATAAACCGCCAGTGCTTCATGCTTAAGGATCTCCTCAACGCTCATCCAGGATTTAACAGAAAGGACCTGCAGGGAGTCCTCAATCTCTTCTGTTTTATGCAGAACCCGCCTCATGATAAGCTTGAGAAGGTTGAAATGCTTTTGCGAGCGATAGTGTATTCGCAAAAGACGCTAAAATATCGAGATGCATGGAAGTGAAACGTTGAAATATCAACGTTTTTTTCTTCTTATATGGGTCCACTGTGCAAAAGGGGATTTTAAAAAAATTAGCTTTTAACTGCAATATTTTCATATGGAATATTAAACACTTTATGAATTGCAATAAATTCAACAGCCAACATTTTTGATGACCCAGTTGCAATTCTGTTATATCTATCTACTGAAATCCCTAACAATTTAGCTGTTTCTTCTCTAGATTTTCCAGCATTAATGCGTATAGCTTCGATATAAAGTTTTTTCCATTTTTATCCCTCCTAGTCCTGTAATTTAGGGATGTTCCTATCATATAGGACTTTATTGTATACTGCAAGCTATTTTTACAATATTATAGGATTTATTACTAGACTTTGGGAAATTTTCATTTAAAATATGATTAAGGAGGAAAATATGACCTTAAACGAAAGAATTGGCTATGAATTACGAAGTCAAAGATTATTAAGAAGAATGACGATTCAACAAGTTGCCAATAAATTAGGCAAAAGTAAAAATACTGTCTCATATTATGAACTTGGAAAAATCAAAATTACTATTAATGATTTAATTGATTATTGTAATGTCGTCGGATGTGACTATATTGAAATATTAAAAAAAGCTAATGGTGAATGGGATAACACCATTCACCAAGATATAAAAGAATAAGAGCATATATTTTAACATCAAATCCAATAACTAATAACCCTTAATCAATAATCAATAAATCACTAATTAGACAAAATGTATGTCATTGAATGCAAAAAAAGGAGTTAATCATGGAATTACAAGAGAAAATGTATCAATTGAGTGAAAGAATCAAATCATTAAAGGACAATATCGAAACAGAAGAAGCAACCAAACAATCATTTATTCTTCCGTTTTTTCAAGTCTTAGGTTATGACGTTTTTAATCCACTTGAATTTGTGCCTGAATTTACAGCTGATGTAGGCATCAAGAAACATGAAAAAGTTGATTATGCAATACTGAGGGATGGTCAACCAATAATTTTAATTGAAGCAAAATCATGTAATGAAAAACTTGAGAAACATGATTCTCAGCTTTTTAGATATTTCGGTACAACAAAATCTAGATTTGCTATTTTGACCAACGGTATTGAATATAAATTTTACAGTGATCTTGATCAGCCAAATGTAATGGATTCCAAACCATTTTATATTCTGAACATGGAACAGTTGAATGACCAATCGATTGATTATTTAAAGAATTTTATAAAGGATAATCTTGATATTGATAGTATCCTAGGAACAGCCTCAGATTTAAAGTATATGGGGTTATTAAAATCTGCATTTAAAGACATAATAGAAAATCCAACTGATGATTTTGTTAGGATGATTTTAAATGATGGAGTATATGATGGTTTAAAGAATCAGCGTGTACTAGATAAATTTAAACCGCTAACGAAAAAAGCCATCAATCAATATATAAATGAACGAATGTCTAACAAATTTAAAGAAACGCTTGCTAATTCTGAAAGTGAATCGAATTCTGATACTGATGAAACCGTTGATGATAATGAAATAGAACAAGAAACTAGTAAGATTATCACTACCTATGATGAGCTCAATGCTTTTGCTATTGTGAAAGCGATACTCAGAAAAAATGTGTCTGTTGATCGTATCGCCTATAAAGACACTGAAAGTTATTTTGGTGTATTGCTTGATAAAAACACACGTAAATGGATATGCAGAATTAATTTGGATTCTAGAAAAAAGCATATATTGATTTCAGACGAAAATAAGAAACCTGTTCGATATGATATCAATACACTTGATGATATCTATGATCTAGAAGATAAATTAATAGAATCATTACAAAAGTACCTATAAACGATAGACGAAACGCCCTTATATAACGCCCTTATATATGTTAAGGCGGTAGCCTTACAGAGCAACGTAAAATAAGGGGGGGAGGGGAAAATGGATGAAATAATAACTATTAGCGTTATTTAATATGGGTATGATAAAAAACCTATTGAATAAAGGGTGTGGATAAATGAAAACTAAATTTACAATTGACGAACAGATTGAACACATGAAAAAGAAAGGTGTAAAATTTGAATTATTTATAGCAGATCAAGCAAAACAATTTTTGCAATACAATACATACTATTTCAAATTTAAGTCTTACGCTAAATCATTTGAGCGAAAAAAAGACGGAACATTTGTAAATCTTGATTTTGCCTACTTAGTTGAATTGTCAAAACTAGATGCTCATTTACGCTATTTTATAATTCATTTAAGTTTAGATATTGAACATATGTTAAAAACAAAATTGATATGTGATGTTACTAATAATCGAGATTGTGATGGATACCATGTCACTGAATTATTTTTAGAAAGGTATCCATTAATTAATCAAAGTATTAAACGAAAAATGAATGATTCAGCTAGTGCCGATTTGATTTATAAATACGATAATCAATGGCCTATATGGGCATTGATTGAAGTGCTATCATTTGGAGAGTTTATAAAATTGTACTCAATGTATTATGAAATCTATAAAGATGGAGCGTCAAAAGAAATAATAAGTTTATTAATTCCGCTGAAGTTTCTAAGAAATGCCGCGGCTCATAATAATTGTCTGCTCAATTCTTTAAGAATTCCATATGAACATACTCATTTAAAAGATATAAAAACAATAAATAAAACAAGGGTCCTAACAGAAAAGGTTTCTAAGATAAAGAGCATTGGAAAAGCTTCCAGAAAAAAGAAACTTACTAATCCAATCATTCATGATTTTGTTGCATCACTATTTTTGTTTGATCAAATATGCACAAGTATTCCCATTAAAAGAGATACTTATACTAGGCTTGACAAACTATTCAGAGCACGAATGATTCAGCATAAAGAATATTTTTCAAAGGATTTAATATTTACGTCAACTTATGATTTTATGATTAAAATAATTGATTTCCTAGAAAGTGGCATGTATAATACCGTTAGTGAACAAAAACAATAGTTTTTAGCGGAGTACAATGCCTGCGTTGTACTCCGCTTTTTTATCAAATATCCAAAGAAAAAAGATAACCCCAGGCGCATATGAGCCGTACTCGTCTAGCACGCAAGCTTGAAATGTATATCAATATATCCGGAGTTAAACGTATTACTCCTCATGGCTTTCGACATAGCCATGCATCGTTTCTTATAATGAACGGTATTGATGACAGTCTGATTGCAGAACGGCTTGGTCATACGGTCGCAGAGCTAAGGAAAACATATGCTCATGTATACAAATCAATGCGTCAAAACATGAAATCGATACACTCAATGTATGTCGTCGTACATGTGGCTACCTTGGAGACAACTTTTGGAATAAAGGCCGCACTCAGGAGATCAAAGAAAGATTTGTTCACTTAGATAACAGAGTGTATAACGATAAATAGATGAAATTAAAAAGTTAATATTTAATTTAAAAACTTAATATCTATAAAATGAGGCATAAAAAGCCTCATTTTTTGTTATATTTAAAAACGTAATATTCGTTCCACCTATAGCATCTTATATGATACAATTAAGTTGTAATGCAGAGCTCTTACACATGGAGGTAAAACATGAAAATTTTTAATCATTTTTGCTTAAGCCAAAAGACTTTAACTAAGTTAAAAGGCTTAACAATAGCTGTTGCAGTCTATATGATTTTTCGAATCATATTAGGAAGCAAGCATCTACTTTTAGATTTTCTTCTTTGTACTATCGGAGCAGTGCTTATTGAGACAATAAAAGCGTTGATACGAAAGAAAACGGAAGGTAATTCAAAAGATTAGTTTTAAATACCATATAGATAAAATGGATAAGTTAATATATGTTCTATTTGTAGTATCCTATATGATACAATTTAGAAGCAATTATTACTTAAAGCAGGTGAACAAATGAAAATCCAAAATTTCTTAAACAAAGATACCTTAAAAAAATTTAAAAATTATACAACTATGATTTTGCTTCTCATGATAGGTCGAGTCATAGTTGGCAGCCATAATCTACTATTAGATTTCGTATCCTTCGTTGTCATGACCATGATTTATGAAATTTTAGTATTCTTGGCAAGAAAATTCAGACAAAGAAAATCAGAAAGCTATTCAAAAGATTAGTTTTAAATACCATATAGATAAGTGATGAGCATATTTCAATAGTGTGGCTCATCACTTTTTCATATACTGGAGCCAAAATTAAAAAGAGGATACCAAAGGTATCCTCAAACAGCTTCAAAGTGTATTTATTCGTCACTACGTCTTCTACGGAAGCTATGTCCTTTATCCTGATACATATTGAAATCTGCCTTCGTAAGAAGTGTATCAAAGTTCGTAACTTTACCACGTGTCCAGGCAAAGCCAATAGCCATACTAATACCATTAATATTAGCACTATCACGCATATGTTGGATCAAGAGATGGATATCTCGTTCTTCAAGTTCTTCAGTAAGCACGATGAATTCATCTCCACCTGTTCTAAAGACATAATTCTCTCCTGCACATTCCATAAGTATTCTTGCAGTTTCATGTATCATCATATCACCCGCATGATGACCTTTTGTGTCATTGGTATTTTTCAAGCCATTCAAATCGATGGAAATAACACCAAGTACACCATCACCCTGCCATTGACTAATACGTTGTTCTAATGCACGACGGTTGCCTGCACCAGTCAGCTGATCTATCATACTTTGTTTTTCTAGCTCAAGCAAAATATTTCTATTTCTTACCATTACAGCAATAAAATCTGTAAGTGTCGAATAGATTACACTGCCTCTTGAAAAGCTTTCTTCAGACGGGTTGATGACGAGGGTAAAGCCCTCTGTTTGATTCTGTAATAATAGCTGCCCAGATATAAAGCTATGGACACCATGTATTCCAAGCTTGAAATCTGGATGTTCTTTTTGAAATGCATCCATATCATGAATCATAACGAGATGTTCTGATATGAACCTTTCGTAGAGTGCTCGTAATTCTGTTTTTGAAATGCTTTGTAGTTCTTCTTTAAGTGGTACTACACCTGGCATTGTCCATTCATAAGTGGCACTGACAGTATTATCATCTCGTTCTTCAAAAATAAGGAAGCGTTCTGGCTGCATATCTTCAGAAATACTAGATATCGTCTGTTCAATAGCTTTCTCTGGATCAGCTTCCTGCATACCACGGGATATAGCATCATTAGCACGTATTTCATTATAAAAGAATTCATGATTACCCGCCATTGTTTCAATATACTCATTGATATCAAAGGCAATGGTAACCTTCAATATACGTTTATCCCATGTCATTAAAAATGATCGTACGATAAAGTTTTTTCCTTTTTTATGACTCTTATGTTTTGCCCCAAATACACGATCCATACGCAACATCAGATTAGGGCAATCTTTGCATGGTTCATTGAACCCTTCAAGCATTTTATAACACTTGCATCCCTTTAAGCTAAACTTTTCATCAATACCAAGATCTTTTCTTGCAGATTGATTCAAATAGACTAATTCATATGTCTTTGGATCACTGATAATTACATGTTCTGGAAGAGTATTCAAGATCTCCTTACTAACATAAATACGATCTTCTGTATATGGCTTTTCACCATAAGCTTCTTTTTCTGCACTATTCATTCTACGAATCAAAAGCTGCAGCATTTCATCAAGACTTAATACTTCTGATCCATAAGCTACAGCATGCATCATTGCAGAATTTGTATGAATGCCAAGCTGTCTCCATAATACCGGAAGAACTCCAGATACTGCTGAAAGCTGTTCTTCAATACGATCTGCATTCTCTCTTTGACAGAAACAAAGAAAACAGCATAAGCCAATTCTTGCAATAGACCAGCCGAGTGTAAATGTATTTTTCACTGCTTCCGAGAATTTCATCAATATCGCTCTCGCATTTTCTCCACTCTCTTGCATTACTTCAGCATAAGCAGGAACATCAATAAGAACACCAACATAATCTATCTTATTTGAACGATATTGATCAGAGAAAAGCAAGCCCGCTTCAATCGCACCACGGAAACTCAAAAGACCAGTATCAGGATCTATTAACCCCAATCTTGATTCCTCATTATTGTCTTCCATCTTTTTTGTGTTGATCATGGCAAGTGTGCCTGCCAATTCTTTTTCTAGATACCATGGTTTACGTTCAATACTCAGCTCGCTCACCCTGCCTTTTGACAATACGAGTTCTTCTTGAATATTGACATGTCGTGGTTTTATTTCATCATTCGCAAAATGAGTGCCAATTTCCTTCTCTGTTTTCCCTATAAATTCTGACGGATCTTTGACTCTTTCTTGTGCCTGAAGGCTTTTGCTGGCTCCAAGAATATGTCCTTTTTGATCTTCCCAATAGAATAAATAAGGGGAATCTTCGCACAATGTACGAAAGAGACTACTTTCAGCTTGGGTTTCAGGCTGAATGGCGTTATATCCTGATATTCCAAAAGATCGACAAAATACTGGTAGAAGTGCATCTCTGTCACTCTTTCTTTCCCAGATATCTTCTCGCTCACAAAGCAAGATATTCTTTGTTGTACTTTTATAAATAATTAATGCTTCAAAGACTTCCCAGCGATATGTTCCATCAACATTTTTTATACGAAAAAGTTCAGACTGAGAAACACCATTCATTTTTGTTTTTCTTTCGATGTTTTCAGGATGAATAAAGGTAAAAAAGCGTTCTCTGTCATCTGGATAAACAAGATTATCCGCAAAAAAAGCAATAAAGTCATTGATTTTATGAGGAATCTTCTTTTGATTGAGTTCAGGATGGCTGGATTGTAGAATTGTTACTTCCTTTTTCCCACGTTCAAACATATAGAAGCCTTCATAGAACTGAAAGATATCACGTAATGTATTATCCAGTGTCTTCGCCTGATTAATTTCCTCATTGTTGCTGATATTGTAGATATGTGCTTCTCCAATCCAATAACTTTCATCTCCCGCAATCCATTTAGCACTCACTCTCATGTACTGCCCATTATCCACATAAGTCATTGTCTCTTGTGCCTTTGATTGAAAAGACTTGATCATGAAGCGTTGGAATCTTCCACGGAATGGATATCCTGAATCACCAAGATTCTTATTAGCTTCAGCCATTCCCTGTGTTCCTGTGCTTCTCAATTCTCTTTTATAGGCATCATTTTCAATAAGAAGGGTAATATTTGAACCATCAAAACTGAAAAGAGCTGTTGGGGAATCAGAAACAACATTAACACGCTCAGCTATATTCATTAAATGTGCTTCTTCAGGCGTTTCAAATCGGAAATTCTTGCCATGTATAAAGGAAAATGTATCTACATAACGCATGGGCTTACCATAGTAATAACCTTGAATACGTCCACAACCAATTTTCTTTAAAAAAGAAACCTGTTCCTTTGTCTCCACACCTTCTGCTAAAGTCTTTACGCCTAGCATTCTTGCCATTGTAACGACGGAAGTAATAATCTGTCGGCTTCGATCATCGAAGTGGCTAAAAAATCCCATATCAATTTTAATGACATCAAAGTGATAATTATGAAGTGAATTCAATGAAGAATACTCACTCCCAAAATCATCCATCCAAACCTCATAACCAGCCTGCTGAAACGCATGAACAGTATTGGCCATACTCATATGATTTGAAAACATGACACGTTCAGTAATTTCAAAATGTAATACTGTTCTTGGAATATTATAACGTTTCACCATCTTTTCAATAGTATCCAACGGATTAGAAACATCAAAATCATAAGCCGAAAGATTCAATGATACTGATACTATAGGTAAGCCATTATCAATACGATCCCGCAACATCTGACAAACCTGTTCTAGCACATAGCAATCAAGACGATTAATAAGTTGTGCATCTTCAAGCACTGGAATAAAGACATCAGGATAAATCATGCCTTTCACAGGATCTTCCCAACGTGCTAATGCTTCAAAGCCACTAAGCTTACCTGTTAATGTTCGAATAACAGGCTGATAATAAACTTTAATATAATGTTTTTCCATTGCTTGGGTGAAATGACGTAAGACATAGGACTTATCGGCAATGGTTTCTCCCATTGATGTACAGTAAATAGCAATACTGCGATTACCATCTTCCTTGATGCTATCACAGGCAATTTTGGCTGCATCAAAAGCATGTCGTAAACTATCAAGAGTATCCTTCTCGGTTGGTTTATAAATACCTACCTTCATTCGTATACCATCATCATTGATATAGTGATTCACTTCATTACAGACATGTTCTAGCTTTACTTCTAAGTCTTTAGAAGGCAGAAGTGCTACAAAACGATCTGCTGTCAAATGTCCTATAAGTGCCCCAGGAAAGTGTGTTGTGATCGTTGTAGCTATTTTCTTTATACACAAATTTCCCTGATGCATTCCATACAATCGGTTATATTCCTTAAAACTCGTTAAATCAAAAATCACCGGACAAAATGAACGAATATCATAGCGTGCCACACGTTTTTCTGCTTGTTTAAGTGCTAGTTTTAAGAAATCATGCATACCTAGCACGCCTGTTTGGTCCTTTGTCCGCATATCACTTGAAATTTGTTCTACTGAAAAAAGTAAAAGCACATAAGCTTTCCCAAATCGTGTATCTTTCAGTGTACCAATTCCCTGAGCTCTACGAAAATGCCCATTTTTCGTCTGGTAATCAAAAGAAATAGGAATATGATTCAAATGACCATTACCTAGTGCAGAAAGAGGCTGATAGTCTTCCTCCTCCATAAGGTTACGATAGTTTGCAGAACAAAACTGCATGAACATTTCAACAGTATCACATTCATATAATGCTGCAATTTTCTTATTTGCGAAAACAATGCGTTCACTACCATCTGCAAGAACAAAACAAACACCACCTTCAATAAGATCAAAATCTTCTTTGTATTGTTCTTGTCCATTCATATCATCTTGCTTCATGTGAATCCCCTCCCCTGGTTCATCAAATCGAGCCATACATCTCCCCGACTCTTTTTGCATTGATATAAAAACATGTTTGTCCATAAGTACAGATCACAAGATCTGCATGCGTTATGTTGTCATAAGGTAATGTCCCTATATCAACGATTTGATAATATTGGATCTCTCCTGATGTCAGATGCAGTTGCAGTACTTCATCAATATTAAGTGCTTGCAGGTCTTTTTTAAATGCATCATCAACCTTGATCACATGATCATTATAGAACGGTAGAGGTTGTTTTCCAAATGCAAGTTTAAAATGCTTACCTGTGATGACACCTTTGACTTGTCTATCATCAATAACAAGATAGCCATCCGTTCCCATATAAGTCTTAGGAAAAAGCTTGTATGCTTGGTTGTAGATGGATAGGTTATTTTGACGTATTTGATATTGTTGGTAGAAAGCATAGCCCTGCATACATCCAGCTATAATAATCAAAACACATCCTAATCCCATAACAAGCTTCTTCATAAATATATCACCTGTTACTATTTTAACACATGATTAAATAACAAGACTAGTTCTTTTCCCTAAGCTTACTTTTCTTCAACTGATGAATACCTAAAAGCAATAACACAACCGCAACAACACCCCAACAAATATCCCATATAACTGGATCAGCTGTTGTTAAATCAGGAGCAACACGTACAGATTGATTAGGAACACGATGACCTCTTACAAGTAAACGATGTGTATTGACACCATAAGGTGTACATGTGACAAGTGTACAATAGTCTTGGTAAGGATCTATCTGCATTTTAGATGTATCTTGTGGAAGAACCGTACTGATTTGATCAACCTTGTAAGTCAATGTATTATCCATAACTTGAAGCATGAAGAGATCACCTTTTTTCAATTGATCAATATCGGTAAAGAGTCGCGCACTAGGAAGACCACGGTGGCCAGAAAGCACACAATGCGTTCCCTTGCCTCCAACAGGTAATGAAGTTCCAGGAATATGTCCAATCGCAATCTGAAGTATGGATTGTTCATCGCCATGGTAAATAGGTAAAGACACATTAATCTTAGGGATTTCAACATAACCCATAATGCCTGTATTGGTGATATCAAGAACCTTTTTATACTGCTTTTCTTCTTCATGATCTAAGCTAAAGGTATTAACATGATGTTCTGCATTATATTTTTTAGCATCCTGCCATAAATGTTTATATTCTTTTTCACTTAAAGAGGCCACCTTCTTCTCATAAGAAGCAATAGCTTGTGAACGATGCTGCTGGTTCCACCAGTTAGAAAATGATGGATAAACAAGTAATCCTACTCCCACAACAAAGATGACAGCAACAACTATATTCAGCAATTTCTTCACCATTAGGAAACACCTCCCAAACGCTGTAGCGGCCACACTCTCATTTTCACCACACCAATAATATCCTTCCTCTTGACAACACCAAAATGCTTTCTTCTCGAATCAACACTAGCTGATCGTTGATCACCAAGCACAAAATAACAATCTTCACTTACTTTATAGGGATAGACAATATCATGATGATCATCATATCTATCTTTGACATAATCTTCTTTCAAGAGCTTGTTGTTGATGTAGACTGTTCCTTTTGAAGTAATTGTCACAACATCATTGCCTGAAGCAACAATACGTCTAACTAAGATCTTGTTGTTGTAATAGAAGGCAATAACATCCCCTTGATGAACATCTTTTGTCTTATGCACATAGACAAGATCATTGTCCTTTAAGCCATTCTCCATTGCCTTACCATGCATGAAGTAGAAAGACCCAAATGTCCCTACAACCATCATCACAATACAAACAACAATTCCAATCCCATAACCAACAATTCTCTTCATAAAAATCCCCCTAACAAGAAAAATGGTACATGAAGCACCATTATTTCTCAAGTCTCTTTCCTATCAAGATAAGTGCAAGACCACTTAAAGCTAATAAGAAAATATAAATTGTAATATGTGTAGAATCTCCACTCTTGACTACTGGTGGCTGTTCTTGATTCTTTGTGTTAGTCAGCACAATTGTCACTAAGCCATCATTTTGAGCCATACTTACTGTATTCTTATAGCCTTCAACATGATGTTCAACAACACTATAATCCTTATAGCCATCCGTTTCCCAGCTATATGTATAGTTCTTTTCTTTTTCAAGAACCACACTACGCTCTATTTTCCCATTAACATAAAGGTCTACGGTAATACGATCAGGCGGATTAGAAGTCCCATTCCATTGTTTAATCAGCTTATAATCAAAATACTCATCATCAACACGTTTCGTCAATGATATTGTCTTTGCATCATTCATATCAATAAGAATAGGACTGTATTTCCAGAGTCTACGACCTTCACGATAATTATCAACCACCAACAAATATAAACCATTACTCAAATGTTCGTATTTCACAACATCCCCATCAGCAATCCGATGATCATTTTCTTTATTAACGGCATATCCTTTTAAGGTTGTTGCAGCAATCAGTGTTTCATTCGCATTTTGAAGTTTGTTGATATTGATATTGGCATTTATAGCATCCTGGAAAGCTTCAGTATACTTATAGCTACCAAACTTTCCCTCAGCAATCTTATACAAGTGAAGACTCATTCCACTCCCACAATGATCAATTGTAAGAGGGAATGACTCTTGAGCATGGACAGCACTGTTATCCATGATTAGCAGCAAGGAAAGAATAATAACGCATACTTGAAATAACTTATTAAGCTTTTTCATGTTTCTTTGTATAGATGACATAAGCTGCTGCTAAAGCTACTAATACACCACCTAATACATATAATACCGTAGTACCCATACCACCAGTTTCAGGTAATATAGAACCTGGTTTATTGACAACATTAGTAGTTAATGAACCAGCACCTTTATCAGCCGTGAATGTAGCTTCACCAGCTGTTTTATTACCAGATAAGGTCAGTAACTGAGGATCATCTGATGTTTCATTATGTGTAGCTGAAATTGTGAATTCGATTGGAGTAATTCTGTTATATCCAGCTGGAGTTGTTGATTCGATTAACTTATAGTCACCATCATCTAAGCCTGTGAATTCGAAAGTTGTAGTATCGCCAGCAGTGAGTGATTTAACATTTGTGTATGCACCATTAACTTTCTTCTGTAATGTGAAGCCTGCACCTTTTAATGGAGTTTTACCATTCTGATCTACTTTGTTAACAACTGTCTTGTAAGTGAAGACGATATTCTTGTCATCTGGAGTCTTACCAGTGTCACCTTCGCCGCCCTTGTTAGGGTTGTTAGAATAAGTCAAGTTCACTGTATTAGGGTTACCTGCAGAACCGATAACTGCATTCTCATTTAACTTAGCAGTGTAATTTACAACAACTGTTGTATTAGCATCAAGAGTAACACCTTCAATACCTTTTAAGTTGGCACATGTCCATGTTACAACTGTAGAACCATCATCCTTTTCTGTAACTGATTTCTCGAATGAGCCTGTTACAACTGTATCACCAATTTTGATTGTTGCATCATCATTGAATGTTAAGCCTTTGCTCATTGTATCAGTGAAGATATATTTGTAAGATTTGTAGTTGGCAATGTTAGCTGGCATAGAACCTGTGATCTGGTAAGGAATTTCATCACCGATATCATAGTCAGCTGAATCCTGCCAACCAGAAGTTTCACCATTTGAATCATTTGTATCTTGAACTTTCTTTTCAACAGTAGGAATATCTAATTTAGTAGTTGCTGTAGTGTCTTTTACAACTTTTAAGATATATGAAGTATAAGCACCCTCTGTTTTGTTCTGAGAGTCAGCTTTATCTTTTACTAAATAGTAACCAGCAGCTAAACCTTCAATGTATGCAGAATCATTTGCTGCAACTTCTTTTTCAGTACCATTTTGAAGGTATTTCTGTAAATCTTCAGCAAAAGTCTTAACAGGTAAAGAGTTGTCAGTTGATTTTGCTAAATCTTCAGCTTTTTTAGCAGCATCACCAAGAGCAGTCTTACCTTCTTCTGAAACACCATTACCCCAGTGAACGTTTGATAATATACCTTCACTTAAATCACCAGTGAAGATCTGATAAACTTCAAAAGTATGCGTTGTTTTACCTTTGTTTTGTAATGAAAGTTGGTATGTCTTTGCGTTTGCTGCATTAACAGCACCACCGGCAAAGGCAGTTAATGTGAAGATCATTGCGATCGCAACGATATAACTGAATAATTTCTTAGTTAAATTCATAGTTTTCCCCTTTTTCTTTAGTATGTTTTATGAGTGTTGTATGTCGAATGTTTGTCTATTCCACAACCCTCCTTTTGATATAGCGTACTAATATTACTAGCAAGCCTAATGCTATTAAAACAAAAGCTGCTTGGTAAAATTGCTCTATACCACTGCCACCAGTATCAGGCAGTTTGTACTTGATTGATGTATTCGTTATTTCTGTAATGAATACATTATCATTTTTATCATTTTTTTCTAATTCTTTTTCTTTTCCATTTCCTTCTTTAACAAATGTATGAGAGTCATTTCTTGTCAGAGTTGTTGTATTTTCATTCTCTGTACAGTCTGCATCATAGAACTTAGCTGTTCCAGCTTTATTGACTCCAGCTTTATTGACTTTTATAACCCAAGGACCAGATGTTTTATATTGATCCGGTGCTTTTGTTTCTTTCAAATAATAGAGTTGTCCACCTCTTAATGAGGTAAATGTCAACTTACCATCATTATTTGTTGTCAGTGTTGCAACTTCACTAATATCGATTGAGTTGATACTTGTATCCTCATAGTTATCATCGAATTGATAGAGCTTAAATTCTGCTCCAGCAAGAACATGACTATTTTCCGCATCCTTC
Organism: Sharpea porci; assembly: GCF_009695655.1. Classification (GTDB taxonomy): domain Bacteria; phylum Bacillota_I; class Bacilli_A; order Erysipelotrichales; family Coprobacillaceae; genus Sharpea; species Sharpea porci. The sequence goes on from NZ_VUNM01000018.1 coordinate 25,428, forward strand.
TTTGTAATCTGTAAGCCATAGGACTGCTCTGTATTCGTAAAGGCTTCTTTTTTATTGTTGAAGAGTGTTAGATTTGAATTCGTATTGTTTAATGTATAATCACTAACATCATTTTCTTTTCCGTTAAAAATATGCTTTACTTTTACATCCTTAATTGAATATGTTGTTGTTTCAACTTTATTTACAAGTTTCGTACCTGAAGCATAAACCGTAAATTGAATCTTGTAGATTGTATGATCATAAGTAATACTTGTATCTTCCGCATCTTTTTCTACAAGATAGAATGTATAATCACCAGCATTATCATAGATGAAGCTTGGAATTGCTGCATATATTCTTCCAAGCTGGTCTTGGCTTGCAGTCTCATTACCCACTTCGGTAACAAGTGTATTAGTGCCTGAACCAGCAGTAAATTTACTGCCATTCCATTGAGGTGGAGTTGTTGAATCACCAGTATGTTTATAGATCGCAAATTTAAACTGGTTGTTATCCATTGGCAGATTTGTACCCGTATTATGCAGATTTGTATCCGTATTATTAAGTGCTGATTTTAACTTAAAAGCTTTATAGGCTTCTACATAGAATGATGGATAAATCTCATTTGATTCACCCAAAGTCAACATACCATTAGTCATAATACCACCACCATGGTTATGGGAATGGTTACCACTAATATATGTTGAGGCCTTAGCTAAAGCATTGTCGATATGATCACGGCTCGGTCTGGCAGTTAAGCCAATGAATTTTGCTCCACCAGCTTCAGGAGATTCTTCTTTAGACTCATTACCATCAAAGGATCCTTGGTAATTTTCACTACCACCACCTAGCATTCCATTCGTGATTGTATAAGAGCCAACATTAGCTGCATGGGCTAAGAAATAATCCTGATAATCAGTGCGATTTTTATTTATATAGAATTCATGAGCTACATAGTCTTCGTTCTTCTTTTCACTTCCAGCACCAGAGCCTCGTGAATAGTGCTCCCCTTTGGCTTCATTACCATAGATAGCAGCACCTTGATCAGTATTGATACTTGTGTTCCCTGTTGGACAGGCACTGACACCACCACCAAAGCCATCGGCATGGTTTTCTGTAATAATGGCATTCCTGATATTGAGCTGCCCATTCTCCTGAACGAAAATACCGCCACCACCCCAGTCACCTGTTCCATTAGTTCCTTCATTAAGACCGGTATATGTTTTATTGTTTGTGATATAAATTGTGTTACTACTTTTTACGGCACTTATGCCACCACGACCAGAGCCACCAATTCTTATGCCTCCGCCTTCACCAGTCTGTGCGACATTTGAAGCGATAATACCACCAGTCAATGTCAGATTTGCAAGACCATCTTGTGTAAAGTAGCCAATATAGAGACCACCACCTGCTTCATTCGAATAGTTACCAGTGACATATCCACCAGACATATTGACCTGTGAATCATTGTCAGCGGCAACACCGCCACCACCATGAACACTGAAGTGATCAAAAGTTGAGCTACCAAAGGATTTTTTATTATTTGTAATGTAAGCATCACCAGAAATATTCAATATCCCTGATTTCATATAAATGCCGCCACCACTAAATCGGTTATCTTTAGAATCTTTACCATCATTACAAGCTTCATTACCGGTAATAATACCGCCAGTCATATTGATGGTTCCACCACCAGTAGCGCCATTGTTTGTACCATTATTGTAGATGCCACCGCCATTTTCAGCACATCCATTTGTAATAACACCACCACTGATATTTAGAACATTTCCGGCATTATTCCATATAACATTACCTTTATGATTACCAATAAGATAACCACCTGATAAATTCAATGTTCCTGTTCCTGAGCCATTACTACCATGTGTCGCGACGACATGAGGTCCAGTATTGTTGTAGGCAACACCACTCTTGAAATCAAGTGTGCCACCTTTTTCAATCATGAACGTACTGTCCTCTCCACCATTTTTGGTTGTTTCACTAAAGATACGTCCGGCTTTGGTGAAATCAACTGTATATTCCTTTGTGGTATCCGTCGTATCCGTTGTTTTTGTACTATTCACATTAGGTTCTGTGACATAGTAATCAAGGGCACTAGGAATATTTCGATCATCTTGTGAGTCTTTTTCGGTTGTTAGGCTGCTGGGATTGCCAACGCCAGCTGCATTAGTAGCAGTAGGATTGTCTGCATTAGTAGTAGGCTTGTATTTGTCAGCTTGTGAATCAATAATGGTAAGACGCTTGCCTGATTTAATATAGAAATAGGTTTGATCATAGAGTTGTAATTTATTCCCATTTAAATCAATTGTGACATCATTATCAATATTGATTGGTTTACCAATATCCTTATCCACTGCTGTTTTATCAGCTAAAATGTTCTTATCCACTGTTGTTTTACCAACTAATTTATAAGATCCTGATAAGCCTTTTATTACCTCATTATTGATATTGCCGCTTATCTCATTATTGCCGCTTATCTCTTTAGGAACATCAGTGTTAGAATTAGCTTTTAATGGTGCTCGCTTAACTGTTTTAGGTGTTGTTTGTGCTTCAGCTGTTTCAGCTGCCTTCTTAATAGTGATTGTTGTTGAAGGTGCACTGAATGCTAGTGTTACTTCATTATTTGTAAAAGTAAGCTGATTTATAGTTGTATTGATTTGAAGATATACATATAAGGTATCATCCTGTGGATTATTGATTGTCACAGTCATTTGGTGATCCTTAACTGTATATGAGCCAATTGGTCCATCATGACTATAATCATGACTTTCACCTGCATAACTATAAATGGCACTAACTGGTGCAACAGTATCCTCAAGAGCAAGATGATCAGGCATAGTCAGACGAATACTATTGTTAACGACCAAAGATGACTTAGGAAGTGCTGCCGTGATATTAAAGCGTAGCTTTGTCTGATCGGCTAAAGCTGATTGGTCATAAGCTATGTAACTTCCATCCTTTTCATATTCTAATGCAACTTGAGAAATATATTGGGACAAATCATAATCTGTAGCCTTTGTTGAAAGTGTGAAACTCAAAAAGACCATTATGATTGTCAGTAAGCAAAGGGTGATTTTTCCTACTTGCTTCTTCATGTTCGTATTCCCCTTTCCCAAATACATTTTTGCTTTCCAAATGCATAATACATGATACAAGAAAGCTCTTACATATGAGAAATTCGTCTTTTATGTCATTTTTGTAAGACTAATGTTTCTTTTATCTATATTTTTTAATGATGCTATTTTTATTGACATGATTAGTATATATAACTATATTATTGATATATATTAGACATAAAAAGAAGAGGACAGTTCATTCTGTCCTCTTCATGCATTCATAATATCGATACCAAATATAGCCTTGATATCATCATCTTCAATAATACGATCACTAGGATCATGAGCATGTTCCAACATATGATCAACATGGCTTTCTATAGCTACATCAATCAGACGATGGACATCAATGCCCCTGAGTTCGAAGAATAGAAAGGGGTTTTCATCAAACTTAGCTCCTATTCCATACATCACCGCTGCGACATGCTTACACATGATAGCCCAATCCGGACAGCTGCAGGAGAAACTGATTTCTCTTGACGATGGAAAGAGACCATTACTGCTTGTAAAGAGTTCCTGCAAGTCTTCAGGGAAATCGCCATTGATGAGTGTTTCAAGAGTAGAGATTTTGTGGCTACATTTTTCAACTAAGGCATCCATTTCTTCAGCCTTGAGCGGGCTGATATGAATATCAACTTTGTAGGGAGCTGCTCTTCTGCCTTGGACAAGCGCTTTGACACGGCCCTTGGTAATATGTAGATCTATAACTGTTCCACTACGTACATAACGTTTGCCTCTTTCAAGACGTGAACCATAGTCGGCATAGTTTTCTATGACATTGCACCAGGCTTGTCCCCACCAGCTTTTTGCTATTTGTCTGCCTTCGATATGAATGGGCTGATACTGTTTGCCTTTCTTGTTGGCTTTATTATTGGAGCTTGCTATTTTAGATTGTAGCTCCTTGATGGTTGGCTGGGAATAATGTATGGGGGAATTCCAGTATTTGGTCATTGCTTACACCTCCAATTGGAAAAGGTTAATGAGTTCATCATTACTCATTTCTGTAATGTTGATCTGGTCGTTGGTTGAAAGGATGTTGTTGGCAAGGGATTGTTTAGATGTAATCAGTTCATCTATCTTTTCTTCTATTGTGCCAGTTGAGACTAATTTATGGACAAAGACTTTCTTCTTCTGGCCAATACGGTAAGCTCTATCACTAGCCTGATTTTCAACAGCTGGATTCCACCATCGATCAAAATGTATGACATGATTAGCGGCAGTGAGGTTAAGGCCTGTACCTGCTGCTTTGACTGTTAAGACAATATAGGGAATATAGTGTTCGGATTGGAATTTATTGACAATTTCTGTACGTTTCTTAATTGGTGTTGAGCCATTAATGATATAACCCTCTTTATGGAAAATAGAGGCTAGATATTGTGACAATGGTTCACACATTTCACGATATTGTGTAAAGACAAGTACACGTTCTCTCTTTTCATAGATTGTTGTACAAAGCTCTTTCAACATCTGATACTTCCCACTATCAATGGCTTTAAAAGAGATATCATGGTTGAATTGATCAGGATGATTACAGATTTGTTTAAATTTAGTGATATAGCTTAAGACAATACCACGTCTTTCCATACCTTGTGCTGTTTCAATGTCTTCTTTGAGTTGTTCAACCTGTTTCTTATAAAGCACAATCTGTCTCTTTGAAAGATTGACATGATCAACAATCTCAATCTTATTTGGTAAATCACTGATAATAGATTTATCCGTCTTTAAACGACGTAGGATGAATGGTGAGACAAGATTTCTAAGTTTTGTTGTATTCTCAGGATAATCTTCTATTGTCTTAGAGAAGCGTTTGAATTGATCAAAGGAACCAAGCAAGCCTTTATTTAAGAAATCAAAGAGTGACCATAAATTAGAATAATCGTTTTCAATAGGTGTCCCCGTCATAGCAATACGGAATCGTGCAGGAATCTTTTTCATGGTTTTGGTTTGTTTTGTGATTGGATTCTTGATGGCCTGTGCTTCATCAAGTATTAATACATGCCACTCTCTTTGACTTAAGCCCTCAATCTTGCTTGCCATACCATAGGTTGTAATAGTGAGATAGGGATTATCTTCTTGATAGGCTTGATAGTCCTTGATTTTGGAAGAATGGAGAATAGAGTAATGGAGATCTGGAGCAAATTTCTTTATTTCACTTTCCCAGTTACCCAGTAATGAAGCAGGTACAACCAATAAGCACTTAGCATCAGCGTCTTCTTCTCTAAGTTTTTCTAAGAAGGCGATAACCTGAATGGTTTTCCCAAGTCCCATATCGTCCGCTAAACAGGCCCCAAAGCCAAATGTATACATGATATTTAGCCAGTTGTAGCCCTCTTGTTGGTAATGGCGCAAAGTGGCATCAAAGTCTTCAGGCAAGGATTGTTTTTGTATATGACGTGGCTGACGCATTTCCTGCATCATGTTCCTTAACCACTTTCCATTGGTGATTTCAATTCCATTATCTGGATCATCATCAATATCTTTCACAAAGTCCTTTGTCAGAGCTTCTTTGAGGGTGATGGTGCCATCATAGTGTTCCATCTTTTGAAGAAGTTCCTGAAGTTTTTGATGGTTGACTTCAACCCATTGTCCCTTCATGAATGTCAAACCTTCTTCTTGCTTAAGAAGATAGTTGATATCATCTTGTGACAACATACGACCATTGATTGTCAAAGATGGAGTTAAGGCAATTAAGGTCTCTAGTCCAAAGAAAGATGGTTTCTTTTCGCCAGCACTGACATTGAGATGCACACTTGCATAATGCTTTTTCCACCAGTTGGGCACTCTGCACTTAATCCCACTCTTCTCAATAAGAGGTATTGCCTTCAATAAGGTATAGGCTTCTTTAACGTTTAACTTGATAGGATGAAAGAGTTCTCCTGTATCCATCAAATACTGCATATATTCAACTTCATCAGCTACCTTATTCAATGATGACAACAACGATAATAACTCTTCTTGATGATCTTTGTATTCAATCAAGGCATGGGCTAAAGGCATATGACGGACACGTCCTGCTTGATCCTTAGTGGCATAAGTTGCCATAAAGGCAAATGGATTATCTTCATCTAGAGGATTCTCTACTAAATGGAAATAAATACGCTGAGCTGTTTGCAGATTCTGCGAAAGACCTTCAAAATAAAGCTGCATTGTTCCTTCAAAGCTTGTTGCTTCTTTTTCAAAGACATGTTGGAGTTGATCATATTGTAGTTTTAGCCACTCTTCATCCACAAACTCCGATCCCAAGGCAAAAGGACATAAAGCTAATAAATAATCGAGTTGATCATCATCTAGTACTGCTTTCGTTTTTTCCCTAGCAATTTCTATTTCTGGTGAAGATGAAAGACTTCTTACAAAGCTTTGTACAACTTCTTTAAGAAATTGAGCAGTTGGGGAATCTTTACTGGTGTCCTGGAAAGTCATATGATAGAGCGTTCCATACTTATCTTCTTCAAAAAGTGTTGCGATTTGTGCATCACTGGCATTCTTAACAGAGACCTCATCAATGACAAAACTCTCATTTGTATAAATAAAGGCAATCTTCAATTTCATCACCATCCTTTAGGCTATTATACCAAAAATATATTTGTCCCCATATGATTATTTCAAACAACTTATTGCCCGGGAAACAATCGTTTATACAGTTCATTTGATGGGTTCTCTCCTTCGATCATCAATAGCTTTGTTCTTGAAGAGTATTGTTAAAAAGTGTAAGAAAAATATCAATTTTGAACAAAATATACAAAAGAAGCGTATTATCGCTTCTTTTTTCGTTAAACAATGTTAAAATAGTACAATATGAAAGAGAGGGAAAAACATGCACTATGCACAAATCAGGGAAATTGATGTAGCGAACGGTGAGGGCATACGTGTTTCTCTTTATACACAGGGCTGTCATATTCACTGTCCTGGCTGTTTTAATGAAGAAACATGGGACTTCAACAAGGGTAAACCTTTTACCCAGAAGGAAGTTGATGTGCTCGTAAATCTCATCAATAAGCCTCATATCAAAGGCTTTACACTCCTTGGAGGAGAACCAATGAGTCCTGAAAATAAAGATGTTATTGATGATCTTTTAAGACAAATCCATGAACGTTGTCCTGGTAAGGATATTTGGGTCTATTCTTCTTATACATGGGAAGTTCTTTTAGAAAGAAGACCTGAAGCATTATCTTATATGGATATTCTTGTGGATGGGCCTTTTATTGAAGATTTGAAATATGCATCATTGAAATTTAGAGGTTCATCAAATCAACGTATTATTGATGTTCAAGAAAGCTTGAAGATACATTCCGTAGTACGTCATCCGATTTATGATCCGGATTTAGGAGAAAATGAATATGGAAAGAATTAAAAGTTTTAGTGTTGATCACAGACAATTAAAGAAAGGTATTTATGTTTCAAGAACTGATGATGATATCTTAACTTTAGATGTCAGAATGACAGAGCCCAATAATGAGCCAGCTATGGATCCTAAAGCAGCCCATACCATTGAACATATTGGTGCAACATGGTTGAGAAATAGTGAGATTGCACGTCATGTCATCTACTGGGGACCAATGGGATGTATGACAGGCTTCTATCTCATTGTAAGAGACTTAGATTTTGAAGCAGCTATTCCCTATGTCAAAGAAGCCCTTTCTGTCGTAAGAGACTGGGAAGGCCCTATTCCTGGTGCTGCTCCTGAAGAATGTGGCAATTATACTTATATGGATTTACCAAAGGCTAAGGCAAGCGCAAAGCATTTCTTGGATGCCGAGCTTGAATATGAATATCATTATCTTGAAGGCAATGAAAATGCCAAATAAAAAAGCAGTACAAACTGCTTTTTTCTTTACCAGGAAGTGGCAATATCAAGCTGGGTTGGATTATCTAAGGCAAACGTCCCTGTATCACAGACAATCCCAAGTCCTAATGATGTCTTTACTAAAGATCCACGAGGATGAATATCAAGATTAGCAGCAACCATCACATATTGACCAAGCATCTTGACACCATCACTACGTACCCAATAAGCATCATGATTCCCCTGCTGGCGCATGATGCGTACAACACCATCCATTGGTAAGTTATACCAAGTTTCTTTTCCACTTGGTCCATCATTGACACCTTTGCCTTTTGTCATTGTCTGTCCCTTATCCTGGACATTATTGCCCGATGTCAGCTTTTGACCATGATAGACATACATTTTCACATGATAGCCTACTTGCATACTCGCAACATTATTTTCATCATCAATAGCCCGTACTACAACTTGACGATCTCCTGGTATTGACGTATCAACATCACTTGCTTCAAGACGTGCCTGATGTCCATTGACATCCTTGGCTTCAAAATAGTCTTCAACATGGAATGATGCTTCATAATCTAAATCAATAGCCTTCTTTTGAGTGAGCGTTGGTGGCGTGATATGGGCGATGGAAATTGTCACCTGACGTTTAGTTTGATTATGGTGATGATCGAAAGCATAGACTGTGATGGGATAATCTCCCATCTTTGAAGTATCCACTTCACCTTCATAATACAATGACGTACTCACATCCCCATCTTTGCCATCCATTGCCTGAAAGACCTGATGTATGTCAAAAGGCTGATTATAGGCATAACGAATATGATCATCACTGATTGCATTCGCTACAAGCGTATCCTGTGTTTTTAAGACAGGTGGGATTTGATCAGCAATCGTGATTATCAGCATCTTTGTCTCTTTATTACCATAAAGATCAGAGATTGTTGCTTTGACATGTTGTTGGCCGAGTTTTGTCGCATTGTAGTTTGGTGCATCAATGAGGATTGAAGGGGCATTTTTAAGACCCAGCTTATGAGGAGTAAGCAGTTCTCCATAAGCCATCTTGATATGTGTCTTGGTGATATGAAGTGGATGGGCAGGTGTATAGATCAACATCCCAAGCATGATGATAAATAAAATATGTAATGTAAAAAGGGTTATGACAATGATGTGTTGAATGAATAAATCTCTTTGTGTTCTCATGTGCTTATACTAGCACTTATCTTCTTATATGCAAGGGAAATTATCTTGATTTTATCGCATAAATTAAGATATTCTTAAGAATTAGAATAAGCTATGAAACAAGGTATGAAAGTATTTACGCAAATGTATTGTAAATAACAAAATACATGTTATAATTCGAGTTGTCATATAGAATATTGCATCTCAAAACAATATTTTAGAAATATGATTTGTTGGAATTTGGAGGTCAATATGAAAAAAAGGTATATCGCCGCAATTGCTGCTGGAGTCGTTGTTGTTGGCTTAGGTGCTTATTTATTTGCCTATAAAGACAAATATTACCCAGGTACAACAATTGACAACATTAACGTAAGCGGGCTAACGGTTGCTAAAGCAGAAGCGAAACTGCAGGAACACTTCAATGATACAAAGGTCACAATTAAGACATCAGGAGAACCTCTTACAGTCAATATCTCTGATATTGCTTCTTATTCTTCATCTACTGCAAAAGACATTATGAAGAATAAAGGCTTCCTTGTTGGAAAAGACTACAAAGACAAGAGTTCTATCACTTTTGATGCAAATAAGCTCAGTGATTACTTAAAGAAACAGAATGTTCTTTGGGAAAATAGAACGAATACAGCTGATGCATCCTCTTCTTATGATCCAAATGAAAAGAAGTTTGTGATTCATAAAGAAGTTTATGGAACAGAATTTACAAGTCTTGAATCTCTTACAAAAGAAATTATGACTGAACTTAACAACAAGAACTATAATATTAATGTTGAAACATCTCAATATTATAAACAGCCTGCTGTTAAGAGTACGGACATGGAAGAAACTGTAAAGACTTTAAATAACTATGTTGGTAAGACGATTACTTTAAAAGATGATGATCAGACATATACATTAACATCTGATGACTATGCCCCACACTTAAGTGCTCAAGGCAAAGAGATATCTGTTGATGAATCTTGGCTTAGGAATTATGTTGCGAACCTGGCCAGCAAGGTCAATACGCGTGGCAAAGCGACTTCCTTCACAGCCCCTAATGGACAGGTTGTGAATGTCAAAGGTGGTACTTATGGTAAAGTCCTATCTACAAAGACAGAAAGAGAACAAATCAAGAAAGATATTCTCTCAGGTAAAGATGTCACAAGAAATCTTAATATCACTTCTTATGGTGATAAGACATTGAATTCTAATGTTATTATTGTCAATATTGCTGCTCAGACTGTTACAGCTTTCAAAAATGGACAACAAATTCTTAATGCTTCCGTTGTTACAGGTAAGATGACACCTGATCGTATGACAGATTATGGTCTCTATTACATCTTCCATAAACGTTCACCTGCTGTATTAAAGGGTGATGACTATCAGACACCAGTTAATTTCTTCGCTGCATTCCATAATGGTGAAGGTTTCCATGATGCTGATGGCTGGCGTAAAGCTTATGGTGGTAACATCTATATCAATAGTGGTTCTCATGGTTGTGTCAATATGCGTTATAATGACGCTAAGACAATTTATGACAATTTCGCAATCGGTACTCCTGTAGCCGTTATCTAAAATGAAGATAGCTATCGTTATGATGGCTATCTTTTTTTAATCAAAAAAAACGAAGAACTTTATTGTCCTTCGTTAGATATAAGATCCTGATTTTGTTGGTTCTGATCATCGTTGTCCTTAGTTTTCTTTTCTAAGTTAGATGCCGCGTTTGTTTTCATCTCTTTCTGCTCTATTCTCTGTTTATAGAGAACAAGGGAGAGTTCATAGTTGGCATATTGTGGATCTCTACGATGATCTTTTAAGTGATAGTTATCTTCGAGATATTGCCCAAAGTACTTAGAGGCTTTTTTTGCGCCATTGTAGTTCAAATGGTCACCACCATCACGACTATCCGTATTCCAGTCAATCCCAAGTGGTAATGTATTGAAGTCGACAAAGTCATACCCTTTTTCCTTAAAGAATTTTTCAAGCTGGTTATGTCTTTCTAAGCTCCATGTCTTTGCACATGGTAAGCTCATGAAGACAAGCTTAGTATTATGTTCTTTTGTAAGGGCCATAATCTTATTGAGATAAGAAAGAGCGTAGGGTTGAAGTTTAGCTTTTGGCTTCTTATGCTTCATGAGAGGAACAACCTTGTCATAATAGCGGAAGCCTTTTAAATAATCACGATTGGATAATTGATATTGTGTTGAGAAGTCCTGTAAAGTAAGATTCTTCCAACGGTTGTGATAGCGCAATATAGGAATATTAACGCCAATACGATTCTGCATATCGTCACTAAAGGAATAACGACGATAGAGTGATTCAGCTTCAAAGAAGACATATTGAGGTTTTTGCGTCTTATAGATTCTCTTAAGTAAGCTATAGGACTGATAGATACTTTGTGCTGGTGTTGAAGCATCATAAATTGTATAACCATGCTTCTCATAGATCAACATCGGAGAGAGTGATGAATAGACTAAGGAATCCCCTAAAGCAACAGCATCCACTGTATTCTTTGCTTCAGAAAAGATTTTATTGCTGGTGACATAGTCTACACCAAAAGCTTTCTTGTTTGTCTTTGGTGTAAAGACAACAGAACCTATCAATAATGCGACAATCAGGATCCCATTAAAAATAATAATCTTAATATATTTCATATGATCCCCCTAGAAATCCGCATAGATAGGTGCAACTGGTAAATAACCTACACCATAAGCACCAAAGATCAGTACAGCAATAATAAAAGCATAATAAATAGACCATCTTAAGACAATTGGCTTTGAAGCAATAGCCTCTCTGACATTAATCTTCTTTTCTTTAAGCATACTGATCACAAATAAGATAATTAAAGCAATAATCAAAACACCATAATCATACTTATCGATACCAAGCTTTAAGAGTTCTTTTCCATTAAATGTAAAGTCTCTTAATGTCTGCGAAAGCATCGCAAAGCCCTGACCTACAGTTGGTGCTCTAAAGAACATTTCACCGACAAAGATAAAGATACAGAGTTTGAATGACTGAAAGATGCGATAAGGCTTACTTTCACGATTAATATGCAGTTTCTCACAGCCATTGACAACAAGCTGTTCAGTTAATGATTCACTTAGGATAAAGAAGAAGTGGTACATCCCATAGAATAAGTATGTCCATCCTGCTCCATGCCAGAGACCATTGCAGAACCATACAACAAATAACGCAATAGCACCCGTCACAAGTGGACCATAATGATTACCGAGCTTGGCACGGGTTTTCTTTGTCAAGGCCTTAAGTGGCTTAGAGAGAGACATCGGATAATAGATATAGTCTCTAAAGAATGCTCCAAGAGTTATATGCCATCTTGTCCAGAAGTCTGAAACGTTCTTGGCGAAGAATGGCTGACGGAAGTTTTCTGGCAATGTGATATTGAAGATCTGGGCTGTACCAATGACAACATCCATTGTTCCTGAGAATTCGCAATACAGCAGCATTGTATAACCGATCATGCCAAGAAACAGCGTTCCGCCATGATAATGAGCATAGTTCGTAAATATAAGTGTGACAGGAATATTCAGTCGATCAGCGATGACATACTTCTTAAAGAAGCCCCAGCCGATACGCTGAATGCCATAAGTCACATTGTGATAGTTCAATGGCTCACCATTTGTCAGCTGTCCTAATGTATCTGTCGCTCTTACAATTGGTCCTTCCATAATACATGGGAAGAAGGCAAGATAGAGTGCGAGCTTGAAAAGATTACGTTCTGCCTGAATTTTACCCAGATAGATATCGGATAAATAAGCAATACATTGCAATGTATAATACGAAATACCTATTGGCGCAATCATCTTATGATATTTAATAAAAACAGGCACGGATGTTAGTGAAAAGATATCATTTAAAATAGAGACAAAGAAGCCCACATATTTGAACGCAAAGAGCACAGCGACAAAGAGCACAATCGCAAATATCAAGATATGCCATTGTTTTTTCTTATAGCCTGCCTTAATCAGCTTACGTTCACTACGTTCAACATCCTTTATGGCTGCTTTCTTTTCCTTCTCAAGGTCATCTAGCCACATGCCAAAGTAATGCACTCCTAGTGTAGCAAGCCAGATAAAGACAATGAGTTTATTCGATGCAAACCAAATAAACATATAACTCGCCAACAACAAGATCACTGGTCGCGCTTTACTGCTCGCTAGCTGATAGACAGCCATGAGAAGAGGAACCATCACCAGATATAATGGTGAAAAATATGACATTATTCTTCCTCTAAACGTTCAATAAGCGCATAGATTTTTTTCGCACTATTGAAGTTATCAGGCACAATATCAACAGCAGGAATAGAAATATCAAATTCATCTTCAATTTCAGAAATAAGCGAAAGAATAGTCAATGAGTCAAGCTTATGACCATCAATCAAATCTTCACTATTTTCAAAATCTACTTCTGGTTTTAATTCTTCTAAAATATCTAATAACTGATCCATAATTATTTCTCCTCCATATTCAATGACCATGTATATGTATGGTCTCTCAGTTTCTTAATTTCATCTTTTCTTTGAAGCAGGACAGCAGGTAAGTCTCTTGATAAAAACAAAGCAATACCTTCCGTAATCGAATACGCTCCCGTATTCTTAAAGACAATCAAGTCCCCTACTTCCAAACTTCTCAATGGCATAGCACGCACAACTAAGTCATTCGTTGTACAAAGTGAACCACAGATAGTCCACAGCTCTTCTTTACCTTCACGATGAGGCAAATGTTCATAAACAGGATTCTTCATCCCCATCATGCCACCATAATAGACAAGCTGGTGAATTCCACCATCAATAATCGCAAAATGCCCTTCTTTGTTTGTCTTGAAATCTTTGACACTTGTGACATATTGCCCACAACTAGCAACAATACTACGCCCACTTTCTAAATAAAGCGGTAAATCAAATGACAACATACTATTTAGTTCATCGAGATAGCTATCTTCATCAAATTCTTCATGGAAGTAATGCACCGGTAACCCTGGCCCATATTCTATTTCCGTAAATGGATAGGCAAGTTCCTCGATGAAATTCTTAAGATAATCAATTTCTTTTTTGATTTTCTTGAGTGAACGCTTTTGTGTTCCACTGAAATATTCAAGGCCTTCAATAGTCACTTCCTGATCATGTCTTAAAAGAATATCTTTGATATCTTCTTCACTCATACCAAACTGATTACCACTTGTCAGTCTCAACAATAAGTGATAATGCGTTTGATATTTCTTCGCAAGAGCGATAACAGCATCATATTGATGAAGTGATTCAATCGTCACTCTTAAGACATTCTTAGTCGCAATTGCTTCTAAGAACTCTTCATCCTTATTGACACCGGAGATGACCATATGGTCATATGGAATACCACTCTTTTGGGCAATACAGAATTCCCCATACGAACAGATTTCATATCTAGCTACCTTGACATAAGGCGTTAGGAAACCATTGGCTTTAATCGCATAGACAAGTTCGCCATTTGTGAGATGTTGATGAAGATAATCTATACGTTTTTGAAGAGTCTCTTGATCAAAGAGATAGAATGGTGTGTGATAGGTCTTAACGATGTCTTCGATTGGCATTCTTATATACCTCCATTAATGCTTTACGATCTATTTTGCCATTCTTGTTGAGTGGCATGTCTTCAACTTGAATCATTTTTGTTGGAATCATGAAACGAGGGAGACGATCAATCAAGGCAATTTTCAAGCTACGTTTATCGATATCACCAATATAGAATGTAATCAGCTTTTCTTTTTCCTGGTCAAAGAGTGAACAGCTCCGTGTCACATGTTCATCTTCTAGAATCGCATGATCAATTTCTTCTAATTCAATACGATGACCTAAATACTTAATCTGGAAGTCCTTGCGTCCTCTAAAGACAAATTCACCCTGTTCATTCATATAAGCCAAATCACCCGTACAATACATCATTTCATGATAACCATCAGCTAAAGGATTCTGACGGAACTGGGATGAGGGTTGGCGGTAATAACCAATGGCCAAGGCTGTCCCGGTAACGCAGATTTCTCCTGGTTCATTAGTTTTAGTGACAAGCTTGTCATCTTTAAGCAAGAAGACACGTTCATTTGGGAACGGCTTGCCCGCTGGTAGATAAGTGCTGTAATCTCGTTGAGGATCAATAATATGATAGAGACAGTTGCATGTGATTTCTGTTGGTCCATAGAGATTGACAAACATTGTATGAGGCATATGATCCATATAATTCTTTAAATGTTTATAAGGCATTACTTCCCCACTAAAGAGAATCTTGTTGACATGGGCAGGAACTTTATAATCCAAGGCTTTATAGACACTAAGTAAGCATAGAGCACTAACTGCCCAGATCATTGTTGTTACTTTCTGTTCATCCAAGAAATCAACAAGCTGTGCTGGCTGTGAGAAGTAAGCTCTTGGTACTAAAACGAGTGTTGCCCCTACATTTAGTGTGGAATAGATATCTTTGACAGAAACATCAAAATCAAATGGTGCCTGGTTGGCTAAGATATCATCATGTGTAATATGGAATAAATCATCAAAGATAGGAATAAAATCAATAACACTACGCTGGCCAATGAGGACACCCTTTGGTACACCGGTTGAACCACTTGTGAAATTTAAATAAAGTGGATCTGTATCAATTGTCTGATTACGAATAGAAGAAAGCAAGTCTGCATCTTCTTCCCCAGCTACAAGTTCCTCAAAAGTAACAACGTTTTCTTTAGTAAACAGTGCTGTGGCTTCTTCTTTGTGATGAGCATCCGTTATCACAAGATCAGCTTCGAGCGTATCAGCCATGATACGTAAGCGTTCATCAGGCAATTCACTATTAAAGAAGCTATAGAAGTCGTTCGCATAGACAATACCTAAGAAAGCCACAATACAATCCAAGGAATGATCCATATAAACAATGACTGGTTTTCTTACCGATGTTTGAGATGCAACAGCACTACCAATAATTCTTGCCTGTCTTGTCACTTCCTGATAGCTTAAATACGCTTCACCCGTACTTAAGGCAGGATGTTCTGGATAAAGTGCTGTCGACTTCTCCAACATTTCTAATATATTCTTCATTCTTCCCTCTCCCATAAAGTCAAACTATTTCCATATCAATTATATATTAATATTCAAAATAAATCACGTATAACTGATTTCATGAAATATTTTCATGCATAGGATTTTCTTTTTCATTTCGCATATTACCTTTTAAGTTTTAAGAAAAAACGTTGATATTTCTTAAAAAAATCTAAACTTTTCCCACATTTTCACTTTAAATCACATTATTCTTTTCACCTATTCATTAATTACTCTTCATATGACTCACCCACCACTATCATTATATTACAACCCCTTTACATAAAAACAATAGCCATGACATCAATGTACAGAGATGATCCATGAATGGTTCATTGAATTTGGTCAAAGAAGAAAAGAGGCTTTCGCCTCTTGAATAAAATAATGGTGCTCGAGATGGGATTTGAACCCACACGGCATAACCACCAGTACCTGAAACTGGCGTGTCTACCATTCCACCACTCGAGCATTTCTGAACGCAAAACAATGGTAAGGTATTTAGGAGGATTTGTCAATAATGATTGATGAATACTTTACTATATGGATTGACGAATAGAGCGTTTTATATTAAGATATACCCAATTGATAGGTAGGTATATGGAGGTATTGGTATGATGATGTTCATGTGTGCATTCAAAACAAAAGCATAGAGGACTTCTTTCATTACGCAACAATAACCTTATCGATACAGACAGGTATTATTCGTAATACCTGTTTTTTATTAAGGAGGAACAGTATGTCAGAAATAGAAATACGTGATGTTTCCAAAGTCTTTGAAACGGACGAAGGAAAAGTACAGGCATTAAGCCATGTCAATATTAATATTGAAAAAGGTGATATCTTTGGGATTATCGGGATGTCAGGTGCAGGTAAATCAACATTAGTACGCTGCTTGAATTTCTTAGAGCAGCCAACAAGTGGTGAAGTTATTGTACGTGGACAAAATCTTAAGGATCTTAATGAAAAACAATTACGCCAGGCGCGTACAAAGATCTCTATGATTTTCCAGAACTTCAACCTTCTCATGCAGAAAACGGTATTGGACAACGTTTGTTTTCCATTAAAGCTTGCCGGTATTAAAGGTGAAGAAGCGAAAAAGAAAGCAAGAGAATATCTTGAAATTGTTGGTTTGGCAGATAAAGCAAAAAACTATCCAGCAATGCTTTCAGGCGGTCAGCGTCAGCGTGTAGCAATCGCTCGTGCTCTTGCCAGCAAGCCAGAAATTCTGCTTTGCGATGAGGCAACGAGTGCCCTTGACCCTGCTACAACATCTCAGATCTTAGCTTTGTTGAAGCGTATTAATAAGGAAATGGGCATTACAATCGTCATTATTACTCACCAGATGTCCGTTATTCAGGATATTTGTGATAATGTCGCTATTATGGAAAATGGCCAGGTTCAGGAAATTGGGAATGTTGAAGAAATCTTCGCTCATCCAAAGAGTGCTGTTGGTAAGCGTCTTATTCTCAATGTTGAAAACAAAAATACTGCTGCTTCAATCGAAAGCCATCATGCTTATCGTATTGTCTTTAACGAACAGTCTGCTTTTGAACCTGTGATTGCGAATATGATTCTGACATTCAATAAACCCGTCAATATCTTAATGGCTGATACAAAGAATGTCGGTGGTCAGGCTAAAGGGGAAATGATTATTGATTTTGGTGATGGTGATCATCTCGAACAAATTCATTTCTTGAAAGAACGTGGTTTAGATGTTGAGGAGGTAGAATAATGAATAGTATGTCACTTACAGAAATTCTCAGTATTATTGGTCCTGAAACTGTGAATACATTAATAATGGTTATTGTATCAACAGTCCTTGGTTATGTCTTTGGTATTCCTCTAGGCATCATTCTCACTTTAACAGATGAAAGAGGCTTAAAACCAAATAAAACCATCTACTTTATTCTTGATTTTATTGTCAATGTCTTCCGTTCTATACCATTTATTATCTTATTGGTATGGATTCTTCCATTTACTAGAGCCATTGTTCATACAACATTAGGTGTTCCTGGGGCCATCGTTCCATTAACAGTCTCAGCTATTCCTTTTATCGCTCGTATGATCGAACAAAGCTTAAAAGAAGTTGATCCTGGTGTTATTGAAGCGGCCAAATCAATGGGCGCAAATACATTCCAGATTGTCATTCATGTCTTACTCGTCGAAGCAAGAAGCTCACTTGTCCTTGGTACAACAATTGTCTTTGCTTCAATTGTCGGTTATGCGGCTATGGCTGGTACAGTTGGTGCTGGTGGTCTTGGTGATGTCGCTATTCGTTATGGATATCAGCGTTATATTGCCAGCATGATGTATGCTTCTATTATTGTCACTGTTATTATTGTCCAGCTCTTCCAGCTTGTTGGTAACTATCTTGCGAAACGTGTTGATAAGAGGTAATGAAAAGGATCCTGCGGGATCCTTTTTACTTTCTTATAAACTGCTGATCTGTTTCAGGTAATGCTTCATCAGAAACAAAGCGTTCAACATGCATATGTAAATCATACTTCTCTCTTAATTGGGCAATCTCATTCATCATGCTTGATGCATGATGTAAATCAATAGCTTCCTGATTCTCCCAGCTATCAACAAGAAGAATCGTTTCAGGATCATCTAAAGACTGGAAATAACGATAACCTAAATTACCTTTTTCATTTCTAATTTTATTGGCTACACCACTACTTTCCATTTCTTCGACAAATTTTCTAGCACTACCATTTTGACCTGTATAATAAAGATTTAATGTAATAGCCATATTTTTCCTCCTATAATTTGATATCTGCTACGTTGTAGATATCTTTTTTCTGTTTGGCATTTTCTTTACTTAGGATTGTATTTTTATCAAACTTCAAATACATTGGACGATAAGTCTTTTGATCCTTAGATAACCAGTAATCAACCTTTACTTTATTTGCCCAGACCATCTCACTTGATTCAACTGTCCCACTAAAGCTCACATAATAGCCTTCCTTACCATTATTCTTATAGGCCTTCTTTTCATAGTTTGATGAACTTAATTCAAAGCGTGAAACGTCATACTGAGTGACATGATCACTCATGATCTTAAAAGCAATACGTTCATAGACATCCAATTCATTCACATTCTTGCTTGAAGAAGAACATCCAACAACTAAGCAGGATACCATTCCTGCAATCATAATTTTCACTAGTTTACTCATATCATCCCTCAATTTCTACGAATAATTATACCATACATATTTGTTCAAACAACCCTATTTATGAAAGCCCTTTTAAAACGAATTAGTATTTTCACACAAAATACTATTTTTCTTGTGCTATATAAATTCATATGACATATTAATATTAATATTAGAGTTCTTCAAACTAACAAAATATTTTACACTATGAATAAGATTGATAGAAAGGAAAAGTATATTGTAATTGACTACTTGGAAGTGCCAATTACAATATACGAAGATATTATATGCGTACAAAAATATCTCAAGCATTACTACCACTTATTGATTATCTTATTATTTTTATCTATTCCTATATTAATAACTGTGTTTATTCCTGGCTTCTTGATCCTCTCTATACACCCGTTTACTTTTATCAGAATGTAGATTATCGCTATATTGTCATGATTCTTACAGAGATTGTATTTGGTATTATCATCGGCATACCTTTCTACTTCTTTTATAAAAATGCCAAAAAACTTTCAAAAAAAGAAACCCTATCCCTTTCTATAATTCATATCATTATGGCGATACTGCTTTACATCATCATTCACAATAATCCAAATTATTACAGACAACTAAGTTTCGCACTTCCTCTTCTTGCTTTCTGGTGTGGGTGCTTTGTCATCACACTCGTTAGATGTTTTTATACACTCTCTATTCAAAAGCCTCTAATCTTTTATATAAGCACATTTTTATCACTGATCATTCCTTCTTTGAGTGCGATATTTGTTTTTATGTGCAGAAAGCACTACTCTTTTGATAATATTTCTCAATACTATCTCAATTATTTTATCATCTGGTTTATTGGTTCAATTGTCACTCTTTGGTTGATCTATCATGCTTTAGACTTCATTCATACCCATTCTAAGCAGCGTTTTTCATTAATTTTAGGATGTGTCATAATTGTTTTGATACTTGCTTTCTTTTTAAAGTCCCCTCTTCGCATGCTTTTTTCTTTCTTGGCAATTGCTCACTATATTTTGCTTGCTTATGCAACGATGTTGATATGTGCATTTATTGATTATAAAAAGGAGCCTTAGCTCCTTTTTATAATAGATAGGTAAGTGGAATAACGACAAGGATGGCAGGAAGGAGATTAGCGACTTTAATATGATAGGATTCCATTAAATTTACTCCCACACCAACAATGAGAATATTACCAACCATCACCATATTATTAATTACTGCTGTGGTCAGAATGCCATTTAATGCCCCCGCAAAGAGTGTTAAAGAGCCTTCCAAGACAAGAATAGGCAAAGCGGCAAAGATGGATCCAACGCCCAGTGTTGAGGCAAAGATAATGACAATAATAAAGTCCAACAATGACTTTGTATAAAGCATACTTGGATCATGGACAAGCCCATCTTGGATACTTCCGACAATCGCCATAGCCCCAATACAGACTGTTAAAGAAGTACTCACAAAGGCTTCTGTAAACTTTGAATCATTACTTTTAGCTTTGGATTTAAGCCAGCGTCCAAGACGTTCAAATTGATATTCGATATCAAAGAATTCACCAATCAGTGCACCCACGACAAGTGATATCGCTATCAACAAGCTTCCCTGTGATGACAATTCTTGGTGTTTGACAAGAAGGATTTTCTCAAGCGCGCCACCTAAGCCAATAAAAATTGTCGATAAGCCAAGTGCCTGCATGATCGTATGTTGGTACTTTTCTTTGATGCCTTTTGAAAAGAATAAACCAATCAACCCACCTGCAATCACGGCTAGTGTATTAACGATTGATCCCATTTTAAAGTTCCTTATACATTAAGACATGGCTGACGCCTTCATCATCACTGATGATATCTGTTTTCTTATACCCTAATGTTTCATAAAAATGACTAGCTCTTACTTGCGCATTGAGATAAAGGCGGTTTGTTTGATCATGCAGTTGCTTTTCTGCTTCCTGCATAACTAATGTTCCATAGCTATGTCCTCTAAATTCCTTAAGCGTACAGACACGGCCAATATACCACTTTCCTTTTTCTTCATAATAACGGCATGTCGCTACGGGCATATCTTCGATATAGAGCACAACGAAGGAACAATGTTGATCTATTTCATCAAATTCATTCATGAATCCTTGTTCTTTCATGAATACCGTTTCACGAATAAATTGGATATCGCTATTCATAGAATAATAGACTCTTATATCCATAAATTTCCCCCTTACTTCTTCATATAGGTTTTACGATAAGATTGATGACGTTGAATTCTCAACAAATTCTCTTCCCCAGGAAAGACAACAGGATTATGATGATCACTTTCAAATAACTGGATGATATCTTCACCATCTTCAATAATCGCATCTAACGTCATCATACCATAGATTCTAGGTGGTAAGAGATAGATAGGTTTATCAAGTGAATGTGTTTTTAAAAGCTTTGCAAGTTCCATTTTAAGATGGGGACAAAGCATAATCACATCATACTCTTCAAATTTCTCTAAAATAAGTGAAAAAGGCAAAAAGTCCACCTGATATTGATTTTCAAGATTTCGTTCATTTATTTCTTTCTGCATACGCATAGCGACATAGCTCGAAGAAAAGCCACCTCCACAACATATCAGAATCTTCATTCTAATCCTCTAATTCTCCATCTTGATCAATGACTTTAATGACTTTTGCCGGCACTCCTGCAACAAGACAATTATCAGGTACATCCTTTGTCACTACACTACCAGCCCCCATCACACAGCCATTGCCAATCTTTACACCAGGCATGACAGAGACATTGGCTCCAAACCAACAATTATCACCAACGGTAATCGGACTTGCCTTTTCTAAGCCTTGATTACGATATTTATAAGCTAAGGGATGACTAGCAGTATAAAAGCCACAGTATGGCCCAATAAAGACATTATCTCCAATAGTGATCTTTGCACCATCCATGAAATAACATGAAGCATTCACAAAGACATTTTTTCCAAAAGAAATATTATAACCATAATCTACAGTTAACGGAGACATAATTGTTAATGCTTCTGGATCATCATTAAATAACTGTTTATATAAAGCACGGATTTCTTTTCCATCTCTTAATGGTGTTTGATTAAATTTTAAAAGAAGCTCCTGAGCTTTTAATCGATGTTCGATAAGTTCTTGATTATTATTGGCATCATACCACATGCCTGCCATCATTTTTTCCTTCTCCGTCATCTTTGTTCCTCTTAAGAAAAAAACACCGATTTCTCGGTGAATGATATTAAGTATGGTGCGGGTGACAGGACTTGAACCTGCACGCCGAAGCACTAGATCCTAAGTCTAGCGTGTCTGCCAATTTCACCACACCCGCATTAGATGGTGACTCGCAGGAGATTCGAACTCCTGACCCTCTGATTAAAAGTCAGATGCTCTACCGACTGAGCTAGCGAGTCATTATAATGTCCTTTGAAAGGACCATGGTTACTATACCATTTATCAGTATAGTGGTCAACAATTATTTACACGAATTATCATGTTCATAATATGTCAACTTATATTTAAACAGCCAATTAACTCACTGTTATTTGAGGCAAAGAAAGGACCTTCCGGTCCTTTGCCTACCTGGCAGAGCGCTATTGTCGCACTTGCGCACTATCGTCGCCGCTGCGGCGCTTAACTTCTGTGTTCGGGATGGGTACAGGTGTGCCCGCCGCGCCATTTCC
>NZ_VUNM01000019.1 GCF_009695655.1 Sharpea porci
TATATGATGTCTGCTTCATTGGTTCTAGAAGCTTTGACTGCGATAGGGAGATAAGGACAATGTCCTTATCTCTTTTTTCTTCCTCCGTCATCTTCTTGGCAATCTTTTTTCCCCAGGCTATGACTTCATCCTCACTGTTATTATGTTGAGGAAGGAGTTCTTCCATAGTTCCGAGTTTCCTTACTATCTTTGAAGTTGATTTGCCGTTCTTTCTAAATGATTTCTGGATGTAAAGTGATGTAGAGTTCTTAGATTTTGAAAAGGTCAGTTTCATAGGCATCACCTCCTACAACTATTATATCATATATTCCTGCGTATTACTACATATAATTTCGCAAATTTGACAATAAAAAAACTCAAAAGCATTGATATAATCAACGTTTTGAGCGATTTGGTTAGTGAAAAAATAGAGACAACTGTCAAACTCCCGTGTTGGTGAGCTCTTAGTAGCCTATGAAATATCAAGAAAATGAGTTTTCTTATATTTTTCTAAAATTTGTGATATGTCTTTAAAGCGCTAACATTGGTACAATGTTAGCAGCAAAGGAGAATGATAACTATGGCAAATTTATCATTAGAACATATTTATAAAACATATCCTAATGGCTATGAAGCTATTAAGGATTTCAATTTAAAGATTGATGACAAGGAATTCATTATTTTCGTAGGACCTTCAGGTTGTGGTAAATCAACAGTCTTAAGAATGATTGCAGGTCTAGAAGATATTACAGGTGGTTCATTAAAGATTGATGGTGTTGAAATGAACGACGTTGAACCTAAGGATCGTGATATCGCCATGGTCTTCCAGAACTACGCCTTATATCCACATATGACTGTTTATGAAAATATGGCTTTCGCTTTAAAGATTGCCAAGGTTGATCCTAAAGTCATTGATGAAAAGGTAATGAAAGCTGCAAAGATGCTTGATATCGAGAAATATCTTGATCGTAAACCAAAAGCCTTATCAGGTGGCCAGCGCCAGCGTGTCGCAATGGGACGTGCAATGGTCCGTAATCCTAAGGTCTTCCTAATGGATGAACCTCTTTCTAACTTGGATGCCAAGTTAAGAGTACAGATGCGTTTAGTCATCTCTAAATTACATCAGAAATTAGGTACAACATTCATCTATGTCACACATGACCAGACTGAAGCCATGACATTAGGTACAAGAATCGTTGTCTTAAAAGATGGTATTGTACAGCAGATTGATACACCTCAGAACCTTTATAATAAACCTGCTAACTTATTCGTAGCCGGCTTCATTGGTTCACCACAGATGAACTTCTTAAATGCCAAGGTTGTCTTAGGCACAAAAGGTATTGAATTACAGTTAGAAAATGGTGTTCAGTTCAAAGTTGACGAAGCAAGAGAAAAAGCACTTATGAATGGTCAGTATATTGGCAAGACTGTGATTCTTGGTATTCGTCCTGAAAATATCTCAGATAAGCCTTCTTTCGTAGAAGCACATCCACAAACAACATTTACAACACATATTGATGTTTATGAAACATTAGGTGCTGAAGTTTATCTCTACTTCAACATCAATGATACAAAAGTGACAGCACGTGTTGATCCACATACTGCCTCTAGACAGGGTGATACAGTTAAGTTTGCCTTAGATCTTTCTAACTATCACCTCTTTGATAAAGATACTGAATTGGCTATCTAGTCAATTGGTATATATAATAAATTTTCCTTCATCTTCCTAACTAAACGAAAAGATCCCCTGCGGATCTTTTTCGTTTACAACAAAACAAAGTATTAAAGACAAAATACATTGCTTTCTATTTGCGTAAACGAGGAAAAAACGATTCAACAATGTATCAAAAAAGAACAGCTTGCACTGTTCTTCTATTCATGCCATTCAGTTTCGCCTGCAAACCGCCATTTTGCTTCTTCAGGTACCTCGAATGGAAGTCTTCCAGTCCTATCAATGTAGTCCTTCTCCTCCTGTGAGATAAGGCGACCGGCAGTCAATCCATCTTCTTCGAACTCTAGAAGACATCCTCCTCTTGCGCCTATAATTACCTCAAGATTTATGTAATCCACGTAGGCATTCAGAACTTCCTCAGCTTTCTCATCACTGATAGCATCTCGTTCTTCGTCACTGAGACCTTCGTACCATTCGATGATTTCTAGCGATCTGATGATATTAGATAATGGGTTCTTCATACATCCTTCTCCTTTTCATTTTCATTATCATTCTTGTTTTTATACTGAGGAACCGTCAGGTCCTCATTTTGTCTTGTAGCATTAGATTAACTCATTCATTGTTTTGATCGCTTTTTATAGAGTGAAGTAATAGATGAGAATTAAAAGGTCTTTCATTCCACTAGCATATGTTTGGCGTATCGCTATCTTGTTCTTGATGACGTTCCATATCCTCAATCATTCTTACCAACATATGATTATCTGTATCAATAAGTCCGATATGCTCGTTGAGAATATGTTGTAGTTCAGGGCTTATACCTGATCTTTTAAGAAGTCTCATATTAGCTAAAACTCCTTCAAGATCTTGGTAAACGATCTTAATGCGTCTGATGATTTCCTTTTCTTCCATGATAATTTTTCCTCTTTTCTTAGTTTTTATTAAGCAAGGATGCATACCTATGCTTATATCCATAGTATAAATTAGGGGGCAAAACGCCGGAACCGTGAGAAGCACGTTTTCGTGAGACCGTATTTTTAATAAGAAATAATAAATGAGCTAAGGTCAAATATTGAATGTATGAATATTTTTATATTCAATTGGTGAATTCAAACAAACAGCTGCTTATCATGCCTTACTCCTCCTATCAATATGCAGATATCATTTTATATTATGTCCAAATATTGAGGAACCGTCACAGCCTCGTTTTGCTTTGGCACACTATTAGCCTGGTAAAAATAAGTCCTCACCACTCCTCTAGTATATACGGCAGTTTTGAACACCGGAACCGTGAGAAGCTGTGTTTGTTTTTACTTTCAGAAATATGTTATTTACTATCTCTTGTCTTATAAAAAAAGTTCGTAGAATATTCATCTACGAACTATTTTTCTTCAGATAGTTATTGTTACAGTCAATTGCAATTTCGTACTTTTTGTTGAATAATAGCCAAGAGCAGGAACTTGTTCATTAAGTGAATGCCTTCTTGAAACATACGTGCTCTTATTTCCAATATATAGAAACTTTAAAAAAAGTGAGTTTGCATAGGCAGACTCACTTTTTTATTAAGCTCGATGATATGTTTTAAGAAGATGTTTAATATGTCTTATACGACGTTCAAATGGGGCTAGCGTACTCATTTTCCAGCACCAGTTAGGGGCACCAATAGTACTTGGGGTATTAATTCTACCCTCATTGCCTAATGCTAAGAAATCTTCCATCATGATAATGGCAAGAATGGCATCTGAGCCAAGCATCCATTTGATCTGACGATCAGCCATTGTCTTACCATGAATCTGTAAATGATTCATCACAGCTTTTGCATGCTTCTTTTCACCAACCGTTAAGTCGCTATACCAGCCATTAACGGGGGCATTGTCATGTGTGCCTGTATAGGCAATACAGAACTCAGGAAGTTTGTAGTCAACCTTGGCCATATCATCACCAAATGAGAACTGGGCAATACGCATACCCAACATATGATAATGGTCTTTAAGTTCGAGAACTTCTGGTCTTAAGTCACCTAAGTCTTCAGCAACAAGATTGAGATCAGGCATTTTGTCATAGACATAATCGAAGAAATCGTAGGCTGGGCCTAAAATCCATTCGCCATTTCTCGCTGTTGTTTCTCCTGCTGGTACTTTCCAGTATGTATCGAAGGCACGGAAGTGATCGATACGAATAATATCAAATAAATCCTTATTCCAAGATAAACGTTTCATCCAGAATGAATAATCATGTTCTTTAAGATAATCCCAATCATATAATGGGTTACCCCATAACTGACCATCTTCTGAGAAATAATCTGGGGGAACACCTGCTACTGATGTTGGATGTCCTGTTTGATCAAGTAAGAAGCATTCTTTGTTGTCATAAACATCAGCTGAATCTAAGCCAACATAGATAGGCATATCACCCATAATAATAATGCCTTTACTATTCGCATAGTCTTTTAGCTTAAGCCATTGTTTAGCGAAATAATATTGGACAAAGAATTGATATTGGTATTCTTCTTCATCATATTCTAATGTTGTCCATTCAAGCCATCCTTTATTATCATTAGCTTTCTTACGGGCAATGAATTTAGCATAGCCATCTAGCCAGAAAGCCTTATCGACAAATTCCTGATAGTCTTGATCAGGGATGAATTTCTTGAAGGCTTGATGGAGTAAATCACGCTTGTAGGCACGAACAGCGCTATAGTTAATGAATTCACTGTCTTTTTCAAAGGCAGGTGCTTCTTCAAGCAAGCCTTCTTCAACAAGTAAATCCAAGTTAATATAAACTTCATCACCAGCAAATGAGGAAGATGGCTGGTAAGGAGATTCCCCATAGCCAGCTGGATTTAAAGGCAAAATCTGCCAAATTTTAAACTGTGCGCGTGCGACTAAATCCACAAAGTCATAAGCGCTCTTTCCTAAATCACCAATGCCATGGTTGGCAGGAAGCGAGAAAACTGGCATAAGAATGCCAGCTTGTCGCACATTTGAATTAAAGTTTCCAGATGTCTTCATTGTACTGTGCTATTGTACGGTCGCTTGAGAAGAAGCCTGCTTCAGCAATATTGACAAGCATCTTTCTCGCCCATACTTCTCTTTCTTTATAATCTTTGATTGCTTGTTCTTTTGTCTTAATATAGTCTCTGACATCAAGCAATGTCATAAACCAGTCTTTTGTCGTTAATTCATGGTGTAATCTTTCTAAGCTTGTTGGATCACCAGCTTGACGCATTTCTTCCCCAACTAAGAAATCAACAACTTCCTGTAACTGCTTGTCATTCGCAAGAATATCAGCAGGATGATAATCCGCATTTTCATAATGCTTAATAACAGTATCACTATCAGCACCAAAGATATAGATATTGTCATCACCTACTAATTCATGAATTTCAACATTGGCCCCATCATCAGTACCTAATGTCACTGCACCATTAAGCATCAGCTTCATATTACCCGTACCACTTGCTTCCTTGGATGCTAGAGAAATCTGTTCTGATAAGTCAGCGGCTGGAATAAGCTTTTCAGCATATGTGACATTGTAGTTTTCTACCATAACAACCTTTAAGTATGGAGATACTTCAGGGTCGTTATTAATGATGTTGGAAAGTGTTAGGATGGCATGAATGATATCCTTGGCAATCACATAGGCAGGAGCTGCCTTGGCACCAAAGATGCATGTAATAGGATGAGCTGGGAGTTTGCCAGCTTTAATCTGTAAGTACTGGTAGATGATATAAAGGACATTCATCTGCTGACGCTTATATTCATGTAATCTCTTGATTTGGACATCAAAGATTGCATCCGTATCAAGCTTAATGCCTTCTTTATTGTAGACATATTGAGCAAGTTGTTCTTTCTTAAGCTCTTTGATTTCAAGTAATTTCTTAAGAACATCCTTGTCCTCAGTATATTTTAATAAGCCTTTTAATTCTTCAGCGTTAGCCTTATAGCCTTCACCAATTAATGAATCAATAAAGTCTGTCAATTCCTCATTACAATCCATTAACCATCTTCTAAATGTAATACCATTTGTCTTATTGTTGAACTTAGATGGATAGAGTTCATAGAAATCATGTAATTCTGTTTCTTCAAGAATCTTTGTATGAATAGCAGCAACACCATTAATAGAATAACCAAAATGAATATCCATATGGGCCATGTGTACAAGTTTCTCATTATCAATAATAGCAACCTTTGGATTATCACTACGGATAGCTGCAACAGCATCCAAGGCTTCAATGATTGGTACTAATTGTGGCACAACTTCTTCAAGATAGCTTAAAGGCCATTTCTCAAGTGCTTCAGCTAAGATAGTATGGTTTGTATAGGCACATGTAAGCTGTACTGTATGAATGGCTTCTTTCATAGTGAGGCCTTCTTTCATCAGCAAGCGAATAAGTTCAGGAATGACCATTGATGGATGTGTGTCATTGATCTGAATAGCGACATATTTATGCATTTCACGTAAGTCTTTATGACGTCTCTTGAGATCTTCAAGAATCATCTGGGCACCATTAGATACCATGAAGTACTGCTGATAGATTCTCAGCTTTCTACCGGCATCATCACTATCGTCTGGATATAAGAATAATGTCAGGTTCTTGAGAATATTATCTTTATCAAACTGAATACCATCATGAACAATACTTTCATCCACACTACCAATATCAAATAAATGAAGCTTATTCTTCTTTCCATGATAACCTACAACATCAATATCATAGAGTGTTGATTTAATCGCAAAATCCTTAAATTCAACTAAATAACTCTTTCTTGTCTTATTTAACCAGCTATGATCATCAATCCAGTAATCAGGTGTTTCAAACTGTTTTTCATTTTCAAACTTCTGTTTAAATAAACCTAAATGATAATTTAAACCAACACCATCACCTGGTAAGTTCAATGTTGCAATAGAATCTAAGAAACAAGCAGCAAGTCTTCCTAAACCACCATTACCTAGTGAAGGTTCAGCTTCAATTTCCTCAATTTCAGCTAAATCAAAACCATTCTGTGCTAAAATATCTCTTACTTCTTTACGAATACCTAAGTTAATAAGATTATTACTCATTAACTTACCAATAAGGAATTCAGCAGAGAAATAATAGAGTTTACGTTCTCCACTAATTTCTTCCTTATCTTCCAACATATCTTTAACGACCGCTAAGAGAACAGTATAAACCTGTTCTTTAGTAAGGTCTCCAAGTCTTTTTTCATAGAGTTTTAATGACGTATCTTGTAGTTGTTTTTCTAATTGCATGACAACTCCTCCTTCTACTCACTATAAACTATAGTCATCCCCACCATCAAGTGCAAGACCACCTCAAAAACTTGATATTTTTATTAAAAAAACAATAGATTATCACAGCCTAAATATCTTATTGGCATTCTCACTTGTTGCCTTTGCGACAACTTCTTCATCAAGTCCTCTTAACTCAGCAATTGTTTTTGCGATATAGATACAGTTAGCAGGTTCATTCGTTGTCCCACGAAGTGGTACAGGTGCCATATAAGGGTCATCTGTTTCTATCAACAAGGCATCCAATGGGACATTCGTTGCTACACGTTTTGGCATCTTGGCATTCTTGAATGTCACTGGACCAGCAAGAGAAATATAATAACCAAGCTTAATAAAGCGCAATGCCATTTGATCCGACCCACTATAACAATGCATAATCCCTTTTAAATGCGCTTTTTCAAGGACATTATAGGTATCTTCGTAGGCATCACGGCAATGTATAGTAATAGGAAGGTTCAAATCTTGAGCAATCTTGATTTGTTTTAGAAAGACATCCATCTGTTTCTCTTTAGGCACATCATCATAATAGTAATCCAGGCCTATTTCTCCTAAAGCCACAACCTTGTCATCCTGTGCCATCTTGGCAATTAAGGCAAGATCTTCATCAGTTGTATTGAGGCAATCGTTGGGAGAAATACCCACCGTGGCATAGATGAAGTTATATTCATGGGCAATCTGTACCGCACGCTGACTGCTTTCGACATCATAACCAACAACAGTCATATGATTAACTCCCTTTTCTAAGGCATTTTGGATATAGTGATCACGCTCTTCAAAAAGCTCTTCGCTATTTAAATGTGTATGTGTATTGAAATACATGTACGTTCCTCCTATCGAAATGATTCTATCATATTCACAATACCAACCCCAGCCACAAGCTCAACAATGATATAGGCATCACCTAATATACGCATATATTCATTAACATAGGGAATATTGGTTAAATATGAGGCATATAATGGAAATAAACCAATCACAATATGAATAATATTCACAACACGATAGAGTATTCTTTTATGAATAGCCATATTATATGTCAGATAAAGAACGACCCCCATCAACATAAAGATCATAATACGAGCCTGCTCTGAGGTAAGAGGAATATGTGTAGTGATATAGGTCGTAATTGTAGAAATATAACGTGAATAAAGCGTATAGATGACTGATGGTATCAGTACATAGAGTACAGCTCTTAGTTTTTCATTCATAGCAATCCTTTCTGCCCATCAAAAAAAGGCATATATAATGCCTTCTATTTTAATCCATACCATATTGTTTGACAACATCGGATACAGGTAAATCTTTTTCAATATTGTCAATTGTATGTGCTAATAATTCAGCAACAGATACAATGCTGAACTTGTCCATCTGTTTTTCTTTTGGAAGTGGAATAGTGTCTGTAATAACTACTTCCTTAGCGTCACAGTCCTTAAGTCTTTCAACAGCAGGTCCTGAAAGTACACCATGCGTACATGCGATATAGACATCCTTAGCACCCTTCTGTTTCAACATATTCACACCAGCAGTAATTGTACCAGCTGTATCAATCATGTCATCAATTAAGATACAGTTACGACCTTCAACATCACCAATGATACCCATTACTTCAGCAACATTTGGTTTAGGTCTACGTTTATCGATAATCGCAATTGGACAATCGAAGTATTCTGACATTTGTCTAGCACGTGTAGCTCCACCATGGTCTGGTGAAACAATCGCAATATCCTCAATACCCTTATCTTTGAAATACTTACAAATAAGTGGTAAAGCCTGCATTTCATCAACAGGAATATCAAAGAAGCCCTGAATCTGTTTAGCATGTAAGTCTACAGTGACAACACGATCAACACCAGCTGTTGTCAATAAGTCAGCAACTAACTTAGAAGTAATTGGCTGTCTTGGCTTAGCTTTACGATCCTGTCTTGCATAACCGAAATATGGAATAACTGCTGTAATCGCATGAGCAGATGCACGTTTTAATGCATCACATAATACTAAGATTTCCATTAAATTCTCAGTAACTGGATTACATGTAGACTGAATAATAAAGACATCTTTACCACGTACTGATTCACCGATTTCTACAAGAATTTCACCATCCGCAAAGTGATGAACCTTTGAAGGTGCCACATCAACACCCAAAATATCAGCAATATCTTTCGCAAGTTTCTGACTTGCACTTAATGAGAATAAAGCAATTTTATCGTTCTTCATTTTATGTCCCCTTAGAATCTTATTCTATTAAATTGTCTTATCTTTTAAACTTTGAAACTTTACTTCACTATGATCACTTACCTGTACATGATCAAGCTCTACAAATGGCCCAATATGACAGTGTTCACCAATCACACTTGCACCTTTAATAATTGTCCCTGGTTCAATAACAGTATTCGTACCAATTGTAACATCAGTACCAATATATGTCTGATCAGGATCAATAATCGTTACCCCATTCAATAACCATTCATGGTTAATTCTTCTTGCTAATGTCTTTGTCGCTGCAACAAGCGCTACACGATCATTAATACCACCAACTTCATCAAAATCATCAATCTCATAAGAAGAAATAGGTAAACCTTCCTGATTCATAATTCCAATAACATCTGTTAAATAGTATTCATTTTGTGCATTATTGTTTTTTACTTGGCTGAGGGCGTTAAATAAGGCCTGGTTATCAAAACAATATTCACCTGTGTTCATCTCTGTAATGTCTTTTTGATCTTCGGCTA
This sequence comes from Sharpea porci, assembly GCF_009695655.1. Classification (GTDB taxonomy): domain Bacteria; phylum Bacillota_I; class Bacilli_A; order Erysipelotrichales; family Coprobacillaceae; genus Sharpea; species Sharpea porci. The sequence goes on from NZ_VUNM01000019.1 coordinate 9,670, forward strand.
GATCTTTGAATTCAACAATACCCTTAACTTGACCATCCACATTAATAATACGTCCATAAGCAACTGATGTATCACAATGTGCTGTCATCACTGTTGCTTTGGAATTTTTTGCCTTAAAAGTCTCAATAAGACCTTTTAAAGTAGACTTCTGTACAAGTGGTGCATCGCCATTTAAGACCAATGTCATTCCTTCTTTGTCACCAAGAACGTCCTTAGCACAAAGAACAGCATGACCTGTACCGAGCTGCTCACGCTGGTAAACCGTCTTCACATCTTCAGGCAATAATCCTTTTACCTGCTCTGCTTCATGACCAACAACAACCACAATCTCATCAACACCTAAATCCTTTAAGGCATCAACAACATGATTAATCATTGGTTTATAAAGCACTTCATGAACAACTTTAGGTTTATCAGACTTCATACGAGTACCTTTACCCGCTGCTAATACAACCGCATAGATTTTCATTCCATTTATATCTCCTTACGCGTACATTCTAGCAAAATTCCCATCAAAAAAAAAGCCCGTATTTAACAATGAATTCAGCAAATATTTACGATATCTTTTAAATCCATATATTTATAATTTCAAACATACAAAAAAGCTCCCTTCTATCATTTCTTAAAGAAGAAAGCTTTTCCCATGATTTACATAGTGGTGCCAACAATCATAGTGTGTACACTTTTAAATAAATCCTATAGCCTCTTTGTAAGCAAGTAAAATGGAGTGTCGAAAATATTATTACTTACAAAAACTCTCTAATTCAAACAGCCGTATAAAAGAGATTTTGATGAACTATTTGTATGTTTATTGGTTCTATTTGAACTTAAGATTGTCACTTAAGGGAGGCAAGTATAATAGTAAAGCATAGGAATCTTATTAGCACCACTATGCAAATCATGGCTATATATATTAGTCCTGATATGCGTAGTCTTTATTTAATATGGCTTTCTTATTGGCAATTGCTTTATAAGCATATTCTAAGAAACCAATATTCATTAACGCAAAGAATAATAAATAGAGTGGCATAATACCAATACCAATATATTGTTGGAGGTTACCAAAGATCATTGGCATGAATGTACTGCCCACATAGGCTGAAGCCATTTGTAGACCAATGACTGCTGCACTATGCTTCTTGCCAAAATTCTCTGGAGCCATATGCTGGATGGCAGGATAGATTGGTCCCATACCTGTTCCAATGACTACAAAGCCAATCGCTGCCACAATATAATGTTCAATAGGCAACGTCACTAAGCCAATACCCATCACTTCAACAACGATACCAATACGAATCAATAACTTATCCCCTAATTTATTAGAAACGAAACCCGAAATCAGTCTACCCAACATTAAACCAACAAAGATTAATGAGCCAAAAGAGGCAATAAGCTTAGGACTTAGTCCTTGCTTCACACCGGCAAAATAGCTTGATGTCCACAAGAAACATGTTGCTTCACCTGAACAATAGGCAAAGAAGGCAATTAATGTAGGAATAACACCAGGTATTTTCATTGCTTCTCTGATTCCTGTGCTTTCGGTGATTTCCTCTGGTGCAGCATTTGTATTCTTATTCCAGAGTGGCAAGCTGAGGATGCAGACAAGAAGAATACCAACCTGAATATAAGCTGTCCAACGATAGCCTTCATTCCATCCTGCAAGCTTTAAAGCCAAGCCCATGATCATTGGACTTATCATCGCCCCAACGCCATAGAAACAATGCAAGAAATTCATAATGGAACCTGAATAGTTATTAGCGACATAGTGATTAATAGAGGCATCAATAGCCCCAGCACCTAAACCATAAGGTATCGCAAAGATCAATAACATCCAGTATTGTGTAGAAATAGAGAAACCCATTAATCCAAGAATAGTGAGTAGGATTGATATAATGACAATCCACTTTGTTTGAAACTTCTTGATGATCTTAGGACTCAACAGTGCTGAGATAATTGTCATGAATGAGATGGTCATTGAGACATATCCCGCATAGGAAGATGGTACACCAAATGCATGATGCATCGCTGGCCATCCTGAACCTAAAAGTGAATCTGGTAAACCTAGACTGATAAAAACGATATATATGACGGCAATTAATATTCCCATACTATACTCCTTTTTATATAACGCTAAGATTATATCGTGAAATATTGCGTAAGTAATAGGAATATTTAGCCTAATATCATCATATTTATGGTATTATATCGTCAAATGATAGGAGATGATGAGTGTGGCTATAACACTTTCAACAGAAAATATTGATGATAATGGTAAAGAATTATTACACTATGGGACAAAAGAATTCCCTATTGCTTTTTTTGATGATGATCTGACTAAGGTCAAAGTGCCTTGGCATTGGCATGAGGAATTTGAGATTTGTATCTTATTGGAGGGGAAAGTGGATTTTAGGGTTGCCAATCAATCTATGAAATTGAAGGCACAGGAAGGTTATTTTATCAATAGCGGTATTCTGCATTCTGAAAAGCTGCTTTCTCCTTCAGGCCACCAACACTGCCTTATATTTAGTCCCACACTTATCTCTCCTGCACATGATTTAATCTGGCAAACCTATATTGAGCCCTTGTTCAACAACCCACAAATACCTTTTATTCACTTACAGCCAAGTGTACCATGGCAAAAAGATATTCTTGATATAGTTAAAAAGGCTTGGGAGATTGGTGCTTATGATCAAAAAGACTTTCCTTATCATGTCAGAGAAAGTCTAAGTAAGATATTTGTAGAATTTGTGAATCATCGGGATATGTTGGATCATGCATATCACTATACAATCAAGAACTATCAGGATGAACTACGTGTTAAGACAACACTACGCTTTATTGAAACGCATTATACTGAGAAAATCACCATTGCACATATCGCAAAAAGCGCAGACATCAGCATTTCTACCTGTCTACGCCTTTATAAGTCCATTCTTCATACCACACCTATTCACTACCTCATTCAATATCGACTTCAAAAGTCACTTGAATTATTGAAAGGCACAAAGATGTCTATTTCAGAAATAGCCTATGCATGTGGTTTCAATGATCCTAGTTATTATAATAAGTGGTTCAAGAAAGAATACGGGATAACTCCAAGTACCTACATTCTAAATCTTCATCAAAATAATGAATGATTTCCATGTTTCTAATCTTGATGGCTTAAGAGCTTTGTCGTACGGACAAAGTAATAGGATTCCTTAAAGTGCTTATAACCTCTATGGAGTATCTCTTCGTCATTTGTCATCCCAAAAACACAGCTTCCACTACCACTCATCAATGCCCCATCAAATCCCAGTTCCAACATTTCTTTCTTAATATTTTCAATCTCTGGGACAAAGTTAATTGAAGGTTCTTCAAGAGTATTACCTAATGTCTCAACAACCCCTTGATAGTCTTCATGAATCAACGCTGTTTTCATCTTGTTGATATCTGGATGGAGGGCTGTGGTCATATCTAAGGCATTAAAGGAACGTTTTGTCGATACACCGCGACTTGGTTTGACAAGTAGGAAGTTGGTGTTGAAAGAGGAATGAATAAATTCGAACTGCTCCCCTTTTCCTTTGACAACAGCTAAACGGTTGTAGATACAAAATGGTATATCCGAACCAATATCCTTTGTGAGTTCAACCATATCTTCATAGCTCATATGAAGTTTGAAGAGACGATTCATCGCCTTAATAACAGCAGCTCCATCAGCACTGCCACCTGCTAGTCCCGCTTGTGAAGGAATATGTTTCATACAATGCATCTTTATACCCTTTGTAATGTGGTATTGGTCAATAACAGCCTGGGCAACCTTATACATGATATTGCGTTCATCAGTAGGAATGCGTGCTGAATTGGTTGTAAGAATGATTCCTGGCTTGTCTGTGACTTCAATGGTGATGAGGTCATGTAATGTGATTGGGGCCATAATCATCTTGAGTTCATGATAGCCATCATCACGTTCACTTACAACATCAAGTGCTAAGTTGATTTTTGCGAATGCCCTTATTTTCATAGTCTCTTCCTTCTTTCTTCTGCTAGCTTCATGAAATCATCAATATTGAGTTCTTGTGCACGTTTTGTTGGGGGGATATGACACGTTTCAAGGATGTGCGCTGTTTCATTATGAAAGAGTGCTTTCATATTATTATTCATTGTCTTACGTTTTTGTTTAAAAGCAGCGTCCAATACTTCAATAAGTACAGGATCCATATTTCTCTCTTTATTGATACGTATAACCGCACTATCAACATGGGGTGCTGGAATAAAAACAGACTTACCTACAGTCATACAATATTTGATATCACCTACATAATCTATCATATTGGATATTGGACTCTTTTCTTCTCCCGTTAGTTTTAAAGCGACTTCTTTTTGAATTAAGGCAATCATGCGATTGATTCTTGTCGGTGTTGTGAGAACTTTTTTGACGATATCGGTTGTAATATAATATGGCAAGTTTGTTACAACACATACATCGTCTTCTTCAATTGTAGAAACAACAGCTTCGAGATCGACTTTCATAAAATCTTGTAGAATGACTTTGACATTATCACATTCTAACTCATGATCTAAGACATTCTTCATTCGTTCATCAATTTCAAAGGCAATGACATGTTTAGCCTGATGGGCAAGCTCTTCCGTTAACGCACCAATGCCTGGTCCTATTTCTATGACACATGTTTCTTTTGTGATATCGGCTTGCTTCGCTATTTTGTGGATGATATTGGCATCTACAAGAAAGTTCTGTCCATATTTCTTAAGAGCATTGAGGTTATATTGATCCAGGATCGCCTGGGTATTTTTTCTTATCGCTATATTCTTCATGAGTCTATTGTACTAAAAAACAACAAAAGTGTAAAAGAAAAGACGGAGAACCGTCTTAATCACTGACATCGCTATCGAGCTTCATGACTATTGTATAGCCAGGGTAAGCATCTTCGATATCTTTATAAATATGTTTGTAGAGATGATCGCGATCGATCGAGAAATCAAAGATAACATCAAGCTGAATACGTTTTTCTTCCTTGTTGACATAGAAACCGTGGACCTGAAGAACACCCTTATGAGCCATGACAAGATGGGTGATATCAGTACGCATTTTCGCTATCTCGTTATCCTTTGTATTCAAAGCATAAACACCAATACCTGTAAGAATAACCCCTGTTTCATCATAGACTTTGGCAGCAACTTTTCTTGATAATTCATCAAGTTCATCCACCTGCATACTATCCACAACTTCAATATGGACAGAGCCAATATAATGATTAGGTCCATAGCTATTGAGAACAAGATCATAACTTCCATAAATATCATCAAAACTATTGATGACTTTTTTGACTTTCTTAGACAAATCACTCGCAACACGTTCACCAAGAATATCACTTAATGAATCACGTAACATCTCAATAGCACTTTTGATGATAATAAGAGAAATTACTGCGCCAAGATAAGCTTCTAGGGAAATATGGAAGACTAAATAAATGACTGCCGCAACAAGTGTTGAAGCTGAAATAATTGAATCCAGTGTTGCATCTTCTCCACTATTGATTAGTGAAGCCGAATTCATTTTCACACCAACACCTTTAACATATTTTCCTAAAATAATCTTTGTCACAACACCAACAATAATAATCACCAATGTCAATGTCGAATAATCAGGCTTGCTTGGAGAAATAATTGCCTTAATAGATTCTCTTAAAGAAGCAATACCAGCATAGAGAACAATGAAAGAAATAAGTGTTGCACTTAAATATTCCACACGACCATATCCTAATGGATGCTTCTTGTCCGGACTTTTACCTGCTAACTTCGTCCCAACAATAGTAATAATAGAACTCATCGCATCACTTAAGTTATTAATAGCATCTAATACAACAGCAATAGAATTCGCTAATAAACCAACAACAGCCTTAAAGATTGCCAATAAGACATTTGTGGCAATACCAATAATACTTGTTTTAATAATAACAGCATTTCTATTTTCCATGAAAGAACCTTCTTCCCCTTAGATTGTGCACAACCATTATAAAGCAAAATATTCATAAGTCAACACCTAACTCCATGTCAATACAGTTGCATATACAACACTAAACTCCTATAATGAACTATGGTGATGAACATGGAAAGAAAAGAACAAGTATTAAATGATATATCCGAAGCAACAAAACCAATTTCCGCAAAATCATTAGCGACAAAATATGGTGTAAGCAGACAGATTATTGTCGGTGATGTTGCCTTACTAAGAGCTGCTGGCTACAATATAATGGCTACACCAAGGGGCTATATTCTTGATGATGAAGGTGGTTTAAGAAAGAAGATCGCTGTTAAACATAATCGTGATGCGATTGAAGAAGAATTGAATATTATTGTCGATCAGGGTGGTCGGATTGAAGATGTGATAGTCGAACATCCAGTCTATGGTGAGATTAAAGGCAATCTTCATATTAGCAGTCGTTATGATGTGAAGAAGTTTATGGAGAAGCTCAATAATTCTCATGCCGCACCACTTTCAGAACTCACTGACGGTATTCATCTTCATACTATTGTCTATGAAGATCAGGATATGATTGAACGTATTGAAAGAGAGTTAAAACGTGCTGGTTATTTATATCGCTAACAAAGTAAAAACACCAATTATGGCTTAGGCCATAAACTGGTGTTTTTTTTCTTCTTATCGTTGTTATAGCGCTTATTGGCTATGAAGTTATTGGATTTAGAACAGGATGGGAAAATATTAATAACCCCTCTCTCAATGATTTCTGTTTGATCATCTCATTGATAGATGAAATGACAGATATAGTAAGTACTGTTTACATATGAGAAGACTTCAATCTTGTCTTTTTAGGTAAATAATAGATACCATTATCATATTTAATCAATAAGCCTTTTTTACATCATGTAGTGGTAAGACCAGATATTGATTTATCTCCATGATAGGTATCTGGGAAGAATATAGGTTCTCCCTCTTTATATTTTTCAGTTAATTCTTCGTACAACATATTTCTGCCTTAACATTTTTTCTGATTTCTATTTTGTTAAGGTCGTTTTATTGGACTTTCATTCAAGTGTTAATGTAGACAAAAAATAATTTCATAGCTTTAGAAATACATCAATATGGATTTTGAACAAGTGATTAGGCATTTCATTTGTTTATGTAGGACTTAAGTTTCTCCTCAATATCACTCTTTGTGACACCAATCATGTTGAGGCGTTTAAAGAGCGCTTTATTATTACCATGACCTAAGCGATAGGTATGGTAGAGGTAGTCCCTTTTCTCATGATCACCAATAATATCCAAGCTGAGGAATTCTTGCCAGCTTAGTGTATCTTCACGGTCGCTAAATTGCACGGTATTCTCTAAAGCTTCAATAATAGCTTCATGTCTTGCTTCCGCAATACCAAGTTTCTTCTTTCCAATCGCGTCTTTCTTTTTCACAAAGGCATGCTTGGCATTTGGAACTCTTGCGATAATCTTGTTGCGTATTTGTTGACCAGGGTAATCTGGATCGGTCAAAATAATGACTCCTCTTGTTTTTGCGGCTGTTTCGATTTGTTGGAGGATATCTTCGTTGATACCACTCCCACTTGTTTCAATTGTATCGACATCAAATAATTGTTGTAATGTTGCTGTGTCTGTTTTTCCTTCCACAACAATCACTTCTTGTATTCTTTTCATATCATCACCAATCTCATCATACTCACCATTTTTCATTCTATCAAGCTTATTTCAACGCTTTGATATTAAGTCAACGATAGATTTCATCTTTAAGAGAGTCTTTGATTATAATTGTCAAATATTGGTCATATATATCTTGTAATCGTTTTCAATAAAGCAAAAGTGTGTTAGAATGAACACATACTTAGGAGAAATGAAATGAGAAAGATACGTATAGGGCTATTTGTAGAAAATATTGATTCTTATAACTCGGAAATGATTCGTGGTGCCCAGGCTGCATGTGATGAATTAGATGAAGAATTGATTATTTTCTATGGAAGTGGCTTGAATAAGAAAACACAACTTGATAATCCTTCCACCCATAATACATTTTCTTATGAATTTGCGAATAAAATAGGTATCGACCTATTGCTTTTGAGTACTAATAATGTTGCAAGAGATATGAATAATGAGGAATTCTTAGCACGTTTTCATATGCCCATTGTTTCTTTAAACTATGTCTCAGATCATGTCAGTTCAATTGTCTTTGACAATATAAGTGGTGCAAAGGCTGCCGTAAACTTCTTAATCACCAAGGAACATCGCAGACATATAGGTGTCATTGCTGGTCCTAAGACAAGAACAGGCACAAGAGAAAGACTTTCTGCCTATCGTGATATTCTTGATTTTCATCATATTGCTTACGATCCTTCTCTTATTGTCTATGCCCAGGATTATACGGCTTATCATAATACGCTTGTTGGACAGTTTATTGATATGCATCCTGAAATTGATGCGCTTTTCTGTGTTACTGATAAACTTGCGGTATGTGCCTATGCTGAACTCAAGAAACGTGGGTATCGTGTTGGTCGTGATATATCTGTTGTTGGTTTTGATGACGACCCTTATAGTGCAAGCATGGTTCCACCTCTTTCTAGTGTTCATGCCGATAGTGCAATGCTCGCCTATCGTGCAGTCATTGAAGGGCAGTCACTTTTAGAAGGTGGTATTCCATTTAGGCATGTGCTACCAACTGAATTTATTGCCCGTGATTCTGTCAACAGTGCTTCACAGGAAGAAGATGATCTCTATAATTTTGTGAATTTTGCGATTAATGAGAAACTTTCGATTCATGATTTATCTTGGGGCATGACTAATTTTCTTTTCAACAATAAAATCATGTTCCATACCAATATCAAAGATGAAACTGTAAAGTTATTTGAAGATATTATTTCCGCTTCTTTCTTCTGTGATTCGATTGAAGAATTTAAAGCTAAAGTATTTCCATCTATTATTAATGTTATTACGGAAGATAATATTCAATTTATTGATCTTGATAAACTCTTTAATTGTTTAAAAGTCCTCTTTGATATATCTATATCAAAGCATCTCATTGAACATCATCGCTTAGACTATTTCACACAATATCTCTATAGCGAACTAGGGATTGTCTATTCTAATATCACATCTCGTATTCTTACAAAATCAACTGAGCACCAGATCAACGTCAATATCACCAATCGTCTTTCCTTGTCAATAACCGATTCAAGTGATCCTGAACGTATGCTTGGGGAAACATTGCGTATTCTTAATATCAAGAATGCTGCTCTCTATGTCTTTAAGTACCCTTATCACTTTGATATTACTGAGCCGATTACTCTTCCTGAATCTTTAATTCTTAAATTGAAGATTAAAGATGGTTTAATGATTAGAACACATAATGAACTTATCAACGAACAAGACTTAATTCGTCATGTTTCTTCAACACATAATTATACCTTGAGTGCAATTGCATCCGGTAGTGAGCAATATGGTATATTAATTACTGATATTGATGGTCATGATTTATCCATGCTGGAATATATTACTGGACAGTTTGGAACAACATTCTATATACAGTCCTTGATGAATAAATTACAGTCTCAGTCTGTCACTGATGAATTAACCCATATCTATAATCGTCGTGGTCTTCTTGATGCATTAGCAAAAGGGGCAAAAAATATTGCTCCTGGACAAGTTGGTTATATTGTCTTTGTGGACCTGGATGGCTTAAAGTCCATCAATGATACCTTTGGGCATGATGCTGGTGATAAAGCAATCATTCTAGGTACTGAAATCATCAAAGCTTCCTTCCCACAGCAGATTGTTGGTCGCTGGGGTGGTGATGAGTTTGTTATATTTATTAATGGTCTCAATCATGATTATATTCATACACTAGAAGAAAAGATTAATGAGAATACAAAGATTCTTTCTGCTCGTCATAATTATCCATTTACACTATCACTCTCATTTGGGATGTCTGCTATACATCCTGGTGACACACCAGAACAAATCACCCGTATTATTGAAGATGCAGATAATCGTATGTATTGTTTTAAAAAGAAAAGAAAGCAGGCAAAGCAATAAGCTTTGTCTGCTTTTTATTAACCGCCAAAGACTTCAGCGATACGTTCATCGAGATTCTTTGTAGGTGTATCAATATGTGGTTTTTCACCAATATTTTTGAAAGCCGTAGAAAGCATGAGCTTAATACGATTAAGCTGGTTTGTTTCAGAAGCACCTGGGTCATAGTCAATAGCGACAATATTAGACTGTGGATACTTCTTGCGTAATGCCTTAATAACACCCTTACCGGTAACATGGTTTGGCAGACAGGCAAATGGCTGCATACAAACAATGTTTGGCGCACCATCATCAATCAGGTCAATCATTTCTGCTGTTAGGAACCAGCCTTCACCAGTCTGGTTACCAAGTGAAACAACTTCACTTGCCTTAGCAGCCATTTCAGTAATTGGATGAGGTGGTGTAAAGCGTTTTGAGGCCTTTAAAGCCGCAATCATGTCTTTTCTTAAGTAATCGACAAACTTGATAGCAATATTGCCAATCTCCTTACCCTTCCAAGTTCCATCATAATGTGTTTCTTTAAAGTTCGCATTATAGAATGAATACTGGAAGAAGTCGATTAAGTCTGGCATTACAGCTTCTGCACCTTCTGCTTCAATTGTTTTCACGATTTCATTGTTGGCAGTTGGATGGAACTTAACAAGAATTTCCCCAACTAAACCAACTCTTGGCTTTTTAATATCAAGTAGTGGTAATTCATCGAATTCTTTAACGATTTCATACACATTCTTTTTAAATTCTTTAAGTGAACCATTCTTAACATTTTCCTGGCACTTTTCTACCCATGATTCATAAAGTTCATTAGCTGATCCTTTAACGGCTTCATAAGGACGTACGCGGTAAAGCACACGCATGAATAAGTCACCATACATTGCCCCAATGACAACTTTCTTCGCCAGCTTATAAGTAATCTTGAAACCTGGATTGCTTTCTAAGCCAACTAAGTTAGCTGAGATCACTGGAACTTGTTCAAGATGGGCATCTTTGAGTGCCTTACGGATAAAGGCAATATAGTTTGTGGCACGACATCCACCACCTGTTTGAGAGATGATGAGAGCTGTCTTATTGACATCATATTTGCCACTCTTTAATGCTTCCATCATCTGTCCAGCAACAAGGATGGATGGATAACATGCATCATTATTGACATATTTCAAGCCTGCTTCAACAGCACCTTTATCAACAGAAGGCAATACAACAAAATTATAACCTTCTTCACGCATGGCTGTTTCGACAAACTGGAAGTGAATAGGTGACATTTGTGGACATAGAATCGTCCAGCCATCTTTCTTCATTTCTTTCGTGAAGGATGGTTTTGATGGTTCATAATGTTCACTTAAGTCAGGTGTAAAGCTTGATTTCTTAATTGTTGCTTTAAGCGAACGAATACGAATTCTAATTGGACCTAAGTTAGAAACTTCATCAATCTTAATTAAAGTATAAATCTTATTTCTAGCCTGTAATAATTCCGCTACCTGGTCACTTGTAACCGCATCAAGACCACAGCCAAATGAAGTAAGCTGAATAAGATCAAGATCTTTCTGGGTGCTGACAAACTGAGCTGCACGATAAAGTCTTGAATGATATGTCCATTGGTCTACTACACGTAGATTTGTCTCCTCGTTATTCATATTTGCGACAGAATCTTCCGTTAATACAACAAAGCCTTCACCAGTAATTAAATCTGCAATACCATGGTTGATTTCTGGATCAACATGATAAGGACGTCCCGCTAAGACAATACCATGCTTATGATTCTTGTGCATATATTCAAGAGCTAAACGACCTTGTTCACGAATATCTTCTCTTGAACGTGCCAATTCTTCATAAGCCTTATCAATGGCATAATGGAGTTCTTTATCAGTAATATGGAATTCAGCTAAAGACTCTTTGAGGACTTTAAAGAGTGTTTTTGGATTGTTAAGGGAAATAAATGGATTCTTGTAGTTAATATGCTTTTCTTCCAGGTGATCCACATTGTTTCTAATAACTTCTGGATATGATCCAACAACTGGACAGTTATAATGATTACCAGCATCACTAAATTCCTGTCTTTCATAAACAACTGAAGGATAGAAGATAAAGTTAATGCCACGTTCAATTAAGTTCTCAATATGACCATGAACAAGCTTTGCTGGATAGCAAACAGATTCAGAAGGAATTGATTCAATACCCTTTTCATAAATCTTCTTACTAGAACGTGCTGATAGCACAACACGGAATTTTAAGTCTGTAAAGAAAGTATACCAGAATGGATAGTTTTCATACATGTTGAGGACACGTGGGATACCAACATTGCCTCTTGTGGCTTCTTTTGGAAGTAATGAGCGATAACCAAAGATACGTTTATATTTATAGTTAAAGAGGTTTGGTAGCTGTTTACTTGTAAGTGGGAGGTTAGCCCCTCTTTCACAACGGTTACCAGAAATGAATTCTCGGCCATCATTGAATGATGTAATTGTCAACATACAGTTATTTGTACATTTGCCGCAGTTTCTCATTTCATTGTTGTACTCTAGCAGTTCAATTTCAGCCTTTGAAAGAAGTGTTGTTCCAGCGCCATCGTCATTCTCACAAGCAATACGAGCCATACCATAAGCTCCCATTAAGCCAGCGATATCTGGACGTGTTACTTCGATACCTGTTTCCTTTTCAAATGCGCGTAAAACAGCTTCATTATAGAAAGTACCGCCCTGTACAACAACATGTGTACCAATATCTTCCTTGCTTCTTAGCTTAATAACCTTATAGAGGGCATTCTTGATGACTGAGTAAGAAAGACCTGCTGAGATATCTTCAACACTTGCGCCTTCTTTTTGGGCCTGTTTAACTTTTGAGTTCATGAAGACTGTACATCTTGAACCAAGGTCAATAGGATGTTGTGATTTAAGGGCTAATTCTGCGAATTCTTCAATCTTGTAACCAAGTGATTTCGCAAATGTCTCTAAGAATGAACCACATCCTGCTGAACATGCTTCATTGAGGGAGATATTCTGAATGACATTATCACGAATAGTAATGGCCTTCATATCCTGACCACCAATATCAAGAATAAAGTCCACATCAGGTTCATAAGCCTTAGCAGCTGTATAATGGGCAATAGTTTCCACTTCCCCATAGTCTACTTTAAGAGCAGCCTTGATTAAAGCTTCACCATAACCTGTAACCCCAGCTTTGGCAATATATGCCCCTTCAGGTAATAAGTCATAAACATGACGCATGAGGCGCATGATGAGCTGTAATGGATTCCCTTCATTTGAATTATAATATGTATAGAGAATAGCACCATCAGGATCTGTAAGAATCATCTTAGATGTTGTTGAACCAACATCAATACCTAAATATACCTTACCCTTATATTTCTTAATATCATGCTTTGTCGTAATATGAGAAAGATGTCTTTCTCTAAAAGCACGAAGTTCTTCTTCATTATTGAAGAGGGGCTCTAAGACATTTGTGAGTTCACTTGTCTGGTTTTCTAGTGATTCTAAATGCTTGATCATATTGCTGAAACTGATTGCTTCTTTCGCATTTTCTTTGGCATAAAGACATGCCCCCATAGCAACGAAGAGCTGTGAGTTATCAGGGAAGATAACTTGATCATCTGTTAAACCAATTGTTTCAATAAAGCGTTGTCTAAGTTCTGACAAGAAGTAAAGTGGTCCCCCTAGGAATGCGACATTACCTTTAATAGGGTGTCCACTTGCCAGTCCTGAGATTGTCTGATTGACAACAGCCTGGAAAATAGAGACCGCAATATCTTCTTTTGAAACACCATCATTAATAAGAGGCTGTACATCTGTCTTCGCAAAGACACCACAGCGTGAGGCGATTGGATAAATCGTCTTGTAGTTTTTCGCAAGTTCATTTAAGCCCTTGGCATCTGTCTGTAATAATGTAGCCATCTGGTCAATAAATGCACCTGTACCACCAGCACAGCTACCATTCATTCTTTGTTCGAGCTGGCCATCAAAGTAAGTAATCTTGGCATCTTCTCCACCTAATTCAATCGCAACATCCGTTCTTGGAATATAGGTTTCAATTGTCTTCGTACAGGCAATAACTTCCTGTATAAATTCTATCCCCATACTATTAGCGAGAGAGAGCCCACCTGAGCCTGTCATCGCTACATGTACATCAAGATCACCTACTTGATCTTTCACTTCTATTACTAAATCATGAATTGTCTTTCTCACGTCAGAAAAATGTCTGACATAGTTGGAATATAGGCAATTATCATTTTCGTCTGTCAGATATAATTTGACTGTTGTTGAACCAACATCTATACCTAAATAATATTTCAAAGTCTGACCTCCTTATTCCTGTATCACTTCAAATATTAGCTTTTCACAATATTTTCTTCAAATCATATGCTTATGAATTCATGATATTTCTCATTGTTTCATAAAGTAATTTTGCTTTTTGATCAGAAAAAGAACGGCCATTATTCTTCCATCCACGATAAGTAGAATAATTCACACCAGCCTTTTCACAAATCACACGCATATTAAAAAAAACACATTTACGACTTACAATATCCTTATAATTCATTTTATCCACAGCTTGATAACTCCTTCACATTTACTACATTCTTGCGTTATGGCATATGTATATTAAACGATAAAATGTGTAAAGTCAACTACTATTTTACTACATAGATGTTGAAAAGATGTTGTTTGTCCAACATGATATGGATTTACAAGATTGTTTTCCTACGCTACAATGAGGGCATTGAGGTGAGATGTATGTATTGTAGTACTTGTGGAACGAAATTGATTATGAAGCGTGATGGGATTGATGGCTTTGTGCCTTTCTGTATGCATTGTCATACCTTCAAATATCCAACATTTAACGATGCTATTTCGTCCGTTATCTTTTCGCCTGATAAAAAAGAAATTCTCTTGATTCAGCAGTATGGTCGTAAAGATAATGTCTTAGTAGCTGGTTATGTGACGAAAGGTGAAAACCTCGAAACAACACTTAAAAGAGAGATTGAAGAAGAAGTTCATTTAGAAATAGAACGCTTCATGTACAACGATAATCAGTATTATGAACGTACAAACACATTAATCACAAACTTCATGGCTGTTGCCAAAGATAAGAATTTTAAGCTTACTGGAGAAGTTGATCAGGCCCAGTGGTTTAGTGTTGAAGATGCACTAAAATATATTAAGCCTAATAGCCTAGCTCAGCACTATCTCAAAGAAGCTATTTGTAAGATCGATCGATTATAGTATCGGTCTATTTTTATGTAAAAAGATGAAGATTATTCATCTTCATCCTTAAAGAGTGCATGGCCAATTCTTACCATCGTGCTACCTTCTTCAATAGCAACCTTGTAATCATGACTCATACCCATTGATAATTCTGTTAAATGAGCTTGTGGATATGTTTTCGCAAGTTCTTCTAAGAGTAATCTTGTTTCTTTGAAATAAGGACGGCATGCTTCTACATCAATATTTGGAGCCATCATCATCAGTCCTCTTACCTCAATATGAGGCTTTGTGAGGGCATAGGCCATAACTTCCTGCATTTCTTCTTTCTTAAAGCCATGTTTGCTTTCTTCATTCGCAATATTGACTTGAAGAAGAACGGCCATGACAAGATTATGTTTTGCAGCCTGTTTTTCTATTTCATCAATCAGTTTTCTATTTGCGACAGAATGAATCATATCCACCTGATCAATAATATATTTTACTTTATTTGTCTGTAAAGTGCCAATGAAATGCCAATGGGCTTTCCCTTTATAGACTTCTTTCTTCTTCAAGAAATCTTGTACACGATTTTCTCCAAAGATTGTTACACCATTAGCTTCTAACTTTGCCATTTCATCAGCCGTTGTGTACTTTGTAGCGGCAACTAAGGTTGCTGGTTTTACAGCTTCAACAATACGTCTTGTTGCTGCTTCATCACATTTAAGATTGTAGTTCATATTTTATCACCCAATCCATTATAGCACTACTGTGCATCTTTTAAAGCTTTGACTAAATCTGGAATTGTTGCTTCAAAGTCCACGCCATACCAAGGCTTCTTTGGATTCTCAAGTGTCTTCTTGATTGTCAGTGCCGTATAGTCAGCAGCTACTGCCAATGCATCACGAATGCTTAAGCCATTCATATAAGCCCCAACAGCGACTGAAGAGAAGATATCGCCTGTACCATGATACTTCGCTCCGACAATATCATTCTGATAGCTAAAGTATTCCTTTTTAACTGTATCATAACCCATAATACCTGTCTTACCTTCAGATAATGATACCCCCGTTAAGACAACAATCTTAGAACCAAGCTTTGCGAGTTTATCTAAAAGATCTTTGATATAAGCTTCATCATATTCTTCTTTATATTCTGTATCCGTCATAAAGCATGCTTCAGTAATATTAGGCACAATAATATCAGCTAAACCACATAATTTCGCATTAGCTTTGACATAATCCATATCAAAGTTAGGATATAGCTTACCATTATCTGCCATAACTGGATCAATAAAGATAATATTGTCTTTTGTCTTAAACATGTTGAAGATTTTTTCCATATGATGGATTTCTTCAACACTTCCTAAATAACCTGTATAAATAGCATCAAACTGTACATCCTGACTCTTCCAATGCTGGGTAATTGGATCAAGCTGGTCACTTAAGTCTTTATATGTAAAGTCTTTGAACATTGTATGTGTTGATAATACAGCAGTTGGTAGAATAACAGCTTCATTGCCTGTAGCCGATATAAGTGGTAATGCGACTGTTAAAGAACACTTACCTAAACATGAAATATCCTGAATCGTTAATACTCTTTTCACTTTTTTCACTCTCCCTTTTGCCCACCATTATAACCTATTAAAATACTAATGAATATGGAAATTATTATAAAAGTTTGTTTATATTCTTAATAGGGAAAATCTATTGACAAATGAAACCCCCTATAATTTAGTGTCTTCCATCAACAATAGCCACTAAATCCTAATCATTTCTCAATTCTTGATTTGACGCAAACTCAGCAGTAATTATGTCAAATGAATGTTGAAGATTAAGCCAATATTCCGCACTTGTTCCAAGCAGGCACGATAACTTTGATGCCATATCAATAGATAAGCTTTGTTCACCACTTATAAGAAGGCTAAGATCTTCATTTGTGATTCCAAGTCTTTTCGTAAAGTCTTCTTGGGTTAATTCGCTTTCTTCTAATAATTCCTCAAGATAATATCCAGAATGAAAAGCCATTTTGTCATTATATGTAATAGTGTTACTCATCTTGTTAGCCTCCATAATTTTGTTTTGCCTATTATATGTATTCATTTAAAGGTTAGATAATATTATTTATTGTTCTTTTCATAAATCAGCTTTCTAGTACTTTTATATTATTATAGGCTGTTAAGTGCGTCAATTTTTATTGCATTATTGGCAATATTCTTGCCTTGACATTAAGATTACATATGTTATGCTTTTAATGTCATCGGAGGGTGAATTGTTTTAAGAAACAATAGCTGGATAAGATGGTAGACAGAAATGTCTGCTTTCTTGTCCAGCTTTTATTTTTAAGGAGGAGGATATTATGACGAAACAAACATCATTTACCCAAGGTAAAATCTTACAACCTCTTATTTTCTTTGCGTTTCCTGTTTTATTAGCGTTGTTCTTACAAGCGATGTATGGAGCTGTAGACTTATTGATCGTAGGGAAGTTTGCCTCATCAGTCGATGTTTCAGCCGTTTCAACAGGTTCACAGATCATGGTCACATTGACGAATTTAGTCAGCAGTTTTGCCATGGGCTTAACGATTCTTCTTGGCCAACAGATTGGTCGTGGTGAGAAAGAAGCTGGTGATAAGAGTGTTGGTACGGGTATTATATTCTTTATCATTATTGCGGTCATTATGTCCATTGCCATGCTTTTCTTAACTCCACAGTTAAGTAGCTTAATGAATGCCCCTCAGGAAGCATTCGATAAGACGGTTGCCTATTTGAGGATTTGTGGAGGCGGTATGGTTGTGATTGTGGCTTATAATCTTATTGGCTGTATATTTAGAGGGCTTGGTGATTCTAAGACACCATTAATCACTGTTGCGATTGCTTGTGTGTTTAATATTGTTGGTGATTTGATTTTATGTGCCATCTTTGAAATGGGAACAGAAGGGGCTGCTATAGCGACTGTTTTTGCTCAGGTTATCAGTGTTCTTATTTCACTTCACTTGATTCGTCGAAAAGAACTCCCTTTTACTTTGCATCGTAAGCATCTCAAAATAGATCAGCAAATCTTATCAAAAATCATTAGTTTTGGTGCACCTATAGCCTTACAAGATCTTCTTGTCAGCATATCTTTTCTCATCATCTTAGCCATTGTCAATGCTATGGGTGTAACAGCATCCGCTGGTGTTGGTGTTGCAGAAAAGGTATGTGCCTTTATCATGTTGATTTCTTCGGCCTTCATGCAATCAATGTCTGCTTTTGTTGCACAGAATTATGGTGCAGGCTTAATGATAAGAGCACGCAAGGCTCTTCATTATGGCGTTGTTGTTTCTTTTAGTATTGGCATTGGCATGTTTGTTTTAACTTATTTCCACGGCAATATGCTTGCAAGTATTTTCTCATCAGATCATAAAGTTATTTTTGCAGCTACCGACTATCTTAAAGCCTATGCGATTGATTGTCTCTTTACATCAATCTTCTTCTGTTATACAGGATTCTATAATGGTATCGGGAAGACGAAGTTCGTTATGATACAAGGAATACTAGGTGCTTTCTTAGTTAGAGTCCCTGTCTCTTATTTCATGAGTATTCAGCCCCATCCTAGTCTTTTCCACATTGGTTTAGCTACACCTTTTTCATCCATTCTTGAACTTAGCCTTTGTCTAGGGTATATGATTTATTTGAAGAAAAGCGGTATGTTGGAAGATGTAAAAAGTAGAAGCTATAAGCATAAAGTATAGATTGATAAACAATATAAAAAAGCATCAGGTAACTATATTAATATGGTTGGCTTTTATAAATGTAACATATTTTATGTTACATTTATAAAACAAAGCATTTGTGCCTTTATTTCAACAAAAAACATCCATCTACAGAAATTGTAGATGGATATTTCTTTAGAACTGTACTTTTGGTACTTCTTTGTCTGCTTCGTCAACTTCAAAGAATGGCATAGGTTTAAAGCCACCCATATTCGCAATGATATTACTTGGGAACATTTCGCACTTATTCTTAAATGTATTCACAGCATCATTATAGAACTGACGGGCATACTGGATTTTATTTTCAGTATCACGTAAGTCATTTTGTAATGAAGTAAAGTTCTGGTTAGCCTTTAAGTCAGGATAAGCTTCAGCCACCGCAAAGAGTCTTCCTAGTGCTCTTGTGAGTTCTCCACTAGATGCCATTTGTGCTTCTGGTGTTGAGGCATTTGTGAAAGCATTACGGGCAGCCATGACCTTCTCAAGTGTTTCACTTTCATGCTTAGCATAGCCTTTGACTGTTTCTACTAAGTTAGGAATAAGATCAGCTCTACGCTTTAACACAACCGATACCTGACTCCAGGCATTCTCACATTTATTTCTTAATTTGACCAAGCTATTATATGTTGTAATAGCCCATATAACGATTAAAGCGATAATAACGCCGGCAATAATAAAGCCCATAAATAGACCTCCTTTGATTTGGTAATCCTATTATACATGAATATATCCTAAAAACATAGTCAACGTCAAAAAGAGAGAAACAATATCATTACTTCTCTCTTATGTATTAACTTGGTGACAACGTAATGTAAAACGGCTTGTCCTAGAATATGTGCATGTAAATAGACTTAAATCATAGCCACTATCCGTCATTTCATTAACTTGTGTAGGTTGTAGTACTTCTGTTTTTTCTACAAGATAGTTAATTTTAGCACCGGATGCATTGATAAAACATAAGCTATCGCCCTTCTTTAAAGTTTTCAAATAGGAAAAATGACGACGATAATTATGTCCGGTAATGACCCAGTTATGATCTAACTGAGTGCCTGCGTAAGTACATGGTGTTAAGCGTAATTGTTTAAATTGCCAGTTTTTCGCTACAGGCAATATGAGCTTTAATTCTAGTACAACAAGATAACCAAGATATTCAACACCATCAATTAGAGACCTAAAAAAACTGTTATTTCAATATTAATCAACAATATCTTTAGTAATGTAATCTTCAATCACGAAATCATTATTATTTATTTCTTCTAATTTTTGAATTATTTTCTTTATTATCTCAACCATCTCTTTGTGTGCTGCTTTATATTCATCCTCATTAAAAGTACATGCATTATCATTTTCATCAAATGAATAAAAAGAATCATATAGTTTTCTTGCTTGTTCATTTAATCGTTGAAGTTCTTCATTATTATCGATTAATGGATATTTTCTTCTTATATATCCATCTTCGTCATATATCCATATAGGCCCATGAAGATATTCGTTCATTAATTTTATCGTATACATTATAAATCATCCTTTCTTATTGGGTACGCAGTGACAATAAAGCCGTTAGAACCAATCCCTGTCATTATATAATAGTTGCCCTTATACTCATAGCATCTTTCATACCCCCACTTTCCCTTGATTATGTCTACAAGTAATAAGTGCATACTTATATTTTCCCTTTCATGAAAAAATAAAAAGACAACAGCGATTAACTGTTGTCTGGATGAATTATAATTTTGCGATATCTACTAGTGATGTAGAACCATTATGCTTTTTCTCAAGTGAATTGATTAAAGCCTGGGCTGTATCAAGAGATGTATAGATTGGAATACCTGCTTCAACCGCAAATCTTCTGATCACAAAGCCATCTTTAAGATTACTATTACGGGTTGGGATATCGATGACAAGATCGACTGTATCCGTCAACATGAGATCAAAGATTGTATTTGTTTTCTCGGTAATACGGTTAACGAAATGACATGGTACATCATGTGCTTTTAAGAATTCATATGTACCCTTAGTCGCATAAAGATCATAACCAAACATATAATACTGTTTCGCAATTGGTAGGAATTCTTCTTTGCTGGAATCCTTAACTGTACAGATAA
The DNA here is from genome assembly GCF_009695655.1 of Sharpea porci. GTDB lineage: Bacteria > Bacillota_I > Bacilli_A > Erysipelotrichales > Coprobacillaceae > Sharpea > Sharpea porci. The sequence continues at coordinate 30,768 of NZ_VUNM01000019.1, forward strand.
TATTCTTTTTCTTTGGAAGATCGATACCTGTACCAATGAATGCTTTATACATTGCTTCATCAGGATCCTTAGAAATACCAAGGACTTCACCTGTTGATTTCATTTCAGGACCTAAGCTGATTTCTGCGCCTGTAATCTTTTCGAATGAGAAGACTGGCATCTTTACGGCAACCGTATCTTTTTCAGGTACTAAGCCATAGGAATAACCTTGTTCAGGAATTGAATGTCCCATGATAGCTTTTGTTGCGACTTTGACAATTGGGATACCTGTAACCTTAGAGATATATGGGATAGTACGTGAAGATCTTGGGTTAACTTCAATGACATAAACTTCATCTTCATAGACAATGAACTGAATATTGATTAAGCCTACGACATGTAAAGCTTTCGCAAGTCTTTCAGTATATTCACAAATAGTATGCTGGACTTCTTTCTTAAGCTTCTGTGGTGGGTAGACAGAAATAGAGTCACCTGAGTGTACACCTGCTCTTTCAACATGTTCCATGATACCTGGAATCAGTACGCCTGTACCATCACAGATGGCATCGACTTCACATTCTTTACCACTTAAGTATTTATCAATCAGGATTGGATGTTCCTGGAACTGTTCATTAATATGACCAATGAATTTCTTGACATCACCATCATTTAAAGCAATTTCCATCCCTGCCCCACCAAGTACATAACTTGGACGAACTAAGACTGGATAGCCAATCTTATTGGCAGCAGCAATAGCTTCATCAACAGTGAAGACTGTATCACCTCTAGGTCGATCGATATGACACTTTTCAAGTATTTCATCGAAACGTTCTCTGTCTTCAGCAGCATCAACATCATCAGCTGAAGTACCAAGAATCTTGACACCCATATTCATTAAGTCCTGAGTAAGCTTAATCGCAGTCTGACCACCAAACTGGACAATGGCACCATCAGGTTTCTCTAAATCAACAATTTCTCTCACATCTTCTGCTGTTAATGGTTCAAAATATAAGCGATCCGCAATATCAAAGTCTGTTGAAACAGTTTCTGGATTATTGTTGACGATGATTGTTTCATAGCCTGCTTCCTTTAATGCCCATACGCAATGTACGCTACAGAAGTCAAATTCAATACCCTGACCAATTCTAATTGGACCTGAGCCAAGGACCATAACTTTCTTTTTGTTTTCATCTGGCGCAATTTCATGTTCACCACCAAATACAGAATAGAAATATGGTGTTTCTGCTGCGAATTCAGCTGCACATGTATCAACTGTCTTAAAGGCAGCAGTGATATTGTTTTCTAGTCTTAACTGTCTAATACGTTCAGACTTCATGCCTGAGAGTTCAGAAATAACACGGTCTGGGAATTCTCTTTCTTTGGCTTCTTTGAGAAGTTCGATTGTGAGTGGTTCACTTCTTAGTCTTTCTTCAATTTGTACTAAATGTCTGATCTTATCGATGAACCATACATCAATCATTGTAATTTCATGGATTTCCTGTACAGAAATACCTTTTCTCAGTGATTCCGCAATCACGAATAATCTCTGATCATCAACATCTTTCAGCTTTCTTCTTAAATAGATCGTATCTTTGTCTTTTAAATTATCAAGATTGAGATAGAAGACATTCTGTTCAAGTGAACGTAAAGCCTTCATGAGTGCTCCTTCAAAGTTATTGCAGATAGCCATAACTTCACCCGTAGCTTTCATCTGTGTACCGAGTTTTCTTGAAGCATCATAGAATTTATCAAATGGCCATTTAGGAATCTTACATACAATATAGTCAAGAGCTGGTTCGAATGAAGCATATGTCTTACCAGTAACGGCATTCTTGATTTCATCCAATGTATATCCTAAGGCAATCTTAGCTGCAAGTTTCGCAATAGGATAACCTGTTGCTTTTGAAGCAAGGGCTGAAGAACGGGATACACGTGGGTTAACTTCAATAACGCAATATTCGAAGCTATATGGATTTAAGGCATACTGGACATTACAGCCACCTTCAATACCTAACGCTGTAATAATATTAAGGGCTGAGCTTCTAAGCATCTGATATTCACGATCACCAAGTGTCTGAGAAGGCGCCACAACAACAGAGTCACCAGTATGAACACCAACTGGGTCAATATTTTCCATATTACATACAGTAATACAGTTACCCGCATGGTCACGCATAACTTCATATTCAATTTCTTTCCAACCGGCAATAGACTTTTCAATAAGCACCTGGCTTACTCTTGAAAGTCTTAAACCATTTGAACAGATATCATGGAGTTCTTTTTCATTATGGGCAATACCTCCACCTGTTCCACCAAGTGTATAAGCAGGTCTTACAACAACTGGATAACCAATTTCACGAGCATATTCTAATGCATCTTCTACATAGTTTACTGTCTTTGATGGAGCAATTGGTTCCTGAATACGTTCCATTAATTCTTTGAATAATTCACGGTCTTCTGCTTCTTTAATAGTGGCACAGTTAGTCCCAATTGTCTTGACATTATGTGCTTCTAAGAAACCTTCATCATCTAATGCCATCGCAATATTTAAAGCATTCTGTCCACCCAATGTTGGAAGAATAGAATCTGGTTTTTCAACTTCAATTAAGTGTTTTACTGTTGGTACAGTTAAGGGTTCAATATATACATGATCAGCAATATCTTTATCTGTCATGATTGTTGCAGGGTTTGAGTTAATAAGAACAACTTCTATTCCCTCTTCTTTTAATGCACGACATGCCTGTGTGCCGGCATAGTCGAATTCAGCTGCCTGACCAATGATGATTGGTCCTGAACCGATAACGAGTACTTTATGGATATCTTTTCTTTTAGGCATTTTTATGACCTCCCATCATTTTAATAAATTCATCAAATAAATATGCAGTATCATGAGGACCTGCTGAAGCCTCTGGATGGAACTGTACAGTACGGATATTTTCATTGATATATTCCATACCTTCAATAGTGCCATCATTGACATTAGTGAACCAAACCTTGGCTACTTCTGGATCAATAGAATCTTCTTTAATGACATAGTTGTGGTTTTGAGTAGAGATATAAACTCTACCTGTATGAGCATCACGTACTGGATGGTTCGCACCATGATGACCAAACTTCAATTTCTCTGTCTTGAAGTCATGAGCAAGGGCCATAAGCTGATGACCTAGGCAAATCGCAAAGATTGGCATACCACTTGCAGCTAATTCCTTAATTTCCTTTACAATTTCAACATTTTCAGCTGGGTCACCAGGACCATTAGAAAGCATAATACCATCATAGTTACCATTGATGATTTCACTAGCTGGTGTACTAGCTGGCACAACAGTTACTTCACATCCACGTTTCACTAACTCCTTGGCAATATTACGCTTTGCCCCAAAGTCATATAAGGCAACATGGAAATCACCTCTACCTAGCTTATAAGGTGCATCACATGTACATCTCTGTACAACACCTTCTACCTTGAAGGCTTTAATCTTATCAAGTACTTCATCAACATTATATTTCTGTGTTGTAATCATACCGTTCATACAACCATGTTGACGAATAATCTTTGTAATAGCACGTGTATCAACACCTTGAATACCAGGAATGTTATTTTCAATCATATAATCATTCAAATTCATATTCATTCTGAAGTTCGAACCTAAACGAGATAATTCATGAACTACAAATCCCTCTACAAATGGATGTGCTGCTTCCTGGTCCTTATAACTTACACCATAGTTACCAATAAGTGGGTATGTCATTACAACACTCTGTCCTGCATAACTAGGATCAGTCAGGATTTCTGTATATCCTGTCATTGATGTGTTGAAAACAAATTCACTAATAACTTCTTTTTCAGCACCAAAGCTCACACCTTCAAATACATGTCCATCTTCCAATATCAAATAAGCTTTCATCAATAGCCCTCCTTTACTTTTCTAAAAAAAAGACATATCAGTAAATGATATGTCTTAATTATGAAAATAGAAAAATGAAAATAAAGACCCCTGTAGAATATTAGCCGAAATCTTAGGTTTTTCCGTGCAAAATACGTACATGTCTTAAGTTCCTTTCTTTCATTTGTCACTAGTATATGCGAAATATCATGACATTTCAAGTTATATTTCATATCATTCCTCACTCATCATAAAAGAATGCAGATTGATATGCAAGAATCTCCCCAATTATTCTAAAAGATTTCAAGAATATAACCACCAATATTTAAAACATGTGATTTATTTATAGATTACATTCGCATTTTCATTGTCAGTTTGATAATTTTTAAGATTATAACTAATAAAATATAGACAATTGATTAGTTTTTCGGAGTATATTTCGGAACACTTGAACCTTTTACATTCTTTCAGGGCTATGACCAGTAAAATTAAGAAAAATGCTCAATTAAAGAAATATAAATCCAAAATATAATCCCAAAAGATGCTCATAACTAATTATTAAAAAAGATAGGATTATTGCAATAAAGTTGTTTGCAGATCCTATCTCTAATGAATTAATCTAGTTCAACATAAATTGTGACAAACTTACAATGTGATAAAGGTTTAATTGAAAGCGTATGATCATCTGCTTCAATATGACCTTCATATTCTTCTTTTAAATTTGTATAATAAGCTTTCTTTATTCTCTTTGAGAATACGAGCTGATCACTAATATCCTGATGGAATTTGCCATTGTAAAGTCTAATAATATAGGCATTTTTATCTTCGGCTTTCTTGATTGCACTCACAACCAGGTTGTTTTCTGTAGTAAATAGTGAATATGTATTACTCTTGTCCCCTTCTACTTCCATTTGTGAGAATATTAATCTTCCATTTAAGAATTCAGCATATTCTCTTGCGATAATAGGCGTATTATATGCTTTTGCGAGATTTGCAATATTTGCATCATTGAAATCTCCATCAAATGTCATAAAACCAAATGTGAAATCTAGAGACTTCTGTAATTCAGCATCTTTTGTTTCAATAATACGTTCACCACTAGCTCTTCCTGGACGATAAATGAGATTCTCTTTTCCCATAAATGAATATGTTCTAAAGAGTGTTAAACGAATTGAATGGTTATCGATGACTTCATATTCACGTACACCTTGTGGTATTAATGCAATACCTCTAGTTTCATCACTTAAACTTACAAAACTCTGTGTAGGTTCAATTGAGATAGGAGGTTCTTGCCAGGCAGTTTGACTTTGTTGGAAGTTAAGTGGGACTGCATTATTAACTGTTTCTTTTGCAGTCTTTGATTTTTCAAGTGCTTCATTATAAAGTGCCATTTCTTTTGTATGAACATTTTCTCTTTGAATAACACCAAATTGTTCATCCGCAAAATTAACCTTTGAAATCAATTGGGCATCAAATACAATACATAGACGATGAGACTTACCAACATTATCAACATGAACCTTAAAATCGATAACTGGTGAACCTTTACGTAAAGCAACTGTCATTGTAATTGGTAATTCTAAAGAGCGTTGGCCAAGTGCACGTTCTTCTAAATCACAAGGAATTGGCATCTTATAGACTGCTTTGAGAGATGCATATATATCCGATTTATTTGCATGACTTTCTACTAGATGATCTTTTGAATATGTAATTAAATCCTGATGTGCTGGTGAATAGTTAAACGAGTCTCCACCATCACCATTTTCTTCTAAAATAGCTTGATTTTTATAAACATGACCATTTCTCTTATCAGTAATTGTAAGGGTGCCATCATCTTCAAGATGAATTGAATAGTATTCATTTTCAATATCATTAGTATCTTCCAATACTTTGTTTGATGAACATGTAAAGTCAAGAGTATACTGTTCATAACCCATAGCTGGGAGATTATGTGCTGATATAGCAACAGTAGCTTCTATTACCTTTTCTGGAACATAGAATTGTTTGCTTGGATTAAGCTTTATTGTTTGTGATAATACATAGTCTGTCAGATCTCTAGATTCAATTATTGTATAATCCACATTATTGCCATGAGCATCTTTTAAAGCAAATGTTGTTCCTGGAAGGTACAGTTTTGCGATAACAACATCATTTCTTTTTGTTGGTAAGGTATTAAACATTGTAATCGTCATATCAGCATTATTCTTCACACTTGTTGAGATGAGTCTTGTATGTAATTCGACAAGCGCTTCAGCAATGTCTCTAATTTGTTTATAACGCATATAAACATCTTCATTGGCTGTATCTGAAATACAAGAGCCAATAGAATCATGAGCAGCATTTTCAAAGAATAATTTCCAGATTGTTTCCATAGGCCCATGTGGATACTCATTACCCAATGAATAAGACATTGTAAGAAGTGGTTCTAATACATTCGCGACATAATTCTGTAGCTTTGTATTAAGTGCTTTTAAATCTGAACGTGAAGAAAAAATAGATTTATGAACACGACTATGTTTACCAAGAATCAGTTCACCTTCAACTTCTTCTAGTTCAGGATGAGCCTTTTTCACATCCTTAATATAATCCTCAATACAACTTATTACGTATGCATTTTCAGGATCTGCTTCTTGTTGCTTTTTCACTAAATCAACAAGATTCTTTCTAATTGGTGCCTGATCGAAGCCATTAGGAAAATAGATATTATCTGTAGCACCAGTGCCAGCTTTCTTTAAGCACTCGTTCTGCCAGAACTTTTTCGCATCTTCTTCATCTTCTGGAATATTACCACCAATGTAATAACCATATGGAATCTGTGTCACGAATACTTCACTTCCATCATGACCACGCCATTTATAGTCTGTATGCTTAACCATATCATTAGTAACACCACGCCAGAATAATGTATCTTTAATACCAAATTGGTTATAGATTTGTGGCATATTACCTGACATGCCAAATGAATCTGGTACATAACCAACATTCATATAAGGACCATATTTTAAACATGTCTTCATTCCATAATACATATTTCTTACTATTGACTCTGCAGAAATAAGCATCAGATCACTTTGTGTATACCATGGCCCAATAATCAAACGATGAGCCTGGACAAGTCGTTTGATTCTATTTTCATCTTCTGGTCTCCATTTAATGTAGTCATCCAATAATGATCCCTGTGCATCAAGCATAAAGTATTTAAATTCAGGATCATTTTCCAATGTCTCTAAAACATCCCCTAAGTCTTTCATAAGATATACTTTAGAACGAGAAGTCGTAAAATACCATTCACGATCCCAATGAAAATGTGGTACAACATGTATTTTCTTTGCCATAAAATGTTCCTCCTTAGTGAAAAGCAAGAAGGTTAATCCTTCTTGCTTTTGTTTTATTCAAATGAGATATCAATATCGTCTTCAGTCATCGTTTCATCTTCAGCTTCAGGGTCAACACTAAAGTCAGCAACCATAGGAGCTACTAAAGCGATAAAGAGTGCACCTACAAGCATACCTACTAAGTAAGCCCAGCCATTACCAATTGTAATAAAGCCATAAATACCACCAACTGGAGGGATTGAAGCTTTAGCACCAAGTAAGCATGTTACTGCAGCACCAAGTGCACCACCAATCATATTTACAGGAACAAGACGAGAAGCTTTGACTAATGTGAATGGGATAGCACCTTCAGTAATACCAACAAATCCCATTACCCAGTTACCTTTACCAGCATCCTTGAATGATTCTGAATAACGTGAGCTTCTAATAACTGTTGAAATAGCATAAGCTAATGGTGGAATACAAATTGCACAGTTGATATAAACATTTGGTTGATAGATCTTTTCAGTTAATAAAACGTTACCTGCCATCCAAGCTGCTTTATTGATAGGACCACCCATATCAGAAGCAATCATAGCACCTAACACAATAGCTAAGACAAGCTGGTTCGTTCCAGACTTACTCATTGTACGAATCCAAGAAATTAATGCAGTATTAAGCATTGATAATGGTGTATTAAGAATAACCCCCATTACTAATGCAATAACAATAGTAGCAAAGAATGGTAAAATAACTAATGGCATCATTGATTTAAATGAATCAGGTAAATTAAAGTGCTTTTTGCACCATCTTACTGTATAACCAGCTAAGAAACCGGCAATAACAGCTCCCAAGAAACCTTCCTGATAATTAGAAGCAATAGCACCACCAATTAAACCAGCACCAATTGCAGGCTTTTCAGCAATTGAATACGCAATGAATCCAGCTAATACTGTATTAACTAAGCCAATACCTGTCCAACCAACTTGTTGAATCTGATATAATACATGGTAAAATCCTGTAGACTTAGCATATGGATCTAAGCTTGATACACCAGTACATAAAGCAATAATTAATGGAATAGCAACAACTAAAGAAGCACCAATAATAAGTGGTAACATGTAGCCAATACCTGTCATCAAATGACCTTTGGCTTCACTAAAAAACTTTTTCATAAATTTCCTCTCCTCAATATAATATTTTTACTATATAATGAGAGTGCGTACTCACTATACAGTATGTAGTCATAGGGCTGGGCCATAGTCCTATGATTTTTTTATTGTTTTTTTGCTTCGACAGCCTTAGCACATTTCTTTAAAACAGCTTCAGGTGCCTTAATGCAAGTTGTAATATTGACACGAATCACAGGTTTTCCTTTAAAACGATCCATGCCTTCGATATGCTGATCTGAAGCAATCAATACAAAGTCAGCAGCCTGCGCTTCTTCATTTGTAATTTTATTGACCTGTCCCATGGAACCCTGCTGTTCCATTTTGACATCAAAGCCAATCTTTTTGCCAGCTTTTTCCAATGCCTTAGCAGCCATTGGAGTGTGTGCTAAGCCAGCTGGACATGCTGATACACCAACAACTTTCATATTAATTTTCCTCCTTCATAATTTTTAATATAAAACGTGTTAATTCGTTTTTATCATTTGATGAGATAACTGTATTTTTGAAATCATCCTCTAATAAAGCTGTCGCAAGTGAAGAAATCATCTTCAAATGGACATCGCCTGCACTCTTTTCAGGTACAAGTAATGCGAAAATATATTTAACAGGTTGATCATCTAGGGTCTGCCACTCAATACTGTTTTTATTACGTAAATACATAACTGTAACTTTCTTTACATTATTAGTTCTTGCATGGGGAATTGCGAATCCATCTTGCAAGCCTGTTGAGAATTCTTTTTCTCTTTCAAGAAAGTCATGATAGAGGGCATCGGCATCATCAGTGATATCGAGTTCTTGAGCTTTCGTACTAATAAACTTAAGAATGCCGTCTTTATCTTTTTCATCAACATTTAGAAAGACTGTATTTTCATTTAATAAATCATTCATGCTTTTTGCCACCTCCCTTTGACACCATTAAGTATAAGCGTTCGTAAAATCTTTCTCAATTTATGCAATTTCCACTTGTTTCGGAAATAGAAAGCCCTTACATGTAAGCCTTTTCCACTTCAAAATGGAAATAGCTTTGATTGTTTATTTTGCTGATTGCGTTAATATTAATAATAAGGATGATTATAGAAAGGAGGATATTCATGTTTAACTATAAGCGGCTTGAAGATATTTTTAATTATATTCGTAGTAATGAGTATACAAGCATTGCTAAACTCACTAGTCTCTTTAAAGTATCCGATCGGACTATTCGCAGTGACATTAATAACCTAAATGATGTTTTACAGGGCGCAAGTATTCAATTAAAGAGAAGAACAGGCTATTACTTACAAATAGATAATGAACAAGAATTCAATGCATTCCTAAATACTATTTCAAAAAGAGAATCTGACACAAAAGATCTAGATTCAAGCCAGGATAGAATGCGTTATATCCTCACTACCTTACTCTATTCGCACGATTACATACCAACTGAAGATTTGTCTGATGCAGTATTTGTTTCTAAGAATACTTTTTCAAATTATATAAAAGCTATCAAGAAACTACTCACCCAATACAACTTAGAATATATTGTTAAACCTGGTGTTGGTGTAAAAGTTATCGGAAATGAATCGGATAAGAGAGAATGTATTATCAATGAAATCCATCCCTTAAGTGAATACTCAACAATATCAATGCTCACAAAAGAAGAGAAGGTCTACTTTAATGATGTTGAGGTTAATGCAATAATTCCCATCCTTATATCCGTCTTTAAAAAGCATCATGTAGAGACTGATGATTATAGACTAAAAAACCTTACTATCTATTTCGCATTAATGATTTCAAGAATACTCAATGATGATTATATAAGCGCAATAAATTCAACACAAATTCCAAAAGATATTAAAGAAATTGTTGATGAAATATGTGATAAGATTAGTGACTATTATGATATAACAATTACCCATGGAGAAAAGCTTTATATTTCCATACATTTAATTACGAATGTGAAATATAATGATAATTCAGTTGATGACTATGCCATCAATCAACTTATAGATACTTTTCTTGATGGTATTTATAAGGGTTATAACTTTGATTTAAGAAATGATCAAATTCTTAGAAATGATCTTTATAACCATCTTCGTACATCCATGTCCATGATGGAACTTCATCTTGAAAACAAGAATCCATTACTCAACACAATAAAAGCGAATTATCCATTACCATTCGAAATAGCGAAAACAATACTTAAACAGTCATCTAGTTCATTATCTTTTCCTGAAGATGATATTGGCTATATCGCATTACATATTGGAGCAGCAATAGAGCGCTGTTTTTCAGGATCAATTAAAAAGAAATCTATTTACTTAGTATGTGGGTCTGGCCAAGCAACATCACGTATGCTTGAAGCTCGTCTACAAAATGTATTCGGAAGAAAGCTATCAATCGTAAAGAAGCTATCTCTCATTGACTATCTCAATCTTACTGAGGATGATTTTAAAGAAATTGATTGTGTTATTTCAACAGTCCCTCTTGAACAAACATATGTTCCTACGATAACTGTAGACTTTTCATTAAACCAGCAGGATATCGAAACAGTATCTCGTCTTATTACTTCAATTGATCAGAATAAGTCAGATAAAATTAAAAAATTCTTTGATTCATCTCTCTTTATTCACAAAAAGAAAGCCACATCAAAGAAAGCTTTATTAGATGAACTCAATAGCATGCTACTTAAAGAAGGTATAGTTGATGAGCATTATATTGATTCAGTCTATAAGAGAGAAGAGCTCTCAAACACCAACATGAATGAAGTATTTGCATTACCTCATCCATTAGATGTTATTGCGAAGAAAACAAAAGTTGCAGTCGCAATACTGGATGAACCTCTTCTTTGGCACAATGAAGAAACAGTACGCATCATATTCCTACTTGCAATAAAAAGAGGAGATAGCCTTAATATGGAACATCTTTATGATGTATTCATTGAACTTGTCAACAATCCTAAGTTCCAACAAGAAATCATGCATTCAAACACATACACTTCATTCATCGCTTCACTTATACAACACGTCCAGTAAGAACAACACATAAATTTAATTCCTCATTTCTTAAACACTTATAACATTCAAAAGTACCCTAAAGTCCTTTATTTACAAGGAATTATGGGTACTTTTTCTTTTCTTAAATTGTGGTAATTCTTTTAACTTAGTGAATCTCAAACTTTATTTAACATCCCAATATCCATACCTTTTTTCCGCCAATACGTTCAATTTTCTCATACTTTTGTAATTCTTTCATTTTTCGTTGAAGCGTACGGTAAGGAATATTGAGCTTTTTTAATAATGCTTTTTGCGTGATGCTAGGTTCCTTTTTTAGTAATGCAAGTATTTCTCTTTCCAAAACGCCATCCAATGCGCCATTATCTTGGTGTATTGGCGCATTAGAATCTCCCACATTTCCAACAACACGCGTCTCTTTTAGCGTATCTAGAATAATCTCTAACATGAGTTCTACAAAAGTACTACTATCAACTTCCATATCCGATTTACCAAGAGCATCGTAGTATACTTGTTGTCTGGTACGAATCAGTTCTTCAATTGGTAGCCAATAAAACAATGCATTCCATTTTCCAAGAAGCATACTGTGCCACATTCTTCCCATGCGCCCGTTTCCATCAGCAAATGGGTGAATGAATTGTTTGTATTCTATTGGCTTTTCTTAGGTGTGGGTTCATATTACCGTGGGATAAAACATTAATCCGACCAATCTGTTCACTGATATCTGCAAGCAGATTTATGATTTTATCTGTAATATGGAATGGTGGCTTATATTCACTCATACTTCTCATTTCCCCTTCTGCATCTTTTATACTGCTACATTTTCTTAAACACTTCACTTGTTTAAAAGTGTTCGTTACTCCTTTATTTATAAGGAAATAATAGTACTTTCTCTTTTCTTAAATTGTGGTAATTTTTTTAAGACTCTAGTAAATCTAATATGAATAAAGGCAAAATGTATATGTCTATTTTGCCTTTTGTTTATTGATGTTGTAAAGATAGAATTGTTAGTCATCTTTGTCTTTAGTAATGATGACTTCATATTCTTTACCCATATCTATAAGTGGGTATTTGTCTAGCAGTGAGCCTTGGTTGACATCAAGCGACATAAAGCCTGATGAACCAGGATAGAGTATTGGCTTGCCTATTGGGACAAAGCCAAATGCTTTATTATATTCAACAATATCATGATAGACAACATGCTTTTCTCTTGTAATGACTATTTGTACATGATCCCCAAAATTAAAATCACAGTTATCAAAATCTCTATTCTTAATATTGAATTCTATACCACCAAAATGCTTATTTTCCATCATGACAAAGCCTTGTACTTTGTTTTTTTCTAGTTTTGGCTGAATATTATATTCTTCACATTCAATAATCTCACTTATATCATATTCATGACCTATTTCTTCAAACTTCTTTTGTCCACTTGCCAACAATGCTGCAACATAAGCAAACTTATCCCTGCCATCAAAGACAGAACCTGCTCCTCTTAAATCAAAAGAGTCATCAATTTCTCTGACACTGCCGACATGTTTCTTCATATGCGTAAGTGTTCCATTATCAGGAGTAATGATAATTTGACCTCCATGCATTTTCGCAATAGCTGCTTTTCTTGGTGTTCCAACACCAGGATCAACAACTGATACAGCAATTGTATTGGCTGGCCAATATGGTAATACTTGTCTTAAAAAATAACTTGCGATAAATGTATTAAACTTTGGTATATCATGACAGATATCAATAATTTCTAATTCTGGATCAACAGTTTTAATAACACCTTTCATTGATGCAACAGCACCCCATGTGAGTGAAAAGTCTGATTGTAATAATATGGCTGGTTTCAAGAAAATCACCTCTAGTACTATTGTAAGTCTTTCTATTTTAGAAGAAAAGAAAAACAAGCATTCATAAAAAAGCATTGAACGTATTAACGAACAATGCTTTGTATGTTAATTCTTTTTGATTGATTTAATGATCTGAATATCATCACTCTTGAGATATTCTATCTCATACTTATCACCAGTATGCATGAAAGCTAAAATGTCTTCATTGGTATTTGTGGCTTCAATCTTGTAGCGTAAGCCTTTGTCATCCACAATATAGGCTTTTGTCTTGCCATCTATTGTCATAAAGTTCACTGAATTAACAACGATTGTTGCTTTGGAGAGTTTACCTTTAACACTTTCACCAGATTCTCCAGCAAGATTCGCAATATACTGCTTTTTCAACAAGTCAAGATTGTTGTAGCTATCAGCTGAAACAACAGTGACGCTTTGATAGTCCTTTGCATCAACCATCGCATACATCTTCACTAAGCCACCTGAGTCTTTGAGTGAAAGTAAGTAGACTGGATGTCCTGCGACATTGACGAGAAGTGGGAATGTGGCATCATAGCCATAGTTCTTGACTTCACCTTCTGCTGAAGCCATTGCGGCTTGTTCATCTGCCCCTGAGCAGGCAAATTTTAATGTCCGATGCGTTCTTAAGTTTGTCAGTACAAATCCTAAATTAGATGTGTCTTTGTTGGCGGAAGTAATACCTGAATAGATCCAGATATCACCATCTTTTTCTAGATAGTTATAGCCATCACTTGTCACTGTTACATTCTTTTGACCAATAATAGAATTAAGGAAACCATTCTTTAATGAACCATTATCATCAACTTCATTCATAATAAGACTTTCTGGATAAATACGATCAACCCATTTAGGAAAATGACCAACATCATATTTCTTACTATCACCAGTAATTGGATCAAAGAGTACCATACCATTTACATATTGCTTTGAATTAACACCATAATATCCATATGTTGTACATATATAATAAGGATGACCCTTCTCATCTATTTCAAATGATGGTGTTCCAAAGATCTTTGTTGGATATTTGAGTTGAAGACGGCGTTGTAAGTTTTCTCCAAAATAGGCAGATGGTACATATTTCATACCATCCAGACCGAGATCTTTGAGTTTGACGAGCTGGGTTTTCCCATTCGTGCTATTGACAATGATGTAGGCAGGAATGCCTTCTGATCGATTAGTGAAATATTTGAAGAAACCGGCATATTCTAATGGTGTAACACGGTAGACGGAATTCTTGTAGGAGATTTGTGTATATTCATCAGAGACTTCGAACTGGCTGACAAGTTCAGGCATATCACCCATAACTTTGTCACCAAGCTTTTCTGTCGATTTACGATCAAGAATCGGTGTCTTTGTGAAGTCAACATCATGAATAGTCTTATTACTGAATTCTACTTGTTCAACATTGATACGTTTTGAATAGAGTTTGGCATGGAATATCTTAGATGAAAAGAGAAAGCCAAGTGCTCCACCTACAATAAGCAGGAATACAAGTGAAACGAGTACTTTTTGTATTTTTGAAATGATGACTGAATTCGCAAGTGTACGAATATAGAGGGTATAGAGAAAGAGAAGTACAAGCAATGAAACAATAAACCAAAGACCTGTAAAAGACTGGATATTGAGTGTTGGATGTACAAAGAAGTAATAAAGTAGGATGACGACCAAGAGTATAATGCCAACAATAATCTTATGGCTCTTCTTGATATGTTTTGGGAAAGGTATGTTGCTGAGATAATCAAATATACGATTCATAATATATCCTCCTGACTACAGTATACATTGAACATCAAAGAAAAGCTATGTTCTTATGCATTTAGGAATGGTTTATGTAAAATATTTTAGACTAAAAGAAAAGCTATGTCCGAAGACATAGCCTAGTTAATTCTTGTAATTTTATAACCGTCTTTCATGAAGGCATCAATGATCTGTGCAATATGCTTTTCACCATTCGTTTCACAAGTCACACGTAATTCCACTTCACCAAAGTCTTCAAAGTTTCTAAACTGGTTGTGGTCAACCGCAATAACATTCGCATTACATGAAGCAAGCACTTGGGCAACATAAACAAGTTGTCCTGGTTTATCTGGGAGCTGTACTGAGAATGAGAAGATACGTCCTCTTTCAATTAAGCCCTTGTTGATCATTGAAGAGATACTTCTTACATCAATATTACCACCTGATACAAGACAAACAACTTTCTTATTCTTAAGATTGAGCTTCTTTAATGCAGCAAGAGGAAGAATACCTGAGTTTTCTGCTACCAGTTTATGTTTTTCCACCATTACCAAGAATGCTTTCATTAATTCATAATCTGATACAGTAATAATACCATCAACATATTCCTTAATATATTCAAATGGTAACTTACCAATTGTCTTTACAGCTGTACCATCCGCAATAGTATTAGCTTCTTTTAAAGAAACAACTCTATCTTCATTAATAGCTGCCAAAGCACTTGCTGCACCTTCTGGTTCAACACCAATAATCTTAATACGAGGATTGATAGATTTGGCTGCAGCTGCAACACCGGAAATCAATCCTCCACCACCTACTGGTACAAGAATTACATCAGTGTCAGGTAATTCCTCTAGGATTTCTAAGGCAATTGTGCCCTGTCCTTCAATAACATCTTCATCATCAAATGGATGAACCAATGTATAGCCATTCTTTTTCACTAGTTCCATACATTTATTGTAGGCATCATCATAGACTTCGCCATGTAAGACAACTTCTGCGCCAAGTTTTTCTGTGTTTTCAACCTTAATAAGTGGCGTATGAGCTGGCATACAGATGACTGCCTTGGCACCTAATTCTCTAGCTGCATAGGCAACACCCTGGGCATGGTTACCTGCTGAAGCAGCAATAAGTCCCTTTGCTTTTTCTTCTTCGGATAACTTTCTAATCTTGTTGTATGCTCCACGTATCTTAAAAGCGCCAGTCTTCTGTAAGTTTTCTGGCTTAATATACACTTGATTACGACATTCTGTTGAGAATGGTTCACTATAAATGAGCGGAGTAGGTGTGATGACTTCATCAACACGTTCTTTCGCTGCTTTAAAATCTTCTAACTTAAGCATTCACAAATCCTCCATAATTATGCCTCATATTATAGCACTATCATCCCAATATTTATATTACTTTTGTAGGAAATCCACAAAGTACAATACAATTCTTTTCACTAAACCAAACTTTTTACATAATAAAAAAGAGCTTCATCTCTCTTGAAGCCCTTCTTTAAGTTTATATTACTTAAACTGGTTAAGTTCTGGATCATATGTGTAATCGATTGATAGTGCTTTTAAGATTAACTCATCATCTTTTACATCATAGTCATCACAAAGTGCATCTAATGAATCGTATTCGTCTCTTAATTTAGTGTTTAAGAAAGAAACAAGTACATGTGCATCTGTTGGCAACTTCTTCTCCATAAATATGCCTCCTATAACAATCCAACAATGATTCTCATGAGCAAACATAATATATCAACTTTGTCCCAATTAATCAATACTTTTTTCATTATTGATATTTCACAGCTTAAAGACGAAGTGATATATTACCATTCCCCTTCCGTTAATATAATATGTCATCAATACATCTTTGTAAAGTACTTGTTTACACAACAATAATAAAATAAATATAATTCTATTATTTTTTATATGATGGGGAACTTCTCTCAGTTAACCTCGGGAGTTTGACAGTTGTCTCTATTTTTTCACTAACCAAATCGCTCAAAACGTTGATTATATCAATGCTTTTGAGTTTTTTTATTGTCAAATTTGCGAAATTATATGTAGTAATACGTAGGAATATATGATATAATAGCTGCAGGAGGTGATGCCTATGAAACTGACTTTTTCAAAATCTAAGAACTCTACATCACTTTACATCCAGAAATCATTTAGAAAGAACGGCAAATCAACTTCAAAGATAGTAAGGAAACTAGGAACTATGGAAGAGCTTCTTCCTCAGCACAATAACAGCGAGGAGGAAGTCATAGCCTGGGGAAAAAAGATTGCCAAGAAGATGACGGAGGAAGAAAAAAGAGATAAGGACATTGTCCTT
>NZ_VUNM01000002.1 GCF_009695655.1 Sharpea porci
CCCATGTAAGATCACCTCTTCAAATATTTTACTACCAGGGATGCCGGATGGAAAGAAAAAGGAGAGGCCATTGAAAATGGGCTCTCCTGAGTGGACATGATTACTTGTAATCATGTCCTTTTTTTATGGTAACAACCCTAAAAGTGCTCAATGATTGATTTGTTTTTGGACTTTTACATCATCTGCTTTAACACCTACTCCATTGTCATTGATGTAGTAAAGATCTTTGAATTTAGTGAGATAGATTCTCATCTCTTCTATGATTTTTATAGGCTTTTCAAGAATATTGAGGGCTTCTTTGATATTTTAATGAGCTTGATCATGAAGATCAATATGCGCAAGTTCGTAGCCTATCTCAATGTATTTTGTGCTTAGCCCTTTCTTGAAAAATGTATCGCGAAATCCATGTCCTGCCCGACAAATGCCCCATGCTCATACATCCGACCTATAAATAACAAGCAGACTTATTGCCTTGTTGAGCTTTTTTAAAAGATTGTTGAAAGGATCTTGTGGATCTACATTACGAGAGAGTTTTCGATGGCTTTGTGGATATCTGGCTTTGTACCAATTCCAAACATATAAAAATCACCTAATAATTGGTGATAAAGCCAATGATGAATATCTAGTGATTATTGCAAGCTCTAAACATCATTATCACTGATATCCATTTTGATATAAGTAATGGCATAGCGATAGAAGAGTTTCTTTTAAGGTTTCTAATCCAATTGTATTATCTTGGTGATCTACAGGATGATTGAAACAATATTCCCAGGCAGGAAAAGCAGCTTCTTGATATCCTGGTTCCAATGTTGAAGTAGTATTATTTTGTAAGTGTGTTTTTAGGGCTTCCCATTCTTTTTTTTTGACATCTTATACATTGTTTTATGATTATTTCTTGTTTCTATGTTAGTAAATAGAGAAGAATTTTAAAAATAATGAAATTTAGGTGAGAAATTTCATTATTTTTGACAAATATATATATAGGGGGAATTAAAGTAAATCACCTTGAATAATATTATGAGCACGCATTAGTTTATCAATATCATTAAGAATAGTTGTCTTATTACGTGACCATTGTGGTTCGACAAGATCATCTCCAGGAGCATCGCCAGTGAGACGCTCAATGACAATTTTAGGTGGGATATATTCGAGCTGTCTCACAACCAAGCGAATATAGGCTTCTCTTTGCATGATGGGAAAAGGGTCTTTTTGATAAAGATAGTAGAGAGGGGCGTGCTTCATAATATAGAGACTATGAATCTTGAGTGCCTGGATATCCAATTGGCCAACCACTTGTGCTGTTTCAAGCATCATGGCTTCACTTTCGTAAGGTAAGCCATTGATGATATGGACACAAACTTCAAGATTGTGCTTGCGTAATATCGCCAATCCTTTCTTGAAAGAAGCGAAGTCCTCACCACGGTTCACAAGTTTTGATGTTTTGTCATGGATGCTTTGTAAGCCAAGTTCAACATAGATGTCAGTACGTCTGTTGAGATCTTCTAAATAGCTCGCAATTTCTTCAGTTATACAATCTGCTCTTGTAGCAATCGCAATACCAACGACATTCTCTTTATTCACAAAGGGTTCAAAACGACTCTTTAAGACTTCAAGTGGCGCATAAGTATTGGTGAAAGCTTGAAAATAAGCAATAAAGCTTGCCTCAGGCCATTTACGTTGCATCATGAGAGCCTGCTTATCAAACTGTTCCATCAACGAATCATTAACATCACCTGCAAAATCACCTGAGCCACTTTCACTGCAAAAGATACATCCACCTACACCAACCTTGCCATCACGATTAGGACAGGTGAAATCAGCATTCAAGGCGACTTTCGCTATCTTCTTATGATATCTCTTTTTTAGAAAGTAATTATATGTATGATAACGCTTGTTATCAAATGAATAGGGAAAAGGATTATTTATCATTTCAATACCTCACGGGCAACATTATAACATGGAAAGGGGAGTTATTATGCTTGAAATGCGTCATGTTTCGCATCGTTATGAAAAAGATATTCTCGTCGATCAGTCCTTTCAATTTCCTGCTACGGGCTTTATTGGCATCAGTGGGGAAAGTGGCTGTGGGAAGACAACGTTGCTTTATATTCTAGCTGGATTGTTAAAGCCGGACGAGGGGGAAATCTTTTTCCAACATCAGCCTCTTACACATGACTTTCTTGGAACGCATGTGACAATGATTAGACAAAACAATGATATGATTCCCTCTTTGAATGTCGAAGATAATATTGAGGTGGGATGTAAAATTGCCCAGTTAAGCGGCATAGAAAAATTGCCAGGTATCATCCATCAGCTTGATATCAAGCATTGCTTAAAAAAATATCCTCATGAATTATCCGTAGGACAAAGAAAACGTGTCAGCATTGCTCGTTCGTTGCTTAAAGATTCGGATATAATTCTTGCTGATGAACCAACTGGTGCCCTTCATCAAGAGGCTGGACATGAAGTTATGCGATTATTAAAGAAAGCTAGTAAGCAAGCTTTGGTTTTAATTGTCTCACATGATGAAAGTTTACTTGAAATGTATTGTGATGAAATTGTGACTTTAGAAGCAGGTCAGCTGAAGGGTGAGATTTCTGAGCCATGTCATGAAAATATAAAAGAGAGAAAAAAGAAGCATTATTCGTTATGGCCTTATGCAGTGAAGGAGGTATTCTTTAGGATACGGAGACTTTGTGCACTGATATGTTTTCAGGTCATTCTCTTGTCATCACTGCTTTTTATGGTGGAAGGCTTGAATGGACTTCGCTTGGCAATGCATAAAAGTGTTGCCCATGCACCTTTAAAGGATATTTATCTTGTATCAAGAAAGGACCAGGAGGACTTTTCACTATCGGGGCAAAATATACGCCCTCATTTCTTAGGAGAAAGTGGCTCAATCAAAGAATTACCATCCGCCATGGTGGCGATTCTCCCTCAAAAGACAATGCATATAGTTCTTAAAAGCGGACGTATGCCAGAAAAAGAAAATGAATGTCTCATCAGTGCCTCTATTGCCTCTAAAGTTAAAGATCAAAAACTTACTTATCTCCTTGATGAGAAAGAATCTTTAAAGGTTGTTGGGGTGGTGCAGGAGTATTTCTTCGTTCATCCATATGTCTATTTACCTGAACATTTTGTAAGTGCGCACCCGGAATATCTCACCCATAGTATCTATGAAGTTGAAGGAAAAAGTCACCTGCCTTCTAGCCAACAATATGTCATCTCTAATGATGTCTTAGAAGAACGTGAGAATTATGAGGAACTTATTAAAATTGGAAAAATGGCAGGAGGGATATTTGTGGCTATTAGTCTATTGAGTTCATTATCATTAATGAAAATTGTCTTTCAGTCAATCGCACTGCAAAGACGGCTGGACAATGCGATTATGATGACGCTAGGCATGAAGATGAGACAGCTCTTCCTCCGCTTCTTTGAAGAAGGCATGATTATTGGTATTTCCATCATAACAATGAGTTATTTGCTGACTTATTTTCTTAGAGAATACCTCAATACTATGACAGCTTTCACTAAGACCTATCATTTTAGCTTTACACCCCTAGTATTTTACTATCAAGCTGATTTCTATTTATTATTAGCGCTATTTTATATTCTCTTAGTGGGAATGATGGATGCTAAGGGTATTCGTTATGTGAAGAAAAAAGATATTGTGGATATATTGCGGGAGGAAGACTGATGATTACGTTAAAACATATCAATAAACGTTATTTACATCAACGCGTTCTTATTGATGTCAATATGTCTTTCCCATCCAAGGGTTTTGTCAGTATTGTGGGGCCATCAGGATGTGGTAAAAGCACATTGTTGAATGTCATTGGGGGTATTGATCGTGAGTATCATGGGCAAGTATGCTTACATGGTCAAGTCGTAAAAGATTTATCAAAGAAGCTACGTGTAACGATGATATTCCAAAGTTATCATTTAATTCATTATCTCAGCAATAGGCATAATATCCATCTCTATGATGATTTTCATCCAACACGCTTTACTGACTATCATCAAAATCTCATCCAACAGTTTTATAAATTACCAGTTTCCAAGCTCTCCCTCGGACAGCGCCAGCGTGTTGCAATATTAAGGGCTTTATATCCTGAACCTGATGTTATTCTATGTGACGAGCCCACGGCATCCTTGGATGAGGCAAATAAAGTTATGGTAATGCGCTTTCTAAAAGAGCTATCTCAAAACGCTTTAGTAATCTTTGTCTCCCATGATCATAAGCTTGTTGAAGAATATAGTGATTATATTTATACAATGGAAGATGGTGAAATAACAAATACTATACAATATGACAAAGTCGACAAGGCTATCGTCAAATTAGACCATCATTTTCATCCCTTTGCCATCTTCAAGTTGGCTTTGCTGGGATTTAAATGTCAGAAAAAACGCTTCTTACAAATGTGTTTCTATCTCAGTTTAGCTCTTGTCTCCATTATGCTTGTCTTCACATTATCATTTTCTCTCAGGCATGCCATTATTGATTATATTGAAAGTGTACTACCTAAGAGTACTATCAGCTTTCAAAACATCAATGACATAAAAATGACCAAGAATTCTTCAATACAACATGTCTTTCATTATGTTGATGGCGTGGAGTTATTAGGACTTTCAGAAAATCGTGAACGCTATATGAAAAATGAAGCGCTCTTTATTAATGATGAAACAGGTTATACCAATAAAATTCACTATGGGCGATTGATTAAAGAGAATCATGAAATCATTCTCCCTTATAATACGGCAAGGAAGCTTGCAGGAAATCAGCATGTAGAAAAACTGCTAGGAAAACATTTCTATGCCTATTATAAATATCGTAATCTTGTCAAAGGTGTTGAAATGAAGGTGGTTGGTATTAGTCAAGAACGTTTAAGCTATGATGCGTTCTACCAGGCCAAAGATGCCAATCTGATGCATATGAAAGCACTTTTTGGGGACCAGCTTCAAACAAAACTAGGTATCCTTTACTATAAGGGAGATGGCAAGAAGGTTTTGAAGACTCTTCAAAAACAAAACCCACGCATACAGTTTAAATTGGTGGGGGAAAAGACCAAACAGAATATGAATAAGACCATTGATCGTATTGAGTTCATTCTTTTCCTGTTTGCCTTGATTGCGATTATGTCCTCATGTTTTATTATTGGTGAGATGATGTATTTGTTTGTAGAAAGTCATATGAAAGATTATGCCATTGAATATGCCTATGGAGCTAGGCGTATTCAGCTTTTTAAACAACTCTTTTACAGCATTATGCTTGTCATAGGGGTAAGCAGTTTGTTAAGTATTGGTGCATTGCAGGGATTACTTGTGAGTATGAACCACATTGTGTTGCCAAAGCTCTTTGAATCCTCCTTTCACGTTACCATCCCTATTTCGTTGTTAGTGATGACTCTATTGGGCGCTATTATACTTGTTTTGATTTCAGCTTTGGCATCATTTATTCGGATGAGTCGCTTCAATGTCGCTGAAGTTATGAAGCAATAGGGATGGAAGATTTAAAGTGTTTGCGTTAGCAGTCTTTCTGTGCTAAGATACGTGTATAAATCGATGATCAGGAATAGTAATAGGGAATGCTGCCAAGAGAGAGCTCATGGCTGGTGGAAATGAGCGACAGGAAACTATGAACTCACCTGTAAGATGCTTAGGTGATAAGCTTAAGTCGTAACTCGCGTTAAGAGGCTAAGAGCATGAATATTGTCTTCATGAACTAAGGTGGTACCGCGCTAGTCGTCCTTAGGTTATGAGGACTTTTTTATTTAGGAGGAAATGAAATTATGTCTTTTGATCACAAACAGATTGAACCAAAATGGCAAAAGTATTGGGAAGACAACAAAACATTCAAAACAGATACAAGTGACTTCTCAAAACCAAAATACTATACCCTTGATATGTTCCCTTATCCAAGTGGACAGGGCCTTCATGTAGGACATCCTGAAGGTTATACAGCGACGGATATTGTCAGCCGTTATAAACGTATGCAGGGATTTAATGTTCTTCATCCAATGGGATTTGATGCTTTTGGTTTACCTGCTGAACAGTTCGCTATTAAAACAGGTCATCATCCTGCTGAATTCACTTATAAGAATATTGATAATTTTAGACGTCAGATTAAAAGCTTAGGATTCTCATATGACTGGGATCGTGAAATTCGTACATGTGATCCTGATTACTATAAGTGGACACAGTGGATCTTCAAGAAAATGTATGATGCTGGACTTGCTTATATTTCTGAAATGCCTGTTAACTGGTGTCCGGGTTTAGGTACTGTCTTGGCGAATGAAGAAGTCATTGATGGTAAGAGTGAACGTGGCGGTTTCCCTGTTTATCGTAAGATGATGAAGCAGTGGGTCTTAAAGATTACGGATTATGCGGAAAAGTTATTGGAAGGCTTGGATGATATTGACTGGCCTGAATCGACAAAAGAAATGCAGCGTAACTGGATTGGTAAGTCTGTTGGGGCAGATGTTGTCTTCAAGATTGCTGACACAAATAAAGAATTTACCGTATTTACAACAAGAGCTGATACATTGTTCGGGGCAACATATTGTGTCATGGCTCCAGAACATCCATTTGTAGATGAAATCACAACACCAGAACAAAAAGAAGCTGTTGCTGCTTACAAGAAAGAAATTGCGACAAAAAGTGATTTACAGCGTACAGACCTCAATAAAGATAAAACAGGTGTCTTTACGGGTGCTTATGCGATTAATCCAATTAATGGGAAAAAGATTCCTATCTGGATTTCTGACTATGTATTGATTACTTATGGAACAGGTGCAATCATGGCCGTTCCAGCACATGATACAAGAGACTATGAATTTGCGAAGAAATTTGATTTACCAATCATTCCTGTCTTAGAAGGTGGTGATATTGAAAAAGAAGCCTTTACTGGAGATGGCAAGCATATTAATTCTGGATTCTTAGATGGCATGGGTAAGCAGGAAGCTATTGATACTATGATCAAATGGCTTGAAGAACATCATTGTGGTGAAAAGAAAGTCACTTACAAACTAAGAGACTGGTTATTCTCTCGTCAGAGATACTGGGGTGAACCTATTCCTATCATTCATATGAGTGATGGTACATTACGTGCTGTTAACGAACAGGATTTACCACTTGAATTACCAGCTACAGATAACTACATGCCTTCAGAAGAAGGAGAGTCACCATTATCACGTGTAAAAGATTGGTTAAATGTAGAAATTGATGGTGTCAAAGGTGT
This sequence comes from Sharpea porci, assembly GCF_009695655.1. Taxonomy (GTDB): domain Bacteria; phylum Bacillota_I; class Bacilli_A; order Erysipelotrichales; family Coprobacillaceae; genus Sharpea; species Sharpea porci. The sequence continues at coordinate 7,238 of NZ_VUNM01000002.1, forward strand.
CCGTGAGACAAATACAATGCCACAATGGGCAGGCAGCTGCTGGTATTATATTCGTTATATTGATCCTCATAACAATGATGAAATTGGTGAAAAGCGACTTCTCGATCACTGGTTACCAGTTGATTTATATATTGGCGGTGCTGAACATGCCGTATTACACTTATTATATGCAAGATTCTGGCATAAGTTCTTATATGATATTGGGGTTGTAAGTTCACCAGAACCATTCCAGAAGCTATTCCATCAGGGCATGATTCTTGGACCAAATGGTGTCAAGATGTCAAAGTCTCGTGGTAATGTCATTAATCCGGATGAAATTGTTGAAGCATATGGTGCTGATACATTGAGACTCTATGAAATGTTTATGGGTCCTCTTGATGCAAGCAAGCCTTGGAGTGAAACAGGTGTTGAAGGTAGCCGTCGCTGGTTGGATCGTGTCTATCGTTTAGTTGTTGAAAGTGATAAGCTTGTGGATGAAAATGATGGTTCACTTGACTATATCTACAATGCGACAGTGAAGAAAGTCACAGAAGATTATGAAGCACTGGCTTTCAATACTGCTATTTCCCAGATGATGATTTTTGTCAATGAAGCTTATAAAGCTAAAACTTTATATAAAGGTTATGCCGAAGGTCTTGTTCAGATGTTGAGCTGTATTGCCCCTCATGTTGGTGAAGAAATGTGGCAGAAGCTTGGTCATGATGAAGGTATTTCTTATACAAAGTGGCCTACATTTGATCCAAGCAAGCTTGTTGTTGCTGAAGTTGAAATGGCTGTTCAGGTTAATGGTAAACTAAGAGCAAAGATTACTGTCGCTAAAGATGAAGACCAAGAAAAAGTGAAAGAAATAGCTTTAGCAGAAGATAATGTCAAGAAGTTTACGGAAGGTAAAGAAATTAAGAAAATCATTGTTGTCCCTAACAAGATTGTGAATATCGTAGTACCTAAATAATGAGCAAGGGAGTACTCTTTGAGTGCTCTCTTTTTGCAAAGAAATCTTTTTTAGGATTGCTTGTCATCTATGTGATGGATAAAATGAATATGAAGGAGTTGAGATCTATGAAAATAGCAATGGCTAATGATCATGCAGGAACACGCATGAAAAATGAAATTAAAGCTTATTTAGAATCACAGGGATATGAGGTTGTGGATTTTGGAACCTATGATGATACATCTTGTGATCTTTCAGATTATGTCTATCCTGCTAGCTTAGCAGTCGCTAAAGGTGAATGTGATCGCGGTATTTTCGTTGATGGTGTGGGATATGGCAGTGCTTTAATTGCGAATAAGATAAATGGTATTTATGCAGCTGTTTGTCAGGATCCATTTTGTGCCAAACTAGCAAGAGAGCATACTGATTCTAATGTTCTTTGTATTGGCGCAAAGATTATTGGTGATATGATGGCAAGTGAGATTGTGAAGACTTGGCTGACAACAGAACCACTGATGGAGGAAAAATATCGCCGTCGTGTCAATAAAGTTAAAGAAATCAATGATCGACATTGTATCCCTGTAAAATAACCTTGTATTCAGCAAAATTTTGTTATTCGATGATACAATAGAAGAAAAGTATGATATAATGAAAGCGGATACAAGAGGAGGGGATCAATCTATGGAAAAGTATTCTTTTACAGTCAATAACCCTAATGGTCTTTATGCAAAACCAATCAATACAATTGTCAATAACGTATCTAGCTTTATAAGTGATCTCTCTTTGACTTACGGTAATCGCACTGTCAATCTTAAATCGATGATGGGTGTGATGTCATTGGGAATTCCTAACAAAGCATTTCTTGAAATTACGGCAGAAGGTCCGGATGAAGAAAAGGCCATGAAAGAAATCAAACGTATTTTAGTTGATGAAGATATTGCATAACAACTTCATCTAGGCAGCTTATGTAGGCTGCCTTTTTTTGAACAAAAAATAGGTCCGAAGACCTATTTAGGAAGTTTGAATGATGATTTCATGGCACAGATTCTATTGAAGACTGGATGATCTTCTGTGGAATCTTTTGTATCAATGTTGAAATAGCCCTTTCTTACAAACTGGAAGGCATCACCAGGTTTATAATTCTTAATATTTTCTTCAATATAGCCATCAACAACAGTGAGTGAATGAGGATTAATATTCATTGTACCATCTTCATTGTAGACACCTTTTTCTTCATCAACAAGCTGTTCATAAAGACGAACAGGTGCTTTTACACAATGATGAGCAGCAACCCAATGAATAGTTCCTTTGACTTTACGTCCATTGAAGCCTGAGCCAGATTTTGTTTCTGGGTCATAAGTGACATGAACGACAGTAACATCCCCATTAGCGTCTGTTTCATAGCCTACACATTTCACAAAGTAAGCATTCATAAGTCTAACTTCATTGCCAGGGAAGAGACGATAATACTTCTTTGGTGGTTCAATCATAAAGTCTTCTCTTTCAATATAAAGCTCTCTTTCAAATGGAAGCTTTCTTGAGCCAAGTTCCTCATTTTCAACATTATTAGGGGCATCAAGATATTCGACCTGTCCTTCAGGATAATTATCAATAATAACCTTAATAGGCTGATCGAGAACAGCCTGCAAGCGTGGGGCCTTAGGCTTAAGATCATCTCTGATAAAATATTCAAGCTGCGCATAGTCTACTGAAGAGTTGGCTTTAGTGACCGAAGTGCTCTTCATGAAGTTCTTGAGCGATTCTGGCGTAAAGCCTCTTCTTCTCAAGGCTGCAATTGTGACAAGACGTGGATCATCCCAGCCATCAACAACACCATCTTCAACAAGCTTTTTAATATAACGCTTACCAGTTACAACATTGGTAAGATATAATTTCGCAAATTCAATCTGTTTAGGTGGATGAGGGTAGTCTAAGTTTTCAACAACCCAGTTGTAAAGAGGGCGGTGATCTTCAAACTCAAGTGTACAGATAGAATGCGTAATGCCTTCAATGGCATCTTCAATTGGGTGGGCAAAATCATACATTGGATAAATACACCATTTATCTCCTGTATTATGATGTGTGACATGAGCGACACGATAGATGATAGGATCACGCATATTAATGTTTGGTGAACTCATATCGATTTTAGCACGTAATACCTTTTCTCCATCCTTGAATTCATCATTCTTCATTCTTTCAAACAAATCCAAGTTTTCTTCGATAGAACGATCACGATATGGTGAATTCTTGCCAGGCTCTGTCAAAGTACCACGGTAAGCTCTGATTTCATCTGCGTTTAAGTCATCAACATAGGCTAAACCTTTACGGATGAGAGTCTTAGCGGCTTCATACATCTGATCAAAATAATTGCTGGCATATCTTACGCCACCAACCCATTTGGCCCCCAGCCATTCAACATCCTTGACAATACTATCCACGAATTCTGTATTTTCTTTCTTCGCATTCGTATCATCAAAGCGAAGATGGAATTCTCCATTATATTCCTCAGCTAAGCCATAATTTAATAAGATACTCTTGGCATGACCAATATGTAAGTAGCCATTAGGTTCAGGTGGGAATCTTGTAACAACTTTTGTATATGTTCCTTCAGCAAGATCTTCATCAATAATCTTTTCAATAAAATTCTTACCGATTTCATGATTATCCATAATTCATACTCCCTTTCTTAATTTCTTATCCATTTTACCAAATAAAAAACATTCTTTCCATACAATAAGATGAAAATAGACTAAGTGTTGGGATTTTTCCTACTCAAGAAGATGGATATTGGTTATAATAAGGAATATGTGAGGTAACTTGATATGAATACAAATGAAAGATCGCTTGATAATCGTCGACTTGTTGTGTTATTAGATACATTAAGGGAACATCCAAATGATGAACTTTATGAAGAGCTGTTTACATTGATTGCTGAAAGTAGTTATTTCTACGTTGCAGCCCATTTTGATAAACAGCCTGTCCGTCAGAAAGATGGTTCCTACTTATTACAAAATGATACACATATGACATTCCCACGTCTTTATGATGATCGAGGTGTATATTATTATCCGGCTTTTACATCACTTGATGAATTAGAAAAGTGGCAGGATGAGGAAGTGAAGAATGCAAGTATTTTAACGTTATGTATTGATGATTTTTTAGATATGCTTCATCATGATGAAGGGACTTCTGGTGTTGTCATAAATCCTTATACGCAATCATTCCTGCTTTTTAAAGGAATGATGGAACATCTCTATGAAGTAAGAGAAAAAGCACATCCATTCCATCGTCATACAATTTTAGAGCATCTTTATAAAAACAATAAAGATGCTGCATAGATATAATAATATAGAGAAAACGGAGGATTTATTATGTTTAGGGATACTTTAGATGCCTTTATTGATCAACTTGTTTCGAATACATTAGCTTATGATGACCAGGAGCTACAATTAAATATATCAAAGTTAAAAAAAGGTCTTGGTAATGATTTTGAATTCTTCTTTCAACACATAATTAGATTTCAGACAGCCCATGGTATTATGGCGGATCTTACGGATCAGGAATACATAAAAGGCATCATGACATTGCTTTCTCATCAAGTTCATGATTTGAAAGTACTTAATGGAATTTATACATTTAGGGTGGATCTTGTTGGCCATGAAAACAGCTGCTGGCGTGAAATCGCCATCCCAGGCAGTATGTCACTTGCTGATTTGGGATATATGATTCAGATGGCTTTTGGGGCAACTGGAGAACACTTATTTGATATAAGTTATCGTGGGGAAACTTTTATTTGTGATTCCCAGGATCAATATGAATCATTTGATGAGCCTTATGCCGCAGATGTCCAGATAGGACTATTGAAACTACGTAAAAACAGTCACTTAGATATGACATATGATTATGGTGAAAATTGGCAATTCAAAATTAAAGTCACTGGTGTCCATACTGTTAGACGCTTGACTAAGGATACAGATATGACTTTTGGTGAAGGGGCAGGTATGAATATCTGGGAAGATGATCATTATGATTTTGATCGCTATGCTTATGAACCGAAAGCTGTATCGAAAGAGTTTGAAAAGAATGGCTGGGATATTTCTGATTTCACTGATAATGTTTATGATAAAGATGAATGTAATAGTGATTTGTTGGAGAATTTCTATAATTTTAAAACAGGATATGAAGCATGTGAACCAAACTTCTTTGATGAAGTTGAAGAAGATGATTTTGGACCACTTAATTAGAACTGGGGAACCAGTTCTTTTTATATAAAAAGCCCATCTTAATCGATGGACTTCAATGTTTTCATAAAGTGTTCGATTTTATCGGTTGCGCTCTTGAGTTCATCAAGGGAATAAGCATAAGAGATTCTGACAAAACCTTCGCCACCACTGCCAAATGCACTGCCCGGGGTAAGGGCAAGGCGTTCTTTTTTCACAAGCTCAACACAGAAATCATAAGAGGAAAGATGCGTTGAAGTGATATTGCTGAAGGTGTAGAAGGCACCTTCTGGCATGAAGGTTGGCAAGCCGATTTCATTTAAACGTTTCACGAGAAAATTACGGCGTTGGCGATAATCATCGCGCATGCCATTCACATCACTTTGACATGCCTTTAAACCAGCCAGGGCACCATATTGAGCGGGAGTGTTGGCACAGATAGCACCAAACTGGTGAATCTTCACCATTTCCTCAATGAGTGCTTCATGTGCACAAAGATAACCAACGCGCCAGCCGGTCATCGCAAAGGCTTTCGAGAAGCCGTTGATGGTAATCACCTGATCTTTGATTTCATCAAAGGAAGCTAGCGAACAATATACATGATCATAGCTTAATTCAGAATAGATCTCATCACTGATGACTATCAGTTCATGTTTTTTAATGATTGGGACAAGTTGGGCAAGTTCTTCTTTTGTCATCATGGCACCAGTAGGGTTGTTAGGGTAGTTGATGAGTAATACTTTTGTCTTGTTTGTGATTGTTGCTTCTAGAATATCAGGCTGAATCTTAAACTGATGTTCTTCATCAAGAGGAAGAAAGACCATTTTTCCATTAGCAGCTCTAACAGCAGATTCGTATGCAACATAACCAGGATTAGGAATGATGATTTCATCACCTGGATCAATAAGAGTTCTTATGGCAAGATCAATACCTTCACTACTACCTGTTGTCACAATGACATGCTTATTGGCATCATATGCAACATCATAGCGTGCCTGATAGTAATCGCAAATAGCTTGACGCAAGCTCAAGAGACCACGGTTGGCCGTATAATGTGTTTGACCGTCCTGAATAGCTTGAATAGCCTTATTACAAATATATTGCGGTGTATCATAATCAGGTTCACCTACACCAAGTGAAATGACATCATCAAACTGTCTGGCATAGTCTGAAAACTTTCTGATGCCTGAGGGTTTTATGTTGATAATGCGTTGACTGACTTTATCCTTTATATTCATGTTTTATTTCCACCTTATCATCACTTAAAAGAAAAAGGTCCACCAATAATTGATGGAACCTTTGAGAATTAACCAAGTCTGTTGTAGTATTCAACAATTAACTGTTCGTTGATTTCCTGATTTAATTCAGATCTTTCAGGAAGTCTTAAATACTTACCAGTTCTCTTGTCAGCATCAACTTCAACGAAACCTAAAGTTGCAGTCTGTGCTTCTAAAGCGTTCTTGATAACATCTAACTGTAAAGATCTTTCTTTTACAGATACTGTATCGCCTGGCTTAACAACTGTAGAAGGGATGTTGTTCTTCTTGCCGTTTAATAAGATATGACCATGGTTAACTAACTGTCTAGCCTGTCTTCTTGTAGCAGCAAATCCCATTCTATATACAATATTGTCTAATCTTGATTCAAGTAAGAATAAGAAGTTTGCACCCTGTACGCCTTCCATCTTAGTTGCTTTGTTGTAAGTGTTGTGGAACTGTTTTTCATTTAAACCATACATATGTCTTACTTTCTGCTTTTCAGCTAACTGTAAGCCATATTCAGTCATCTTGTGTCTTCCCTGACCATGCTGACCTGGAGCATATGGTCTCTTTGCTAATTCTTTTCCATTTTCCAATACTGAGAAACCTAATCTTCTAGACTTCTTCCAAACTGGACCTGTGTAACGTGCCATTCACGTTTCCTCCTTATTGTATATTTGCAATAAGTAGAGTTCATATTCTATTTTACGAATGTTCTCATAAAGCCGTTGGTCAGCGGTTGACTACTAGACATCCTTTATGTTGAGAACATAACTGTAAAACTCCTATGTACCGCTATTCATACTGCAAGCAAAACTATACTGTTTTTTTGAAGATGTGTCAATGAATTTTCTTCAATTCATCGCATATTTTAGGTAAGATATGAACTGAGGTGAGATTATGCGAACATTTAAAGCAGGCGATATCGTCCAACATTTTAAAAGAGAAACAGTGGATCCACAAACAACAACCTATCTTTATAAGATTATCGGAATAGCGACACATTCAGAAACACGTGAAAGCATGATGGTCTATCAGGCACTCTATGGGGATCAAGGTTTGTATGTACGCCCTTTAGAGATGTTTATGAGTGAAGTGGATCATAAGAAATATCCTAATATACGACAAAAATATCGTTTTGTAAGAAAAGATGATTGATGGTCAAGATTTGCTGATGAAAATACATAACAAATATGATATCATAATTCTATATATAGAAAGAGGTTAGATTTATGGCAAGTGTTTCTTCATATATTAATCATATTATTACAGTTGTGGGTTATCGCAATTTAATTATCATTGGCATTATCCTTGTACTTCTCATTATTGCCATTATTATTTATCGCTCATTGCGTCTAAAAGTTTATCGACAGGAAATTGTTGAAATAGAAAATCATGTCAATGGCATTAAATCTTTGCCCATCCAATATCGCTTAGGCAGAGTGAAGTCAATTGCCAAAAATATGAGTGAGGTCGCCCAAAAATATACTCGCTTTGCGGCAGAATTTGAGCGTCTTTCAGAATTTCAGCAAAATGAGCTTGGTGTCTTATTGAATGATGTTGATGAACAATTATTCTATGGCAAAATTGGTGGCGTTGGTCATAAATTAAATGAATTAAAAGAAATGGCTGATGAATATGATCGCGATTCTAAGGCATTACTTGCCGAAATAGAAAAAGTGACAGAAATAGAGAATGAACAGCGTATTGAAATCATTAAGGTCAAAGAGAAATATCGTACGGTGGCTAATGCTTATGATAGTATTCGTGTCAAGGTGGAAAGTTTTGTGCCTGAATTAGCTGATATTTTTAAGAATATTGATGATGATTTTGTGAAACTTGAAGGGATGATGAATAATCAGTTATTTGCTGATGCGAAAGTATTTACTAATGAATTAGATCAACGTATTGATATGCTTTCAGAAAATATGAAAGATCTCCCATCATATGTTTCTGTTGTTAAGCAGTTACTACCTAGTAAGATTCATGATATTGAAAAAATGATTCAGGAACTCGCTGATGATGAATATGCGCTTGAGAAATTCGATGTTGAAAATCGTTATGATACAATTGTTGAAGAATTGGAAAAGAGCACATTACTGGTGAAAGATGTTAAAATTAAGGAAGCAGGAGCAACCTTAGAAACATTAACTGATCATATTGAATCACTTGCTGTAGATTTAAATACGGAAAGAGAATCTTTTGTGAAATTCCAGAAAGCATGGGCAAAATGTAAAAAAGTTTATGAAGATATTTATCAACAATATAAGAAAGCTCTTGCTGATCTAGATCAATTATCAACATATTATATTATCAATGAAAACGAAGTGACTTTAAGAAAGACAAATCATGATTTTATGGTTCTTTATGATAACTATAAACAGATTGAAGAAGAAGTCATTTCTGGTCATTTCTCCTATAGTGATGCTCTTTTAAGAGTTGAAAAACTCAATGAGGATGTCAAGGAACATGCTGATCATATTACGGACTTCAATGCCCAACGTAATGCCTACTATAAAACAGAACAAAAAGCTATTGAAGAGCTTGAAAATATCAACATTGTTTTATTAGAGACAAAGAGTGAAATTAAGAATCGTCATCTACCAATGATCAATGATTCCTATAAAGACTACATTCAAGAATCCTATGCGAAAGCGAGTGGTATTCAGTCTTTTAGAAATAGACGTCCAATTAGTGTTGAAGAATTATCAGAAAAGGTCAAAGAAGCTAAGGATATTATCTATAAATTATATGATAATGTTCATAATCTTGTTGTTACGGCAGAGATGGTTGAAGAGGCTATTGTTTATGGTAACCGCTATCGTTCAACTTATCTTGAAGTCAATACAGAATTGACAAAGGCGGAAGTGCTCTTTAGAAATGGCGAATATACAAAAGCTTTACAGACAGCTGTTGATATTATTGAAAAAATACAGCCGGGTTCTTATGAACACTTAATTAAAAGACAGGAGACAGCTGCTACAGAAGGTGCTTAGGCACCTTCTTATTGTGAAAGAAAGTAAGGTTTTGTATACTTAAGGAAAAGGAGAGGTTATGAGAAAAACAAGAATTTATACATTTGTCTTAATCTGTGCATTGATGCTGACTGGATGCACAAAGCCAAAGTCTACACCTAAGACAAGCTTGCAGAATGTGATTGCATGCTCTAAGTCGCTTGGTGAGATGTGGCAGCTTTCTGGTGGAAAACTGGCAGGTATTACTGATGATGGAAAAGAGCTAGGTAAGAATATAAAGGTTGTGGGGACATTAATGCGTCCAAGTGTCGAGAAGATAATTGCTATGAAGCCTAGTCTCGTCTTAATCACCGGTGACATTCCAACCCAACAAAAAGTCAAAAAGGCACTCACTGATGCATCAATTAATGTCAAAACAGTTAATGTTGATGATTTTCAAGATTATGATCGTTATATGAAAGAATTTACAAAAATGAATAAGCGTGAAGATCTCTATCAAAAGAATGTTGTTGATGTTAAAAAACGTATTCAAGTGCTCAAAGAGAAAGTGAATTTTAAGAAACAATCTTATTTGATGATACGTGTATCATCAATGAAAAACAAAGTCTTAAAAAATGATTATTTTGGCTGTGAGATTGTGAATGATATGAATATGGTCAATATAGCTCAGGATGATCGTGCGCTTGATGATATTAATGTGGAAGAAATCATGAAGAAGAATCCTGACTATATCTTTGTGGTTTATCAGGGCGAAGAAAAACAAGCACAAGAAGCTTACAATAAGATTGCTTCAATGCCAGGATGGGATCAGTTGAGTGCTTTGAAGAAGAATCATGTGAAAGTGTTGCCTAAGAACTATTTCCAATTTAAGCCTAATGCGAAATGGGATCAGGCATATCAGTACCTTTATGACTATCTCGCTTAAAAAGATGATTTGTGTGGGTCTTATTATCAGTGTGATGGCATTGATGATTTCTTTATTTGCTGGTTTATCATTTCCAATAAGCCAGCAATTAACTTTTTCACTGAGTGAAAGCGCTAAGACAATCATACTAAAAGTGCGTATCCCACGGTTTTTAGCCGCTTATTTTGTCGGTGCAGGTCTGGCAATTGCCGGCTTAACAATGCAAAGTGCACTTAATAATGCCCTAGCTTCACCAAGTGTTATTGGCATTCATGGCGGAGCGGGTTTCTTTACGCTTCTTGCTGCCCTTATTTTTCCTTACTACCTGCATGCACGGATGTTTTTTGCTTTTATAGGAGCACTGGTGAGTGCTTTGGCAGTTTATGGCATCAGTCATCAGGCTGGTGTCAGTAAGACAACTTTACTGCTTGCTGGTTTGGCTGTAAGCAGTCTAATGAGTGGTTTTGTGAATGCCATGATCACTTTCTTTCCTGAAACGGTAGGGGATAAGGTTGCTTTTAATCTTGGGGGCTTTTCAACAGTTATCACGAGTCAGCTCTATTTTGCGATACCTGTCATTATTATTGCCATAGTGATCTTATTGAAACTTAGTCGTGGCATTGATTTGTTATTACTAGGAGATGAGATGGCAACAAGTCTTGGTATTAATGTTGGGCATTTACGCTTAGGGCTTATTGTTTTAGTGGCTTTATTAAGTGGGGTAAGTGTGGCCATAAGTGGTTTGATTAGTTTTGTGGGACTTATTGTTCCCCATATTGTAAGAAGAATGACTAAGGCTGATACAAAAGTTCATATTATCGCCTGTGGTTTATTTGGTGGGAGTTTCTTAGTTTATTCTGATTTGCTAGCGAAATATCTCTTTTATCCCTATGAATTACCTGTTGGGTTATTGTTAAGTATGATTGGGGCACCATTCTTTATTTATTTGTTGATTCATAAGAAAAGGAAACTGAAATTATGATTGAGATGCATGATTTAGTCGTTGAATATGGTCATCGCCGAGTTCTATGTATAAATAATGTCAAATTAAAAAAGGGCGAAATAGTGACCATAATTGGCCAAAATGGTGCTGGAAAATCTACACTTCAAAAATGTTTGACTGGTCTAACTGAATATAAAGGTGCTATCTTAGTAGATGGAAAGAGCTTGAAAGAGCTTCCATCACGCCTGCGAGCACAAAAAATTGTCTACTTGCCTCAGGCCCAAAGTTCACCTGTTATGCAAGTTGCTACATTAGTAAGTCATGGCCGTTTCCCATACCTTGGCTATAGTCATACGTTAAGAGAAGAAGATAGGCGAATTGTTGAGGAAGCAATGAAGGCTACACATGTTGATTTATTGAAGGATCGTTTTCTTGATGAATTATCTTTAGGAGAGAGACAACGCGCTTTTCTAGCAATGGTTATTGCTACTGAAAGTGACTACTTACTCTTGGATGAACCTGCGACTTATCTTGATTTAATGAGCCAGCATGAACTGATGCAAATTCTCTTATCGCTTAAAAGGCAGGGAAAGGGAATTGTGCTTATTAATCATGATTTACCGGTAAGTTTTTCAATGAGTGATCAGCTTATATTGCTTGATCATGGGGAAGTCTTACAAAGTGGTACGCCAGAAGATTTTTTAGCCCATCAAGATCATTTACGCGAAGTTTTTCATGTCGGCATGAAAAAAATAGAAGATCCGCATTTATTATATCAATATGTCATCATTCAATAGGAGGAAGAAAATGGGATTTGTGATGAATAAGGAAGACTTTTCAAAGACAATAGAAAAGCTTTCTCAAGATTATCGATTATATGCACCAGTTGTAAAAAAGGGAGAAGGGCGTTGTCTTGATGAAGATATTGTACGCTATGATTTTATTAAGGATGCTGATGAGATTGAATTAGAATTGAAGTCTGATTACTCTTTTAAAGAAATCCTTTTACCTTTGTCAGAAACTTTGTTCTATTTTACTGAAAATGAGACAAAAGTAGCTGATCGTGATTTATCAGATGTTCTCGTCTTTTTAAGAAGCTGTGATTTACATGGCTTGCAAAGACTTGATGATATGTATTTAAGAAATGGCAGAGAGAAAGATTTTTTCTATAATCGTATTCGTGAACATGTCCATTTTGTCTTAATTGGCTGTACGCATTCCTATAAGGATTGCTTTTGTGTATCAATGGGAGCCAATAAGATTGATGATGGTTATGTCTTTTCAATCGAACAAAGCAATGATGGCTTTAAGAGTGAAATCAAAGATGATGCTTTTGCATCCTACTTTGTAGGCCAGGCTGAAAATGTGGCAGTTAGCTATGTGACTGAAAATGAAACAAAGGTCAATGTTCCTGATCATGTTCCACTATCAATCTATAAGTTAGATATGTGGCGTGAGTATGACGTAAGATGTATAGGCTGTGGTCGCTGTACTTTAGTTTGTCCAACATGTACATGTTTTACAATGCAGGATACATTCTATGATGCAAAAGGTAAAGTGGGTGAACGCCGTCGTGTGAATGCAAGCTGTATGATTGATGGCTATACGAATGTTGCTGGAGGAGGTAGCTATCGTCAGCCTAAAGGTGAACGTATGCGTTTTAAAGTCTTACACAAAGTCAATGATTTTAAAGCTCGCTTTGGTTACAACATGTGTACAGGATGTGGTCGTTGTGATGCTGTTTGTCCTGAATACATTTCATTTTCAACGCTCATTAATAAGCTTGATGCAGAAATCAAGAAGGAGGCAGAATAATCATGGAAAATGCATATATTCCTTTTCCCTCTCAAGTATTAGATGTTATCAAACATACTGATATTGAATATACTTTTCGTTTGGAATTTACTGGCGATGTTAAACCAGGTCAGTTCTTTGAAGTATCCATTCCTAAATTTGGGGAAGCACCTATCTCAGTAAGTGGTATTGGCGATCATTATGTTGATCTGACAATTAGACGTGTTGGTGTTGTCACCAATGAAGTATTTGAAAAATATGTAGGTGACTATTTGCTTCTTAGAGGTCCCTATGGTAATGGGTTTGATGTCAATCTCTATAATGATGGAGAAACAGTTGTTGTAGCAGGGGGAACCGGTGTATCACCAGTAAGAGGGGTCATTGATGCTTTAAGCCAGAGTGATGATCCACAAAATAAATATGCGATTGTTGGTTTTAGAAGCCCCGAACATATGCTTTTTAAAGATGATTTAAAAGCATGGGATAAGAAAATGAATCTTATCTTAACAGTGGATTCTGCAAAAGAAGGCTACCAGGGGAATGTTGGCTTAGTGACAAAATATATTCCCGACTTACCTATTCAAGATGTGAATACAGCTAAGGCCGTTGTGGTAGGCCCTCCGGCAATGATGCGTTTTTCTGTCATGGGCTTACTTGAAAAAGGGTTTAAAGAAGAAAATATCTGGGTTTCGCAGGAACGTAAGATGTGCTGTGGACTAGGTAAATGTGGCCATTGTCGTATTGGTGAAAAATATGTCTGCATTGATGGACCTGTCTTCAACTATACTGAATCAAAGGGCTTAATCGACTAGGAGGATCGAAAATATGGGATTAGATATTAATGCTAAGAAAATGATGAAAAATGCCTTTCGTATCTCCAAGGTCAGAGGTGAAACTGCTTCGCGTGTGCGTATACCTGGAGGCCTTATTGATGCGAAAAGTCTTGTCAAAGTAACCGAAATTGCAGAAAAATATGGGAATGGTCAGATCTTCTTGACAAATCGTCAAGGTATCGAAATTCCTGGTATTAAATGGGAAGATGTTGATGCTGTTAAAGAAGAACTTCAGTCCATTATTGAAGCTATTGGTACAAATCAGGTTGATGATGAAACTGGCTATCCAGCTAGTGGTACAAGAAATGTAGTGGCATGTCCAGGGGCGCGTCTTTGTCCATTTGGCTGTTATGATACAACAGAACTAGCAAGAAAGATGGAAGATGTCATCTTCCCCAATAACCGACATGTCAAGATTGCTTTTACCGGCTGTTCCAATGACTGTGCTAAGGTGAGAATGGATGATATTGGGATAATTGGTATGACTGAACCACAATATGACCCTGATCGTTGTATTGGTTGTGAGCAGTGTGTGAAATGGTGCAAGAAGAGATCAGTTGGCGCTTTGTCAATGTTGAATGGCAAGGTTAAACGTGATGAAGATTTATGTATTGGCTGTGGTGTTTGTGTGCACTATTGTCCAACTCGTGCCTGGACAAGAAGTAAAGAACATTATTTCCGTGTTGTCTTAATGGGACGTACTGGCAAGGTCAATCCAAGATTAGCGGAAGACTTTGCAAGATGGATTGATGAAGAGTCCATTCTTAAGATGGGACACAATCTTTATGCCTATATTGAAGAATATATTTCTAAAGATGCTCCTAATGGCAAAGAACATGTCGGCTATATTGTTGATCGTACAGGTTTCGAGACATTCTATGAATATCTCATGAAAGATGTGACACCAGGACCTAAGGCTGAAATTGCAACGACGATGTATTGGGGCGGCAAACGTTATGACCGTTCCAACAATCTCAAATAATGAAAGGGATATTAATTGTCAGTCATGGCACATTGGATCAAAGAGCTAAAGCGCGTTCTCTTGATCTTCTTTTTGAAGAAAACAAGCAGAGAGCAGATATTGTTCTTGCTTGCTTTGTTTCCAAGAAGACGATTGCAGGACAGAATGTATTATCTCTTGATCAAGCCATGAAGAAAATGCTGGACCTGGGTGTTGATGATCTTCATATCTATAATACATTTGTCATCCCTGGTGATATTTATCATCAGTTTCTTACGACCATTATTCCATATGAGGCTTTCTTCAAGCGACTTGTCATTGAAAAGCCATTACTTCATGAAAACTGTGATTTCTCTTTGCTTGCCCGTATGCTTACAAGAGAATATGCTATGAAATCTAATCGGACATATCTTCTTATAGGACATGGCTCCACAATCCAAACAAATAAGCTTTATGCCCATCTTGAAGCAGCTTTTAAGAAGCAAGCTATGACAAATGTGCATCTTGTCTTAATACATGGCCATCCTTCTATTGATGATGTGATGCCTACGCTCAATAAAAAACAAAAAATCATGCTATGTCCATTAATGATGAGCACTGGACATCATGTTGCTCATGATGTGAAGCAGTTTAAGAAATCATCAATCGAGACAAAACTTCTTGAAAATAACTTTGATGTTGAAGTGCTTGATCAGGGATTGGCAGAATATCGAACAATACGAGATTATATCATGCATAATGAAAAGACTTCTATTTAAAATAGAAGCCTTTTTTCTACAAATCTTTGAGCCATTGAATGATTTTCTTGAAGTTTATAATGAGTAGGATAAGTAAGAGAATAAAAATAATTAAAGCTATCACTAACCAAAACATGTTTGTCCTCCTTTTCTTCTTTTGTTTTAATATACATCAATCGTTTTTGCTACCAAAGACATTTTAGTTGTCACAAATGAAAAATAGTGTACAATAAGAACGATTAAGGAAGTGTAGAAAGTGATATATCTTGATTATGTGGCAACAACACCACTTGCTCCTGAAATTAAGGAGACATATATAAAACTGTTAAATCAATATTTTATTAATGCGGATTCTGCTTATGCACCTGGTTATGAAGTTAGCGGATTGATTGAAAAGAGCCGTAGCCATATTGCCAAGATGCTGCATGTAAGAAATGATGAAGTGATTTTCACATCATGTGCATCTGAAGCCAATAATCTTGCGATAAAAGGCGCTGCTTTTCAATATATGAATCGGGGCAAACATATTATTACAACTGCCATTGAACATAGCTCTGTCGCTAATAGTTTCAAAGAGCTTGCTGATGTATTTGGCTTTGAAGTTGACTATCTTCATGTCAATCATCAAGGGGCACTTGATCTTGATGAATTACGTCATCTTATTCGTGATGATACAATTCTTGTCTCAACGATGTATGTCAATAATGAGATTGGGGTGATTAATCCTATTCATGAAATTGCCTCTATCATTCATGAAAAGAATCCGAAGACAAAATATCATGTTGATTGTGTTCAGGCTTTAGGGAAATTGCCGATTGTGCTTGATGATATTGATCTTGCCAGTTTTTCTGCACATAAGATCTTTGGCTTAAAGGGAAGTGGTTTACTTTACAAGAAGCACAATACTTCGCTTGTCCCTCTTATTAATGGCGGACAGCAGGAATTTGGCTTAAGGGGCGGTACAAGCAATGCCGCAAGTGAAATTGTTTTTGCGAAAACAATGCGTCTCGCTTTAGAAGCAAGGGAAGAACACTATGCCTATGTATCTCAACTTAATCAATATCTAAGAAGCGAACTTGCGAAACGTCCTGCTATTGTCATTAATTCACCAGCAGAGAACTGTTCACCATTTATTCTCAATATCAGTATTCCTCATTATAAGCCTGAAGTTCTAGTGCATGCATTAGAAGAATATGATATTTATATTTCCACAAAAAGTGCCTGTTCCAGCAAGCATACGGATGTCTCACATACACTTGCTGCAATGTATCTTGATGATGAAATTGCTAGGAGTGCATTACGTATTTCCTTTTCTCATTTAACGACTAAAGAAGAAATTGATACATTCTTAAAGGCTTTGGATGAAAGCCTCAAGAATGTCAAGAAACAGAGGTAGAAAGATGATTCCTAATCATATTATCGTGCGTTTTGGTGAATTGACGACCAAAGGCAAGAATAGAAAAAACTTTACAAGAAAGTTATTAAACAATACCAAAGAAATCCTAAAAGACTTTGATAAGCTCACTTATCAACTGACATATGATCATCTGTATATCATGCTGAATGGCAGTGATCCACAAAGTGTTATGGAAAAGCTGAAAACTGTTTTTGGAATTCATTCTTTTTCATTATGTTATAAGGTGGAAGCTGATTTAGAAAAGGTTAAAGAAGTGGCAGCCTATATTATTAATCATGATGAAGGCATGAGCTTCAAGATTGATACAAAACGTAATGATAAAAACTTCCCGATGACATCATTAGAGATGAACAAGGCGATAGCCGGCTATGTTTTCCACAATACAACCAAAGAAGAATTACGTGTTGATGTTCATCATCCCGATATTCTTGTTAAAGTAGAATATCGTAAGGATTATGCCTATGTCATGGATAATGTTGTGTTGGGAGCAGGGGGATATCCTGTAGGCATTGGTGGGAAGGCTTTATTGATGCTTTCGGGTGGCATTGATTCACCAGTGGCTGGATACTTGATGATGAAACGTGGCATTGATATTGAATGCATTCATTATGCGTCTCCACCTTATACTAATGAGAAAGCTCGCGAAAAAGTGCTTGATCTTGTCGATGTCATGAAAAACTATGGTCATGGTAAGATTACCGTCCATATTATTCCTTTCACGCAAATTCAGCTTTCTATTTATGATCATGCCGATGAATCATATGCCATTACAATTATGCGCCGGATGATGTATCGTATTGCTCAGCAGGTTGCCAGGGAAAGAAACTGCAAGGCTATTGTCAATGGTGAATCTGTTGGTCAGGTGGCCAGTCAGACACTTGATTCTATGCAAGTCATTAATGAAGTCATCAATACTCCCGTTATTCGTCCTGTTGCTTGTGCGGATAAGCTTGAAATTATCAAGCTTGCTGAGGATATTGGAACATATGATATTTCCATTCGTCCATTTGAAGACTGTTGTACCATCTTTACACCACACAACCCGGCGACTAAACCAAAGAGTTATCGTTGTGAAGCCTATGAAAAAGAGTGGGATCATCAAGCTCAGATTGATGAGGCGATTGCTAATAAGGAAACAATTGTTATTGATTCAACCTATAAGAATGATGAAGAGGACGACTTATTCTAGTCGTTCTTTTTTGTATAGAACGTGCTATAATATTGCATTAGGAGGAATTTGATATGAATAGAAATCTATTGGTCGATTTCACACATATCTATCAGCCTACAAAACCTATTCAACAGGATTTTGCCCACTTAGATATGAGTGATATGCATTCTGTCAAAATGTATTTAAGCGATGAAAGCAAACGAGAATTAAGAAAACGTCTTGCCCGTTATCCTATTTCCGGCATACACTTTATTGATTCAGGAGATTATCATTATGTCACAGAATTCTTTGTTGAAAGAATTCATCAACCTTTTTCTTTAATTCTTTTTGATCATCATAATGACATGCAGCCATCCTCATTAGCTAATATCACAACATGTGGCAGCTGGGCGCTAGAAGTCCTTCTAAAGAATCAATTCCTTGTTCAGCTTATATTGATTGGTACAAGTCAGCATCATATTGATGAAATACCCGTTCATTCTTCCAAACTGATTACGCTTTCGGAAGAAGAAATTTGTGATGGAAAGCTATCAGAAAAACTCAAAAAGATCTGTCATCAGGTTCCTTTCTATATTTCCATCGATAAAGATGTCTTAAGTCAGCGTTATGCTTTGACCAATTGGTCACAGGGGCATATGCGTATCACAACACTATATCATTTCCTGGATCTTATTTTTCAAAAGGAGAAGGTTATCGGCGTTGATATTGCTGGTGAAATGGATGAAGATGATGGCGGTTCTGATTATTTTAAAGCCAAAGCCCTCAATGATCGGACAAATGTTGCTTTATATCGCTATCTAAAGCAGATTGGTACAAAGAAAAGTTGAAAACAAAGCAAAAAATGAAAATTATTATAGAAAAGTGTAAGCGCTTCTAGTAGAATAAAGATTAAGTTGTTAGGAGGATTCATACATGTCTAAAATAATGTCAGTAAATGCTGGAAGCTCATCATTAAAATTCCAGTTGTTTAAAATGCCTGAAGAAGAAGTGATTTGTTCAGGTGTTGTTGAGAGAATTGGTCAAGCAATGGGAAGCTTTACAATGAAACATAATGGTGAAAAGAAAGTGATCGAAGAACCTATTCCTGATCATGGTAAAGCCGTTGATATGCTTTTAAAAGCGTTGATAGATGATGGTATTGTTGAGAAGCTTGAAGAAATTGATGCAGTAGGCCATCGTATTGTCCAGGGGGGTCCATACTTTAGTGATTCAGCTATTGTAGATGACGACGTAATCGCAAAAGTAGAAGAACTTGCAGAATTGGCACCTTTGCATAATCCTGCTCACTTAGTTGGCTATCGAGCTATTGCGAAAAAGCTACCAAATGTGAAACATGTCTTTACATTTGATACAGCTTTCCATCAAACAATGGATGCCGAAAGATATTTATATCCATTACCATATGAATACTATACAGATTTAAAAGTGCGTAAATATGGTGCCCATGGGACAAGCCATAAATATGTCAGTGAACAGGTTATTGATATGCTTGGTAATCCAAAGCATTCAAGAGTGATCGTATGTCACCTTGGCAATGGTGCAAGCTTAAGTGCTGTTCAAGATGGTAAGTGCATTGATACATCAATGGGCTTTACTCCTTTAGCTGGCGTTATGATGGGGGGAAGATGTGGTTCAGTAGATCCATCTATTATGCCTTATTTATGCAAGAAGCTGAATAAAACACCTGATGAAATCTTATATATTTATAATCATGAATCAGGCATGAAGGGTGTTTCAGGTATTTCAAGTGACTCACGTGATGTCGAAAATGCTCTCTTCAATAAGGATGGTAAAGCAACACCTGAACAGAGTGAACGTGCTTTATTAACTTCTCTTCTTTATGCCCGTATTGTTTCTAAGTATATTGGTCAGTATTATGTAGAATTAGGCGGCTGTGATGCGATTGCCTTTACGGCTGGTGTAGGTGAAAATGCGGCTTATTTGCGTCGTCTGATTATTGATGACTGTTCAAGAGCACTTTCTGTATTCCTTGATGAAGAAGCGAATAATATCCATTCTAGTGAAAATAGAATTATCTCTAATGAATATTCTAAGATTGATGTGATGGTTATTCCTACAAATGAAGAAGTCATGATTGCGAGAGATACAGTAAGATTATTACATTTAGATGCATAACATAAAGGGAACTGCAAGTCGTAGTTCCCTTTATATATTTATGCTATAATCTTATCGGAGGGGCTTATGGAAAATCGTGATAATGTTTGTACATATATAAGATTTAAAGGTGATTGTTCATTTAAAAAGATGTCTTTTAATGAAGTTGATGCGATGATTTTTGCTTTATTATCCTATGTGGATTTTAGACAAATACTCACTTCACCACAAACATTAGAAGATGCTTATAAGAAGCTTTTAATCGTTGAAGAGAAGGGAATAGACGATTCACGTCCTCATACTCCAACGAGTCTAGATGTCTTGGAAATGGTTAAGCTCATGGCGCATTCAACACGTTTTCATAATATTATTCTTGATCATTATGTGGATGAATATTCCTTGTCACAAAGTGAACAGTTTGCAGCCTTAACGATTACTTTCATGCCACACTTCCATGTCTTCAGTTTTAGAGGAACGGATGATTCATTAGCGGGCTGGAAGGAAAACTGGGAAATGATTTATAAAATGCCAGTTACTGGACAGACAAAAGCCTTAGCCTATATTCAAGACCATATTTCTTCAAAATGGTATCATGCTTTTGAGCACTATTGGCTTGTGGGTCATTCAAAGGGTGGTAATCTGGCTGTCTATGGTGCTTGTTGTCTAGAAGAAAAGCAGGCCAAAAAGATTGATGGTATTTATAGCTTTGATGGGCCTGGTTTCCGTTTCCCACTGACAGAATTTCCCCATTATACAGCCCTAAAATCACGTATTCATAGCTATACGCCTAGCTTTTCGGTTATTGGCATGACTTTTGAGTATTATCATAAGGACTATACGATACAGTCATTTGAAGAAGGGCTTGCTCAACACTTAGGATTTAGCTGGGTTGTTTGTAATGATCATTTTGTGCGCAGTATGCGTGATGAGGAAAGTATACAGGTTGAAGAGCTGTTTCATAGCTGGCTAAGCGAAATTCCTCTTGATGAACGAGAACAGTTTGTTCAATCATTATTTCAAGTGCTTGAACAAGCAAACATCACAAATCTTCAAGAATTTCTTCATATGGATATTAAAGCGATGATTGAAGTGGTTAAAGCGATGGGAGGCATTGATGGCGAAAGACGAAACTTGATCATACGTATTTTAACGCTCCTGGCAGCTAAAAGCGCCAAACCGCGGTTTGATTGGTTTAATGAAAGTGTTGAGAAAATTGGCAATGCATTAAGCTTGAATACACAAAAGATTATCGATAAATTCAGTAAGAGAGGTAACAACAACAATGAGTAATATGAATTTAACTGGTCCTTGGCCAGGCCCTGAAGGGTTGATTCCAGAACCACCAAAAAATGCTGCTGATGCGAATAGGCATACAAGAAATTACTTAGACAGTATTCTGATTGAAGAACGCATAATTGATGCAATCGAACCAGATTTACATTTTGATTTATGGGGTAAATCATTTGCCTCACCAATCATGATGCCAGCCTTTTCTCATTTAAATAAAGTTGGAGAAAATGGCCGTACACCAATGGAAGAATATGCCCAGGCTGCAAAAGAATTACAGATTGTCAATTGGGTTGGTATGGAACCAGATGATGAATTTGCTAGAATTGCTGCTCTTGGAGCAAAAACTGGGCGTATCATCAAACCATTCAAAGACAAAGAAGAAATCTATCGTCAAATTGATAAGGCTCAAGAATGTGGTGCGATTGCGGTAGGTATTGATATTGATCATGTTTTTGGCAAGGATGGCAAATATGATATTGTTGATGGCATAGAATTAGGAAGTGTGACATGTGAGGATCTTAAAAATTATGTCAACTATTCAAAGGTGCCATTTGTCGCCAAGGGTGTTTTAAGTGTGACAGATGCCATAAAATGTAAAGAAGCTGGGGTAGACGCTATTTTTATTTCCCACCATCATGGCCGAATGCCTTTTGCGATCCAGCCTCTTGCACTTCTGCCTCAAATCAAGAAAGCATTAGCAGGGACAGGGATGATGATTTTTGTCGATTGTCATATTGATGATGGCTATGATGCCTATAAGGCGCTTGCTTTAGGTGCTGATGCTGTATCTGTTGGACGTGGGATTTTACCTGGCCTGTTAAAAGAAGGAACTGAAGGCGTTATGAAAAAAGTCAATAAGATGAATGAACAATTAAGAGAATTAATGGGTTATACAAATGTACATAATGTGAATGAGTTTGACCCAAGTGTTCTCTATGTTTATGGTCATCAGCTAGAAAAGGAGTAAAAGTAATATGCTTGAAGTAGGAAGTTTAGCACCAGATTTTTCCTTACCGGATGAAAATGGTGATTTACATAAATTAAGTGACTATCGTGGTCAAAAAGTTATTTTATATTTCTATCCTAAGGACAACACGGCTGGATGCACAAATCAGGCATGTGGCTTTAAAGACCGTTACCCACTCATTCAAGAAAAGGGAGCGGTTGTCTTAGGTATTTCAAAAGATTCCGTAAGAACACATAAGAATTTTAAGACAAAATATGATTTGCCATTTACTTTGTTGTCGGATCCTGAACATCAGGTGATTGAAATGTATGATGTCTGGAAGGAAAAGAAGAACTATGGCAGAGTCTATATGGGGATTGTGAGAAGTACTTATCTCATTGATGAGAATGGTATCATCGTCAAAGCTCTCGAAAAAGTAAAACCTGATCAGAATCCTCAGGATATGGTGGATGTTCTATGAGAATCATTTTTTCTCCGACAAAGAAAATGGTTCATGATGAATATGCCAACTTTCAACATCTGCCAGTATTCCTTGATGAGACAAGGAAGATCTTAGCTTATCTTCAGTCACTCAGCTATGAAGAACTCAAGAAGCTATGGAAATGTAATGACAAGCTTGCTAAAGAAAACTATGAGCGCATTATGGACATGGACTTAACTCATCATTTGACACCGGCTCTTTTTGCTTATACCGGTTTAGCCTTTAGTCATCTTGCCCCCAATATATTGAGTGAAGATGCCTATCAATATCTTGAAGACCATTTGCGTATTCTTTCAGGCTTTTATGGTGTTCTTAAACCTTTTGATGGGGTGACGCCTTATCGCTTAGAAATGCAAAGCAAGACAAAGATTGAAGGCTATAAGGATCTTTATATGTTTTGGGATTATAAGCTGTATGAGGAAGTTATTGATGAGAGTCATCTAATCATCAATTTAGCTAGTAAAGAGTATGCCAAGTGTATTGAAAACTTTTTAAGTGATGAAGATCTCATGGTTACGATTGTTTTTGGTGAATATAAAGATGACAAGGTTATTTCCAAAGGCACAAAAGCTAAAATGGCAAGAGGTGAAATGGTGCGCTATCTGGCCATGAACCATATTGAGAATCTTGATGGAATCAAGGACTTTGATGTCATGAACTACCAGTATGATGAAATGCTAAGTGATGATCATACATATTATTTTATTGAAAAAGGATAGTGAGGAGTGCATGATAAAGAAACTCTATTTTACTAGACATGGGCAGACATTCTGGAATGTTGAAAATAAAATATGTGGGGCAACGGATATTGGTTTAACTGAACTTGGTCACAAGCAAGCTATTGCGTGTGGCAAAGCCATTCTTGATGCTCAATTGCCTATTGATCTTATCCTCTATTCACCTTTAATAAGAGCGAAAGATACAGCCATGCATATAAGTGAAATCACGGGCATTAAGGCTATTGAGGAAAGACGGCTAAAAGAACAACATTTTGGGAAGTTTGAATCAACTCCCCGGGATGGCCATGAATTCTATCTTGCCAAGAAACAATTCTGTTATGACTTTGATGGCGGAGAAAGCATGATGCAGATGGCTTATCGTATCTATGGTTTGCTTGATGAATTAAAAGAAAGTGAAAAGACATACTTGTTGGTGGCACATAATGGCATTGCAAGAATTGTTGCGTCTTATTTCCATAATATGACCAATGATGAATTTGCGAAAGCAGGGATAAAGAACTGTGAAGTTGTGACCTATACATTCAAGGATGCCTAATGAAAAGGAGTACAATGATGTTGGAAATAATTAAAAAAATCAATGAATATGAAGAGATTCTCATCTATCGCCATGTCAATCCGGATTTGGATGCCTATGGTTCGCAGTTGGGCATGTATGCCTTCTTGAAGACAAATTATCCTTTTAAGAATATTGTTCTTATGGGCCAGGAGGATGAAGGGCTCAATAAAATCTTTCTTCCTGAAGGCATGCCAGTCACCAAGCCAACTGGTCAAAAAGCATTAGCTATTGTGCTTGATACTGCGAATCGAGAACGTATTGATGGTGATTTAACACTGGCAAGTGAAGTGATTAAGATTGATCATCATTTGGTTGTTGATAGCTATGGTGATATGAATTATGAGCGTGTTGATGCTTCTAGCTGTGCTGAGATTGTGACATTGTTGATTGGTGAAGTGCTAGGCAGTTATAATTTAAGTGTGGCAGGTGCTCGTGCGCTTTATATTGGTATTGTAGGGGATTCTAACCGTTTTCTCTATCGCAATACGACCAGACGTACTTTTGAAGCAGCCTCTGTCTTGATTGATCAGGGCATTGATATTGAAGAAATCTATGCGTCGATGTATGTTCGTAAAGAGAAGGAACTGCAGGTAACAAAATATATCTTGAATCATTATAAGAGTGAAGGTGGCTTTGCTTATTATTATCTCAGTGATGAAACGCTTAAAACTCTTGGCATTAGTCGCAATGAAGGCTCAAATTATGTCAATGTTTTAAGCAATGTTGAAGAATTCAAGGTATGGGGTGCGATTACCGAAAATAAAGAAGCTGGCAACATACGTGTTTCCTTGCGCTCACGAGAGTATCCAGTGAATGAAGTCGCTGCTCGTTATCATGGTGGAGGCCATATGCTTGCAGCTGGAGCTACACTTGAAACATTGGACCAATTGCCTGAACTTGTAAGAGATGTGCAGGAGGTGATTGCACATGGACGAGAAGAAGAGTGAAGAGAAGAAACAAAAAAATCCTTTTAAAGAGACATTGCTGGCACTGCTTATTACATTCATTCTGTTTGTTGTTAGTGAGTATTTTACGCTAACGCCTGTAACTTTTCATAGCCGGACATTTCTTGTCACATTTGCAATCACTATCGGCGTCTTTGTCTTTCTGCGTTTGATTTTCTTGCATCGTTTTGATAAATTGCAGTGGGTTTTATGCCTGTTGATTGTTTTGTCTCTTGGCATCAATGTGGTAGGTCCTTATTTCTCAACAGAAATGCTGAATGCGAAAAAGTATGCACGTCAAATTCAGTTAACGAAAAGCAATGATTTCTATAAGGATAATGAGAAAGTTACAGAGAATGCGATACCGGTTGTTGATAAACAATCGGCTATTAAACTTGGTGACAAGAAGATGGGCTCAATGAGTGAATATGTGAGTCAGTTTGTGGTTGATAATACATATAATCAAATCAATTACAATGGTAAAGCTGTTCGTGTTACAACCCTGAATTATGGCAGTAATCTTAAATGGCTTACTAATCACTGGTCGGGTATTCCTGCTTATATTATGGTTGATATGGTCACTCAGGATACAAAGGTTGTGAAACTAGAAAATAAGATGAAGTTTACAATCCATGATCATTTCTTTCGTAATATTAATCGCTATATTCGATTCCGTTATCCGACATTGATATATGCTAAACCTGCTTTTGAAATAGATGAAAAAGGCAATCCTTATTATGTTGCTCCTGTCTATACTTATAAGATTGGTCTATTTGGTGGCAGGGATATTAAGGGAGCGATTGTTGTGAATGCATCAAGTGGGCATGTTCGCTACTATCGCAAGGAGAAAGTGCCTAAGTGGGTTGACCGTGTCTATCCGGCCGAGCTCATCTATAAGCAACTTGAGAATTCAGGTAAGTATTCTGGTGGCTTTTTGAATAACTATCTGTCCCAAAAAGGTGTTCTCAAGCCAACAAAGGGTTATTCCTATTTGGCTATTGATGATGATATTTATATGTATACGGGCTTTACATCTGTTTCTGGAGATAGCAGTAATGTTGGCTTTGCGCTTGTCAATATGCGCACTAAAAAAGCAAAATTCTATCCCATTGCTGGTGCGACAGAAGCAAGTGCTATGAAATCAGCCAAAGGCAAAGTGGAGAACTATGGCTATGATGCAACATTCCCTATCTTGTTGAATGTGGATAATGTACCGAGCTACTTCCTTTCACTTAAGGATGAAGAAGGGCTGGTTAAGAAATATGCCTTTGTATCAGTAGAGAATTATGAGATTGTCGGGATTGGTGATAGTGTAAAAGAAGCTCGTGAAAATTACATGAAGCTTATTAATGATTCTGGTCATGCAAAAATTAAGACTTTGACAAAAAAGGCGGAAGGTAGGATTGCTTCAATCAAGGAAGTTGTTGTTGATGGTAATACAACATACTACTTTACCTTAGAAAATGATACGAAGACATATATTGCCTCAATCAAAGTCAATCCTCAGCTTCCTTTAAGCAAAGCAGGAGATGAAGTCAAACTGACTTATATTGATGACAGTAATGAAGCGAAAACAGTCTCACAACTTACATTTCTCACAACCCAAAGCTAATCATTATGGTTAGCTTTTTTAGTCTATAATTCTAAGGGGTTCTATGCTATAATGTGTGATATTGTGGGGTGAGTATCATGAAATCTAAGATTATGATTGTCGATGATGAAGAACATATTAGAGAATTGGTAAGATTCTATTTAGATAAAGAAGGTTTTGAATGCATTCAGGCTGCTAATGGTGAGCAGGCGATTGAAATTATTGAAAACCAGTATATTGATTTAGCGATTGTAGATATTATGATGCCAGGTATGGATGGGTTTACGCTTGTGGAAGAAATGCGTCAGTATCGTGAATTTCCAGTTATTATGCTGACGGCAAAGTCACAATCGAAAGATAAACTTAAAGGCTTTTCTCTTGGTGTTGATGACTATGTCACTAAGCCATTTGATCCTGAAGAACTTTTAGCTCGTGTGAAGGCTATTTTAAAGCGTTATTCCATCAATTCTTCGAATGTTGTAGAGATTGGTGATGTGATCTTTGATGGTGATAAGTATGAAGTACGATATCTTGATGAAACTATTCATTTGCCATTAAAACAATTTGAATTAGCCTTTGAGCTCGCTAAACATCCTAATCAGATCTTTACTCGTGAACAGCTTATTGAGAAGATCTGGGGAATGGATTATGATGGCTTTGATCGTACAGTTGATGTTCATGTCAAACGTATTCGTGAAAATCTTAAGGGTTTACCTGGCTTTAAGTTTGTAACAGTTCGTGGTGTTGGCTATAAGCTTGAGGTAGAACAATGA
Source organism: Sharpea porci (assembly GCF_009695655.1). Taxonomy (GTDB): domain Bacteria; phylum Bacillota_I; class Bacilli_A; order Erysipelotrichales; family Coprobacillaceae; genus Sharpea; species Sharpea porci. Next base: position 34,843 of record NZ_VUNM01000002.1, read on the forward strand.
ATCTTAAATCCGTTTATTCTAAATTATTTATGGGATTTCTCATTACCCTCATCCTTTCTTTTAGTGTGACAGGTTATTATATTGTTAAACGCTCTTCAAGCAATACACAAAGCGTTGCACTTGAGGAACTTAAGGGAAGAAATGAGCATATTGCAGATCTGGTAGAGACTGTTGATGAACAGGATATAAGGCGTATCCTTGATGATTATGCCAAGACAAGCAAGAGTGCCTTTCATATTGAAGGTGGGACGCTTCATGACAGCTTTGGTAAAGTACAGATAGGCTTGGTGCTTGATGATGTTTCGATGAAATCGATGAAGGTCAAAGAAGGAGCAGTCAAGATAAGAAATCATGATAATTTCTATCAGTATTCTAAAAGCTATAAAATCCATAATCAAATTTATATTATTACCGTTCAGAAAGATGTCAGTAAATCAGCATCAGCTTTCCTAGATTCCTTTATCTTATCTGGGGTGATTATGTTTCTTGTGGGAACTGTCGTATTCTTAGTGGTAAGTGATATTATTGTTAGACCAATTAGTAAGCTTACCGCGGCCACAAAGGAATTATCAAAAGGTAATTACAAGGTTCGTGTTGGTTATGCTGGTGATGATGAGATTGGTAAGCTCTATGTTGCCTTCAATAAAATGGCTGTTGAACTCAATAAGCAAGAAGCAAGAAGACAGCAGTTTATCTCCGATGTTTCCCATGAATTCCAGACCCCATTAACGGCTATTAGTGGTTTTGCCGGAATTTTGAAAATGGAAGATTTGCCAGCTGAGCAACGTATGAAATATGCTGATATTATAGCTTTCAATGCCAAAAGACTATCAACACTTTCGAAGAATATGTTGCAGTTAACTTTGCTTGAAGGTGAAGATGTGCAGCTCGAAAAAAGCAAGTATTCACTTATTGATCAGCTTAATCGTGTTATTGAGACGGAAGATAATAATGCGCTTGCGAAAGATATCGAAATTGAATTTAAGCATCCTCGTGGTGATATTGAGATTGTTGGTGATGAAGCAAGAATGGAGCAGGTCTGGATTAACTTGATTGGCAATGCTATTAAATATACGAATGAACATGGTGTGGTGACTGTTGATATACGTAAGACGACAAAGGATATTGAAGTGCGTGTAGAGGATACGGGTGTTGGTATGAGCGAAGAAGCCATCAGTCATATCTTTGAGCGTTTCTATCGTGAAGACAAATCCCGCAGTGTCGAAGGAAATGGGCTTGGGTTATCGATTGTTAAGAGAATATTGGATTTACATGAATTTTCTCTTGATGTGACAAGCCAGGAAGATGTTGGTAGTGTTTTTACAGTCAAGATTCCTTATGCACCATTTGGTGATTTTGCGAAAAGATTAAATATAAAAAGAGATAAAGAACATGAAAATATTGGAAAAGAAGATTAAGGAAGAAGGTCAGGTTCTTGAGCCGGATATTCTTAAGGTGGATAGTTTTCTCAATCATCAGATTGATGTAAGTTTGTTTCAGGAAATAGGACAAACCTTTCAAAAGCATTTTAGTGATAAAAAGATTAATAAGATTTTAACGATTGAAGCAAGTGGGATTGGTTTGGCAGTGATCTGTGCACAGAATTTTGATAACTGTAAAGTTGTTTTTGTGAAAAAGGCAGCTTCAAAGATTACGGATGATCATGCCTATACAACAACGATTCATTCCTTCACTAAAAATACAGATTACATTGCGCGGGTTTCTGCTGATTATTTGAATGAGGATGATCATGTGCTTATTCTTGATGATTTTCTTGCCAATGGAGAAGCAATATTAGGAATGTATGATCTATGTCAGCAGGCTCATGCAACAGTTGAAGGCATTGGCGTTGTTATTGCGAAGGGATTCCAGTCTGGGATGACAAGAATTAAGCAAGAAACAGGCTTGGATGTTTATGCCCTAGAAGTCATTGAAGGCTTTGAAAAGGGAAAGGTTATATTAAGGAAGTAGATATATGTATCTAAAAAGAGTAGAACTGCAGGGGTTCAAGTCTTTTGCGGATAAGAGTGTAATAGAATTTGAACCGGGTGTAACAGGCATTGTAGGGCCCAATGGCTGTGGAAAATCGAATATTACAGATGCAATACGCTGGGTACTTGGTGAAAAGAGTGCAAAGGCCATGCGTGGGGATACGATGACGGATGTCATTTTCTCTGGTTCAGAGGATCGTAAGCCTCTCAATATGGCGGAAGTGACTCTTGTCTTTGATAATGAAGATCATTATCTCGACAATGACAGTAATGAAGTGGAAATCACAAGACGTATTTATCGTGATGGTGGTGATGCTGAATATTATATTAATCGCCAGCAGTGCCGTTTAAAGGATATTACCGACCTTGTAATGGATACAGGGTTAGGGCGAGATTCATTATCAATTATCTCCCAGAACTCCATTAATGCCTTTGTTCAAAGTAAGCCAGAAGAGCGCCGTGGGATGTTTGAGGAGGCAGCCGGTGTTGCTCGCTATAAACAAAGAAAGAAGGAATCGGTCGCCAAGCTAGAGCGTACAACGACAAATCTTGAACGTGTAGAAGATATTGTCAATGAACTCGAACGCCAGCTTAATCCTTTGAAGCGCCAGAAAGAAAAAGCAGAAACCTATCTGTCATTAAAAGATCAGCTTCAGGAAATTGAAGTCAGTGTTCTTGTCAAAGAGATACAGACATTTACTGAAGAACTCAAAGTTGTTGATCAGGAATTAAAAAAGCTTGATGCTGATAAAGTACAGAATGAAGCCCAAATGACTCTAAATGAAGGCAAGAAAGAAGAATTAGAAGCAAAAATGTATCAGCTTGATCAGGAAGTCAATGACTTGCAAGGTCAACTCTTAGCAGCAATGAATAGAGTCAATGACTTGGAAATGCAGAAAGTTGAGATTGATGCTAATCGTAAACATATTCTTGAATCTACCAATAAAGAAGATCTTGCAGCAAAAATTGCGAATATGAAAGCGATGCTTCAGGATGCCTTAAGCGAATATAATGACCGTGTTGAACGATATAATGAAACAAAGAAAGAAAAAGAAGAACTTGATGAAAAAACACGTCAAAGTGATATTGCCCAAAACAACCAACGCAATAAGATAGAAAATATCAATATATCTTTACACCAACTACGTGCTACAAGAGCGCAAATTAAAGATCAGCTTGAAAATAAATCAGGCTTGTCCTATGGTGTACGTACGATTTTAAAAGCTGCTGATACACTAGCTGGCATTAGAGGTGTTGTTAGTGATTTGGTTGTGCCTAGTGAAGGCTATGAGAAGGCTGTTGGTGTATCTCTTGGTGGCAGTGCTCAGTTCATCGTCACGCTAAGCGAACATGATGCAAAAAATGCCATCAGTTATCTCAAACGCAATAAAGCAGGACGTGCGACATTCTTGCCTTTAGATGTCATCAAAGGGAGAACAATACGTAGCGATCTTGCCATGATTGCTAAAAACAGTGAAGGCTATTTAGGCGTTATGAGTGATTTTGTCACATATTCCCAAGATATCAAACAAATCGTTCTGAATTTGTTAGGACAGATTGTTGTAACGGATACCCTTGATCATGCGACCATCCTCTCGAAGAATATTCAGCATCGTCTCAAGGTTGTCACTTTAGCGGGGGATGTTGTTAATGTTGGTGGTTCGTTAACTGGTGGTAGTTTAAAAAATACCAACAATACATTTACTCATAAAGGAGAGCTAGAACGCATTGAAAAGCGAATTGGCGAGGAAGAAAATCATCTTCGCCAAGCGCGAATGGAATTGGCCCGTTTGGAAAATGAGGGACGTGAAATTCATCAAATGTTTTTACAAAAACAGGTATCATTTGCGAAACTGGAAGTTGTTGTTACGAATAAGATGAATGACTTGCAGGTAGCGAAAAGTGAATATGAAGCTCTCACCCATCAGTCTGCCAACCTAGAAGAACTTGAAGCGGATTCTGATGATAACAAGCTCTTGGATGAACTCAATGAAGCTAAGCGTAAACGTGATACATTGAAGGAAGAAATTCAATATAAACGTGATATGCGTATGCGTTATGTCAATGAAAATGATATGCTTTCTAATGAATTGCGTGAATTAAGAGCTTCACAAAGAGTCATTGAAAAAGCTATTACAGATCATCGCATTGCGAAAACAAAATATGAAACAGATATTCAAAATGCGCTTAACCGCCTCAATGAATCCTACCAGATGACCTATGATCATGCCTTGGAATTCTTAAATGAGGAAGTTAATCTTGAGCAGGCAAAAGAAACTGTACGCTCACTTAGAATGCGTATTGCCTCACTTGGCAATGTCAATCTTGATGCCATTAAAGAATATGAAGACGTTTCGTCACGTTATGAGACACTCAATAAGAATCGCATTGAATTACGTGAAGCCCAGGATGCCTTGATGAAAGCCATCAATGATATGGACCAGATCATGGTTGAACGTTTCTCAGAAACATTTGAGAAAATCAATACGGAATTCAATCGTGTCTTTCGATACCTGTTTGGTGGGGGCTATGCTCAGCTCAAATATACGGATCCGGACAATATATTAGAGACAGGCATTGACATTGAAGCCCAGCCACCTGGAAAAGCAGCTAAGCTCCATTCCTTCTCAGGGGGCGAAAATGCATTAATTGCCTTGAGCTGTCTCTTTGCGATGATGTCTGTAAGAACAGTGCCACTTTCTATTCTTGACGAAGTAGAAGCTGCTTTGGATCCAGCCAATGTCGAAAGATTTGCGAAGTACTTACAGGAATATTCTGACAAGACACAATTTATTGTCGTGACCCATCGTGAAGGAACAATGGCACAATGTGATTTACTGTATGGAGCAACAATGCAACAAAAAGGTGTGACAAAACTTGTCAGTGTAAAGTTTGAAGATGCCACCCAGATGGCGAGTGCTTAATGGAGGAGAAATATGGGATTTTTTAAGAGTATTAAAGAAGCCATTGTCGGTAAATCGGCAAAGACAAATGAAAAATATGTAGCGGGTCTAGATAAGTCATCAGAAACCTTTTCTTCACGTATGAATGCCTTGGCTGCTCGCTATCGTGAAATTGATGATGATTATTTTGAAGAGCTCGAAAACATCCTGATCATGAGTGATGTGGGTGTGAATATGGTGATGACGATTGTTGATGAAATTAAGAAGGAAGTGCGTCTTAATAATATCAAGGATCCTCGTGAAATTAATGAGATTATTGCGGATAAGATGTTTGTTATTTATGCCAATGATTCCATTATGACCACAAAGCTCAATTATGCCAAAGAAGGCTTAACTGTCATTTTGATGGTGGGTGTCAATGGAGCTGGCAAGACAACAACAATTGGGAAACTCGCCCATAAGATTATGGAAGAGGATCACAAGAAAGTCATGGTTGCTGCTGGTGATACGTTTAGAGCTGGGGCAATTGATCAGTTGGCTGTCTGGGCTGAACGATTAGGCATTGAATGTGTTACAGGTAAAGAAGGTGGTGATCCTTCATCGGTTATTTTTGATGGCCTGAAAAGAGCGAAAGAAGCTGGTGCGGATGTCTTGATTTGTGATACGGCTGGCCGCTTACAAAATAAAGTTGGCTTGATGAAAGAACTTGAAAAAATGAATCGTATTATTAAGCGTGAAGTCCCTGATGGACCTCAGGAAACCCTTCTTGTCATCGATGCAACAACTGGCCAGAATGGTGTCAATCAGGCTGTTGAATTCAGCAAGATTACTGATATTACAGGGATTGTCCTGACAAAAATGGATGGCACAGCTAAAGGCGGTATTGTGCTTTCCATTAAGGATATGTTGAATATTCCAGTGAAGTTTATTGGTCTAGGTGAAAAGATTGATGATTTACAGGAATTTGATCTTGAACAATATATTTATGGCTTATGTCATGACTTGATGGGGTAGGCATGGAAGATTTATTAGAGAAGAAAGAACATATTATTTTACTTCATGATATGTATGGAGATTTATTGACAGATAAACAGAATCAGTATATATCTTTATATTATGAAGAAGACTTGTCTTTAAGTGAGATTGCGGATGATTTACATGTCAGTAGAAATGCCGTCTATGATAATCTAAAAAGAGCAATTAAGCTAATGGAGAAGTATGAAGAAAAGCTTCATCTTTTAGAACGTCATCAAAAGCGTATGGCTTTGATTGATGAAATAGAAGAAGAAAATAAGAAGAAACATGAAGATATTGATGAATATCTTGAGATGTTGAGAAGACTATAGGAGGACATTATGGCTTTTGAATCATTATCGGATCGACTTCAAGAGTCTCTTAAGAAAATTAGAGGGCAATCCGTATTAACTGATGAAAATATGGAGGATATGCTAAGGGAGATTCGCTTAGCATTACTTGAAGCAGACGTTAACTTTAATGTAGTCAAAGAATTTATTGATCATACACGTGAAAAGGCTAAGGGACAAAATGTTGTTGGTTCATTAAAACCAGGACAGCTGGTAGTTAAAATCGTGCATGATGAATTAGTAGAATTACTAGGGACAGAAGTTTCTGAAATCAATGTTGATAAGAATCCAACAATCATTATGATGGTTGGTTTACAGGGTTCAGGTAAAACAACTTCAGCAGGTAAGATTGCGAAATATTTGCGTGATAAAAAAGGCAAGAAGCCATTAATGGTTGCAGCAGATATTTATCGTCCAGCAGCTGTTGAACAGTTAAAGACTCTAGGTGAAACATTGGATGTTCCTGTTTTTGCGAAGGGGACAGAAGTCTCAGCTGAAGAGATTGTGACGGAGGCTTTAGCATATGGTCGTGACAACAACAATGATGTCATCTTGATCGATACAGCCGGACGTTTACAAATTGATGAACGTTTGATGAAGGAGCTTGAAAATCTCAAAGCCATTGCTCATCCTGATGAAATTCTTTTAGTTGTGGATGCTTTAGCTGGTCAGGAAATTGCGAATGTTGCACAGAGCTTTAATGATCAGCTTGGGGTAACAGGTGCAGTGCTCACTAAGCTTGATGGTGATTCTCGAGGCGGTGGAGCAATCTCTATTCGTTATATGACAGGCGTACCTATTAAGTTTATTGGTACAGGTGAAAAGCTTGAAAATATTGATTTGTTCTATCCTGATCGTATGGCTGATCGTATCTTGGGCATGGGGGATGTTGTATCCTTGGTTGAAAAGGCTCAGGAAGTCTATGATGAGAAAGAAAGCATGAAGGCCATCACAAAAATGCAGAATGGGACTTTTGGCTTGGATGACATGCTTGTTCAGATGCACCAGTTGCAGAAAATGGGACCACTGTCAGGAATTCTCAAAATGATTCCAGGGATGCCTAAATTACCTAATTTCAGTGATGAGGATTCAGCAGCAAAGCTTAAGATTACGGAATCCATCATCTATTCCATGACTAAAGAAGAACGCCGTCATCCTGATATTATTACCTTAAAGCGTAAAGAAAGAATCGCTAAGGGATGTGGTATGGATGTAGCTGCTGTTAATCGTCTTTTAAAGCAGTTTGAAGAAAGCAAGAAGGTTATGAAGATGATGGGCAATATTGATCCTCGTACTGGAATGCCTGGTCGTCCAAAACAGAATCCTTATATTGGTAATCCAAATCGTAAGAAGGTTCGTAAAAAGAAAAAGAAGAAATAGTGTATGGGACGTGTTGTTACACGTCCTTTTTTGGTATGATAGCTTAGAGGTGATAAGAAAATGCTTTTAATCAAGAATGGACGTGTTATTGATCCAAAAACCAAAACAAATGCCCTGTTAGATCTATTGATTGATGATGGTAAAATCATCAAGATAGAAGAACATATTGAAGATGAAAATGCCGATATTATTGACGCCACAAATCTCATTGTCGCACCCGGTCTTATCGACAATCATGTACATTTTAGAGATCCAGGGTTTACTCATAAGGAAACCCTAGAAACAGGTGCTAATGCGGCTAAGGCAGGTGGCTTTACAACCGTCGTTTGCATGGGAAATACAAAGCCATGTGTGGATAATGTCGAAGTCCTAGAAGACATCCAGGAACGGGCCAAATACTTGCCTATTCATGTCCTGCAAGCTGCAAATGTGACTTTGGGAATGAAGGGTAAAGAACTTACTGATATGGTTGCATTAAAAGAAGCAGGAACAATTGGCTTTACTGATGATGGTGTTCCTATTAGAGACCCAAATGTAATGCTGGAAGCTATGCGTGTTGCAAAATCGCTTGATATGCCTATATCCCTTCATGAGGAAGATCCAGCACTTGTCGGCACGGCCGGTGTCAATGCAGGTCCTATTGCGGATAGTCTGCATATTGCCGGAGCAAGCCATTTGGCTGAAGAAACAATCACGGCAAGAGATTGTCTCTTGGCAAAAGAGACGGGTTGTCGTATCGATATCCAGCATCTTTCATCAGGAACGAGTGTGGATATTATTCGCTTTATGAAGAATTTAGGCGTTGATGTCTGGACGGAAGTCACGCCACAGCATCTTACGTTAACTGAGGAGGATGTTCTCACTTATGGTGCAAATGCGAAAATCAATCCCCCATTAAGAAGTGAAACAGATCGCATGAAATTGATTGAAGGCTTAGTTGATGGAACAATCGATATGATTGTCACTGATCATGCCCCACATGCCAAAGAAGAAAAAGATAAAGGTATTGTTCATGGCGCTCCATCAGGAATGATTGGCCTTGAAACATCACTAGCTCTTACTTTAACAGCTTTGGTTGAACCAGGATTTATGAAAGTAGAAGATGTGATTGAGAAAATGACTCTTAAGCCAGCTGAGTTCTACCATATGGATAAGGGAACAATCACAGTTGGTAAGGATGCGGATCTATGTATTTTTGATGAAAATGAACTGTGGACAATCAAAGATGAAGATTTTCATTCAAAGAGTCACAATTCACCATTTATTGGTCGAAGTGTCAAGGGCCGTGTTCGCTATACAATTTGTGGTGGTAAGATTGTCTACCAGCATCATTAAGAAGTCGCAAGAGCGGCTTTTTTACATTTAAGAAACCGTTTACAATATTTTAGTTTCCACTTATAATAATTTTATCAGATGGGAGGAAGAATATGTCTGAAGAAGATTTAAGCTATTTAGAGAATCCTGAGGTCTTTGGCATTAATGTCCTTAGACCAACAAGTAGTCATAACCATTATCACAATTATGAAGACTATAAGCATCATCAAGAGAGTTTTAAGCAGTCACTTAATGGTGAATGGCTTTTTAGCTATGCACCTAATCCAAGTGTGCGTAATAAAACTTTCTATAAGGCAGAAAATGTCGATTATCATGATTTTAAGACAATTAAGGTGCCAGGCCATATTGAGATGCAGGGCTATGGACAAATGCAGTATATTAATACGCTCTATCCCTGGGATGGACATGAATATTTAAGACCTCCGTATGTCAGTAAGACGGATAATCCTGTAGGAAGCTATATTTGTAATTTTACGATTAAGCCTCATTTAGCCAATAAACATATTATTTTACGCTTTGAAGGCGTTGAAAGTGCGATGAATGTTTATGTAAACGGACATTTCGTAGGTTATAGCGAAGATTCCTTTACGCCTAGTTCGTTCGATATCACACCCTATATACTTTCGGGCACCAATAAACTTGCCGTTGAAGTCTTCAAGCATTGTTCAGGGAGTTGGTTAGAAGATCAGGATATGTGGCGTTTCTTTGGTATCTTTAGAGAAGTGGCTTTATATGATCTACCAGAATGTTATGTCGAAGATGTCCGTGTGACAACACCTTTAAGTGATGAATATCGAAAGGCGAATGTCAATGTCGACCTGAAAATGATGGGAGAAGGCTATAATCTTGTAGCGAAACTTATGGACGACAACAATGTAATAGCCTCTTATGAGGGATGTGATACATCTTTCTCTTTTGATTTAGATCATCCTCGCTTATGGAGCAGTGAAGACCCTTATCTCTATAAGCTAGTTGTTGAAGTCTATCACAATAACGAACTCCTAGAAATTGTACCCGTTAATGTGGGCGTTAGAGAGTTTGCTATGCGTGATGGCATAATGCAGCTTAATGGAAAACGGATTGTCTTGAGAGGTGTGAATCGTCATGAATTTAGCTGTGAAAATGGTCGCGTTATCTCCCATGAGGAAATGCTTTATGATATACGTTTCATGAAACAACATAATATTAATGCTGTCCGTACATCACATTATCCTAATGTCAATGAATGGTATGACTTGTGTGATGAATATGGCATTTACTTAATTGATGAAACGAATATGGAATCCCATGGATCATGGCAGAAGCTTGGTCAGCTAGAGCCGAGCTGGAATATTCCTGGCAATCTTAAAGAATGGCAGGCTTGTGTGCTCAGTCGTGCAGAAAGCATGCTGGAGCGTGATAAGAATCATCCATGTGTTCTTATTTATAGCTGTGGCAATGAAAGCTATGCGGGCGAGGATATTGTCAACATGGCCAACTATTTCAGAAAAACTGATCCAACACGTCTTGTTCACTATGAAGGCTGTACTTGGAATCGCAACTATAGTGCAGCAACAGATATGGAAAGTAGAATGTATGCCAAGGCTAAGGATATTGAAGACTATCTCAAGAATGATCCCAAGAAGCCTTATATTAGCTGTGAGTATATGCATGCGATGGGCAATAGCTTAGGTGGCATGGAGAAATATATAGAATTAGAGGATCGATATGAAAAATATCAGGGTGGTTTTATCTGGGATTATATTGATCAGGCTATAAGTTATACAAATGATTTTAGTGAAAAGGTATTGGGCTATGGTGGTGACTTTGATGACCGTAATACGGACTATAACTTCTGTGGTGATGGGATTGTTTTCGCAAATCGTAAGCCATCACCTAAGGCTGATGAAGTCAAATATCAATATCAAGATATCATCTTGAATGTTGATGAAGCAGGAGTATCTATTCGCTCTAAACGTCTCTTTAAAGACACATCCGATCTCATTTTCCAATATCAGGCAATCCAAGGCAAAGATGTTATTCGAAAAGGACAGTTTGAAGCCATCGTTCAACCACAAGAAGAAATCTATGTGCCCGTTGATTTTGGGACATTCCATCCTGGGGAAGTCATTCTCACTGTAAGCGCACATTTAAAAGAAGAATCTTTATGGGCAGAGCAAGGCTTTGAGATTGCCTTTGGTCAATGCGTCTTAGGTCATTATAGCGATATGCCATATGTTGAGGAACCGCTTGTAGTCATACCTGGTGATGGCGATTTAGGCGTGAAATGTAAAGAATTTGAAGTTCTCTTCTCACAAGAAGGCTTATCGTCACTTAAATATCGTGGGAAGGAATATATGATGCGTGGACCACGTCCTGTCTTTATGCGTGCGACTACGGATAATGAAAGAGGTTATGCGCATCACTTTACAAGTAATATCTGGGCTGGTGCATCTAGCAATCAGGCGCTAACGAACATGCATTACAATATTGCCCAGGATCTCCATGAAGTCAGCATTACCTATGAGTATTCTGTTCTTGTCGAACCAAGAGTTCGGGTAGAACTGACTTACTATGTTCGCTCGCCAGGTATTGTACGGGTAAAATATCATTACTATGGACAGCCTCATTTACCAGAAGTTCCACTCTTTGGGACACTCTTTACTTTAAGTCACAAGCTGGATCATTTCAGCTATCTCGGTCGAGGACCTCATGAAAACTATGTTGATCGTAAAAAGGGAAGTCGCCTTGGCTTCTTTGAATCAACCGTAAAAGACAATCTGACGCCCTATCTTAAGCCACAGGCGTGTGGAAATCGTACAGATGTCCGTGAAGTTACGCTGTTAGATCGTGACCAGGATGGCTTGCGCTTTACCATGGTTGATGCACCTTTTGAATTCACAGCTCTGCCTTATAGCTGGCAGATGATGGATGTTGCTTTACATCAATATGAGCTACCAGAAAGAAGCTATTATACATATCTGACAATCATGAATAAACAAATGGGTGTTGGTGGCGATGATAGCTGGGGTGCACCAGTACTTGAAGAATATTGTCTTAAAGCAAGTGATGATCAGGAATATATCTTTGATATTATGCCTATTCATCAAGAAAAAGCTTAAGTGTTAAGTAAAAATACTTGACACTTAATATTCTTATGTTATACTTGGAATGCAACTTAAAGGAGGATATACACATGGCTGTAAAAATTAGATTAAAGAGAATGGGCGCTAAGAAAGCTCCTTTCTATAGAATTGTAGCTGCTGATTCAAGAGCACCAAGAGATGGTCGTTTCATTGCTCAGTTAGGTACATATGATCCAAGACAGAATCCTGCAAAAGTGACATTAGATAAGGAAGAAGTTTTAAACTGGTTATCAAAAGGTGCTCAGCCTTCAGATACAGTAAAGAACATCCTTTCTAAAGAAGGCGTCATGAAGGCATTCGCAGATTCAAAGAAGGCTTAGCCTATGGATTACGCTAAGACATTACATGATATTGCTGTAGAATTAGTTCATAATAAGGATCGCTTAGAAGTGAGAGAAATGCCTTCACTTGATGAAGATACATTAACTCTTGTCGTCTATGCTGATCATGAAGATATTGCCAGACTGATTGGCAGACATGGTATTATGGCGAATTCCATTAGAAGATTAATGAGTGTGCCAAGCCGTATGAACAATAAGCATTTAGATATCAAGTTTGAATCTTATGGTGAAGAATAAGGGATGTCAGTGACATCCCTTTTTATTTGAGGTGGATATGGAAAAGGTTAGAGTAGGTAAGATTGTGAATACATTTGGCATCCGTGGAGAATTAAAGGTGGATGCTTATACAGATTTTCCTGACGAAAGATTTCAAGTGGGCAATGCCCTTTTTGTACGTTTTCACAATGAAGATGTTGAATTAGAAATCAGTCGTCATCGTGTTCATAAAGGCTATGACTTGATGGCTTTTAAAGATTTAGAAAATATTAATTTTGTTGAAAAGTATAAGGGTTGTTTCCTTTATGCCTATCGTGATGAAAGCTTATTAGATGAAGATGAGCATTATATTTCTGATTATATTGGCTGTATGGTCTATAATTATGGCAAGGAACTTGGTAAAGTTGTACAGCTTAGAGACAATACATATCAGGATATTTTTGTCGTTGATTACAATGGTAAACAGATCCTTATTCCTAAAGTCGATGCGTTTGTCAAGAATATAGATGTTGATCAGAAACGTATTGATGTAGAATTGATTGCGGGGTTTATTGATGAAGATTGATATACTTTCGCTTTTTCCAGAAATGTTTGAAGGATTTCTACACACTTCAATTATCAAACGAGCGATAGATAAGGGTGTTGTTGAGATTGAAATCCATAACTTTCGTGATTTTGCCTTAGATAAGCATAAAAGCGTGGATGATACTCCCTATGGTGGTGGAGCGGGTATGGTTTTGAAGTGTCAGCCGTTACTGGATTGCTTAAAAACTGTAACTACTAAAGACTCTCTTGTCATTCTCATGTCACCACAGGGGATGACCCATACTCAGCGTTATGCTCAAGAGCTTTCTTTAGAAAAGCATCTTGTGATTATTTGTGGGCACTATGAAGGCTTTGATGAACGTATTAGAGATTATGTGGATGTTGAGTTATCGATTGGAGATTATGTTTTAACTGGCGGTGAACTTGGTAGCATGGTTGTCGCTGATAGCGTTGTTCGCTTATTGGAAGGGGCAATTAGAGAAAGTAGTCATGAAGACGATTCTTTTTCTAATGACCTCTTAGAATATCCCCAATATACAAAGCCCGCGGAATATGAAGGAAGTCGAGTTCCTGATGTATTGCTGAGTGGTCATCATGAGAATATTCGTAAATGGCGTCTCTATCAGTCACTCTTAAAAACCAAACGCAAGCGTCCTGATCTATTAGAAAAACATCATTTTACCGATGAAGAAATAGAAATGATGCATGAAATCAACAAAAATGATTGATTAAAGAGTGAGAAAGTGCTATTATATCACAGTCGTAAAGACGCAGAAGCTCCGCTGGTTATATACGAATGAGCTTTGAAGACATTATTTCTATAGGAGGAAGCATTATTATGAATATGCAGTTAGTTGACGAAATTACAAAGAGTCAGTTAAGAAGTGACGTTCCTACTTTTAAGCCAGGTGATACTTTAAAAGTATACGTTAAGATTCAGGAAGGTAATAAGACACGTTTACAGTTATTTGAAGGTGTCTGCATTGCAAGAAAAGGTAAGGGCATTGGTGAAACTTTCACTGTTAGAAAGATTTCTTACCAGGTAGGTGTTGAAAGAGTATTCCCTGTTCATTCACCAATCATTGATCATATCGAAGTAGCTAGAGTTGGTAAAGTACGTCGTGCTAAATTACACTACTTACGTGGTTTATCTGGTAAAGCTGCTAGAATCAAAGAAATTCGTCAGGACTAAGAAAGTGAATGGAGCTTGCCTCCATTCCTTTTTTTCTAGGAGGATATTTATGAAAAAGCACAAGAAGATTGTTGTGTTTTTGGTGATTGTTTTGTTGGGAAGTGTGATGTTGCGTTTAAATGTATTGCCTGTTTTAGTTGATGGGCGTTCAATGGAGCCGACCCTATATGATCATGATTATTATTTAAGTAATCGTAATTCTCTCAATCACTTGCAGCGTTTTGATGTTGTTGTTGCTTATAGTCGACAACTCAATGAAAATATCGTTAAGCGTGTGATCGGCATGCCAGGTGATAAAGTTACCTATAAAGAAAATAAGCTTTATATCAATGGAGACTATGTGAAAGAGCCCTTTCTTCATAACAGTATGACCAATGATTTTACAATTATATTGAAAAAGAATCAGTATTTCTTAATGGGAGATAATCGTATGAATTCTACGGATTCACGTGTTCTTGGACCTTTTCAGAAAAAAGATCTCAAAAGTAGAAATGGTGTGATTGTCTTTCCTGCTAAACATTTTAAAAAACTACAATAGGAGGCATGAATGGCACAATTACAATGGTATCCTGGGCATATGGCAAAAGCACAGCGAGAAATAGAAGGACGTTTGAAACTTGTGGATATGGTGATTGAACTTGTGGATGCAAGAGCACCTTTTTCCTCACGCAATCATACTTTTGATCGACTTTTAAAAAATAAGCCTCGTCTTGTCATTATGACAAAAAAGGATTTAGCTGATCCTGCATGTACCCAGACGTGGATACAAAAATTTGAAGAACGTGGCTATAAAGCTATAGCTGTTGATTTAAAACATTTTAAAGATACGAATAAAATCATTCAGTATTGTTTAGAGATCTTAAAAGACAAGCGTGAAAATGAAGCGCGTAAAGGCCTTAAGCCAAGAGCTATCAGAGCGATGATTGTCGGTGTTCCTAATGTTGGCAAGTCAACATTGATTAACGCTCTAGCTAAGCGTAAGGCGACTGTAACGGGCAATAAGCCAGGTGTTACAAAAGCCCAGCAAATTATCCGAGTCAATAAAGATTTTGAGCTTTTTGATACACCGGGTGTTTTACCACCTAAATATGATGATTTAGAAATTGCGAGAAATGTAGCACTTATTGGCTCTATCAAGCGCGATATCTTACCGCTTGATGAACTCTTTATTTATGCATTAAGCTATCTTAATAAGAATTATCCTGATGCCTTAAAGAATCGTTATCAGCTTACTTTTGATGAAAATGATAATTGGGTTCTTGATGCCTATGAACAGATCGCAAAAGTACGTCATTTGCCTTTATTGAAGGGCGAAATTGATTATGAGCGTGTACAAGATCTTTTCTTTAAGGATTTAAGTGATGGTGTCTTTGGTGGGATAACGTGGGAGAAGGCCAATGTGTGAGAGATTACAATATGAAAATGAAGCCTATCAAAAAGGATATCATTATATTATAGGCCTCGATGAAGCAGGACGTGGTCCTATGGCGGGTCCTCTTGTGGTTGGAGGAGTGATATTTCCTAAAGGTTTCTATGATGAACGGATTAATGATAGTAAGAAACTCACTGAAAAGAAGCGTGAAGTCCTTTACGATTTTATTATTGAAAAGGCTTTAGCGTATGATATTGAAGTAATATCGGTGGAAGAAGTTGATAAGCTCAATGTCTATGAAGCAAGTCGAACAGGTATGCGCCGAATTATTGAACGTATTGGTGTGAAGCCGGATTTTGCCCTGACGGATGCAATGCCATTAGGGGATGATGCCATTGATCATTTATCCATCATTAAAGGTGATGCAAAAAGCATGTCAATTGGTGGGGCAAGTATTCTTGCGAAAGTCACAAGAGATCGCATCATGAAGGAATATGCGAAGATCTATCCAGAATATGGCTTTGAAAAACATAAGGGCTATGTCACAAAAGCCCATAAAGAAGCATTGGCAAAATATGGTATTTGTCCTATTCATCGACGTTCTTTTAAGCCTGTACAGGATGTTCTTCATCAACAGCTTTCCCTCTTTGATGATTGATAAGGTACACATTTGATATTGAAAAAGCTGCTATTTATGGTATGGTTATAGTTGTTTGAGGGAGAAAAAGATATGCTTAAATATTTAATAAGTATTTTATTTGGTATTGTTGAAGGGATTACGGAATGGCTTCCTATCAGTTCGACAGGCCATATGATTTTATTGAATCAATTGATTCCACTTGAAAAACTGACTTCACCTAAATTCTATAGTATGTATGAAGTCGTGATTCAATTAGGAGCTATATTAGCGGTCGTAGTTATTTTCTGGAAGCAAATTTGGCCTTTTAGAAATGATCAGAAAGAAACAGGTTATAAGAGATTTGTGAACATGGATATTATTGATCTATGGTTGAAGATTCTTGTTGCCTGTATACCGGCAGCGATTATTGGGATTTTGTTTGATGATTGGATTGATGCCCACTTCTATAATTATTGGGTTGTCGCTATTGCTTTAATTGTCTTTGGTGTAGGTTTTATCATTATTGAAAATAAAAACAAAGACTTGAATCCAAAGATTCATTCATTAAAAACATTAAATGGTAAGACAGCTTTATTGATAGGTATTTTCCAGGTTATTGCCGCCGTATTCCCAGGTACATCACGTTCTGGAGCAACAATTTTAGGTGGTTTGATGCTTGGTGTTAGCCGTACAGTCGCCGCAGAATTTACCTTCTTTTTAGCGATACCTGTTATGTTTGGGGCAAGTTTATTAAAGATTGCTAAGTTTGGCCTGGCCTTTACTTCAACAGAACTCATGATCTTACTTGTTGGCTGTATTGTGGCCTTTGTGACAAGTATGATTGTTATTAAATTCTTGATGGGTTATATTAAGAAACATGATTTCAAGGTCTTTGGCTGGTATCGTATTGTTTTAGGGATCATTGTCTTAATCTATGGTCTTGTTACAACACTCTAAACATCTCTTTTGAGATGTTTTTTAATTATTTTAAAATTTAGGTGAGAAAAATGCCTTTTATTTGCATATATATAAGTAGGAGGTGTTTTTTTAATGGAGACAGAACTTTGCCACATTCACATTGATGATGATGGAACAATCACAATCAACCAAATGCAATCCCTCTTTTTGTCAGAAGGATATATTTTTCTTGCGAATGCCATGCTGGATATTATTCTACATGATGCATCTTTCAACATGAAAGAGCGTGCGCCTTCTATTAAACGCTTTATTGTATTTTATGATATATCTACCAGGGCTAATGTTCTACGTATTACACATCAATTAAGAGGGGATATCCTTAAAGATGTCGCTATTCATGATTTTGGCATTTTCACAAACGGCAGTATGCTTCAGTTCCCTTCATTTTTTCATGACTTAACTTGCCAACAACAAGCTCTCATACTCAGTATTTTATTAGGAACTTGTATGAGCGAGAAAGAAGCGCGCTGTATTGAGCTTGTTGCCAATGAACTGTATTTTGATGTTGTGAGAAGAGCCGATGCGCTCATATCGAGGGGGCTGAATTCATGAGGGTTGTTACGACGATTGAATTTAGTATGAAAATGGCATTAGATCATCAGGATGATGTTGATAAGAAGCGTCTCTATGATGACCTATATCATGAAGTTTTTCAGTTGTTTTGTGTTGAGGAGAACTATCATGTGGATACTTTTCTCAAGGGCTTTGAAGATGTGATGGAGGTGATGAAATTCACTGGTTTGATGGCGGAGTTTGGCCATAACTTTGGCATGTTTCCTTTACCGCCAAAAGTAGAGCTTGTTGAAGATGATGCCAAGACATATCGTTTTGTTTATGAAGAAGATCCTAAATTGACAGAACATATCGTTGTCTTAGCAATTATTCTTCATACCTATTTCACCCATCGGGAAATTGCCGAATTCTTTGGCTCTCTCATGTATCGGATTATTAGTATTATCGATCAAATGGATCAGGACTTGTTTCTTATGGGAGGTGTCTAATGGAGGAAATCTTGCTTTATTTTGCTCTGAAATACCAAGGCGATTTTCATGCCATCATGACAGCAATAGAGAATAAGGAACAAGTTGATAAAGATGAAGCGAAGGCACTAAAAGCAAGGCTTAAAGCACACTATCTGACCATCTTATCTCCACTCTATCCAACATCGCTTAAAAATATCCAATGTCCGCCCTTTGTTCTCTTCTACCATGGGCATATTGAATTTCTTAAAGAACCATCCATTGGTGTCATTGGCATGCGTCATCCTTCTGATTATGGTCTTTATGCAACAAATCATCTTGTCAAAGGACTTGTTGAACACAATCTGACAATTGTATCAGGAATGGCTATTGGTATTGATGGGGCAAGCCATCGAGCTGCGATACGTCATCATGGACATACGATTGCTGTATTGGGAGGAGGTATTGATTATATTTATCCAAAGAGTAATACAGATATCTATGAAATAATGAAAGATGAACATTTGATTATTTCTGAAATTCCTTATGATATTTTGCCCAAACGTACTGATTTTCCAAAACGCAATCGCATTATTGCTGGACTGTCTGACAATCTTTTGGTTGTCGAAGCCCAAGAAAAAAGTGGGACAATGATTACTGTAGGCTGTGCTCTTGAACAAGGTAAGGATGTGTTTGCTATACCGGGTAGAATCTATGATCATGGTGGCTGTAATATGTTGATTGGTCAAGGGGCAAAGCTTGTCAACAAGGTTGAAGATATCATTGAGGACATATATTAATGTTGACAATTTCAAGAATTATGATTAATAATAGAAAAACGTAAGGAGGTTTGGTGTATGAGCTCTCTTGTAATAGTCGAATCACCATCAAAATCGAAGACTATTGGAAAATATCTTGGTAAGGATTATGTGGTGACATCATCAAAAGGTCATATTCGCGATCTAGCCACTACTGGTAAAGGTGGCTTAGGCGTTGACGCTGAGAATGGATATGAGCCAAGTTATACAATAAATAAAGATAAGAAGAATGTTGTGAAGGAATTAAAACAATATGTTAAAGATGCGGATAAAGTCTATCTAGCGACCGACCCCGATCGTGAAGGAGAAGCCATCAGCTGGCATTTAGCACAAGTTCTTGGCATTCCAATGGATGAGGATAATCGTGTTGTCTTTCATGAAGTAACTAAGCGTGCGGTCACTGAGGCCTTAGAACATCCTCGTCAGATTGATCAGGATTTGGTGAAATCACAGGAAACAAGACGTGTGCTTGATCGTATCATTGGTTTTAAATTATCAAAGCTTTTACAGCGTAAGATCAAGAGTAAGTCAGCAGGACGTGTGCAATCAGTGGCACTAAGACTTATTTGCGAACGTGAAGAAGAAATCAATAAGTTTGTACCTGAAGAATATTGGAGTGTGCAGGCCCATTTTACTAAGGATGGGATGGACTTTACAGCTGATCTTTCGAAATATAAGAATAAGAAAATCAAGCTCTCTTCAGCGGAAGAAACAGATGCTGTCTACAAGGCATTAAATAAAGAATTTGTGATTGAAACGCTCAAGAAGACAGTTAAACGTAAAAATTCTAAAGCACCTTTTATCACATCAACCCTGCAGCAGGAAGCAAGTACAAAACTTGGCTTTAAGGCTAAACGTACAATGCAGGTTGCACAGTCACTTTATGAAGGGGTGGATATTGGTAGTGAAACTGTCGGTCTTATTACCTATATGCGTACTGATTCCATCCGTTTAGCACCTGAATTCATCAGTGCTGCTCATGACTATATTGAAGAAAAGTATGGTAAGCAATATCTTGGACGTGTTAAAGTTTCCAATAAGACAGAAAATGTTCAAGATGCGCATGAAGCAATTCGACCTACAGATATTACCCGTACGCCAGAATCAATCAAGAGTCATTTAAATACGGATCAGTTTAAATTATATTCTCTGATTTATGCGCGTGCCCTTGCCTCATTGATGTGTGCTGCTAAGGTTGATGCAACGAGTGTTGTACTTGATAATAATGACTATAAATTTAATGCATCAGGTTCACGTATTCAATTTGATGGCTATCTGAAAGTCTATGCTCCCTATGAAAAAAATAAAGACACATACTTGCCAGAGCTTGCCGAGGGAGAACTTCTTGAAAGCAAGAAGGTTGATAAAGAACAGCACTTTACAAATCCTCCAGCACGTTATTCGGAAGCTAAACTCATCAAGGAGCTTGAAGAATTAGGGATTGGTCGTCCATCGACTTATGCGACAATTATTGATACCATTGTAGCAAGAGAATATGTGGAAATGGTCGATAAGACTTTTAAACCTACAGAAAGCGGTATGTTGACAAATGAGAAGCTGGTGGAATACTTTGATCCTATTATCAATGTAGAATATACAGCACAGATGGAAAATGAACTTGATGAAATTGCGAATGGTGAAGATACATATCT
The DNA here is from genome assembly GCF_009695655.1 of Sharpea porci. GTDB lineage: Bacteria > Bacillota_I > Bacilli_A > Erysipelotrichales > Coprobacillaceae > Sharpea > Sharpea porci. Next base: position 55,634 of record NZ_VUNM01000002.1, read on the forward strand.
GCATGCCATCACAACATTCGAAGATAAATTTGAACCATTGCTTGATAAAGCCAACAAGGAAATGGAAAAAGTCGAACCTAAGAAAACAGGTGAAAAATGTCCTGAATGTGGTGGCGATTTAGTTATTCGTAAAGGGCGTTATGGTGAGTTTGTCGCTTGTTCAAACTATCCTGAATGTAAATACATCAAAAAGGATCCAAATGACAGAACGGGCCAGCCAACAGGTGAAACATGTCCAAAGTGTGGTTCACCAATGATTTATAAACGTGGACGTTTTGGTGAATTTGAAGCTTGTTCCAATTATCCAACATGTAAGTATATCAAGAAAAAGCCACGCGAGGGTGATGAGCTGATTGGCAAGCCAACGGGTGATAAATGCCCTAATTGTGGTGCGGATGTTATTTGGAAAAGAGGACGTTTTGGCATGTTTAAGGCATGTTCAAACTATCCTGAATGTAAGACAATTATAAAGACACCAAAAGAGAAGAAATAAGGGGTATGCCAATCCATACCTCTTTTGTATTTCTTTTTGCGATTAAAGAAAAACATGTTATGATACAGGTGGTGATGAAAATGAAAAAAGTAAATGTTGTGGGAGGGGGACTTGCCGGTGTTGAAGCTGTACATCAGCTTGTAAGCGCAGGTATTGCTGTTGACCTCTATGAAATGCGACCTGTTAAAACAACTGGTGCACATAAAACAGATCAATTTGCGGAACTAGTTTGTTCTAACTCATTAAGAGCAGACGGTTTGAAGAATGCAGTGGGTGTTCTTAAGGAAGAAATGATGATGAATGATTCTATTATTATTCGTCAGGCTCGCTTGCATGCAGTTCCTGCTGGGGGATCATTGGCAGTCGATCGAGAAGGATTTTCAAAGGCTGTAACAAAGGAGATTTCTGAAAATCCTTTAGTTCATGTCATTCATGAAGAAGTGACAGATATACCTGAAGGTCCTACTATTATTGCTTCTGGTCCATTGACAAGTGCCACTTTATCGAAGAAAATTGGAAAATTGCTTGGACAAGAGGAATATTTTTATTTTTATGATGCGGCTGCACCGATTATTGAATTGGATTCAATTGATTTAAATAAAGCTTATTTTAAGAGTCGCTATGATAAAGGAGAGGCGGAATATATCAATTGTCCAATGACAAAAGAAGAGTTTGAGGCATTCTATGATGCTTTGATTCATGCTGAAGTCGTTAAGCCACATGATGGGGAAGAAAAATTCTTTGAAGGCTGTATGCCTTTTGAGGAGATTGCACGTCGTGGCGAACAGACATTGCTTTTTGGCCCAATGAAGCCTGTTGGTTTAGAACATGATGGCCAGCGTCCTTATGCGGTTGTTCAGTTGCGTCAGGATAATGCTGTTGGGACGCTTTATAATATAGTTGGCTTCCAGACACATTTAAAATGGGGTGAACAGGAACGTATTATTCATATGATTCCAGGATTAGAAAATGCGAAGATTGTACGATATGGTGTCATGCATCGTAATTCCTTTCTCAATTCACCACTTTACCTTAAACAGACTTATCAATATAAAGATCGTGATGATTTATTTTTTGCGGGACAGATGACAGGTGTTGAAGGGTATGTGGAAAGTGCGCAGAGTGGTCTTGTTGCAGGAAAGAATATGGTAAGATTGCTCAAAGGGCAGGAACCTGTTGTCTTTCCAAGAGAAACGGTGATGGGGGCATTAAGTTACTATATCACCCATGCCTCAGCGACAAACTTTCAGCCTATGAAAGCTAATTTTGGCATATTACCGGACCTAGTTCCACAAGTGAAAAAGAAGGAAAAGAAAGAAGCCTATGCCTCTAGAGCTATTCAAACGATGCAATCTTTCCTAGCTGAAATCAATGGATAAACAACGGGATGCATTTCTTGATTATTTGACTTATCAGAAACACTATTCCCTTTTAACAGTTGCCTCTTATCAACGAGAGATTAATGACTTTATCATCTATTTAAGACAAGAATCTTATCAGAGCTTTCAGGAATGTGATTATGCCTTGATTAGAAGTTATCTTGTCACGTTAAATAAAAGGCATTTATCGCATAATTCTATTAATCATAAGCTTTCTAGCTTACGTTCATTTTATAAATTTCTTGTGCGACAGGGATATGTAGATGATAATCCGTTCCTACTCGTTAATGCTTTAAAGACAGGTTTGCGAAACCCTGATTTTCTCTTTATTGATGATATGTTAGGGTTGTTGGATTCTATTCATATAGATAGTGATTTGGGGATGCGCAATAAAGCTATGCTTGAATTGATGTATGCAAGCGGACTGCGTGTAAGTGAGGTAGTTCATCTCACTTTGGATCATATTGATTTTTCCCATCAAATGCTTTTTATTCATGGTAAAGGAAATAAAGATCGTTATGTGCCTTTTCATGATGAGGCTAAAAAATGGCTTGTAGAATATATTAATCATGCCCGTATTGAACTCATGAGTACGACGCATCAGGATCATGACTTTGTTTTTGTCAATAAGCGGGGAGGCCAGCTGACCAATCGAGGGGTAGAAGATATAGTGAATCGCTGTATGCGTGATTATGATCCAACACGTAAGATCCATCCCCATACAATTCGTCATTCTTTTGCGACACATCTTCTTGATGCAGGGATGGATATTCGCGTAGTGCAGGAGCTTTTAGGCCATGCATCATTATCAACAACGCAGATTTATACCCACGTTACCCAGGAGAAACTCATTGAAGTCTACAATAAATCCTGTCCTCGACAAGCGATGGAAAGACTTGAAGAAAAGAAAAAAAGTGTTGACTGAAACAAGGCAAAATGATATATTCAACAGTGTTGTAGACCTCTAGCTACAACCGCACATAAAAGGTATTAAATGTACGAATGTACTGCCTCGGTTGGCGAGTCTAAGAATACAAAAAGGAGGTACTTGAATGTACGCAGTTATTGAAACAGGTGGAAAACAGTTAAAAGTTGAAGCCGGTGACACTATTTTCGTTGAAAAGTTAGATGTTGAAGAAGGTACTGAATATACTTTCGATAAGGTTTTATTTGTAGGTGGCGAAAGCACTAAGATTGGTGCTCCTTATGTTGAAGGTGCTACAGTTACAGCTGATGTTGTAGCTCAGGGTAAGGAAAAGAAAGTTACTGTTTACAAGTATGAACCAAAGAAACATTATCACAAGAAACAGGGTCATAGACAGCCTTTCACAAAGTTAACAGTTAAAGCTATTAACGCTTAATTATGATTAAAGTAAAACTTGCTTATCACGATGGGGCACTGACTTATATAAAAGTGAGTGGTCATGCGAATAGTGATGAGTATGGAAAAGATCTTGTTTGCGCAGGTGTATCCACAATTATTGTGGGGGTTTATAATACGCTTGAGAAGCTTGGAATGTTGGAAATAGGCACATTCAAAGTTAAAGAAGGTCTTGCAGAGTTTACCATTCATAAGATTACAAGAGAGTCGCAATTGATACTAGAGACTTTAGTGACAACTCTTGAAACAATCGAAATGTCCTATGGAGATTTCATTCAAATTCAAAAGATGGAGGAATAATCATCATGTTAAAGTTAAATTTACAGTTATTCGCTTCTAAAAAAGGTGTAGGTTCTACAAAGAACGGTCGTGATTCTGAATCTAAACGTTTAGGAGCTAAATTATCTGACGGACAGACTTGTACTGCAGGTTCTATTATCTACAGACAGAGAGGTACTAAGATTTTACCTGGTAATAATGTAGGTAGAGGCGGAGATGACACATTATTCGCAAAGGTTGATGGTGTCGTTAAGTACGAAAGAGTCGGCAAGAAAAAGAAACAGGTTTCTGTTTATCCAGTAGCTTAAGACTTTAGGAAGGAATCCCAATGGGATTCCTTTTTTCGAGAAATAGAGGTGAAGATATGAATTTTATTGATAAAGCAGTCATAGATGTCACGTCTGGTAAGGGCGGTGACGGTGTTGTTGCTTTTAGACGAGAAGCGCATGTTCCAAAAGGTGGCCCTTCTGGGGGCGATGGTGGCCGTGGCGGCAGTATTGTCTTTGAAGCAACAAACAGTTTATCCACATTGCTGGACTTAAGATATAATAAACATTATGCAGCCAAAGCTGGACAAAATGGCATGGCGAAGAAAATGCATGGCGCTAATGCACAGGATCTTATTATCAAGGTTCCTGTTGGCACATGTATTTATAACAATGTCAATGGCAAGCTGATGGCCGATTTAACAGAAGATCATCAGCAGGTTGTGATTGCGAAAGGTGGACGTGGTGGACGTGGTAATACACGTTTTGCCTCAAGTAAAAACCCAGCCCCTACAATTTGTGAGAAGGGTGAACCGGGCTTATCCTATGAATTACGCGTGGAATTAAAGCTCTTAGCAGATGTTGGTCTTGTGGGATTCCCAAGTGTAGGTAAATCGACATTCTTATCGGTTGTCTCACGTGCACGTCCTGAAATAGCTGATTACCATTTCACAACTATCATTCCTAATTTAGGCGTTGTACAGGTTCCTGATGGACGTTCCTTTGTCATGGCGGATTTACCGGGCTTGATTGAAGGTGCATCACAAGGTAAGGGATTAGGTCATCAGTTCTTAAGACATATTGAAAGATGTCGTGTTATCGTTCATATCATCGATATGGCTGGTAGTGAAGGACGCGATCCTTATGAAGATTATTGTACAATTAACAAGGAACTATCTGAATATCAGTATCATCTTTTAGATCGTCCTCAGATTGTTGTTGCGAATAAGATGGATTTAGATGGTGCCGAGGAAAATCTAGAAGCATTTAAAGAGAAGGTTGGCGAGGATGTGAAAGTCTTCCCTATGATAGCTCCTATTCATGAAGGTATTGATCAGGCGCTCTATGCGATTGCAGATGCATTAGATAAAGCTCCAATTACATCACTTTACGATGAAGAAGGCGAAGAAGATAGCGTTCTTTATACATATGAACCTGGCGATGAGAATGCTTTCGAAATTGCCAATTTGGGGAATGGCGTATGGGAAGTGACTGGCGAACGTGTTGAAAGAGCAGTTCAGATGGCATCATTGAATACTGATGATGGCTTCAAGAACTTTGCGATTAAGATGCGTAATTATGGTGTCGATGAAGCATTAAGAGCTGCTGGATGCCAGGATGGCGATCTAGTACGTATTCTTGATTTTGAATTCCAGTTTATGAATTAAAAGTATGGCTAAATGTCATACTTTTTCTCTATTTTATGGTACAATACTTCTTGTTTGTTAGAGGAGTTCATATATGTATAGCTATATTAAAGGTATCATTGTTGAAATGCATACGGATCATATTATTATAGAAAATAATGGAATAGGTTATCTTGTTTACGTTCCTAATCCGTATACATTCAGCAAAGGTGAGAATACGACTGTCTATATTTATCAATCTATTAGTGAAAATGATGTGCGTCTTTATGGCTTTAAAGAAGCAAAACAAAAAGATTTATTCTTGATGCTTATTAAAGTCAAAGGTATTGGTCCTAAGAGTGCAACAGCTATTTTAGCGAGTGGTGATGTCAATGAGATTATTGATGCAATCGAAAATAATAATTTGAAATACTTAAAATCATTCCCTGGTATAGGACCTAAGGCAGCTAGTCAGATGGTTCTTGATCTTAAAGGGAAGTTTGATGGTGAGACACGCTTGGAAGCGATGCGTGAAGATGTTTCACAGGATTATGAAGATGCAATTGAAGTATTGATTGCGTTAGGCTATAAAGACAGTGATGTGAATAAGGCCATGAAGGCATTAGTCAAACAAAAGCTTGATACAAATGGATATGTCAAGGAAGCATTAAAAATATTGAGTTTTAAATAAAGGGGGAGTTACATGGATCGTGATATATTAGATGTTGAAGAACATGATGAAGATGAAGAAAGCCAGTTAAGACCACATTCCTTTGAACAGTATATTGGTCAGGAAGACTTGAAGAAGAATCTTAAAGTCTTTGTGACAGCGGCAAAAATGCGTGATGAGTCACTAGATCATGTCTTGCTTTATGGCCCACCTGGTTTAGGGAAAACGACAATGAGTATGATCATTGCGAATGAAATGGGCACCCATATCCGTGTCACTTCCGGCCCTTCAATTGATAAAACGGGGGATTTAGTAGCCATACTGACAGCTCTTGAACCTGGTGATGTCCTCTTCATCGATGAAATTCATCGTTTAAACAAGGTTGTTGAGGAAGTGCTTTATCCAGCAATGGAAGATTATTGTGTTGATGTCATTATTGGAAAAGATCAATCAGCTCGATCCATCCGTATAGATTTACCACCATTTACCTTGGTTGGTGCAACAACAAGAATGGGGGATATTTCTGCTCCCCTTAGAGATCGTTTTGGCATTATTGGCAAGCTTGATTATTATAAGGATGATGAGCTTCAAGAAATCATCAGTCGTACTTCGAAAGTCTATGGTATGGATATTGCTGATGATGCAAGAAGTGAACTTGCGAAAAGAAGTCGTGGGACACCGCGTATTGCCAATAGGCTTTTTAGACGTGTAAGAGATTTTTCTATGTTTTATGGGGAGAAAGTGATTTCCTTAGAACGTACGAAAGAAGCATTGGATAATTTGAAGGTTGATGATTTGGGTCTGGATCATGTTGACCATAAATACTTGCTTGGCATTATCGAACGCTATCGTGGGGGACCAGTTGGATTGAACGCTTTAGCAGCGAGTATTGGAGAGGAACCTAATACATTAGAAGATGTCTGTGAGCCTTATTTACTACAAAAAGGCTTAATCAGACGAACAGCGAAAGGACGTGTCGCAACAGATCTTGCTTATCGTCATTTCCATATTGAGAGGGAGTTTTAACTCTCTTTTTTTATGCGTAAATGGAAGATTTTAGGGTTCCTCCTCCTCGCCATCATGTCAGCTATTTATAGTTTTTCTCAGCCACAAGTCGTCAAACAAAAACAAGAAACAGCCCTCTATGTCACATTGGAAGGAGCATTTAAGAAGACTGGGGAAGTCAAGATAAAAGAAGGTATGCGGATGAAGGAGCTAGTTGACCAGGTAGGAGTTAAAGAAAATGCCTCGCTGGCAGCTCTTGATCTTGAAAGAGTGCTTAAGGCGGAATCACGTTACTATCTACCTGTTATAAGAAGTGATGCCATCAGTTTAAATAAAGGATCGATTGAAGATTTTATGAAATTAAAGGGTGTTGGCAGAAAAACAGCTGAAAAGATTGTGAATTATCGCAATACACATGTTTATACCTGTCTAGAAGATATTATGAATGTGGAAGGAATAGGCGAAAAGCGTTATCTTGCCTATCGGGATCAATTATGCCTTTAGCTTATCATTGCATTTATTATGCCATTCTTGCCCTCTTGGTTGTAGCAGTACGTCTTGTCCATGCTGTCTTTATTATTCCCCTTGTCCTTTACTGCTTCTTTCTCTTAAAAAGACAATGCATTCTGGTCATTATTGTGGTGTTGTCTCTTACCCCGCTATTGATTCGACCCTATAAAGCCTACCAGCCTTCCTCTATTATCCAGGGACGTGTTGTTGATAGGAATGACTCATCTCTTATTCTTAAGACGAAACAAGGAAAAATAAAGGTTCTGACGCAACAGAACTTTGATTATCAAGATCAGCTTGTTCTTAAAGTCTCGCCTTTAGAAATCAACAGGAAAAAAGATCCTGGAGATTTTGATGAATCTCTTTATTTAAAGTCACGTCATATTATCGCTAAGGTCAAATTGGTAAAGGTTATTGAATGCCATTCACATTTCTCTTTAACTCATCTTTTAGTTCAACGCTTTTCACAAAATCAACAGGTACGTTCTTATCAGAATATGTTTTTATTAGGAATGAAGGATGATGAAATAAAGAATGATTATAAGGTGATGACATCGCTTTCTATTGTCCATCTATTTGCCTTAAGTGGGATGCATATTACTATCTTGTATCAAATTCTCTTTAAGATATTTTCTCTTTTCCTAAAAAAACATCATGCTGATATCTTATCGAAAATAGTCATGGGTGTTTATGTTTTTTCCATTCCTTTCAATATCTCTTTACAGCGTGCTTATCTTATGCTTATAGGCAAGAGTCTCTTTCATAGGCAACTCAATGAATTAGATCTTCTTGCCTTGCTTGTTTGTGGGCATCTACTTTACAACCCTTATGTTATTTTTCATATGTCCTTTGTATTTTCCTATTTTATCTATTTCATGGTCATCCTGACCAAACGTCTTAAAGGACGCTCACTGCTTGTTTATTTGTCTTCAATGCCTCTTGTGTTAAGTATGAATGCTTCACTTAATCTTTTCTCTTTCTTCCTGGGTACAGTTCTTGAGCCATTTATTTCTTTTTTCTATACACTCTTTGTTCTGTCCCTCTTTTTGCCATTAGAATTGGTTTTGAATATATTCATCAAGTTATTTCAGTCCATTCTTGATTTTACCAACGCTTTATCTGCCTATTTTATTCTCTCGAAACCTTCATTACTTTTTATCGCTATATTCTACTACTGTATCTTTGCATGCATCATTCAACAAGAGCGACAACTATCGTTTAGAAAGCCGGTGTGCTTGTTGGTAGCACTGATGCTTTCTTTTAGTGTCTATTCGCGTTATAAGATTTATACAGATGTGACGATGATTGATGTTGGTCAGGGTGATTGTACATTGGTACGGTTGCCATTTGATCGTGGGAATTATCTTATTGATACGGGAGGTCAAATGAAATATGATTTAGCTACAAATAAAATTATTCCTTACTTGAAATCGATTGGAATAAGTAGAATTGATGCAGTATTTATATCGCATTATGATTATGATCATAGTGGTGCACTAGATTCACTGAAAAGCCATTTTGATGTCAGAAATGTCATTGATAAGCCATTTGATAAGATAAAAAAGGGCAATGTCACTCTTGAAAGTCTTACAACCGATCATGTTTTTCATGATATCAATGATAATTCCAATATTATTTATATGACAGTTGATCATATTAAATATCTTTTCACTGGTGATTTAGGTGTTGAAGGTGAAGAAGCGCTTATGAGAAAATATGGAAACCTGGATGTTGATATCTTAAAAGTTGGTCATCATGGCTCAAAGACATCTTCAAGCATCGCATTCATTACAATGCTTAAGCCTAAAGTGGCATTGATTGGTGTTGGTGAAAAGAATCGTTATGGCCATCCTAGCCCTGTTGTCATAAAGCGCCTGAATAATATGGGGTGCACAATCTTACGTACTGATCAGGATGGTTCTTTTACAATTCGCCATATGTTGAAGGAATATTATATTATAAATGAAAAAAGCTAGCAGATAGCTAGCTAAAGAAGCGCATTTTGAGCACTGTAAAGGTATTGGAAAGAATGGTCATGATATCAAAAGCTGAGGCAGTGTAATTATGGAAATGCAGATCATAGATAAACCATAGGGCAACCGTAAAGATAATCACACTCTTCATAACATAGGGATTCTTAGCATCGACAAAGATAGTAAAGATGACAGTTGCCAGAATAGGAAGCCAGCCAATCATGCCATTCATTCCAGCAAGAAGACTAATAGCAACCTGCAAGATAATAAAGCCTATTTTTACAGGTGTTTCCATTGGCTTTTTGAGTGAATAAAGATTTCTTAAGATACCAACAACATTCGAAATCCCGCCTGATGTTGCTTTCAGCATGAAGTTGGCGATGCCCATTAAGGTGAATTGTAAACATTGTACTTCTAAGACATGCTTATTTTCCTTAATCAAGCCAATTGCTACCATCACAATTGCCCCTAGCAGGGAAATAATATTGGCAATAAAAGTTAGATTCATAACATCCTCCACATTGCCACTATTCTAACATAAAGTATTTTTGCATCAAAGAAAAAAGCGTATAACAACGCTTTATGAAAGAGTAGGGGTTGTTTTTCTTGCGCGCTGCATCATTGTTAGGGTAGCAGCGTTGGTGATAACACCGAGTATATCAAATGAAGCGCTAGTGAAGTTCATATAATAGAAGTCATAGAAAATCCACATTGCACCTGTAATGATGACTGAAAGCTTAAAGAATGACTGGTCCTTACTGTCACATGTGAAGGTGAAGATGGTATTGGAAATAATTGGCAACCAGCCAATCCATCCATCAATGCCAGCATAGAGAGATAAGCCAACTTGTAAAGTAGAAAGTGCTATTTTAATAACAATGCTCATTGGTTTGTTGATGGAATAAATATTTCTTATAATGCTTAAGACATTGGAAATAGAACCGGTGATTGCCCCAAGGATCAAGTTGGCAATTCCCATTAATGTAAACTGTACGCACTGTCCGGCAAGAACTTTTTTGTTGTCCTTGACAAAGCCAATCAGCACCATAATAATGGCTCCGCATAGTGATATGATATTCGCTAATACAATAATATTCATCAATTTCTCCTCTTCTAAAGGAGCGTTGCGGTATGAAAAAAGACCGGAACCTCCTTTTACTGAATGTCATTGATCGCGATTCCGGTCGCTTGTGGGTCGCCAATCCAATTATTGGCATAAATGACTTTTTATAAGCTAGCATAGGCTTTTTTATGTGTCAAGTATATGATGGATTGGTAGCGCTTATATAGAAGGTGGATAGAAAACATATTGATTGGAAAATTGGTTTTCACAATGAAAGCGTTTCAATTATTGCCGTTTTACGATATAATGATGTATAGAATAAGGAGGAAAAATGAAATGGGATTTAGAAAGGATTTTTTATGGGGTGGCGCAAGTGCTGCTCATCAGTTTGAAGGAGCCTGGCAAGAAGGCGGCAAGGGTGTTTCCATTGCTGATGTCATGACTGCTGGAGGTAATGGCATTCCAAGAAGAATCACAGATGGCGTTGTTGAAGGAGAAGATTATCCAAACCATGTCGGTATTGATTTCTATCATCATTACAAAGAAGATATTGCCTTATTTGCCGAAATGGGCTTCAAGGCCTTTAGAACATCAATTGCCTGGACGAGAATTTTCCCTAATGGGGATGATGAAGAGCCAAATGAAGAAGGCCTGAAATTCTATGATGACTTATTTGATGAATGTCATAAATATAATATTGAGCCAATTGTAACGCTTTGTCATTTTGAATTACCATATCATATTGCTAAAAAATATAATGGCTTTATGGACAAACGTGTTATTGATATGTTTGTAAAGTATTCTAATACTTGTGTTGAAAGATACAAAGGTAAAGTTAAATACTGGCTGACTTTCAATGAAATCAATAATCAGACAGGAGCACCAATTGCTCACCACCTTATTCAGGAAGGTGGCATTCTTACAACTGATGATAATCCTGATAATGAATGGATGATGTATCAAAGTTGTGTCAATGAACTCATTGCTTCAGCAAAGGCTGTCAAAGAAGGTAAGAAGATTAATCCAGAAGCGCAATTTGGCTGCATGATGGGCTTTACTCCATTCTATCCAGAAAACTGCAAGCCTGAAAATATGATGGAAGCGATGGCAGCTATGCATAAGACAGAATGGCCTCTTGAAGTACAGGCAAATGGTTTTATTCCAGCTCATGTTGAAAAGCTTTGGGAGAGACACGGCTATAAGATTGCACTTAGTGATGAAGAAAGAGAAGCACTCAGAGAAGGAACAGTGGATATTATTACATTCTCCTATTATATGAGCAGAGTGGCTGCATGGCATGAAGGCAATACACACTTTGAATTCCATTCACAAGGTATTCCTGGCATGGGTGAAAGTGATGAAGTTGATAATCCATATCTTTCTAAGACAGCCTGGGGCTGGATGATTGATCCATTAGGATTACGCTGGGCTTTAAACTGGGTTTATGACAGATTCCATAAACCAATGATGATTGTTGAAAATGGCTTTGGCGCCTATGACAAAATAGAAGAAGATGGCATGGTTCATGACGATGACCGCATCAACTATTTAAGAAGCCATATTAAAGCTATGCGTGACGCTGTTGAAGAAGACGGTGTTGACTTACTTGCCTATACTATGTGGGCACCTATTGATATCGTTTCAGCATCAACTGGTGAATATGATAAACGTTATGGTTTCATCTATGTCAATTACAACAATAAACATGAAGGTGATTTCTCTAGAAGCAGAAAGAAATCATTCTTCTGGTATAAACATGTCATTGAAACAAATGGTGAAGAGTTATAAGATGACTAAAAACTCCCATTGAATGTGGTCGTTTTATCAAATGTTTTATTGTTGGTACTAAGATTTGTATCTGAAATATACTGAGGGCAAGATTCTATGAAATCTTACCCTCTCTTTTTGTACTTTGGAATTTGGAGTGATTTTATTTATGGGTATCTTGAAATCTAAGATATTTTTTTCTAATATAAATACATTGAAATCACCAGGACTTGGTGTCTCAACAAATAATATATTATTATCTGTAAAAGATTTTAAATATCTAGAAAGGAAAGTGAAATGCGGCAAGATGACAGAATAAAATATTGGGGGTATATGAAGATTTCAATGACATAGAAATAATAAAGGCAATGACTTGTGAATGTCGATTGATCAACTATCTCATTGAGGACTTTTTATACTATGATTTATTGATATCTTGTCATGGTCATTTCATAATGAAATTATATGAAACTCTTATTAATCAGACATGGTAAAACCTATTTTAATGAACTTGATCTTACCCAGGGCTGGTGTGATTCACCACTTTCGGATTTGGGAATAACCCAGGCGAAAGATCTGGCTAAAAAAATCAAGGATATTTCTATTGATGAAGCTTATTCATCAACAAGTGAGCGTGCCTATGATACATTGGAACTTGCTTTGAATAATCCTCATATGATCATCACGAGAGATCGACGTTTAAAAGAATTGAACTTTGGCTATTTTGAAGGACAGCCCAATGCACTTAAAAGGAAAATGGTCAAGGAAGACTTCCGTGATATTGAAACAAGCTGTGATTTTCGGCCATTTCATGGAGAAAATCTTGCTGATGTAGTAGGTCGACATCTTGACTTTTTCCAAGAGGTTGTTTCTGATGAAGACAAGACGATTGCGATAGGTGGTCATGGGCTTTCTTTAACGGCTTTCATTCATTATTTGTGTGAAGAACAGCTTCAGAAAGAATTTCCTCATTTTCGTTTTTTAGGTAATGCCTGTGCAGTTCTTATGGAATATAAAAATCAACAATATAAAGTCTTAAAAATCTTTGAATAAGTAAGGAAGATATAATGAAAGGGTGAGTTTATGAATATTGTGCTTTATGGTAATGAGGAACTGCTTTTAAAACAACGACTTGAGAAATTAAAAAAGCAGTATAAAATCAATGAACAAGATATGAATCTTTCCATCTATTATCTAGATGAAACGCCAATGCATGTCATCATCCAGGATGCGATTACACCACCTTTTCTTTCGGAATATAAGATGATTATTGTTAAAAAGCCAACCTTTTTAACAACTGAAAAACAAAAAAATGTCACTGATGAAGACATTGTGGCATTCAATGATTATATTGCACATGATAATCCAACAACAGTTTTCGTCATTTATCATAATGGTGAGAAGTTTGATGAACGTAAGAAAGTGATGAAGAATTTGCGTAAGCATGCTAAGTTTATTGAATTGAACCAGGTTGATATGCATACCATTTATAAAACAGTTAGGGAGGCAATTCTTCATCGTGATGCTGTTATTGATGATGATGCACTCGATTTGTTGCTTGATCGCACAAAGGGAAGCTTGAATGAAGCAAGCAATCAGGTGGAAAAGCTATGTCTTTATAGTAAACATATAACCCTTCATGATGTTGAACGTCTCGTAGCACCGCCTTTAGAAGAAAATGTCTTTGCTTTGACTAATGCGATTATGGCTCATGATCTTGAGCGTATTACCTCCATTTATCGTGACTTAATGATGACAAATCATGAACCGATTGCTTTGATTGGCCTTATTGCGAACAGTATTCGCCAGCTTTATCAAGTCAAGCTGTTGGATCGCAAAGGCTATACGGATAAAGAAATTGTGAAGATGATTGGTATCAATCCAAGAGCACTTTTCCCCATTCGTAAGAATGCTCGTAACTTTCAGCTAGATGAGTTAGAACGCAAGCTTTATGAATTGTCAGAACTTGATGTCAAGATAAAAACGGGTAAGATTGATAAACAAAGAGGATTAGAATTATTCCTCATGCAGATATAGGAGAAATATATGGAATCGTTAAGAGAATTATATAAAATTGGTGTAGGTCCTTCCTCATCCCATACGATGGGGCCAATGAATATTGCTCAGCGTATCAAAAATGCCTATCCTGATGCCACAAATTATAAGGTGGATTTATATGGCTCATTGGCTTTAACAGGTAAGGGACATTTGACAGATGCAATTATGGAAAAAACATTTGAAAAACCTGTGACATTTGGCTGGCATAGTGAAGCATTGAGTTTTCATCCTAATGGCATGATTGTTCATGTTTATCAAGATAATCAAGAACTCGCTGATATTGAGGCTTATTCTATTGGTGGTGGTGAGATTCTTTTCAAGGGTGATTTAGAAGAAGAAAAGAAAGAGATTTATCAAGAAAAGAATATGGAAGAGATTCTTCAATTTTGTGATCGAGAAGGCATCTCACTCTATGACTATGTCAAATGTCATGAAGATGAGGATATTGATAATTATCTTTTTGATGTTCTTGATCATATGTTTACATGTGTTGAAAATGGTCTTCATGCGAAAGGTATTATCCAAGGACGTCTTAAGATTAAACGTGTCGCTAATTTAATGTATCAACAGGCTCTTAATACGCATCATCAGATGGAAAGAGACCGTTTGTTTTTATCAAGCTATGCCTATGCGGTATCAGAGGAGAATGCGGATGGGCATATGATTGTAACTGCGCCAACATGTGGGGCAAGTGGAATTGTGCCTGCAGTTCTCTATTTTGCGCATAAGCAATTGGGTATGAAAAAGAGAGATTTGATTAAGGCATTAGCCATTGGTGGCCTTTTTGGTAATGTTGTGAAGCATAATGCGACAATTTCCGGTGCTGATGGAGGCTGTCAGGCGGAAGTTGGCACAGCATGCGCAATGGGGGCAGCGGCTATAGCTTGGATTAATGAACTGAATAATGACTTGATTGCCTATGCAGCAGAAATGGGCTTGGAGCATAATCTTGGCTTAACATGTGATCCAATTGGTGGCTACGTACAGATACCATGTATTGAACGTAATGCCTATGGTGCCCTGCGTGCCCAGGATGCAGCTATGCTGGCGAAAGAATTAGGCTATATGCGTAAGAATAAGATTTCCTTCGACACGATTGTTACTGTCATGAAGGAAACGGGCCATGATTTATCATCAGCCTATAAAGAGACTTCCCTTGGAGGGCTTGCAAAGGAGTACCGTTTTCATGAAGACTGATAGTCTCTATATTCATATTCCTTTTTGTGATCATATCTGTAGCTATTGTGATTTTGCGAAAGTTTTTTATAAAGAAGATTTGGCTGATCAGTATTTAAGAAGACTACAAAAAGAACTTGCACAGATTCCCCGTCATCCCATGAAAACAATTTATATAGGCGGTGGAACACCAAGTGCTTTAACATATGAACAGCTAGAATATTTATTGAAAAGGGTTGAGCGTTTTATTGGCAAACAGACAAAGGAGTTCACTGTTGAAGTTAATCCTGAATCAGCAACACTTGATAAACTTAAATTGTTGAAGCAATATCATGTTAACCGTCTTTCAATAGGTGTACAAACTTTCCAGGATCATCTCTTGTATTTTATTGGGCGGAAGCATTATTCCTATCAGGCAATAGAAGTTATTGAGAATGCTTATAAGTTAGGATTTGAAAATATTTCTATTGATATGATGTATGGATTACCAATGCAGCAAGAAGAAGATTTAATGCATGACTTGGAGCGTATTCTCGAATCACCAATCAATCATATTTCTTATTATGCCTTAATATTGGAAGAAGGAACAATTCTTCATTACAAGCATTATCATCCTCTTGATAATGAAATAGATAAAAGATGGAATGATATCATTGACGATCGTTTAAATAAGATGGGCTTTCATAAGTATGAAGTCTCAAATTATGCGAAAGGGACACATGAATCCCTTCATAATAAAGCTTATTGGCATTATGATAACTATATTGGTGTAGGTATTGGGGCAACAAGTAAGATTGATGACAAGCTTATCAATCATTCACGTAATATGAAAAAATATTTGAATGGTGAGAATATTGAGGAAAAGGAAATACAAACAAGTGAAGATACAATGTTTAATCATTTAATGATGAGTTTAAGGCTTGTTGAAGGGCTGGATTTAGAAGATTTCTATCAGCGTTATCAAAAACATGTAGAAGATGTTTTTGGCTATCCACTTCAGAAACATTTGAATGAGGGAGATTTGGTGATAGTGGACCATCATCTTAGAACAACACCTGAATCCATGGCTTATTTGAATGATATACTTGTGGATTTCTTGCCAGAATAGGGCGATGTGAAAACATTGCCTTTTTTTATAAAAAATATTGTAAATATTTAGCACTAAAATATTGACAGTGCCAAACAATTCAGTATAATGGTGTTAGCACGAAAGGTAAAGGAGTGCTAAAGGAGGAGTGAGCAAGATGTTGACAGCAAGACAGCTATTGATATTTAAATACATTGTTGAAGAATACATCGCAACTGCAGAACCAGTTGGCAGTAAACTCTTAATGACGAAGTATCATCTTCCTTACTCGAGTGCAACGATTAGAAATGAAATGAGTTTTCTTGAAGAACAGGGCTATCTTGAAAAGACACATACTTCAAGTGGTCGTATTCCTTCGATGAAAGGCTATCATTTCTATGTTGAAACACTTCTACAGCCTGATGTTGATGACAAGGTTAAAAACCAGGTCTCAACGCTCTTCAGTAATCGTAATCGTTCGATACAGGAAATTATCGAAGAAAGCTGTCAGATGCTCAGCCAGTTGACGCATTTGACGACTGTAGCTTTAGGTGGTAATTCATCTTATGAAAAGTTGCAGAATATTACATTGGTTCCTCTTGGTGCCAATAGCGTAACAGCGATTATTGTAACAGATAAAGGACATGTAGAAAATCGTATTTTCCACATCTCTAATGAGATATCTATGGAAGATTTAAGCGCTTGTGTCGATATTATGAATGATACACTTGTTGGAACACCAATCGATGATGTTGCAAGTAAGCTGGAAAAGGATGTCAAGCCAATCATGAGCGTTCGTGTCAAAGAACATGAAGTGCTCTTCAATGCATTCTTGCAAGCCTTTATGAAGTTTGCGAAAAGCAATGTCTATTTCTCTGGTAAAGACAATATGTTGTATCAACCAGAATATAATGATGTCAATAAGCTAAGAAAACTTGTGAGTGCATTTGAAAATGCCCAACAGTGGAAATCGCTTGAGCCAAGTAAAGATGATGAACGTGGTGTTGTCGTGAGAATTGGTGGTAATGAGTTGCCATTTGATGATGGCATCAATGATGTTTCCATTATCTCAACATCATTTGATACGGGTGAGAATTCCCGAGGCTCAATCTCAGTCATAGGGCCAACACGAATGCCATATGATCAGGTTGTGAGCTTAGTAGAGCTTATTGGTGAGAATATAGAAAAGCTCATTAAAGATGAGAATAATGAAACATAAGAGGTGAAAACATGGCCGAAGAAAGAAAAGAAGAAACATTATCAGAAGATCAGGCTGAAGAAACAGTAGAAAAGACAGAAGATGTCAAGGAAACTCAGGAAACAGATACTGTTGAAGAAGCAACTGATCATACAAAAGAACAAATTGCAGCATTAACTGCTGAAGCAGATAAATGGAAGAATGCCTATTACAAGACATTTGCGGATATGGAAAACTTGAAGAAACGTTTACAAAGAGAACATGAAAATCAAGTGAAATATGCAATGCAGACTTTCATTGAAGAATTATTACCTGTCATTGATAATTTCGAACGTTCATTAAATGTCGAAACTGACAGTGATGAAGTGAAGAATTACATGAAGGGCATGGAAATGATTCATAAACAGTTAATGGCTATTTTAGAAAAGAATGGTGTTGAAGTTATTGAAGCAAAGGGTAAGCCTTTTGATCCAAACTTACATCAGGCTGTCATGACTGAGCATGTTGATGATCAGGAAGACGGTATTGTTTTAGAAGAATTACAAAAAGGTTATACGCTTAAAGGGCGTGTAATTAGAGCGACATTAGTAAAGGTTAATCAATAGGAGGAATAAGTTATGAGTAATAAAATTATTGGTATTGACTTAGGTACTACAAATTCATGTGTATCTGTAATGGAAAATGGTGAAGCTAAAGTTATTGCTAATCCAGAAGGTTCAAGAACAACACCTTCAGTTGTTGCCTTCAAGAATGGTGAAATTATTGTTGGTGAAGCTGCAAAGCGTCAGGCTATTACTAACCCTGATACAGTTTCTTCAATTAAGAGACATATGGGTACAAATTATAAAGTTCATGTTAATGGTAAGGATTATACACCAGAAGAAATCTCTGCAATGATCTTACAGAACTTAAAAGCAACGGCCGAAGCTTATTTAGGTGAAAAGGTTGATAAAGCAGTTATCACAGTTCCAGCTTACTTCAATGACGCACAGCGTCAGGCTACTAAGGATGCTGGTAAGATTGCTGGTCTTGATGTACAGCGTATTATTAACGAACCAACAGCTGCTGCCTTAGCATTCGGTATTGATAAGATTGATAAAGAACAGAAAGTCCTTGTTTATGACTTAGGTGGTGGTACATTCGATGTATCTATCCTTGACTTAGCAGATGGTACATTTGAAGTATTAGCTACAGCTGGTAATAACCACTTAGGTGGTGATGACTTCGATAAGAAGATCATGGACTGGATGGTTGCTGAATTTAAGAAAGACCAGGGTATTGACCTTTCTAATGATAAAATGGCTATGCAGCGTGTAAAGGATGCTGCTGAAAAGGCTAAGAAAGACTTATCTGGTATGATGCAGACTCAGATCTCATTACCATTTATCTCAGCTGGCGCTAATGGTCCAGTACACTTAGAGATGACTCTTACAAGAGCTAAATTTGATGAATTAACATCTGACTTAGTTGCTGCTACTGAAGGACCTGTAAGACAGGCATTAAGCGATGCTGGCGTTACACCAAATGATATTGATGAAGTCTTATTAGTTGGTGGTTCTACTCGTATTATCGCTGTTCAGGAATCTGTAAAGAGATTACTTGGTAAGGAACCTAATAAGTCAGTAAACCCAGATGAAGTTGTATCTATGGGTGCTTCTATCCAGGGTGGTGTTATTGCTGGTGATGTTAAGGATGTATTACTTCTTGATGTTACACCATTATCACTTGGTATTGAAACAATGGGTGGCGTTATGACTGTCCTCATCCCAAGAAATACAACAATCCCAACAGAAAAATCACAGATCTTCTCAACTGCTGCTGATAACCAGCCTGCTGTAGATATCAACGTCTTACAGGGTGAAAGATCAATGGCTAAAGACAATAAGCAGTTAGGCTTATTCAAGCTTGATGGCATTGAACCTGCACCACGTGGTGTTCCACAGATTCAGGTAACATTCAATATCGATGTTAATGGTATCGTTAATGTTAAAGCAAAGGATATGAAGACTAATAAGGAACAGTCTATTACAATCCAGAACTCTACAGGCTTAAGCGATGAAGAAATCGATAGAATGGTTAAGGAAGCTGAAGCTAACAAGGCTGAAGATGAAAAGATGAAGAAAGATATCGAAACAAAGAACAAAGCTGAACAGATGATTAATGAAATCGATAAAGCCTTAAATGAACAGGGTGACAAGATTGATGCTAATCAGAAACAGCAGGCTACAGCATTAAGAGATGAATTAAAGAAAGCTCTTGACGCTAATGATATCGATACACTTAACAATAAGATGAGTGAACTTGAACAAATGGCTCAGCAGATGGCAAGCTATCAGTATCAGCAGGCTAATGCAAATGCAAACACAAATGCTAATCAGTCATCTGACAATGCACATAATGATGATGACGTTGTTGATGCAGATTTTACTGAAAAGAACTAATTTAAAAGCCAAGGGCAACCTTGGCTTTCAATTGTGAGGTGGGGAATATGGCAGATAAAAGAGATTATTATGAAGTCTTAGGCATTAATAAAAATGCTAGTGCCGATGAAATCAAACGTGCCTATCGTAAGATGGCTAAGAAATATCACCCCGATGTCAACAAATCAGCTGATGCTGAAGAGAAATTCAAGGAAGTTAATGAAGCCTATGAAGTACTTTCTGATCCAGATAAAAAAGCAGCTTATGACCGCTATGGACATGCTGCCTTTGAACAAGGAGCAGGCGGAGCTGGTGGATTTGGAGGCTTTAATGCTGGCGGCTTTGAGGATTTTGATTTTGGTGATATCTTTGGTTCCTTCTTCGGTGGTGGAGGAGGAAGAGCTTCTTCACGCCGTAACAATGGACCACAACAAGGCGAAGATCGTTTTGTACAGCTAGAAATTGATTTTATGGATGCCATCAAAGGTAAGAAGGCAGAAATTCAAATCAATTATGATGAACAATGTACACATTGTATGGGTACTGGTGCAGCTAGCTCAAGTGATATAACAAATTGTAGTCGATGTGGTGGTACAGGTACGATCCGTACGCAACAGCGTTCACCATTTGGCACATTTGTCAATGAAACAACATGTCCAGATTGTAATGGTACAGGTAAGAAAATTACAAAAGCTTGTCCAAATTGTCATGGTAAAGGCTATATCAATAAAACGATTACAGTGGAATTGAATATTCCAGCTGGAATTAATACGCATCAGCAATTACGTGTTGCAGGTAAAGGCTATCGTGGTAAGAATGGTGGCCCTAATGGTGACTTATATGTAGAAATCTATGTAAGACCACATAAGCATTTTGTTCGTCATAATGATGATATTCAGATTGAAGTGCCTGTTTCTAGCGTTGATGCAACACTTGGATGTGAAGTTGATGTGCCAACAGTTTATGGTGATGTGACAATGAAGATTCCAGCAGGAACACAATCAGGTGCTGTTATGCGTCTAAAAGGCAAAGGTGTAAAACATTTACGTGGTGATGGCTATGGTGATCAGTATGTCAAAGTTAATGTACAGATTCCTAAGAAGTTAACACGGAAAGAAAAAGAACTTTACGAACAATTACGTAAAGTTGGTAAGTCAGGATCTATTTTTGATTCATTCAAGAATGCTTTTAAAAATTAATGAGAAGTTCTGTTGCTTTTAATAGCGACAGAGCTTTTTCTTTTTGATAGAATGGAAAGCAAGTGAGGTGGACTATGTTTAAAACAGTATTATGGGATATAGATGGAACATTGCTGAATTTTGAAAAAGCTGAAGATAAAAGCCTGGAAGAGCTTTTTAGAAAATATGATATTGTTTGTAATGAGGAAATGCTTGATGACTATAAGCAGATCAATAAACAATATTGGGCTAAGATTGAACGTCATATGATAGAAAGAGAAATTGCCTTAGTTTCTCGTTTTCAGGAATTCTTCTATTCGAAAGGCATTATGCATATAGATTGCAAGAAGTTCAATGATGAATATCAATTAGCATTAGGACGTAATTTTGTTGTTGAAGATGGAGCGTTGGAGATTTGTGAAAAGCTAGCTGAAATGGGAGTTATCCAGTATGCCATTACGAATGGCTCAAAAGTAGCACAGGCAATTAAGATTCGCAAATCAAATTTGGATCGATATATGCGTGATGAATTCATTAGTGAGGAATTGGGTTATGAGAAGCCGGATACACGTTTCTTTAATATAGTAAGAGAGACGACACATTATAATCCTGAGACAACGCTAGTTGTGGGGGATGGTCTAACGAGTGATATTCGTGGGGCGAATTATGCAGGCCTGAAATGTTGCTGGTATAATCCTAGACATATGCATAATATTGAAGGTGTGCATGTAGATTATGAAATTGATCATTTATTAAAGCTTGTTGAAATTATTTAAGAGGGATGGTAAGCATCCCTTTTTAAGCACAAAAAAAACGGTACAGAGTACCGTTAGACCTATATATTAAGCACCTTTTCTAAGAGTTCTTAATTCTCTTGCAGTCATCTTTACTTTTGTTGGTTTACCATCAACCATGATAGTAACTTTCTGTAAGTTTAGATTCCATTTTCTTCTAGTTGAATTTAATGCATGAGAACGTGTGTTACCTGACATAGGTCCTTTTCCGCTAAGCTGACTTTTTCTTGACATAGTATTCTCACCCCTTACGCTTATTGCATACTCACGTATAATACCATCTCATTTAAAAAAATGCAACTATTTAAAGAAAAAAATATCTTTGCGATAAAAGAAAATAGCGTGTTTCTTTGAAGAAAAAAGCAATCCATATTTACATTTTGAAATGCTTAATTTATAATATTGCTGCATAGTGCTTTTTTATGCATGAATTTATGCTAAAATAGAGCAACTAGATGATGAGATAGGAGGATTTAGCAATGATTCAGAAGAAAACTGAACTTGGAAATATTGAATTATCTAATGATGTCATCGCTACTATATGTGGTGGTGCTGCCACTGAATGCTATGGTGTTGTAGGCATGGCAAGTCAAAAGATGAGTGATGGTTTCTATGATTTATTAGGTAGAGATAATTATTCTAAAGGAATTGTTGTTGAAGCTGGGGATACAGGAGCAATTATTAATCTTTATATTATCATTGGATATGGTATAAAGATTTCTGAGATTGTCTATGAAGTCCAGAAAAAAGTGAAATATGTATTGGAAAATACTCTTGATATTGATGTTGAAGAAGTTAATGTCTATGTACAGTCTATCAAGATAATGGATGAATAAAGGAGAAGGAAATGAAAACTATTGACGGAAAAATGTTTCGTGCGATGGTTGAAACTGGTGCAAACCTGCTCCATAACAATCATCCGGAAATTGATGCATTAAACGTGTTCCCTGTACCAGATGGTGATACAGGTACAAATATGTCTTTGACATTCACAAATGGTGCTGCTGAAGTAAAAAAGCTGCAGAGTGATAACTTAGGAGATATCGCAAAGACTTTATCGAAAGGTTTGTTGATGGGGGCAAGAGGTAACTCCGGTGTTATCCTTTCACAGATCTTTAGAGGTGTTGCTAAGAGCTTAAAAGGCAAAGAAACAGCGGATTCAGTGGAATTAGCTGAGGCTTTTGCGAATGGTGCTAAAGTTGCTTATAAAGCTGTTATGAGACCTGTTGAAGGAACAATCTTGACAGTTATCAGAGAAGCAAGTGAAGCTGGCTCTGCTTATGTCAAAGAAGATATGGAAGTAGAAGATTGGTTCTCTTACTTCGTCAAAGAAGCTAATGATGCACTTGACCGAACACCTGAATTGTTACCAGTACTGAAAGAAGTTGGTGTTGTCGATTCTGGTGGAGCAGGCTTAGTTGTTGTTTTAACAGGCTTTATGCTTGCACTTGCAGGAGAAGAGGTTGTTCGTGTTGATGTGGCTGCTCAACAAGCAGCAATGAAAGAAGCGGAAGAAGAAGCTTCTAAGCAAAAAGGCTATCAGGTCAAGTATTCTTTCAAGATTGATGAAGGTAAAGCAAAGGCATTTACTATTGATGGCTTTACACATGAATTGGAAAGAACACCTGCAACTGAAGTGAATGTCACTGAAAAGGATGATGTTGTTTTTGTCTCACTATCAACAGAAAGACCAGGTCATACATTAAATGTTGGTCAGCGTTTTGGTGAACTTGCCCATATTACAATTGTGAACTTCAATGAACCAGATTACAAAGAACCAGAAGCTCAGGAAGAAGCTGCTCCATCAAAAGATACAGCTATTATCTCAGTAGCTGCTGGTGAAGGCGTGAAGAAGATGTTCTTGGATTTGCGTTGTGACGATGTTGTAAGTGGTGGTCAGACAATGAATCCTGCAACAGAAGACATTGTTAATGCAGTCCGTAAAGTCAATGCGAAGAATGTCATTATCTTGCCAAATAACTCTAATATTGTGATGACAGCAGAGCAGGCTGCAACAGTTCTCGAAGATGAAATTCATGTCATTGTCATTCCATCAAAGACTATTCCACAGGGATTAGCTGCATGTATGATGTATAATACTGAAGCATCACTTGATGAAAATGTTAATGAAATGACTTCAGCTCTTGAAGACGTTCAGACAGGTCAGGTTACTTTTGCAATTAAAGATACAACAATTGATGGCTTAGAAATTAAAGCAAATAATTACATGGCTTTATGCAACAAGAAGATTGTTGCCTGTGTTCCAGATAAGATTGATGCTTTAAAGAAAGCATTAGAAGGCTTAGTAGATGATGATAGTGAAGTCATAACCATTATTTGTGGTGAGGATGTCACAGAAGAAGAAAAGGAAGCTGCAAAGTCATATCTCGAAGAAAATTTTGAAGATTGTGAGCTTGAAATGAATGATGGCGGTCAGCCAGTATATTCATTCATCATTGGTGTAGAGTAAAAACAAAAAATATGGAAATAAAGAGGACGGAAAGGCTATCTTGGTCATATCCGTCCTTTTTGCATTTTGAAGTTGTTATAGGTTTCTTTCGTTCTTTGAGGTATTTTTGGTTTCACGGTAATGCGTTGGGGTTGTTTGATATTTGGCTTTGAATGCTTTTGCATAATAATTGGCATCCTGAAAGCCACATGCGAGAGCTATTTCCTGAATGCTTTGTGTGCTATTGGTGAGGAGCTCTAATGATTTTTGGAAACGATAATCAAGTAAGTATTGATGGATGGTTATACCATATTCTTCTTTGAATTTGTTGAGAAGAGTGGATTTTGAAACATAGAAATAGTTGCATAGCTGTTGAAGCGTGATTGTATGATTGTAATGCGCATTAAGATAGTTTTTGATTTCGATGGCAAGATTTTTATTTTTCGCTTCTAATCTATTTGTGAGAGTGAGATATTTGGCACAAATATCAATAACGGATGCGAAGGAGAGAATTTGTTCTTTTGTATGAAAGGATATCCTGCTGATGGCTTCATCAAGCTTTTTTTCTGAATCGACAAAGTCTTTTGCCGCATTTTTGATTGTTTTTTTCTCCACTGCTGAGTCAGTCAGTGTTTGACCCATCATGAGATAACCAGAATGCACACCATAGGTATAGATTGGAACAACAGCTTCATAAAGATGAAAATCACAATTGTAGATATCAATTTGACCTGATGATTTAACACGCTCAAAGGCCTTGTGATCACATGCAAGACATTGAGCAGCTCCTTCAGGCGTGCTTTTAATAAGATGGCAGAAAGGGGAGCTGTGTTCAGGATATGACGTTATTAAGTTTTCATGAATATCATAGATTGATAAATTTAATCCTGATATGAGATAAAGATCTTTAAGCATTGATTGTAAGTTTTCCATATTTTCCACCAAAAAGTATAAATAATACTTTTTTACCCTTAGCTTAGACTTTCTTCTATTTTATCATAATATTTTCTTCTTTATAATCATAATCGCAGTAAGAAAATGAAAAGGCTTTCTTTAATATGGCGCCAGTTGAGGAAAGCGAGGATTATGAAGAATGGGTATGAACTGTTTTTCCGTGTTGATTGTTGATCTTACTGTTTAGAAAAGAAGAAAAGAGGAAAAAATAATGACAAAAGAAGAAATTACAATGGTAGGATTTGAAATCGTTGCTTATTCAGGAGAGGCAAGAAGTAAATTATTATTGGCGCTTGAAAAAGCTAAACAGCAACATTTTGATGAATGCAAGACTTTAATTGAACAAGCTAATGATTGTCTCAATGATGCCCATAAAGCACAGACAGAGCTATTATCACTTGAAGCAAGAGGCGAAGAAATCGAAATTGGATTTATTACTGTACATGCGCAAGATCATCTCATGACAACCCTTCTTCTTAAGGATATTGTCTTCCATTTAATCAATATCTACCACTAGGAGCATGTTATGGATACTTTGATTAAAAAGATTGAATCCGCAAAGCCATTCTTTGATCGTGTTTCACGCAATAAATACTTAAAATCTATTCGTGATGGTTTTATGTCAGCCATGCCTGTTATTCTATTTTCTAGTATCTTCTTGTTGATTGCTTTTGTTCCTAATATCTTTGGCTTCTATTGGCCAAAGGATGTTGAGAATGCAATTATGAAGCCTTATAACTACTCTATGGGCATACTGGCCTTGCTAGTAGCTGGCTCAACCGCAAAGAATCTAGCAGATAATATGAATAGAGAATTACCTGTTAATCTACAGATCAACACTATTTCAACCTTTATGGCAGGAATTGTCGGAACACTTGTTATGGCTGTTGATCCTATAAAGAATGGTTTGGCAATAGAATATATGGGTTCAAAAGGCTTGCTTACAGGCTTCTTGGTAGCCTTTCTTGTTTGTAATATCTATCGCTATTGTATCAAACATAATATTACGATCCATATGCCTCCTGAAGTACCACCTAATATTTCTCAGACTTTTGCTGATATTATTCCTTTTGCATTCTCTATTCTATTGCTTTCAGGTCTTGATTTGATTTTTAGAAAGGTCGTCGGAATGAGCTTTGCTGCTGGTGTTATTGCTTTCTTTAAGCCAATCTTCCTTGCTGCTGATGGTTATCTGGGACTTGCTCTTGTTTATGGATCGATTTCCCTTTTCTGGTTTGTTGGTATTCATGGGCCTTCCATTGTAGAGCCTGCTGTATCAGCTATCTATTATATGAATATTGCTGCTAATCTTGATTTATTTAGAGCGGGAGGGCATGCAACAAATATTCTCACGCCGGGTGTTCAGCAGTTTGTTTGTACGATGGGTGGAACAGGTGCCACACTAGTTGTTACGCTCATGTTTGCTTTTATGGCTCATTCAAAGGAATTGAAAGCTGTCGGTAAAGCGAGTGCAATTCCTGTTCTCTTTGGCGTTAATGAACCAATTCTGTTCGGTGCACCACTTATTCTCAATCCTGTTTTCTTCATTCCTTTTGTCTTAGCACCTATCATGAATGTCTGGTTATTTAAGATATTTGTAGATGTATTAGGCATGAATAGCTTCATGTACATCTTACCATGGACAACACCAGCGCCAATAGGTATTGTTCTAGGCTGTGGGTTAGGATTGTTATGTGTGCTCTATGTGCTTTGTGCTTTGCTTATGGATTTTCTCATCTATTATCCATTTTTTAGGGTCTATGATGGCTTAAAGGTGCAAGAGGAAGATGAGGCAAGTGATGTGCAAAATGAAGAAGAAGTACTTGAAGTCAATAATGAAGTTGTTGATCAAAAACGTATTCTGGTGCTTTGCGCAGGGGGAGGAACAAGCGGATTATTAGCACATGCATTAGATGAAGGAGCTAAGGAAAAGGGCATCAAATTGACAACTGCTGCTGGTGCTTATGGGGCGCATTATGATATGTTGAAAAACTTTGATCTTGTTATTCTTGCCCCACAGGTTGCTAATAATCTTGAAGATTTAAAGAAAGATACTGATCGTCTACATATCAAATGCACAGCATGTCAGTCTAAACAGTATATTGGATTGACACGTGATCCACAAAAAGCGTTGGAGTTTGTCTTTTCGATATTGAATAATGAGGGAGGAAATGCATAATGAAATTCAGTAAAGATTTTGTTTTTGGCGCAGCTACAGCAGCTTATCAATGTGAAGGTGAAACAAGAACACATGGGAAAGGCAAGGTTGCCTGGGATGATTATTTAGAAAAGGGAAATTTTCAAGCTGACAAAGCGAGTGATTTCTATCATCAGTATCCTGTTGATCTTCATCTCGCTAAACAATTTGGCATTAACGCTTTACGTATATCAATTGCCTGGTCACGTATCTTTCCATATGGTGAAGGTGTGCTGAATCAGGAAGGTGTCGATTTTTATCATCATGTCTTTCGTCAGTGCCAAAAAGAAGGTATTGAACCCTATGTCACATTGCATCACTTTGATACACCCTTAGCGCTTCATGAACGTGGTGATTTTCTTAATCGTGAAACAATTGATGCCTTTGTGAAATATGCTGCTTTCTGCTTTAAAGAGTACAAAGATGAAGTAAGTTATTGGTTTACTTTTAATGAAGTCTGGCCAATTGCGACAAATCAATATATTGAAGGTGTCTTCCCGCCATGCATCACATATGATATTTCTAAGGCTATTTCAAGTATGCATGGTATGATGGTTGCTCATGCAAAAGCAGTTAATATCTTTAAATCATGTGGGTATAAAGGACAGATTGGTATTATTCACTCACTTGAAACAAAATATCCTTATGACCCAACAAATACTGATGATATTCGTGCGGCAAAAAAAGATGATATTCTTGCCAATCAGTTTTTACTAGATGCAACATTACTTGGATATTATAGCGAAGAGACATTACATACAATTAATGAACTGCTTGATTTAAATCATGGCTCATTTCACTATGATAAAAGAGATATCGCTGAGATGAAGGAAGCGGCTAATCAGATTGATTATCTTGGCATGAATTATTATCAAAGTAACTTTGTTCGTTATTATGATGGAGAGAATGAAATTGTTCATAATGGCACAGGCGAGAAAGGGACAAAGAAGTTTAAGCTAAAGGGTGTTGGTGAACGTGTTATCAAAGATGGCATTCCAACGACTGACTGGGATTGGCTGATTTATCCTCAAGGCATGTATGATATGCTTATGCGTATTTCAAAGCAATATGCTTTCACTAAAGGAATCTATATTACAGAGAATGGATTAGGTAAGAAAGAAAGTATGAGTGATTATCATATTGTTGATGATGAATCACGTATCGATTATATTGCCAAGCATCTTACATGGCTCTTAAAGGCTATTAATGAGGGTGTTTGCGTAAAAGGCTATTTTGTTTGGTCATTAATGGATGTATTTTCTTGGTCAAATGGTTATAATAAACGATATGGACTCTTCTATACCGATTATCCTACACAAAAGAGATATCCTAAGGCATCAGCCTACTGGTATAAGCGGGTCATAAAAAACAGGGAGATATAAAATGAAGATAAAAGGTGTTATTTTTGATTTTAATGGAACATTATTTTTTGATAATGATAAGCACATATTGGCTTGGGGTCAAATATCACAGATCATCCGCCATAAAGGTATCACTGAGGAAGAACTGCATGAACACTTCAATGGTGTACCAAACAATAAAATCATCGAATACTTATTTCAAAAAGAATGTGATGAAAAAACATTGGCTTATTACTCGGAGTTAAAAGAAAGCTATTATCGTCAATACTGCCAAGAAGATCAGGCCACATTTCATCTTGTTGCGGGAGCAGAAGCATATTTTGATTGGTTAAAGCATGAAAATATTCCATTTACTATCGCTAGTGCTTCAATCAAAGAAAATATTGATTTCTTTGTTTCATCATTTCATCTTGATCATTGGCTTGATCCTGATAAGATTGTCTTTGATGATGGCAGTTATGAAAATAAAGTTGCGATGTTTAAGAAAGCGGCTCAATTACTGAATATTGATTTACAAGAATGCATGATTTTTGAAGATTCAGTGAGTGGTATTGAAAGTGCATATCAGGCAGGATGTCGCAATATTATTGTTGTTAATTCAGCAAATAAGAAAGAAATTTATCAGACATTACCAGGTGTTACAAAAATCATTGATACCTTTGAAGAACTTCTCAATCATCGTTAAAACGATGTCATGAATTTTCATGTGAATATGAAAGATGGTAGGGTGCGCTTGCATCCTACCATCTTTTTTTTAATTCATAATGCTTATTGTTACAGCGGCTTTTAGGCTAGCTTCGTTACATCCACCCAGTCCTGGACATTGCTGGAATATTGTTCGAGTTCATTAATGTTAAGTTCGATTGCACTGTTACGCGAACCACATGCTGGAAAGACTGTTTTAAAGCGTTTAAGTGAACGATCAAGATAGACGCTGACGTTACTTGGTAAAGCGAAGGAACAAACACCACCAGCAGGATGGCTTGTTAGTTGTTCTACTTCATTGAAAGGCACCATTTTTGCCTTTTTATGAAAGTATTCTTTGTATTTATGATTATCAATCTTAACATCACCAGCCATAACAATGATATTCACCTGATCATCAACAAGAAAACTCATTGACTTCGCAATCCGGGCTTCTTCTGTATGCAAAGCTTTGGCTGCATCAGCAACTGTTGCACTTGATTCATCTAATTCAATAATACGATTTGCGATACCTTCTTTTTCGAAGGTCTTTCTCACTTCATCCAATGCCATGTTTCATCACCTCATGCGATTATTATAGAAAAATAATGAACGAGAGACCAATACATTAAACTTATGTAATGCAATAATAGGAACCTATAGACAAACTATTGATCATATTCATCTAAGAAACTATGTTCAATACCATCTTTCTTATATCTGATGACACAACCAAGGTTGACATTTTCCATAGCAACAAAGATATTATGTTCAATATTAGGGTTGTCTTTTTTCATTTTCTTGATGAATTCTTTAACAACCTTGCGTTTACTTGTACCATCATTGATTAAAGAACAGCCTTCCGTAAAGCGGCAAGCGCAGTTGATAAATGTGAGGTCATTGCCATCACGCCATCGGATAATGGCTTCTTCTCTTACTTTGAAAAGAGGACGGATTAGTTCTACACCATCCCAGTTTTCTGAATGAAGCTTTGGCATCATAGTCTTTACTTCCGCACCATAGAACATGCTAAGAAGGGTTGTTTCAATAACATCATCCATATGATGGCCTAAGGCAATCTTGTTGCAGCCAAGCTGTTTAGCTTGTTTATAAAGATAGCCACGACGCATTTTAGCACAGAAATAACATGGGTTCTTGAAATCTCCAGAGCTTACGGCATCGAAGATATTTGTTTCAAAGATTTCTAAAGGGATTCCAAGAAGCTTGGCATTGTCTTCAATGAATTGTCGATTGAATTCATTATAACCTGGATCCATACATACATAGTGAGCAGTAAAATGCACTTTGCCATGGCGTTCTAATTCCTGGATGCATTTCGCAAGCAAGAAGCTGTCCTTCCCGCCACTTATACAGACCATGACTCTGTCACCTTCGTTTATCATCTGGTAATCCTGCAAACCCTTAATGAAATTATGCCAGATGTCTTTACGATATGTTTTAATGATACTTCTTTCTATTTCCTGTGTTTTATTCATGAAAAGTCTCCTTATATGCGAGGTCGAATGCCTGTTTGAATACCGCAATATCATCAGCACTATTGAGATGGGAAATGCTGACACGGACGCTGTTTAAGGCGAGAGCTTTATTATGTGTTAAGGCGAAGACAAGCTTGCTAGGCATATTTGCGGGACAGCAAGATGTCTTGGCGGAAACATAGACTTGATGTTTTTCAAGGCTGTCCGCAAAGCGTGCATTTGTGATATCGGTAATGGAAAAATTAATGATATGAGGGAGTGAATACTTGGTTGTATTGATATGGATATGTTTATAGCTCTTAATGAAGCTCAATAGGTCATCGTGATATGCGGTGATTTTTTGTGTACGTTCATCTTCTTCATTGAGTGCAAGGGTTAATGCTTTATCAAAGGCGACAACATTAGCAACAACAGGTGTTCCACTGCGGTAAATTGTTGTTGAACGACCACCATCAATCTGGGCAATCAGACTAACATTGCTTCTCTTAATAAGTGCTCCTGTTCCGTTGATACCATAGAATTTATGTGGCGTTAAGGTAATCAGATCACATTCAGAAAAGTCGATATGACATTTACCAATAGCTTGTGAAGCATCAACATGCATGAAAGCCTGAGAATGTTCTTTAACATAATGAGCCAGTGATTCAATATCCTGTCTAATCGCAAGTTCGCTATCAACAGCAACGATACTGACAAGAATCGTATCTTCTCTTAACAAATCTTGTAGTTCATCTATGTCAACACGACCATCACGATCAAGTGGAATCAATTCCACTTCAAAGCCTTGCTTGGTAAGAGCGGTGACGGATGCGGTAATAGAATTATGTTCAAGTGAAGAAATAAGAATATGCTTACCTCTATTCCTATAACGCTCACATACACCTTTAATCGCCAGGTTGTTGGCTTCGGTTGCTCCACTTGTATAAATGATATCATCCTTGTCACATCCCATCAATTTTGCGATATGGGCACTTGCTTCATCAAGCTTATGCTTGGAGGCAAGACCTAAGGCATGGAATGAATTAGGATTTGCATAGAATTCTTGTGTTGTTTTATAATATGTATCCAGGACACGTTGGTCAACTGGAGGGTTTGCTGCAAAATCAAAATAAGCCATAATGATCATCCTTTCATTGCTTCATATCTTAACTTGAATGATTTTCATTGTCAATTCAGCAGCTATTTTGTGTTATGATGTTTTTGGTGATGAAGATGAATGATTTAAGTAAACTAACAACATCTACAAATAGACAGGCTTTATTGGAAAGCATGGGCTTGCATACATTAGAGGATGTTTATATGCATTTGCCTTATCGCTATGATGAAATCAAGGAAATATGGCCAGGGGGTAACGATGGTAAAATCTGTGTTGAAGGACATATTATCTCAACGCCCAAGATATTCTTTAAAGGACGTTTTTCACGTCTTTCTGTAAAGGTGAAAATCAAGGAAGAAGAGTATAATGTTGTTATCTTCAATCGTCATTTCCTAAGACCTCATCTTAAGATGGGCGTCGTGGTTACGATTATGGGCAAGCTTTCTGATCATGCGATTACAGCAAGTACGATGTTGACAAAGTCGCTAGATGAAATGGGAGGTATTTATCCTATTTATTCATTAAAAGAAGGGATTACGGATAAACAGTTTCAAAAGTATGTTAATAAGGCGTTGATGCTTTCAGCCAATCATATTGTGGATTTTACGCCAAGTGAATTCAAAGAAAAATATCACTATATGAATAAGAAAGATGCTCTTTATGAAGTTCATAATCCAACACAAAAAGAACGTATTGTGGCAAGCCTGAAGTCTTTAAAGTATGAGGAATTTTTAAAATTCCAGCTGACTATGCAATATATTCGTATTCAAAGAGAAAATGAAGCAGGCGAGGCGAAAGTCTTCAGTCATCCAGAAATCAATGCCTTTTTAAAAACCCTTCCTTATCATCTGACAAAGGACCAGCAGGAAGCCACAAAAGCCATTTTAAGAGATCTTGAGAAGCCGACCATCATGTATCGCTTCTTGCAGGGGGATGTTGGGAGTGGCAAAACGGTTGTTAGCTCAATAGGGCTTTATGCGAATTATCTTGCTGGCTATCAAGGGGCACTTATGGCTCCAACGGAAGTTTTAGCAACTCAACACTATCGAACTTTAACGCAGTTTTTCAAGAATACGGATATCAAAATTGCTTTGCTGGTGGGGGCACTTACACCTAATAAAAAGGAAGAAATTTATCAGGCACTTGCGCAGGGTGATATTGATATCGTTGTAGGGACGCATGCGCTCTTTCAGGCGAAAGTCCGGTATAAGCGTCTAGGTTTGGTCATTACGGACGAACAACATCGTTTTGGTGTCAAACAAAGAAAAGCACTTAAGGATAAAGGGAAGGCTGTTGATTTTCTTGTCATGAGTGCAACGCCTATACCAAGAACCTTGGCTTTATCGCTCTATGGGGATATGGATGTTTCAACCATTCATACGATGCCTTCAGGCAGAAAGCCGGTCATTACTAAATATTTTCAGTCTGCAAGTATGAAGCCTTTCTTAAAAGAGCTTAAGGATTATCTTAAAGCGGGTGGACAGGTTTATGTGATTTGTCCTGCTATTGAAGATAATGAGGACTATCCGATGACATCAGCTATTAAGATTGCACAAGGCATGGCAAAGTATTTTGAGCCGCATTATCATGTTGGTTTGTTGCATGGCGGTCTTAGTGATCAGGATAAGAATAGGGTCATGGATGAGTTTGCGGCAAATAAAATACAAATTCTTGTTTCTACCACTGTTATAGAAGTAGGTATTGATGTTCATAATGCTAACTTTATGGTAATCTATGATGCTGAACGCTTTGGAATGAGTCAGATTCATCAGTTGCGTGGACGTGTTGGCAGAGGTAGTGAACAGGGGTATTGTTATTTGTTGTCAAAGGCGACAAATGAGGAAGCAATTGAGCGTTTGCAATTTTTAGAGAGTCATAATGATGGCTTTGAGATTTCACGCTATGACTTAGAGACGCGTGGCCCAGGGGAGATTTTAGGATCAAGGCAATCGGGTTTAGCAACATTTGTGATAGGTGATGTTTTTAAAGACTTTGATATTCTTGAAATGGCTCGTGATGATGCAATTGAAATGATTGAAAGCTACTATAAATATGATGAATATCAATCCTATATACAAACAATCATTGAAAACATAAAAAGCGCTAATGATTATATGGATTAGTTATGTTATAATGGGCGCAATTGAGGTGATATTATGAGAATTGCAGTAGATGCAATGTCTGGCGATTTAGGGAGTGCTCCTGTTGTGGAAGCATGTCGAAATTTCGCAAGTGAACATCGTGACGCAACATTAGTTGTTGTTGGTAAAATGGAAGAATTAGAATCTTTGAAAGATTTGGACAATGTAGAAATTGTTGATGCCCGTGATGTTGTGAAAATGACAGATAGTGTCATGGGCGTTAGACGTAAGAAGGAGTCTTCGCTTGTTAAGGCGTTGATGATGGCAAGAAATGACGAGGTTGATGGTGTTGTATCATGTGGTTCAACGGGTGCCTACTATACAGCTGCGATGCTTTTTGTCAAAAGAATTGAAGGCGTTTCAAAGAGCTGCTTAATGGCTACATTACCTACTTTTAATGGTCATGGGACTTGCTTATTAGACGTTGGCGCCAATGCAGAAAATACTGCAGAGCAGCTTGGTGATTTTGCTATTATGGGATCACTATATTGCAAGAATGTGCGTGATATTGGAAATCCTAAAGTGGCATTGTTGAATATTGGTGTGGAGCCACATAAAGGTGATGAAATGCATCAGAATGCTTATAAGCTTTTGACAGAAATGAAAGACGCTGGAAAAGTGAATTTTGTAGGTAATATTGAAGGAAGAGATATCTTGAAGGGCGATGCTGATGTTATTGTTACAGATGGCTTTAGTGGCAATATTGCCTTGAAGTCAACTGAAGGTGCAGCGCTCATTGTTATGAAGGCTGTCAAAGAAGGCTTAATGAGCTCTACAAGAGGAAAGATTGGTGCCTTGATTGCTAAACCAGCCATTTATTCTGTTAAAGATAAGTTTGATTATAAGACGGTTGGTGGAGCATTGATGATGGGCTTTGATCATGCTTTGGTGAAAGCACATGGGGCAAGCGATGCACAAGCTTTTGAAAGTGCAATGTTCTTAACGTATAAAATGATTGAAAATCATGTTGTTGATCAGCTAAGAGAGGGACTTAAAGCATGAAAATACTAGATTTCCTGATTCAAGAAAATATTCCCTTTACGCATTTAGGTCTTTATAAAGAAGCTTTTACGCATTCATCCTATGCAAATGAGAAAGGCGGAAAGGACTATGAACGTCTAGAATTCATGGGTGATGCTGTTTTACAGCTTTATGTATCCGAATATATCTTCAAGAAGTTTCCTCAGTATCCTGAAGGACAGCTCACAACATTAAGAAGTAAACTTGTTCGTGAAGAGTCACTCGCTCGCTTTGCAAGAGAACTTGGACTTGATCAGCTTATTTATTTGGGTGTTGGTGAAGAGAAGAGCGGAGGAAGAAATAGGGATGCCATTCTTTGTGATATTTATGAATCTTTTGTTGGTGCTATCTATCTTGATTGTGGTAAGGATGAAGTGCTCAAGATTCTAGAGCGTACAATCTTTATGCATATTGAAGATGTTAAACATAATGAGGATATTACTGACTATAAGACAAAACTTCAGGAACTTATACAGGCTGATGATCGTAAGTCTGTGACTTATGTTCTTGTGAATGAAACAGGGCCAGCCAATGCCCCAGAATTTACCATGAATGTTGTTTTAGATGACACTGTGCTTGGTACGGGTGTTGGAACAAGTAAAAAACGTGCTGAACAGCATGCTGCTCGTGATGCATTAAAGAAAATGGCAATGCAGGAAGATCAATAGATCTTCCTTTTTTAAAACAAAAATAGCCTAGTGGAAACTAGGCTATTTCTAATACTTCTTGTTCAATTGTAATGCCAAAGCGTTCATAGACTCTTGCTTTGATTATTTCTCTTGCGCTTGCAAGATCATGATAACTTTTTGCATCAAGATTGGTGAGGACAAGTGCATTCTTGTCATGGACACGCATATGTCCAATCTTTTGCCCTTTAAGACCGCTCTGGTCAATTAGCCAGCCAGTTGAAATCTTGACATGGTTTTCATCCACAACAAAGCCCTTTAATTCCGGATATTCTTTATTGAGTTCGTTAAGTTGCTCGGTGGTGATAACGGAATTCTTGAAGAAAGAGCCTGAATTAGGGATGAGGTGAGGGTCAGGTAGCTTTTGTGTGCGAATCTTAATAACAGTTTCCCTGATGGTTTGAGGTGTATAGTCGTGGATATCCTGCTCGTCGAGTGTTTTTTGAACCTGTGCATAGAAAGGAGGCTTTGGTAAGCTCTTGTTCAAGCAAACTGTTACATCACAGATGATATAACGTCCCCAGGCTTCATGCTTTAGAATTGAGTTGCGATAAGAGAAGTGTAAATCCTTCTTGCTTAATGTTACAAATTCATTTGTTGATGTATCATAGGCAGTGAGTTCGACAAATGTATCTGCAATCTCCTGACCATATGCTCCGACATTCTGGACGGGTGTTGCACCAATCGTACCTGGAATCATGCTCATGGCTTCCATTCCAGAAAGATTATTTTGAACAGTATAATGAATAAAATGATCAAGAATTTCACCTGCACCAACACAAAATGTAGCTGAAGTGCTATCTTCATGAATTTTCTTGATTCCTTTAATCATGTTATGAATGATGATACCATCAAAACCTTCATCCTTTGCTAAAGTATTACTTCCTCCTCCCAAGACAAAGAATTTAATGTGGTGCTCTTTTACCCAGTTCATAACATCAACAACATCATGCTTATTAGTTATATCGACAAGATAGGCAGCCTTGCCGCCAATTTTCATTGTAAGATAATCTTTTAATTCAATATTTTTCTTAATCTCCATGATATTTATAATAGATGTTTTTTTCTTATTTGCAAGAAAATTGCAAGAAAAAAACACCCGGTCTAGTGACCACGAGGTGTTTCAAGAATACGGTCTTTTTCAATGAAAAGATCAGCATGGACAAAGTCAATAAAGATGAGAATTAATAGGCCTGTGGCAATTAATAATGTCTTTGTATGGAGGTATTGTCCAAAATAGGATGAAGTCAATGCTCCCAGGAAGAAGCAAAGAATCATGCCAAAGTGTCTAGCACTCTTCTTGAGATAAGCTAGTTCATAAGGCTTTCTGATCCATCTTGTTAAATAGCTGCCAGTCTGTCTTGTATGGTTAGTAATAAAAACGGTTGCCATACCAATTCCTTCGGCTTGGCGGAATGTATTGAATTGCATTGCACATATAAAGTTAATAGAAAGCTGATAAACAAGATCTGGGACGTTGGCAGGCAGGAAGGCTAAGAGAAGAATCCAAAGAATTTCAATACCAATCATATATGTATCCCATCTTAGCCGGCCAATCTTTTTCGCTAGCAAACCACAGTGTTCACTTACGATTGTGCCAAGCATATAAGCAATAAAACTCAAAATATAAACATAAATTTTTTCAAATTTGTGCATGCCGATAGCAATCGCAAATAGGACCATGTTGGCACTAGCAGCATTGGCGAATAAGCCACCACGGACAGTCATCGTATAACCACCATAAAATCCAGCAATAAAGATTAAGGCGGCAAAAATATAATATTTTTCGCACTCTAAATAGTTTTCTTCGTTCATATGTTCTACTCCTTAAGCCATTTTATACTTTTATTTTTGATTTACAAGTGGACTTATGAAGATTATAGAACGTAAGAGCTTTCAATTAGAGTTAATGACAGATGTCATGACAATGTAGTCATAATTTTCACATATTGCTTTATTTTTGAGAAATAAAAGCGTATGATGAACTCATGTTATGAGGTGAAACAAATGAAAACAACGGTTAATAGTGAAAGAAATATAACATTGGTTATGGACTTTTACGAACTTACAATGGCTTATAGTTACTATAAGAAAAACAAGCAGAATGAGTATGCATATTTTGATATGTTTTATCGTAATAACCCGGATAAAGGCGGGTTTGTTGTAGCGGCAGGATTACAACAGCTTATTGAAGCAATCAAGTTTATGCATTTTAGTGAAGGGGATATTGAATACTTACGTTCTTTGAATCACTTTGATGAAGAATTCCTTGATTATTTACGTCATTTTAAATTTCAAGGTTCAATCTGGGCTATTCCTGAAGGAACACCAGTATTTCCTTATGAACCAATTGTGACAGTGCGAGCTAAACTTATTGAAGCACAGTTGATTGAGACATTCTTATTGATTACGATGAATCATCAATCCTTAATTGCGACAAAAGCTCATCGTATTGTTCAAGAAGCCAAAGGCAGACCAGTTATGGAATTTGGCAGTCGTCGTGCTCAGGGGTATGATGGTGCTAACTACGGGGCGAGAGCTGCCTATATTGGTGGTGTATCAGGAACAGCGGATGTTGCTGCTGGCAAGATGTTTGGCATTCCTGTATTAGGTACTATGGCACATTCTTTTGTCCAGTCATTCGATAGTGAATATGAGGCTTTCAAGGCTTATGCTGAAGTTTATCCTGATTCTTGTGTTCTTTTGGTTGATACTTATGATGTATTAAAGAGTGGTATTCCCAATGCCATTAATGTTGCTGAAGAAGTTTTAGCTCCAATGGGAAAACGTCTTTCTGGTATTCGTATTGACTCTGGTGATATTGCCTATCTGACAAAGAAAGCAAGAGCAATGCTTGATGTTGCTGGTTTAACGGATTGTAAGATATCTATTTCCAATTCGCTTGATGAATATCTTATTCGTTCAGTGCTTGAACAAGGCGCGCGCATTGATAGCTTTGGGGTAGGGGAAAACATGATTACTTCTAAGAGTGCACCGGTATTTGGTGGTGTTTACAAGATGTGTGCTATGGAAGTTGCTGGTCATATTATTCCAAAGATCAAGATTTCTGAAAATACGGAAAAGATCACGAACCCAGGCTATAAAAAGGTTTACCGTCTTATTGAAAAAGAAACAAACAAAGCATTTGCAGATATTATTATGTTTGCGGATGAAAAAATTGATGTGAATAAAGATCTTACAATCTATTCTTTACTGGACCGTTGGAAGAATAAAACATTAAAGGCTGGCAGCTATGAATACTTTGAATTACAGAAACCAGTCTTCCATAATGGGGAAGTTGTTTATCCTGAATATACTTTAGATGAAATCAGAGCCTATCGTAAAGCACAGGAAGATTTATTGTGGGATGAAATCTTCCGTTTAGAATATCCTCATCAGTATTATGTCGATTTATCAGAAAAACTTATTAATTTCAAATTGGCAATGTTGGAAGAAAAACGTCATTAGACGAAGGTGCATGAATCATCATGCATCTTTTTTGCTTGTATGTTATAATGCCACAAAAAGGGGGGTGCGTTTATGAAAATAACGGTAGTAGGGTTAGGCGTTATTGGTGGTAGTTTTGTCAAAGCGTTAAAGGGAAAAGGATATGAGGTTTATGGTGTAGATAAAGATGTTGATACACTTAATAGAGCAAAAGAAGATGGTTGTATTATTGAAGGATTTGTTGATGGTGAGGAGATTATACCTGAGACAGATCTTACGATTATTTGCCTATATCCATCACTTGTCCTAGATTTTATAAAGAATGCTCATTTTAAATCAGGAAGTGTTGTCAGTGATGCTGTTGGTATTAAGAGCTATTTTATTGAACAGGCGTTAGAGATGATTCCTGATGATGTTGAATATATTTCTGTACATCCAATGGCAGGCAGAGAAAAGAAAGGGTATGCTTATGCATCGGCTGATGTATTTAAGAATGCGAATTTTATTATCATTCAGCATGAAACCAATGATGAACAGAAAATCAAGAAGATGCAGCTG
The DNA here is from genome assembly GCF_009695655.1 of Sharpea porci. Classification (GTDB taxonomy): domain Bacteria; phylum Bacillota_I; class Bacilli_A; order Erysipelotrichales; family Coprobacillaceae; genus Sharpea; species Sharpea porci. The sequence continues at coordinate 95,745 of NZ_VUNM01000002.1, forward strand.
TTAGCAGGAAAACTTGGCTTTAGAAGCGTCAAGATTATGTCGCCTTATGAACATGATGAAATTATTTCATATACTTCACAATTGCCCCATGTCATGGCTGTAGCCCTTATGAACAGTGATACACAAAAATATGATACAGGAAAGTATATCGGTGACTCTTTTAGAGATTTAACACGTATAGCAAATATTAACGAAGATTTATGGACAGAGCTTTTCCTTAATAATAAGCGTTATCTCTTGTCATCAATTAGACACTTTGAAAAGCAGCTTGATATTATGAAAAAAGCTATCTATGACGATGATGATGAAACTTTGAAAGAATGCTTTAGAGAATCGACAAGACGTAGAGAACATCTCTAAAAAAACTTTAAGTTTTTATAAAATAGCTATTGCATAAATAGAAATAATAGTGTATATTAAGTGAGCACCGCAAAGAGATGGTTCCATAGCCAAGTTGGTAAGGCAGAAGACTGCAACTCTTCGATCGTCGGTTCAAGTCCGGCTGGAACCTCCATTGCCCTGGTGGCGAAATTGGTAGACGCACGGGACTTAAAATCCCGCGGACTTCAAACTCCGTGCCGGTTCGACTCCGGCCCAGGGCACCATTCTTACGGTGCTTATTTGTCGGGAAGTAGCACAGCTTGGTAGTGCACCTGGTTTGGGACCAGGGGGTCGCAGGTTCAAATCCTGTCTTCCCGACCATGTGATGGGGCTTTAGCTCAGCTGGGAGAGCGCCTGCTTTGCACGCAGGAGGTCAGCGGTTCGATCCCGCTAAGCTCCACCATTTCATTTGTCATCGAATATGGCGGGATAGCTCAGTTGGCTAGAGCATTCGGTTCATACCCGGAGTGTCGAGGGTTCGAATCCCCCTCCCGCTACCATTTGATTCCGTAGGACCCTTAGCTCAGTTGGTTAGAGTCGGCGGCTCATAACCGCTTGGTCGTAGGTTCGAGTCCTACAGGGTCCACCATAATTTTATATCGCGGGATGGAGCAGTCTGGTAGCTCGTCGGGCTCATAACCCGAAGGTCGTTGGTTCAAATCCTTCTCCCGCAACCATTTGGTCTGGTAGTTCAGCTGGTTTAGAATGCCGCCCTGTCACGGCGGAGGTCGCGGGTTCGAGCCCCGTCCAGACCGCCAGTTATGGTCTCTTAGCTCAGTCGGTAGAGCAGGGGATTGAAAATCCCCGTGTCGCTGGTTCGATTCCGGCAGAGACCACCATTCAATGAAAGTCAAATAGATCATGCGGCTCTACCCAAGTCTGGCTGAAGGGACCGGTCTTGAAAACCGGAAGGCATCGCAAGGTGTGCGGGGGTTCGAATCCCTCGAGCCGCGCCATCTAGAAGACAGGACATCACTCTTAGGAGTGATGTTTTTTTATACTTTGATGTATTTGTTGACCACGCTTGCTTACTTGTGTGATAATGATTTATAAGTATAGGAGGAAATGATTATGAGGAAAATGTTAGCGCTCTTTGTAACAATGGGGCTGCTATTGTCAGGATGTGGCGGTAAGACGGATACGCAGAAAGTCTATAACTTTGGCTTGGAGACCGATATTGTCACGATGGATTCGGCTTTTGCGACGGATCCCGCAAGTATGAGTGCGCTCCATGCGACGACAGAAGGGTTAATGGGCGTTGATGCGAAAGGAAAGACAGTACCCATGCTTGCAAAGAGCTATAGCTTGAATGATGATCATACGGTTTATACATTCAAGCTTAGAGATAATTTAAAATGGACGGATCTTAATGGTAAAACGTATCCATTAAAGGCCCAAGATTTTGTTTATTCATGGCAACGTGCTTTAAAGAATGCAAGCGAATATGCTTATATGTTTACAAGTGATGGTGCATCTATTAAAAATGCAGATGCAATTGCTAAGCTAGGTGTTAATGCTTCTAAGGAGCAGTTAGATACATTAGGTATTAAAGCACCTGATGACAAAACAGTTGTTGTCACACTTGAAAGACCAATTGCTTACTTCTTGGATATTATGACATTCTCTTGCTTCTATCCACAAAATCAAGAATATGTGGAGAAGATGGGTAAGCAATATGCTACTGATGTTAATCATATGTTGAGCTGTGGTGCTTTTATTGCAACAAAGTGGACAAAGAATAACAAGATGGAATTCAAGAAAAATCCAAATTCTTTCTTAGCAAAAGAAGTGCAGCTGGATAAATTAAATCTTTTCTTAAAACAAAATCCATCAACGGCAGCACTTAATTTTACAAATGGTACACTCGACTATGCAGCTATCAATTCATCGTTAGTTGATAAATATAAGAAAGATAAATCCTATAAACAATTCCAAATGGGTTATGTCTTCTATATCAATATCAATCATCGAAGAAGTACGCTGGCAAACAAGAATGTTCGTGCAGCTATTTCTTATGCAATCAATCGTGATGATTTCACGAAGAATGTTTTAAAAGATGGATCAAGTAAAGTAGGTGGCATGGTCGGAAAGACGTTAGCTTATAATCCAAAGACAGGTAAGGATTTCCGTGATGATAGTGGTGATTATACACACTATGATCTTGCCAAGGCACAGCAGTATCTTGATGAGGGACTTAAAGAACTGAATAAGTCTTCGATTGATATAGAAATTCTTTATGGCTCTGATGAATCGCCAGAAGACACAGTAGCAGAATATTTACAAGGCGCTTTAAGTAAGCTTAAAGGACTAAAGGTTACGAATCGTGCAACAACAAGACAGGGGCGTATTGCCGCACAGGATGCTGGTGAATACGATATTGCATTGCAGCACTGGGGTCCGGACTATGCTGATCCAACTACGTATCTCAATCTTGGCTTGTCAGACAACTCTAATAACCGTGGTAAATGGAATAATGCTGCTTTTGACCAGGTTATGCACCAAGCGCAATTAGAGACGGACGCTAGCAAACGCTGGAATGAGCTCCTAGAAGCGGAAAAGATCATGATGGAAGATTATGCATTTATTCCTTTATTCCAACGTGGAGCAGCAACTTTGCAACGTACAAATAAACCTGGAATGATCTATAAGATGGCGGTTGGTTCACCATATACATACACATATATTAAAGTTCAATAGATAAATGAGCTGTAGCTTTTATGCAACAGCTCTTTTTTTATATTTCTTTTAGCATTACATTGATATCTCTTTTCATATTATGAAAAATCATGTACAATACTGCGCAGTGAGGGAATTTATGAAAAATATAGATAAAAGAATTGCGGATTTATTGTGTTCCACAATACTAAGCCAGCATACAAAGCATATTGTGCTCGTTTATGGTCCATATGATCATTGTGAAGGCGTTTCTTATTATCAGGCAAGCTTATGGCGCAAGGTTGATGGTGTTTTTAAGAAGGTGCTTGAAACAATGGATGCACGTTGTGGAGAGAACGGCTTAAGTGATCATAAAATATCAGGAGACAAAACAACACCTATTGGCGCTTACAAATTGACGGAAGCTTTTGGATTTGGTGAGAATATTGGTACAAATATGCCTTATCACAAACTCAATGAACATTCTTATTGGGGAGATGATACAGAAGCCTGGGGCAAATATGCGAATAGATATTATGAAGGTGATCATCCGGCTGATGATAAGGAACATATGGTAGCACATTTCCAATATGAATTTGGCATGAATATTGGCTATAACTATGATCCGGTTGAATATGGCAAAGGCTCAGCCATCTTTCTTCATTGCAATGGCAAGGGGAATACTGCAGGATGTGTAAGTGTTCCAAGTGTAATCATGCAGGAGCTGATGCTGGAAATAAAAGAACCGGCTTATATTCTGATTGTGCCAAGAATAGAAGACATAGCTAATTATTAAGAGCGTAAGTGCTCTTTTTTTCTTTTTGATAAAAAAACATGGAAAAAACTCAAAATAACTCTTTTCAAACATTAATGCATATGTTAATATAGACAAGCAATAACTCCAACGGATTAAGTGGATGTCAAAAAAACAAATCAAAAAGAATTTAAAAAAGTTATTGACAATCGATTCAATAGTTGGTATTATAAGCGAGGCTTTCAAAAGAGATGCGCCAGTAGCTCAACTGGATAGAGTGCTTGTCTACGGAACAAGAGGTTACGGGTTCGATTCCTGTCTGGCGCGCCATTTCTTAAAAGATTATTCGATACAAATCGGGAAGTAGCACAGCTTGGTAGTGCACCTGGTTTGGGACCAGGGGGTCGCAGGTTCAAATCCTGTCTTCCCGACCATGTGATGGGGCTTTAGCTCAGCTGGGAGAGCGCCTGCTTTGCACGCAGGAGGTCAGCGGTTCGATCCCGCTAAGCTCCACCATTTCATTTGTCATCGAATATGGCGGGATAGCTCAGTTGGCTAGAGCATTCGGTTCATACCCGGAGTGTCGAGGGTTCGAATCCCCCTCCCGCTACCATTTAAGAATTTCATATCGCGGGATGGAGCAGTCTGGTAGCTCGTCGGGCTCATAACCCGAAGGTCGTTGGTTCAAATCCTTCTCCCGCAACCATTTGGTCTGGTAGTTCAGCTGGTTTAGAATGCCGCCCTGTCACGGCGGAGGTCGCGGGTTCGAGCCCCGTCCAGACCGCCAGTTATGGTCTCTTAGCTCAGTCGGTAGAGCAGGGGATTGAAAATCCCCGTGTCGCTGGTTCGATTCCGGCAGAGACCACCATTCAATGAAAGTCAAATAGATCATGCGGCTCTACCCAAGTCTGGCTGAAGGGACCGGTCTTGAAAACCGGAAGGCATCGCAAGGTGTGCGGGGGTTCGAATCCCTCGAGCCGCGCCATCTAGAAGACAGGACATCACTCTTAGGAGTGATGTTTTTTTTGTGCATTCACAGTTTTTTGTTCATAATGTGTTCGCAATGCTATAATAATATTAGTAGATGCTAAGGGGGAAGGCAAATGCGATATGATGGGTTGACAAAGGAACAGGTTGATGAACGTGTGAGAAAGCATCAGGTTAATAGGACTTCTGATGATATTTCGAAAACCAAGAAAGAAATTATTCGGGAACATACACTCACATATTTTAACTTCGTCAATGTTGTTTTAGGGTTATTTGTGCTTTCAACTGGACAAATCAAGAATATGACATTCTTGATGGTTGTTATTGTTAATACGGTTATTGGTATTGTCCAGGAATTAAAAGTTAAGGAAACAATCGACAAGCTTTCTATCGTGACTGCGAAACATGCGGTAGCTTTTAGGGATGGTCAGAAGCAAACTATTCCTACTAATGAGATTGTTATGGATGATGTGCTTTATGTAGCAGTAGGAGACCAGATTTCGACTGACTGCAAAGTTATTGAAAGCCATGGCTTAGAACTCAATGAGGCATTGCTGACGGGGGAAACGAAGCCTGTAAGAAAGGATGAGGGAGATGAGCTTTTAGCTGGTACATTTGTATCTGCGGGTACGGGTGTCGCCAAAGTTATTCGCGTTGGTAATGATAATTATTCTTCGACAATTGTTACTCAGGCAAAGGATAAGAATCTTGCTTCGAGTATTATGCGTGATACGATTGAACGCATTATTTTTATATTATCCATTATCATTATTCCGGTAGGCTTTTTGCTATTTAAGGCACAGTATGCCGCAAATCCGACATGGTCAGCAGCTATTGTTAAAACGGTTGGCGGTGTTGTCGGGATGATTCCTGAGGGGCTTGTATTATTGACATCTTTGTCATTTGTCATTGGGGTAGGACGGCTTGCTCGTAAGAAAGCTCTTGTTCAGCAGATGGAAGCAATTGAAGCGTTAGCACGTGTAGATGAGCTTTGTCTCGATAAGACTGGGACAATTACGACTGGGCAGCTAGAAGTGAAATATCTTATCCCTTTAGGCTCATATACTCCTGATATGCTTAAGAAACTGATGGGCACATATGTTTATGCCTCTGATGATGAAAACGCCACTCAGAAGGCGTTAAAAGCCTATTTTACGCAAAATGATGAGTATCAAAAGATTGATGAAATTCCATTTTCAAGTGATCGTAAATATCGTGTTATCACTTTTAAGGAACTTGGATCATTTGCTTTGGGCGCACCGGATTATCTTGCGAGAGATGATCAAGAATTGATGAGTCATGTGGAAGAATATGCCCAGGAAGGAATGCGTGTCTTGCTTTTGGCAAAATGTGATATTAATGCTGATCACGAAACCATCAGCAATATACAAAAAGCGGCAATGATTGTCATATCGGATATTATCAAAGAAGACGCAATGGAGACCTTCAAATTCTTTGAAGATGCCAAAGTCTCTATTCGTGTATTGTCAGGAGATAATCCAGTAACGGTAGCGCGTGTTTGTACGCTAGCTGGCGTGCAAGATGCTGACCATTATATCGATGCCTCAACTTTGCCTCAAGATATTGATGAAATGGCTAAGGTGATTGGTGATTGTCATGTCTTTGGTCGTGTTAAACCTGAACAAAAGCAGCTTATTGTCAAAGCTTTACAGAAACAAAAACATATCGTTGGGATGGTTGGTGATGGCGTTAATGATGTCCTGGCAATCAAGGATGCAGATTGTGGTATTGCTATGGCAAATGGTGCGGATGCGGCAAAACAAGCAGCACATATTGTTTTGATTGATTCGAATTTCTCAAGTATGAAAGAGATTGTTGAAGAAGGGCGTACGATTATTGCTAATATTGAAAAAGTGAGCTCGCTCTATCTCACAAAAACCATCTACTCTACTTTGCTTTCATTGATATTTGGAGCAATCGGGCTTGTTTATCCATTTACGCCTTTCCAGCTTTCCCTCATTTCAGCCTTTGCGATTGGCATTCCTTCGTTCTTTATTACTTTACAGAAGAATCCAAATGTTGTAAGTGAAGGATTCTTAAAACATGTTATGCATATTGCCTTTCCTTGTGCGCTAGCGGTTGTGACCCATGTCATGTTTATGCTCCTGCTTAAATCTTTCTTTAAGCTTGATAATATTGACTATGTGACCTACTGCTTCTTAGTCACGAACTTTATAGCTTATATAGTGGTATATAAAGTCTCAAAGCCATTTACAATTATTAATGTCATTGTATTGATTTGTACATTTACATTATCAAATACAATCATCTATAAATTCCCAAATCTTGTTGATATTCTTCCCTATGCAAAGATTCATCTCTTCTGGTTTGTATGCATGATTATATTAAGTATTCTTTATGTTCATGTCTATACAACGGTGGTTGATAATTGGCCATTCAAGATGCATAATATACGCATGAAAATAAGGGGAGTATTGAAAAGATGAGTAGAAAATATTTTTTCTTTGATATCGATGGGACTTTGACAAATCTTGAAACAAGACAGCTTATTCCAAGTGCCCTCAAAACTATTGAGTGCTTACAAAAGGCAGGACATTTTGTCGCTATTGCCTCAGGAAGAGCTTACTATAAGACGAAGGATGTTGCTCGTCAGGCTCATATTCACAATGTTGTCTGCAATGGTGGAGCGGGTATTGTCTTGGATGATAAAATGGTAAAAAATGAGCCGTTAGATAAAGAGAAGGCACTGGCTTTATTGAACGAAGCAAATCAGCTTGATTTAGGAACGTTGGTGGCCTTTGATGACTCTATTGATGTCTTTATGAATGACGAACGCTTTATCAAGCAAGTGGGCTTAAGACAGGAACCAACACGCTATTACTTTGATCCCAATAAGTCTTATGCAGAGGTTAAAGATATTTATAAAATCTATCTTGCCATCAATCAAGAAGATGAAGACAAACTAACGCTAAAAGATAGTCTTGGACATGTACGCTTTGGTGACGGTTATCTCACTTATCAACATGACAAGAAAGATCAAGGTATTAAAGATATGCTGAAAATTGTCGGTGGCAAAGATGAGGATGTGTTTGTCTTTGGTGATGCAGAAAACGACATGGTGATGTTTCGTGATGAATGGTATAAGGTTGCTTTGAAAAGCCATGCAACAGGTAATGAGCTATTGAGAAGCAAAGCAGACTATGTATCGGATTATGCAGAAAATGATGGCATTTATAAAGCATGTAAGAAATTAGGATTTATTGATTAAAAGGAGCATATGCTCCTTTTAATTTGTGTATAAAACAAAAGAATGTGGTATAACTTTGTGAAAGTATAAAAATCGGAAAAAGAATAGAATAAATTGTATACAATTATGTAATGGTATGGTAAGATAAAAACAATACATGAGAGGGGTGCTATTAATGAGTGAGTTTGTCAAGAAAAGTCTGAAAAAGTCTTTAGAAGACGAATCCATTAAAAATGAGCTTTATAAAGAGTATTCAGTAAAAAAAGGCTTACGTAATGAAGATGGTACGGGTGTTCTTGTGGGATTGACAAGAATATCGGATGTTGTAGGATATCGTAAGGTAGATGGAAAGAAAATAGATGATTATGGCAAGCTATATTATCGCGGTATATTAGTGTCAGATATTGTCTCTAAGTCCGAAGGCAGACGTTATATGTTTGAAGAAGTATGTTTCTTGATTCTTTTTGGGCATTTGCCTAACCGTCAGGAATTAGAAATATTTAAAAATATTATTGCCCATCGTTATGAATTACCAGATCGCTATCTAGAACATTCTATTCTGAATTTCCCATCAAAGAACTTGATGAATAAACTCCAGCAGGAAGTTTTAATGATGTATCGTTATGACAAATATGATCCTGATAGCAGGGATACTTGGGATTTAATTGAAAAGGGTATTAATTTAATCGCAAAGATTCCTGTTATTGTTTGCTATACATATGCAACAAAAATTCATAACTTTGATAATGCATCATTAGTTATTCATCACATTGATCCAAATCTGAGTATTGCAGAACAGATTCTTTATTTGTTGAGACCGGATGGAAAGTATACAAAGCAGGAAGCAGAAGTGCTTGATCGATGCTTATTGCTGCATGCGGATCATGGTGGAGGTAATAACTCAACATTTACATCGGTTGTTATTTCATCAACGGGTACAGACCTCTATTCAGCTATTTCAGGATCAATTGGCTCACTAAAGGGTCCACGCCATGGTGGAGCTAATTTAGCGGTGAGAAAGCAAATGCTTGCGGCTATTGATGAGATAGGTATTGATGCAGATGATCGAACAATCAGAAAACTCATTAAGCGTATCATGGATAAAGATTTTAATGATAACAGTGGGCTTGTTTATGGTATTGGTCATGCTGTTTATACATTAAGTGATCCACGTGCTGAAATATTAGAGAAGAAGTGTGGCGAGCTAGCAATCGAGAAGGGACGTCATGATGAATTCCTCTTCTACAAACGTTTCGCGAAGGAAGCGATTGCCGAAATTCATGAACGCAAAGGGATAAATGTCTGCGCGAATGTTGACTTCTATACTGGTCTTATTTATGACATGCTTGGCATACCGGAAGACCTTTATACATTGTTATTTGTTATTGGAAGAACTGTTGGCTGGGTAGCACATATTATTGAAGATCAGCTTTATAGTAACCGTATTGTTCGTCCAGCAACTAAATATGTGGGTTCAATTCGTCCTTATATTCTATTAGATGACCGTGAATAATGGTCATCTTTTTTTATTTTCTGACAAAAAGAAAAGAGGTGCCAAGCACCTCTCATGAATTAATCAATAACTTTAACCCAGTTGTGTGGATCAGGTAATTTACCCCACTGGATACCAGTTAATGTATCATATAATTTCTGTGTTAATGGACCAGTTTTGAAGTCATTAAGAACAACTTCTTCACCTTTGAAGTAAAGTTCACCAACAGGGGAGATAACAGCTGCTGTACCAGTGCCCCATGCTTCCTTAAGACGACCTTCACGACCTGCAGCCATAAGTTCCTCAACAGGAAGTTTTCTTTCCTCAACCTTGTAGCCCCAGTCACGTAGAATTGTCAACATTGAATCTCTTGTAACACCTGGAAGAACAGTTCCTTCAGTTGGTGCAGTGACAACAGTATCATCAATCAAGAACATAATGTTCATTGAGCCAACTTCTTCAACATATTTCTTTTCATTACCATCAAGCCATAATACCTGTGTATAGCCATGAGCTTCTGCCTTTTCCTGGGCTTTTAAGCTTCCAGCATAGTTACCGCCACATTTTGTAAAGCCTGTACCACCTTTAACAGCACGTACATATTCATCTTCAATCCAAATCTTAACAGGTGCAACACCTTCAGGATAATAGTTTCCTACTGGTGTTAAGATAATTAAGAATTTATAGCTGACAGCTGGATGAACGCCAACACCTGGTTCGGAAGCAAACATGAATGGTCGAATATATAATGATGTTTCTGGAGCTGTTGGAATCCAGTCTTTTTCATGTTCAACAAGAGCACTAACAGCCTGTACGAAATCTTCGACTTCAAGATAAGGCATGCATAGACGCTTATTGGAATTCTGCATACGTTTTGCATTCATTTCTGGTCTAAAGAGCTGTACTTTGCCTTCTGGATTACGATAGGCTTTTAAGCCTTCGAATGTTTCCTGTGCATAGTGCAATACCATTGTTGCTGGATCAATCTGTAATGGAGCATAAGGAATGATTCTTGCGTCATGCCATCCTCCTTGATCCTTGTCCCAATCAATTTCAAACATATAATCGGTATAATATTTACCAAAACCTAATGCGCTTTGATCAGGCTTTTCTTTTAATTTTGCGGTTTCTTCAACTCTGATATCTAACATATCTTTATCCCCCTTTAAGTGGTTTTAATTGTAACGCTATAAAGCTTTATAATCAATATGAAATTGTCAAAAAGATAAATAAAATATTAATTGTTAGGAAATAAACAAAAATTATAGGATGTGGATCTGTAAACCGTTTTCACAAACCTGAAAACTAGCTTCTTGTGTATCTAAGTCCTCACTGGCTACAGCATTTTTTATAATATTAATTGTTGCTTCTGGCAGAGCCGCTTTGGCAATGATGGCATTCGATATTACACATATGTGACTTACAACACCAACAAAGTTGATTTCATCATAATCTTGATCTTTTAAATAATTCCCCAGTTCAAGAGAAGGGAAAGCTGGCTTTTCAATCTTCTTGTAACCAGTGCTTAATGACTGAACCTGCCCATAAAGCTCATGACCGAATGTCCCTTTTATACAATGTGCAACAGGTAATTGATGTCCTTCCTGTGTATTCAAATAATTCTGATCATGCGTATCTAAGGTAAAGATAATATCATCACCATTACTTCTATATGCTTTGATCAGATCAACAATATTCCCTTCAATAGCTTGAGCATTCTTACTTGCCAGTGTACCTATGACAAAGTCGTTTTGATAATCAACAACGATTAAACATTTCTTCATTTTCCTCACCCCTGTATATTTTCTATTCTTTCAACACATGTGTCAAGACACTAAAAACAATTCTTTTTCTTTGACGTCTTTTTGAAAGAAGATCATCTATGATAAAATAAGGGCAGAGGTGAGAGAGATGAAACGTGCACTTGTATTAGCCGGCGGCGGCTCCAAAGGTTCTTATGAATTTGGCTTTGTTAAAGCGCTTTATGAACATGGATATCATTTTGATATTGTGACAGGAACATCCATAGGTGCTCTTAATGCCTGTATGATTGCTCAAAAAAATACGATTGAAGAAATGGAAAAACTATGGGATCATTTGGATTTTGATCATGTCTTTGCGAGCATGCCTGATATAAAGGGAATGAGCGAAGATTATATGACCCAAAAAGCGATAGCTGTTAATTTCTTTAAGGGTTATCTTGAAAATAGAGGTGCTGATGTACGTCCTTTTTATGAGATTGTAAGAGGATTACTTGATGAAAAGGCACTTCTCGACTCGAATATCGATTTTGGCTTATGCACAGTTAAGTATCCTAGCTTAAAGCCTGTTTATATCACTAAAAATGAAATGCCATATATTCACATTTACGACTATCTTCTTGCATCAGCCGCATGCTTTCCAGCTTTTCCAATGATTGAAATAGATGGAGAAAAATATCTTGATGGTGGCTATTATGATAATTTACCTATTGATTTAGCAATTAGAATGGGTGCTGATGAAATCATTGCTGTTGACTTACATGGACCTGACAAAGATATTATTCATGCATGCTATCTTAATCGTCCACATATTATCTATTCCCGTCCTTATTCAGACTTAGGTACATTTATGAACTTTGACCCTGAAGTGATTGCCAGAAACAAACGCTTAGGCTATTTGACTGGACTTAAGACAATAGGAATATTGGAAGGGAAGAAGTACAGCTTTCATACCTACAATGGTAAGCTCTTTGATGCTTTTTATCGTCATATTCTTCTTGTTGAAAGTTCAAAAAGAACACTCTTTAACAATGATGATGCACCATTAACTGAAGTCCTCCAAATAAGAAATAATCATAGTCCTCTCGCGTTAAAGGATTATACATATCTGACTATAGATGACTTAGGTGATCTTATACAAGCAGATGAACTAGTAATCTATGACTTTGAGACTTTCTTACAAGAAGCACTTGATCGTTTCGCAATCTATCGTAACCAGGATTACATGAGTGGTACATTGAAGGAAGATGTGAAAACATTTATCAAAGATATGAATAAAGAAAGACTTGTTGGAAGTATGTATCATATGTTTCTTTATCCACAAAATGAAAGTATTGATATGTTGAACTTTGTGAATGTCTTTCCTAAAGAATTACTTATTGCAATGCTTCTCTATGACTATAGTCGAATGATAAGTGAAGAAAGATAATATTTTGATCCATCTTGATAGAAAGATGGATCAAATTCTTTTACAAAAAGTTAACCTTTTTTCTATATTCTTGTTGACATATTTTTTGTGTATGTTATTATATGGAGGCACTAAGGAAACGCCGCATTCGTATAACGGCTATTACATCTGCTTGCCATGCAGAAGATGCCGGTTCGATTCCGGCATGTGGCTCCATTAGTTATTACAATACAAGCAATAAATGCCGCATTCGTATAACGGCTATTACATCTGCTTGCCATGCAGAAGATGCCGGTTCGATTCCGGCATGTGGCTCCATTTATTATGCTTGTACTTTGTAAGTTTGCATCTTAAATATAGCGCCGCATTCGTATAACGGCTATTACATCTGCTTGCCATGCAGAAGATGCCGGTTCGATTCCGGCATGTGGCTCCATTTGAGATTGACCTGGGATAACCCAGGTTTTTTTGTTGTTAAAAACAACTCTTAAAGGAGTTGTTTTTCTTTACGGTAAGTAAGAGGGGTACAGCCATATTCTTTTGTAAAGAGTCGGCTGAAATAACTTTGTTCGCCAAAGCCGCAAATAACAGCAATATCAGCTAGACTTTCTTCACCTCGAGCGAGCATACGGCTAGCCATTTCAAGACGATAGCTATTGAGAAAGGCAATGGGTGTAGATTGCGTATATTTTTTGAATAATGAAGCACATTTAGAACGACTCACATTGGCAGCACTGGCAATATCATCCAACGTAATCTTCTCTCCATAATGTTCATAGATATAGGTAGACATGCGGCGCTGTAGAGATGTATCGGTACTATAGGGTGCTTCTTCTTTCTTAGTAATATAGACAAGATAAAGCCTTCTAAAAATCATATAGACATAGCCTATGATATCCAATTCATAGGCATAGGGCTTTTCTTCAATCATTACATAGATATCATTGATCATACTTGAAATTAATAATGCATAGGAATTCTTGCCGGCCATCTCAACATGGGAAAACTCCTTGTTGTGGATGATCGGCTTTATAAATTTTTCATAGACTTCTTCATTTTTCGCTAACATTTCAGCTTTAATAGAAATGACGTCAATATCACAATCCTCACTGCTCGAATTATAGATTTTATGCATTTGATCGACATTGATAAAACAAAGCTCACCAGGCGAAAGAAGAAAATCTGATTCATTGACATGACAATGAATATGACCTTTATTAACACGAATAATTTCAACTTCATCATGCCAGTGTAATAGCTGTTCATGATGGCTTTTTGCATAGACAATATCATGTTCTAAAGCGATGGGTAAATGATGGAAATCATTAATATGTGGATTTGCGTCTTTAATATATTGTGTTTGCATATCGAACTCCTCCTAGATATCTTCATTATATAGCATATATATTTAAGAATAAAGAAATAATACAAAAATAATAAGATATTATCCAATAAATAATTATAAAATAACGATATACTACAAATACAGTAAACGACAAAACAAGTTTACTTAGCACGTATTGAATAGAAACTGCACTTTACCTTTTCAATCACTTATCAGTTTCTATTCATATGAATGATTTAATTATAGGAGGAATATTTATATGTCATTAATCAACAAAGAAGTAAGCGCATTTAGCGTACAGGCGTTCCAGGATAACGCATTTCACACAGTTAATAAGGAAGATTTATTAGGAAAATGGAGTGTTTTCTTCTTCTATCCAGCTGACTTTACATTTGTATGTCCAACAGAATTAGAAGATTTACAGAATAACTATGAAAAATTCAAAGCCATTAATTGTGAAATCTATTCAGTGTCTTGTGATACACATTTCGTGCATAAGGCATGGCATGATCATTCTGAGAGAATCTCAAAATTAGAATATCCAATGCTTGCAGATCCAACACATACATTAGCACGTGACTTTGAAGTCTTGATCGAAGATGCAGGGCAGGCTGAACGTGGAACGTTCATTATTAATCCTGAAGGAAAGATTGTGGCTTATGAAGTGAATAGCGGAAATGTCGGAAGAAATGCAGACGAATTATTGAGAAAAGTTGAGGCTTGTCAGTTCGTTCATGAACATGGTGATGAGGTATGTCCAGCTAAATGGAAACCAGGTGAAAAGACATTGAAGCCTACTCTTGATTTAGTTGGTGCACTTTAATAGGTGAGATTATGATTGATAAAGATTTATATGACGCTATTGTCATAGGTGGTGGTCCAGCAGGCTTAACGGCTGCAATGTATCTTGCAAGAGCTTGTTATCGTGTGCTTGTCGTTGAAAAGGAAAAGTTTGGCGGACAGATTACCATTACTGCTGAAGTTGTCAACTATCCAGGTGCTACGCCACAAAGTGGTGAGGAGCTAACGGAGAAGATGCGCAAACAGGCTGAAAGCTTTGGCGCTGAATTCATGTTAGCTGATGTGACAGAGCTTGACTTCTCAGATGAAGTAAAGATTGTAAAAACATCACGTGGTGATTTGCGCACACTTGGTGTTCTTCTTGCGACAGGAGCGCACCCTCGTCAGCTTGGTTTTGATGGTGAAGCAGAGTTTAAAGGTCATGGTGTTGCTTATTGTGCAACATGTGATGGCGAATTCTATACCGGTAAAGAGGTCTTTGTCATAGGTGGAGGATTTGCGGCAGCTGAAGAGGCTGTCTTCCTCACACGCTATGCAAGCCATGTTACAATGCTTGTGCGTGAAGATGATTTTACTTGCGCTAAAGAAGTAGCTGACAAAGCAAGAGAGAATAAGCATATTACTATTCTTACAAATACGGAAGTCGTATCTGCTAAGGGTGATTCTGTATTACGTACACTTACATATAAAAACAATCAAACAGGAGAAATCTTTACTTATAATGCTCAAGACAATGACACTTTTGGCATCTTTGTATTTGCCGGATATGTCCCATCGACCAATCTTGTGCAGGGAATAGCAAAGCTTAATCCTCAAGGCTATGTCATTACCGATGAAAGCAAACAAACAACAATGCCTGGACTCTATGCAGCAGGGGATGTTTGTATTAAACCCCTTAGACAAGTCGTTACAGCGACTGGTGATGGAGCAATAGCTGCCACAGAAATGGAAAAATATCTTTCCAAGCAACGTGCATTAACAGGCCTTTCTACTTCCATGCCTGTTAAACGTGCAAGTGTTCATCAAGCTGAATCTCAACCAAAGACTTCAAATAATGAACTCTTAGATGATGCCATGAAACAACAACTTAATGCCGTCTTTGATAAAATGACAGAAACACTTACTCTTGAAATATATTTGGATGATAGAGAAGTTTCACAAGAACTCAAAGCGTATATGAGGGCATTATCTTCTTTAACAGATAAACTCATCATCAAAGAAGGCGATGAACAAGTCAAAGAGACACCTTATGTACAAATACGAAAGGCCAATGGCGAAAAAGCGGGCTTTAGTTTTCATGGTGCACCTGGTGGACATGAGTTTACATCCTTTGTCTTAACCCTTTATAACATGGCTTCAAGTGGACAGCCCATTGATCCATCCTTAAAATCCACAATTGAATCCATCAACAAAGATGTCCATATGACCATCATGGTATCTTTAAGCTGTACTATGTGTCCTGATCTCGTTGTTGCAGCAGGTCGACTAGCATCTCTTAATCCTCATATTCATGTTGATGTCTATGACCTCAACCATTTTACTGAACTCAAAGACAAATATCATGTGATGAGTGTTCCATGCTTTGTCATTGATGACAAGCAACCAGAATTTGGTAAAAAGAATGTAGAACAACTCACATCTCTCATTATGAATTAAATAATCTTTTTCCATTAATAAAAGGGCCACATAGGTGGTCCTTTTGCATATAAAAAAGGATTTAGCTGTGAGCTAAATCCTATTTGCCAGTAAAGAAGTTGATAATGGATGAAAGGAAATCTTTGACTTTTGATGCTAAGGAAGAAAGAAAGCCTTTGTTTTTGTTAAGGATATCAGCATAACCTTTAATGCTTTCATAAATATTCTTAGCTTGTGTTTTTAAAGCATCTTCATCAAGATTAATGTTTTTGATTTTATCCATTAAATCAAGAATTTTGTTTTCTGTATCTTCGTTTAATTGAATATTTTGTTTATTCTCTAGCTCTTTGAGTGCTTCTTTACCTTTCTCGCGTGTATAGTCATCACCCATGGATGCAACATTCTGTTTTAAGGCTGCAACTAAATCAGCAGCATCGTCCTTTGATCCAGTTTCCTTAGCAACATCAGAAGTGACACTTAGTTCATTATTAGCTGTATCAACAGCGTTATTGTTTAATGATTTACCTGTCATGATTTCATATGATTTTGTGGCTGCTACAAGGGCTGCAGTACCGGAAATTTTGAAAGGACCAGCAACTGTCAGCTTGACATCCTTCACACCAGCAGTGATTAATGCATTTTGATACATTTTCTCAGTGACATAAGTAATATTTTTTGTATTCACAGTAATACCGGAATTTGTATCCATTTGTTCAAGAAGAACGCTTGAAAGAGCACGGGAACCAATCTGTGAAGCAGAGATATAGCTACTTAAATATTTCTTTTCTTCTTCATGGGTCACATAGGATACGTTATAGTCATTTTCGTTATCAACACCAAGTAGCTTGAGAACTGTTGCTTTTTCATTTGCATTCAAATCTTTGCCTAATACAAGATAAGCTTCGCTATCAGCTTTAACTTGGCTTACTGGAATAACCATTGCCATTGTCAACAAAGCAAAAAGCATTTTCTTTATTTTCATGAAATATACCTCCTTCATGACATCCATAGTATACCACATCTTCCTTTGATTTGAACATTCCATGCATAATAAGGAGTTTTCAACATTAAAAAGAGCTCTCTTGAAAGAGAACTCTTATAAGAAAGATTATTTGTTTTTGTTTTTGTCAAAAATAATCTTTAAGCCTTTAAATGTAAGATCTGGATCATAAATATCGATAAGATCAGTCTGGTTGGCAATAATTCGACCAAGACCACCGGTAGAAACAACACGCATTTCTTGGTTGCCATATTCTTCCTTGATTTTTTTGATAATGTATTCTGTCTGTCCAATGTAACCAAAGACCACCCCTGACTGCATTGATGTTACTGTGTTTTTGCCAATGACAACATCTGGTTTTGTGATTTCAATTTCTGGTAGCTGAGCAGCCATGGAACTTAAGGCATTTGCGGTAATACCGATACCTGGTGAAGTTACTCCACCAATAAATTCTCCTTTGCCTGTCACAACGTCGAAGGTTGTAGCGGTACCAAAGTCGATGACAATACAAGGTCCCCCATATGTATAGTAGGCACCTGCCGCATCAACGAGACGATCAGCACCTAGTGATGAAGGGTGATCAATATGAATGGATATGCCTGTTTTAACGCCTGGACCAATAAAGAGTGGCTTGACATCAAGGTATTTGATGATAGAGCTTGCAAAAGAATAGTTAATTTTTGGAACGACGGATGAAATGATAGCAGCATGAATATCGCTAGCTTCATAACCAGAAGCATTGATAAAGGACACCAGGAATGTCCCATATTCATCACTTGTACGCTGGAATCTTGTTGTTAAACGGAAGTTGTTGATGAGGTTGTTGTCATCATAGAGTCCCATTGTAATATTTGTGTTTCCAATATCTATAACTAATAACATTTATTTTTCCTCTATTTCTTTTAATTTCATCAAGATTTTAAAACCTAACTCTTCTTTGCTGGATTTCTTTAAAGATTCATTACCCTCTCTTGTAATGAATGTCACAATATTTGTATCAGTTCCAAATCCTGCTCCTTGTTCAGTTAAGCTATTAGCAACAATCATATCAGCATTTTTATTGATGAGCTTTTTCTGTGCATTTTCCAATAGATTCTCGGTTTCCATCGCAAAGCCACAAATAACCTGATGATCCTTTTTGTTTTCACCCAAAGCTTGAAGGATATCACGATTCTTTTTGAAAGTCACTGAAAGTGTGTCTGAATGTTTCTTAATTTTATTTTCAGCAATATGTTCTGCACGATAATCACCAACAGCAGCTGACATAATAATATAGTCATAGAAAGGAGCAAGAGTGACAAGAGCATCATACATTTCATGAGCTGTTGTAACATGTTCAACCTCTATTAAGGGAAGGTTGATATTGACTGGACCACTCACAATCTTGACCTGGGCACCAAGCAAAAATGCAGCTCTAGCAATGGCATAACCCATTTTGCCTGTCGAATGATTGGAAATAAAGCGAACAGGGTCGAGTGACTCCTGAGTTGGACCAGCCGAAACAAGAACTTTCTTGCCTGACAAAGGATGATTACTTAAGGCATAATCCATCATTAATCTTATTGTTGTAAAATCAGCAAGCTTGCCTTTTCCTACAATACCGCAAGCCAAGAGTCCTGTATCTGGTTCAACAAAGAGTATACCATCTTTTTTAAGCTGATTGATATTGCGCTGGGTTGCCTTGTTTTGATACATATTCACATTCATGGCAGGAGCGATAAGCTTTGGACATGTTGCGGCTAAAAAGCTAGCCGTCAGCATGTTATCAGCAATACCATTAGCTAGTTTTGCAATAGTATTTGCACTTGCAGGTACAACCATAAAGAGATCGGCATCTTTGACGAGATCGATATGGGTAATATGACCAATGTCATCATCAAAGACATCAACATAGACTTTCTTTTTTATCAGAGATTGAATAGAGAGAGGAGTGACAAACTGACAGGCAGATTTTGTCATAATGACTTCGAGTTCATAATCGGTTTTTGTTAAATCGGAAATGAGCTGAATTGCTTTAAAAGCTGCAATACTGCCAGTTATGCCAATAACGATTTTTTTAGGCATACTTCTTTTCCTTTCGATATACATTAATAAGGACCTTAGAGAGTGCTAAGGCAATGATTGTCCCAACAACTGCTTCTAGCATGCCATTTGTTGCAATAATGCCAAGTAAATAAGGCAATAATTCGCTAAAACTCTTACCTAAAGCTTTTGCATAGCTGGCGCCAAAAAGGACATAGATGCCTCCTAATACAAGGACGGTATTGGTTAAGGCACCAAGAAATGCACTTACAATCATGGCAATAAACTGATTCTTGTTTTTTAATGCCTGATAAATTGTACCAGCAACATAGCCAATAGCCATTCTTGGAAGAATAGCTTCAAAGAGTGATAGGATATTACCTGAGATAAATGGTGAGAAAATAAAAGATGTTGCTGTAGGCTGGATGGTATTAATGACTAACGAAAGTAAGCCAAAGACAAATCCAACAATAACACCTTGTTTTCTACCAAGAACAATGGCTGCAACGATAACTGGAATATGCATTGTTGTAGCACGTAATGGCCCGATGGGAATAAATCCTAAAAATGGCACAATAAAGAGCATGATTTCAATTGCAATAAACATTGCAAGCAGGACAAGATCCTTAGTTTTTGATTGATTCAATTGTAGTTCCTCCACTGTCGCTCATCAGATGCGACGCTTTCTTATAATTTATCGGCTAGAGAAGCTGTAGGTGCCATAGGGGTCACCACAAAAATGTTCTTTTACCGACAGAACTATTATATCAAACACAAGAGAAGATGTTAAGAATTGTGTTTTTTAGAAAATAGTGACCTGAATTGGAAAATTACATGCCAGTTTTGGATGGGGTGTTAGAAATTGAGTCTTACACTAAAAGTATGATAACGACTGGTAATTGAATGATAATCACTAAACAATAAAGCGTGATTATTTGAAAGAGCTTTCGTATAATGAAATTATGAATATATGAGCTTTGTTAGGGAAATTAAACATTACATATATATAATTCCTAACAGGTAGAAATGAGGAAATCATGGCTTTAAGTGAAAAGAAAAAGAAAATATGTACGTATCTATTTGTTGTTGTTCTATGGCAGTTTATAGCGCCAGTCTTCTTGTATTTGCTTTTTAGGGATATCCATATATCTGTTTTTGGTGATATTATTGTTGCACCTATTATTCTTTATATCTTTAGAAAGAATTACCAGAAGCTCTCATTAAAAGAAATATTAGAAGCTATTGTTATGGCGATAGGAGGATTTGTCATTGTTGCTGTCATTCTTTACTTCTTTCCGATGAAATCATTGAATCAACAAATGATTGAAGAAATCTTACAGACTTATCCTATTTTATCCTGTCTTTCAGCAATTCTATTTGCACCCATTGTGGAAGAGGCTATCTTTCGTATGATGATATTCACACTGATTAAGAATAGATGGGTTGCTTTAGCTACATCAACAATCTTATTTGCCTTTGCACATACAATTAATCTTGTGACAATCATTCCTTATCTTGTTGTAGGTTTCATCATGGGTATTGCATATATGCGCCATGGCCTAACAAGTGCGACACTTACTCATATGATCTATAATGCTTTAGGCATCTTTATTTAGCTTTTTTTCAAATCATGTAAACATCAGAAAAAGTTGGTATTCCTTTTGTCTTTTCGCTATACTGTTGAAATAGATGAAAGGAAGTGTTTTATGTTAGGAATACTTAAAGATATTGATAGTATTATGTATTATCCCATATTATTGGTGATATTAGGCTTTGCCGCATTATATTTTACAATGCGTACACGTTTTGTGCAGGTTCGACATTTCAAAGAATCATTACGTATTATTTTTGAAAAGCCAAGTGATGATCGTGCTGTTTCTTCATTCCAGGCTTTGATGGTTTCTACAGCATCACGAGTTGGAACAGGAAATATTGTCGGGGTGTCAACAGCCATCTGTTTAGGGGGACCTGGGGCAGTATTTTGGATGTGGCTTTTAGCTTTCTTTGGTGCTTCTTCTGCCTTTATGGAAAGTACGTTAGCTCAGATATATAAAAAGAAAAACAAAGAAACAGGGGAATACTTTGGTGGCCCTGCTTATTATATTGAACAAGCTCTTCATTCAAAGTTCTTCGCGGGAGCTTTTGTTGTCTTTTTGATATTAACTTATGGTGTTGGTTTCAATATGCTTTGTAGCTATAACTTGCAATCAACCTTTATCGAATATTCTTTTTACAATGTTAAAACAACACCTTATATTATTGGTGCTATTTTAGCACTTCTTGTAGCCGTTGTTCTATTTGGCGGTGGTAAACGTATTGTTCATATTACGGAAATTGTTGTTCCGGTGATGGGGATACTCTATGTGCTTGCTTCACTTATTGTTTTAATAGCCCATGCCTCAATTATTCCAGCAGTTGTTAAAATGGTCATTCATGATGCCTTTAATTTCAAGGCGATTTTTTCAGGGATGGCAGGCAGCTGTATGATCTATGGTATTAAACGCGGCCTTTATTCCAATGAAGCAGGTGTCGGATCTGCGCCAAATGCGAGTGCTTCAGCCGATGTTACACATCCTGTTAAGCAGGGTTTAGTACAGATGCTTTCTGTCTATATCGATACACTTTTACTTTGTTCAGCAACAGCTATCATGTGCTTATCATCAGGTATATTACCTTCAGTAAAGCTTTCTGGAGCACCTTATGTCCAAAATGCATTGGCAACAGTTTTTGGTGAATTTGGACCTATCTTTATTACGGTTGCCATGATTCTCTTTGCCTTTACAACATTAATTGGTAATCTTTATTATGTTGATAATGCTGTTGCTTACTTGAATAAGAAAAAAGTCCCAGGTAAAAGAACGATGAAGTTCATTCATGTCATTTGTGTATTTGTGATTTTTGCCGGTGCTATTATACCAATGGATGCAGCATGGGCCTTAGCTGACATTTCTATGGGGCTTATGACGCTCATTAATTTACCAGCATGTTTCTTATTAAGTTCAACAGTTATTAATGCACTTAAAGACTATGAAGAACAACGACAATATAGAGAACATCCGATCTTTAAAGCACAGGATATGGGCTTAGAAGGACTGGATTGTTGGAATGAATAAAACGAGGCATAAAGCCTCGTTTTATTCATTGTCATCTTTTAATAAATGGGCTGGACGCTTATCACTCATTTGGTCAAAACTAATCTTGCGTTCTAAATGCCCTTCATAGTCTTCCTGGAAATAACAGCTATAGATAACCGAAAGAATATATTCAAAAGAGAGAATACTTGAGAAAGGAGCAATTTTATTGAAAAGTTTTTCTCTTGTATCAATACGAATGATAATATCAGCATAACGAGAGAGATGGTTATCGCCTAAGCTTGTGATAGCTACTACAGGTGTATGTTTGCTTTTGAGAATTTGCACCCAACGAATCACTGTTTCTGTTTCCCCGCTATATGAAATAACAATAGCCAGATGATCAGGCGCGGATGCTGAAGCAAGAAAGGTCTGTGAGCCATCAAGTGAACGCATATCTACATTTTTGCCAATTCTTGTCATTTTGTTTTGAAAAAGTCCTGCCGCAAGCAAAGAATTCTCCGTTCCATATAAATCAATAGCTCTCGCTTTTTTCATGAGGGCGACTACTTTTCTTAAATCCTTTTCATCAAGAAGGGCCTGCGTATGTTCAATCGTCTGATTTGCAAGGACGGCGAGATTGTTCATGATATTCTCATAGCTATCTTCCTTTGTGAAGGGAAAATTGACATCAATCTCATTCTCTTGAACAGCTAATTTTTCAAGCTCTGCTGAATAACGGATACGGAAGTCATTATAGCCTTCTAAACCTATTTTCTTAGTCAGGCGGACAATGGTAGCAGGAGACGTATAAGTTTTTTCTGCTAGTATGGATATGGAGTCTTTGACTACTTCCTTACCATGAGCAAGAATGTAGCGTGCAATGCCTTTTTCGCTGTCAGTAAAATGTTCTTCTAATTCTAACTTTGTTCGTATGTTCATATTAAATCACCGTTCTTATTATAACATGAAAATCTTTTTCAAAAAATAGGATATGTATTGAAAAAGACTGAAACAAAATTGAAAGCCCTTTGTGTTATCTTTACTTCTTCTTTTAGATAAGCGTAAAATAGATTTATCTAAGGAGGATTTTAAAATGTCACAATTACCAAAACAATTTTATTGGGGAGGATCGGTCTCTTCATTTCAGACGGAAGGAGCTTGGAATGAAGGTGGAAAGGGGTTATCCATCTATGATGTTCGACCTACTCCTGAAGGTCATGCTGATTGGAAAGTAGCCATTGATGAATACCACCGTTATAAAGAAGATATTGCTTTAATGAAGCAAATGCATTTTAACTTTTATCGCTTTTCCATTGCCTGGAGTCGTATTATTCCTAATGGTGATGATGAAATTAATGAAGAAGGTGTTGATTTTTATAATCGGCTGATTGATGAACTTATTGCCAATGGCATTACACCTATGATTACACTTGTTCATTTTGATATGCCTTATAAGCTTGTCAAAGAATATAATGGCTTTGCTTCACGTCATGTTGTGGATTTATTTGAACGTTATGCAAGAGTATGCATGGAGCGATTTGGTGATCGTGTTAAGCATTGGATGAGTTTTAATGAACAGAATTTACATTCTATACGTCTTATTTATTCTAATGCAGAAGTTGTGCCTGAAGGAGTGAGTGAGCCAGCATTTCTCTATCAGGTTGCGCATAATGTCATGATTGCTCATTGTAAAGCTGTCAAGGCCTTAAGAGAACTTGTGCCAGATGCTAAATTTGGTGGCATGACAACAATTACAAGTTATTATCCTGCAACAACAACACCACAAAACAATCTCTTTGTCCAAAAAGCAAATAATCTTATGAATATGTGGGTAACACATGTGCATGCGAAAGGGAGCTATCCAAGTTACTATATGCAATATCTTAAAGAACGTGGATGGTTTCCACACTTTGAAGAAGGCGATGAAGAGCTTCTGAAGAATACATGTGATTATTTATGTTTCTCTTATTATCGCAGTAATACACTTACTGAAGGTGAGTTTGACATGACAACACCATTTGCTGAGATTGTAGAAAAGCATGTTGTGAAAAATCCTCATCTTGAAGCCACAGAATGGGGTTGGGAGAAAGATGCCAAAGGATTGCGTTATGTCATGAATGATCTCTATGAACGCTATGATATACCAATCTTCATTCTTGAAAATGGTATGGGTGCAAGAGAATCACTTGATAAAAATGGTGAAATAAATGATGATTATCGCATCAAGTATCATCGTGAACATATTGAAGAAATGAAAAAGGCCATCCTGGAAGATGGTGTGGAATGTCTTGGCTATATTACCTGGGGACCTATTGATATTCCATCAAGTAGCTGTGAGGTGGCTAAAAGATATGGCTTTGTCTATGTCAATCGTACGGATAGTGAACTGTTAGATTTAAGAAGAATTCCTAAGAAATCCTTCTACTGGATTGCTCAGGTATTTGGCAGTAATGGAGAAAATCTTAATAATAATTAAAAAGGTACCGGAATTCCGGTACCTGTCTTTTACTTACCAAAGTATCTCTTTAATAAACCTTCGAATGCTTTACCATGACGAGCTTCATCACGACCGATTTCATGAACAGTATCATGAATAGCATCTAAGTTTAATTGTTTAGCTTTGCTTGCTATATCCTGTCTTGCCTGAGTAGCACCATATTCAGCTTCAGCACGCATCTTTAAGTTTTCTTCAGTAGAATTAGTTAAAACTTCACCTAATAATTCTGCAAACTTAGCAGCATGTTCAGCTTCTTCCCAAGCAGCTTTTTCATAGAAAGCACCAATTTCAGGATAGCCTTCACGAATAGCTACACGGCTCATAGCTAAATACATACCAACTTCTGAGCATTCACCTTCGAAGCAAGCTCTTAAGTCATTTTTTAATTCTTCAGGAGCATCTTTTGCAACACCTAATACATGTTCACAAGCCCAAGTCTTATTTTCTTCATCTAGAGGAACAAATTTTGATTTTGGCTGATGACATGTTGGACAAGTCCAAGTATCAGGTAAATCAGCAAACTTTACGCCTTCTTTTTCTTCGTCATAGATATGACCGCAAACTGTACATCTGTATTTCATTTTTCTTCATCCTTTCTTAGAGGGGTTACCTCTCACACACTACCCACATTATTAACTAAATCATTTTTAATTGCAATTAATTTGCTTAAAAATAAATTTTTGATATTTTTAGAATATATTTCTCAAGCGTTTTTGAACAGTGTATAATAGTACACAAGATTAAAGGAGGAATGTGAGATGTGGTTCAATAAGAGTGTTTTCTATCAGATCTATACATTAAACTTTTGTGATGCACCTAGCTTCAATGATGGTGTAGTTGAAGAACATCGTATCTTGAGAGTGTTATCATTTAGTGATTATTTAAAAGAATTAGGAATTAAGGCTGTCTATTTCAATCCGATCTTTTCGAGTGATCACCATGGCTATGATACTCGTGATTATCGTCGCTTAGATGAACGCTTAGGCCATAATGAGGATTTTAAGAAGGTTGTGGATGATCTTCATAAGAAAGGTATGAAGGTTGTTCTTGATGGTGTTTTCAACCATGTGGGAAGAGGCTTCTTTGCTTTTGAAGATGTCAAAAGTCATCGTGAAAATAGTCGCTATAAAGACTGGTTCCATATAGATTTTCATGGTAATTCTGATTATGATGATGGCTTCTGGTATGAAGGATGGGAAGGACATTATGAATTAGTCAAACTTAATCTAGATAATCCGGAAGTTCAGAATTATCTTAAGGATTCAGTAAAATTCTGGATTGAATATTTCGATATTGATGGTATTCGTCTTGATGTTGCCTATTCATTACCACGTTGGTTCATGGCTATGCTTTCTGACTTTGGGCGTAGCTTCAAGCCTGATTTCTTCATGCTTGGAGAAGTACTTGGTGATAATGCGGGTTATATGTTTGATGAAGGACACCTGGATGCCATCACAGATTATCCTGGTTACAAAGGTATGTGGAGTAGTTTTAATTCATTAAATATGTTTGAAATTGCCCATACGTTAAAACGTAATATGTTTGATATGTATCGTGGTAAAAGCTTACTCACTTTCTTGGATAACCATGATGTTGATCGTATTGCAAGCAAGCTAACAGATAAAAAGAAATTGCCATTACTCTTTGCCTTGCAGCTGACATTGCCAGGTATTCCATGTATTTATTATGGATCAGAATGGGGAACTGAAGGCAAAAAAATTCCTGGGCAGAGCGATGATAGCTTGCGTCCAGCCTTCGAGAAACCAGAGCCAAATGAATTAACAGAATATATTGCCAAGCTGATTCATTTAAGAAATGAGCATCAAGCCCTTAATAGTGGACAGTTTAAAGAACTTCTTTTGACAAATAAACAATATGTGTTTGAAAGAGAAGCGGAAGGAGAAAGAATTATCGTTGCTTTAAATATTGATGATGCGCCATTTGTTGCACATTTCAATGCCAATAGTGGGACAGGTGAAGACTTACTGACACATGAAATGCATGACTTTGGAGCTGGCAGTACTTTAGCACCACTTTCTATTTCTATTTGGAAAACAGAATAAATGAAAAAGGCCCTTAGGGGCCTTTTAATCTTGATCATGTTCTAATCGCCAAAGCAGCATGACAACGAGAATTGTTCCTACAACATAACCAATAAAAGAAAGTAGGGGCATGCCAAAGACATTATGCTCTAATGGTGATAAAGTCAGTATACTTGCTGAAAGATAGAAAAAACCAGAAACAATAGCAATGACAATATGATTCCAGTTATGCTTTTCTAAACGCAAATCACGATCACTTTTATTTTCTTTAATATTCAATGTGATATGTCCATTCTTCGCAAGCTTAAGAAGATCATAAACGATTGATGGTGTGGCTATGCCTTTTTTGCTTGATGTATAGAGAGATTGGATAATATGCATTATCTGGGTTTTTAAATCAAGCTCTTTCTGCCATTTGATACGCATATGATTAGCGAGAATTTCAATGAGATTGCATGTCGGTGAGATTTCTCCCAAAGTCCCGTTAATAGTCAGCATTGCTCTTAAAAGCAATGTCAGATCAGCTGGTACAGCTATCTTGTTTGTTTTAACGATTTCAATACATCCTTCAATAAGTGGACCAAAGTCAAAATCCCCAAAATTACGTTGCTTATATTTCTCAACAATCATATTCAGCTGATAAATCAGTTGACCTTCATTTATTTTCTGTTCTGGCTTTGTCAGCATTAAGAAAGCTTCTTCTAAATCATAAATATCATCATCTAAAACGGCTTTGATACCTTTTGTGAGAATCTGTTGAGTTGATGGTGTTACAGTACCCATCATGCCAAAATCAATCCAGGCAATCTTGCTATCAGTAACATGAATGTTACCAGGGTGTGGATCTGCATGAAAAAAGCCATCATCAAGAATTTGTTTGACAAAGTTCTCGGCTGTCTTTTTCGCAATATCATCAATATCATAACCTAAATTCTTTAATTCATTAACATGGTCGATTTGTAGATTACCAACATCATTCATGACAATAAGGTGTCTTGTTGTATACTCATGATAGACATGAGGAACAAGAATGTAGTTGATATCCTGATTACATAGGGCAAAATGATCAATATTATCTGCTTCCTTGAAGAAGTCCATTTCTATCTGACTTGTTCGCCATAATTCCTCAATAACAGCTCGAAAATCAAGTAAATCACCTGTTCCTGTCGCTAATTTCAAAATCTTGCAGGCTTGTCTTAACAACTTTATATCTGCTTCCATTGTCTCATAGATATAAGGCCGTTGTACTTTGACAACGACCTTTTCACCACTTAGTAGAAAGGCTTCATGTACTTGAGCAATGGAGGCGGATCCTAAGGGTTCTTTATTAATTGAGGAAAAGACTTCTTGAATGGGCTGCTTTAACTCCTCTTCAATAATATGTTTGACTTCATCATAGGCCAAAGGAGTGACGTCTGTCCTCAGCTTTTCGAGTTCTTTACAGTATTCATGGGGAATCATATCGGAACGCATACTCATGATTTGCCCGAATTTGACATATGTTGGCCCAAGATCTTCAAGAATCTCTCTTAGCTTGACGGGTGTCAGACCAGTCAGAATATGATGTTTATTTAAGACAGAAATGATTTCACTTAATCTTCGAGAAGCATGTTTGTCTTCTCTTACCATAAACTAGTCTTCCTGTTTTTTTTCTTCTTCTTCTTCTTCGCTGTCCATTTCAGCAAGCTTTGCCTTTAAAGCTTCTCTTTCTTCTTTAGAAAGTTTTTCAACACGATTCAACATCGCATCACTTACCTTATTGCTTGCTTTGCGCTTAAGCTCTTCATTGAGGACTTTTCCCTGATCAACAGTGATTTCACCTTTCTTAACAAGATCATCAATAATATCTTTTGATTTTTCTGCAGTTGTAGCAGCTGCACCAATACCCAATAATAACAACTTCTTTACATTTTCAGTTAAATGATCCATAAAATTCACGCTCCTTTTAATATCTATATTGTATCACACAACAACACTTATCAAAAGGATTCTGATTTGTTTAGTATAAGAAAAAGTTTTTAACTAGCCAAAGCAATGTGATGAGGTTAGCTTTAATGAATCATAGACTTTATATAATCAATCAAATCAATCCTATTCTATCAATTGAAAAATACTCATAAAGGATATGATTTGAAATAGAAATGAAACTCATATAAAATAAGGCTAAGGAGAGTTGTATGAATATTGAATTACTTACAAAATTGCCTGTTTTTAAGGATATAGAAGCAAGAGAATTAGAAGACTTGCTAAAAAAAATAAGAAGTCGTGAAGCTTTCTTTGAAAGAGGGGAGCAGGTCTTTTCCCAAGGAGATATCATTCATGAGATTGGTGTTGTTTTAGCAGGGGAATTGAATGGAATTGGCGTAGATTTAGTTGGCCATGCGAATATTGTTGCTCATTTGAGTGCTCCGGATATTTTTGGTGAGGCTTATGCCAATATGCGTGAACCAATGCTTATTAGTATCGTAGCACAGACACCGGCTCATATTCTTTTTATCGATGTTGATGCGATGCGTAAAGTTAATCATGCTAAGCTAAATGAGAATATATTGATGCTTATTGCAATGAAAAACTTACAACTTTCACGTAAGATTTTAATGATAACTCCCAAAAGCATTAGCGAACGTATTCTTTCCTATCTCTCAACACAAGCGGCTTTGTGGCACAGTGATGAATTTGATATCCCTTTTGACAGACAACAGCTTGCTGATTATCTATTAGTTGATCGCTCGGCTTTATCTCACAGCTTATCCGTATTAAAAAGGGATGGTATTATTGATTATCACAAGAATCACTTTAAGGTGTTTGTGAGAGATTGATTTTATTGTTTAGTAAGACTAAGATGTGTTTGGAGGATTTGAAAAGATGAAAAAAGATTTAAAAGGATATATAGGTGTATTTGATTCAGGACTTGGAGGTATTTCTGTTTTAAAGGAAATGGTTAAGCTCCTGCCTCATGAAAAGTTCTATTTCTATGGTGATAGCGCCCGTGCTCCTTATGGTGAAAGAACACTTAAGGAAGTTCAGGATTATACTATGGAAACAATGAATAATATGGTTAATCATGGTGTCAAGGCTGTTGTTGTAGCTTGTAATACAGCAACAAGTGCAGCTATTGAAATGGTCAGAGATGTTTTTACTGATATTATCGTAATTGGGGTGGAACCAGCATTGAAGCCTGCTGCAGAAGCTCATGATGGTGAAATCTTAGTGATGGCTACTGAAAACACATTAAGACTTGATAAATATCATGAACTAGCGAAAACATATGGCAATCATGTCAATGTCAAAGAAGTTGCATGCAATGGGCTTGCTCAGGCAATTGAAAAGGGCGATGTTGATGGTGAAGAAGTACGTGTTGTTCTTCATAAACTTTTAGCGCCTTATAAAGGTGAAGTGAAGAGCGTTGTGCTTGGCTGTACGCATTATCCTTTTGTCAAGAAAGCTATTCGTGAGGTGCTAGGTGATGATATTAAGTTCTATGATGGAGCAGCAGGAACAGCACGCCAGTTAGCGAATAAATTAGAAGAAGCGGGAAAACTTAATACTGAAGGTGAAGGAGAAGTGATTTTTGAATCAAGTAAGAATGATCCAGAAGAAATTGCTCTTTATCAATCCTTCCTTAATAAATCCACTGATTAATTCCCATAGTTTCACAAAATATGTACATAGAATTCATGCAATACATGGATATACTAAAAGCATATTCGAAAGGAATGATAAATATGAATGAAAATGAAATGAATAATCAGGCAAAGAAAAGAAGTATTGGTTCAGCCTTTATCATTATTTTGCTTGTACTTGTTTTATGCTTTGGAGCAGGGGCTGGAGGCGCATATCTTGTCTTAAAGATAAATGGTGCTTCAGTCATCACAACAACAACTTCAACAGCAACGCAAACAACAACATCCAGCAAGAAAGATGCATCAGCCATTGCGAAAAAAATGACAGATTCTGTTGTAGCTATTACAACAGAAGCCATGACAACAAGTAATTTCTGGTTTGGTAGTCAGGTTGTCTCAGGAGCAGGTTCTGGTGTCATTATGAGCAGTGATGGCTATATCATCACAAATGCCCATGTTGTTAATGGGGCCAGCACTATTAAGGTCACAACAAGTGATGAAAAGACTTATACTGCAAAATTAGTGGGTAAATATACACAGGGTGATATTGCTGTTATCAAGATTAATGCCACGGGCTTAAGCGCTGCAACATTTGGCGATAGTGATAAGATTACACAGGGCCAAACTGCTTATGCCGTAGGTAATCCTGAAGGTACATTCTCTGGTTCTATTACTTCAGGTATAGTTTCAGCATTAAATCGAACAATCACTGTTTCCATTGATGACGATTCATCATCATCTAATAATGACAACAACCAATACTCTCAATATTTTGGCCGCACACAGAGTGCTTCAACAGCTGTCAAACTTAATGTCATTCAGACAGATGCAGCAGTTTCTCCTGGTAATTCAGGCGGTGGTTTATTTGACAGTAATGGTACATTAATTGGTATTGTTAATGCCAAGAGCTCTGATTCTAATTCTGAAGGCTTAGGGTTCGCAATTCCTGTCAATACAGCCTTAAAAATTGCTAAGAGCTTGATTTCAAAAGGAACTTATACAGCTTAAAAGAAGGACTTGTCCTTCTTTTTTGTGACGTAGTTCATGAAATGTTCATAGGAAAGCTTTAATCTTGTCAATATTTTAGGAGGAGAATATGCGAAATTTCTTATATCGATTGATGATGGGCCGTTATGGCAGTGATCGTCTGAATAAACATCTCTTAGTACTGTCCGTTGTTTTGACTTTATGTAATATCTTTGTACAAAGTGTTGTCATTTATATACTTGTCTATATACTTTTATTGTATGTCCTTTTCAGAATGCTTTCTAAGAATATCAATAAACGCTATCAGGAGAACCAAAAATATGAGCAGTTGATTGCACCTCTTTTAAAGCGTATAACACTTTTCAAGAAATCATCACAGGATAAGGATCACAAATATTTTATTTGTCCAAACTGTAAACAAATTGTAAGAGTACCAAAAGGCAAAGGACGTATTGATATTCGTTGTCCTCGCTGTGCTACTGTTTTTGAAAAGAGAACTTAGTTATGTTTGGTTATATCCAGTACAATAAAGAAGCGTTGAGTGAAGAGGAATATGCCATTTATCGTTCTTATTATTGCGGTTTATGCAAGTCCATCAAACAATTATATGGTATTAAGATGACACGTATCTTATCCAATGATTTAACCTTCATTCAAATTCTTTTAAGTGCTCTCAATGAACCCGATGAAGTTATTCATGAAGAAAAGTGTGCTGTTCATTATATGCGTAAGATTACAAGTCGGACGAATTGTTATGATGACTATGTCGCAAAGATGAATGTTGTTCTCGCTTATTTTAAGGCAGTTGATGATGTTCGTGATGAGGGTAGGAATAAGGGAATGTTAAAGACACTTAAGCAGCCTTTCTTAAATATTAAAGAAGAATATCCTCATAAAATTGCTTCTATTGAAAAAGCCCTGGATGCTATTCATCAATTGGAAGATGAAAAATGTGAGAATTTAGATCTTTTATGTAATACATTTGGCCAGGTGATGGGGGAGATTGTTTCTTTTGATGCCATTTTTGGTGAAGAACTCTATCAGCTTGGTTATCATTTAGGAAAATTTATATATTTGATGGATGCTTATGATGATATTGAAGAAGATATAAAGAAAGCAACTTTTAATCCGTTGAAAGAGAGATATCATGATGCACATTTTGATGATGATATGAAAATGATGCTTGAAGTCTTTATGGGTGATGCGTCGCTTGCTTTTGAGAGATTACCCATAATTACGCATGGCCAGATTTTAAGAAATATTCTCTATTCTGGTGTATGGGCAAAGTATAATCAAGTAAGAGAAAAAAGGGGAGAAAAGAAGAATGAATCCTTATGATATATTAGGTATTTCAAGTGATGCAAGTGATGAAGAAGTCAAGAAGGCCTATCGCAAGCTTTCTAAGAAATATCATCCAGATGCCAATATAGGTTCACCACATCAGGCTGAATATACAGAAAAATTCAAGGAAGTCCAAAATGCCTATAAAACCATTATGGATGCAAGAAAAAATGGTACACAGCCTCACTTTAATGGACAGTATGAGAATCAGACGGGGCAAGAAGCTTATGCTTATAATCAAGCAGCAATGTATATGCAGGCAAACCAGTTTGATGAAGCCTGGAAGATTCTTGATACAATTCGTGTACGCAATGATGTCTGGTTCTATTATTCTGCCATTTGTCAGAATGCCTTAGGCAATCGTTTACAGGCTATTGAATTTGCGAAAACAGCCTACAGCATGAATCCTAATAATCTAGAATACATCATTCTTTTACAATCATTACAATCCGGATCATCACAATATCAACAGACCTCTTCACAATATGGACGGGCGATGTCGCCAAGCCAATGTTGTTATGCCTATTTATTACTGCAATGTCTTTGCGGGGCATGCTTTGGTGGACGTTATGGTATCATTTGTTGTTAGACGCTTAGGCGTCTTTTTTGTATTTTCGAGCTTTTTTTAGAAAAATAGGGATGAAATCCATGGATATCGTCTATTTATCATTCAAATGCATGAATGGGTGTGGTATCATGACGTTAATATGTTGGTAATCATTATTTGCTTATGTGATAGAAGTGAGGTGTGCAATGGATTCAGTTCTTATATTTTGTTATCTCTATTGTTTTGTGTTTGGATGTTGTATTGCATCCTTTATGAATGTTGTGGTTTATCGTTTACCACGAGGTATTTCAATTGCTAAGGGGCGTAGTTTTTGTGGTTCTTGCCATCATATGCTTCATGCCATTGATCTTATTCCAATCTTGAGCTATGTCTTTTTAAAGGGACGTTGTCGTTATTGTCATGCTAAGATTTCTATACGTCATCCCCTTATTGAGTTGGTGGGTGGTCTGCTGGCGATGCTATCTTTTGCACATTATGGCTTTAGCCTTATGACCCCTCTTGTCTTTAGCTTGGCAATGGTATTGATGGCTATTACATTGATTGATATTGATACAATGACGATACCTGATCAGTTAAATATTGCGGTTGGGGTGATAGCAATTATTTCGCTTTTTGTCTATTCCATGCCTTTAGCTTCACGAATACTAGGAGCTGTTGTCTATAGTGGGGGAATGATTGCCATCAATTTCCTCAAAGAAGAGAGCTTTGGTGGGGGCGATATCAAGTTATGTATCCCCCTAGGCTTTATGCTTGGTATTGTGAATATGACAGTGGGAATGTTTTTGGCTATCTTAGTTGCTGGTATATATGCAATCATCTTGCTTTTAACACATAATACAAAACTCCAATCACATATGGCATTTGGTCCTTTTATTTGTGGAGGATGTTTGATTGGCTTGCTGTATGGTGGCCAGCTCGCTACTTCATATTTGCGTTTATTTGGGTTATAATAACTATAAGGATGTGAACAACATGGCAGTATATCGTTATCGTGCAATGGATATTTATTCCAAGAAATCTTCAGGAAAAATGGAAGCTGAAGATGAAAGTGCACTTAGAAAACAATTAAAAGAACAAGAACTTTTCCTGCTTGATGCAAAAGAAGTACAGGATAACAATATGCAGAAACGTATGTCGGACAAAGACTGTGCTGATTTATGCCGTCAGCTTGGTACAATGTTGAATTCAGGTATTTCCCTGATTTCCGCGATGTCGATCGTGACAAGACGTGAAAGCAATAAGCGTATACGCAAGATTTATCGTAATGTCTATATTAAGCTCCAGCAAGGTTATCCTATGAGCAGAGCATTAAGCGCACAAAAGGGTGTCTTCTCACCGTTGATGATTAATATGGTGCGTGCTGCTGAATCATCGGGTTCACTTGACAAGACTTTTCTCAAGCTATCAGATCAGTTTTCAAGAGATAATAAACTAAGCCAAAAGGTAAAAAGTGCAATG
This sequence comes from Sharpea porci, assembly GCF_009695655.1. GTDB lineage: Bacteria > Bacillota_I > Bacilli_A > Erysipelotrichales > Coprobacillaceae > Sharpea > Sharpea porci. The sequence goes on from NZ_VUNM01000002.1 coordinate 130,804, forward strand.
CTTTATCCTATTATTCTACTGATTGTCACGATTATTGTTATGCTTGTTGTCTTTACCGTAATCTTACCTAACTTCTTTAATGTCTTTAATGGTTATCATATTCCAACAATCACAAAAGTAATGTTTGGTATTTCTAAATTCTTTAAAAATTACTGGTATTGGGTTGTTGTCTTGATTCTATCGATTATTGCTGCAATAAGTTATTCATTACGTATTTCTAAGATACGTCTTGCCTGGGATCACTTTAAAGTCACTTGTCCAAAAGTGAAAGATCTCATCAGAGTAATCTATACAGCGCGTTTTGCTCGTTCCCTCTCTTCGCTCTATTCAGCAGGTATTTCAATGATTTCTGCTTTAACACTGGCAAGAAAAACTGTCAATAATACCTATATTGATGGTCAATTTGACAATGCAATTAAAGATATTCGTGATGGTTCATCACTTTCTCATGCGATGGATCAAATTGATGGTTTTGACCCCAAACTTTCAAGTTCCATCTATATTGGTGAGGAAACAGGGCGTCTTGATGATATGTTGGATAGCATTGCCCGTGATTTTGATTTTGATGCGGAAATAGCAACAGAAAAACTCATCACAGTCTTACAGCCATTGATGATTATTCTTCTTGGCTTTTTGATTGGACTTGTTATTTTATCAGTAATGTTGCCTCTTTATTCATTATATGGCAGCATTGGCGGTTAGGAGGAGCATAATGGCAAATATCATTTATCTTTCAGCAACAAATATAGAGGTTGTCTGTGGTACACGTAAGCGTGATGCCATCTCAGTAGATTTTCATAGACATATTCCATTAGAAGAGGGAGCACTGATCAACGGTGTCATTATTGATGAAGCACCTATTAAACAGCATCTCCTCACACTTAAGGGAGAGGGCATCAATGAAGCTGTTCTCATTATTGACAGCAATAAGATTCTTGCCAAGAGCTTATCAATTCCCAAAATGAACCATAAACAAATTCTTGCTTATGTGCAGGATGAATTATCATCTCTCTATGATGGTGATGATAAACTTATCTATGATTATGCTTATCTTGGTGATAATAGTGAAGTGAAAGGCTCATCACGTATCTTTGCGGTGGGCATTGAAAAGAGCTTTTTAGAGAATTATCTGCATTTATTTGAAGATGTGGGAATCACACTTACAGCTGTTGATTTCTCCATCAATGCTCTTATCAACCTTACTGATTGTTTGCCAGGATTAATGGATGAATCTTATGCCATTACATCCATCGATGGCAATAATCTCACAAGTGTTGTCTTTACCCATGGGGATTATGCATTAACAAGCAGAAATAGAATATTTACAACCGAAGAAGATCCAACAAGCTTTGTCACACAGGTCACTAATGTTATGAGTAATTTAACTCAGTTTGCTTCTTCAGCCCAAAACAATGCTTCATTTAAAGAAGTCTATTTTACAGGAATCAGTAAACCAACAAGTAAGATTCTTTTTGCAGCAATTGCGAATCAGTTGAATTTAAGAGCACGTTTCTTGCCTGATCTTAGAAATGTCTATGCTTCAAAGCCGGGACGTGATGAATTATCTCTTAATACATATTTATATACTTTAGGATATCTCATAGGGGAGTAGGACAATGAATAAATTAATGAATAAAAAACTAAATCTACTTGAAGCCTATGAGCAATCTTTCCTTGATCCTCATCGCTATGATCGTATCAAGAGACTTATTCCACTCATGGTCATTGCTTTAGTGCTTCTCGCTTTCTTTATTTCCATGACGTTATTAACAAGAAAGGTTGATAATGAATCAGAAGCAATCAATAGCCAGATTAAAACAGTTCAAAGAGCAATTAATCAAACAGATAAAGGTCCATATCAAAAGCTTGATAAAATGCAAAAGGCACTAAGTGCTATAAAGAGTGTTGATGATTCTATTAACAGCCTTATCAAGTTTGACAAAGCAACACTTACTGACCTCATCTCAACAGCAAGTCAACAAGGTGTGACTATTACGAGTATTACCTTTAACCAACAAGAAAATAAATTGACGATTGGCTGTTCAACAGCGACAGCGACAAAGGTCACAAGCTTTGTTAAATCATTACGTGAAGACACAAAGCACTATGACAATATTTCATATACAGGTTACTCTGAACAGGTGACACAAACAACATCAGCAGATCAAATCAATCAGAATGCACCAACACAACCAGTCACTCAGACAACAACAACCTATAATTTCCAAGTTTCTATGAAGCTTGTAAAGGAGGCTTAGGTATGAAGGAATTACTCACAACATTAACAGAAAGAGAAAAAAAGCTGATCTATATTCTTGTGCTCTTTCTTTTGGTTATTGGGGGCTGGTTTCTTGTCATTAAGCCTTCACTAAAAAATTATAACCAGGCAAAACTTAATAAAGCCAATCGTGCTGCTGAACTTACTAAGCTAAAAGATGAGCTGAAAGACTATCAGCAGGCTGATGGCCAGCTGGCTATTTTAGATCAGAATTATCAGGTGATTATTGATAAATATAATGGTGTTTATACAAATGATGAGATCGATGATCTCATCACCAAGCAAATCATGGCTTCTGGCTTAACACCTGCATCGCTTAATATAAGTGAGGGCAATACTGTTGAACAGAATTCTTCTAACAGCACGACAAATAAACAAAAAGAAGTATCAACAAAGACAACATCATCCAATATTATTACGAAAACAGTGACCACAACAGTACAAGGAAATCTGAATGGTGTTGGGAATTTATTGGATAAAGTGAAAACAATGAAAGGTGTTTCAGTGGCATCCATGAACTATAGTGATAAACAAGATTCATCTTCACAAAGCACAAATATCAATAGTTATGATATAACATTCTTAGTTTATATGATTGATAAATAATGGGAGGGATATGATGGAAAGGCAGCTCACTTTAGGAGATCTTTTTAAACAGCTTGCGTCTATCATTCTTATTATTGTCAGTGTGATTGCGATTGTGTTAGGCGTCAGGCAAACACTTCAGTATTCTAGAGACATGCGTGCTAAAAATGTTTTGATGAATAGTGTGAAAACATATGTTGAAGAAGAGCTGAAATATGCCTCTGATATACGTATAGCGCCAACACGACCTGGTGAGGATTATCATACGTTAAAGATAAAAAAAGGTTATCTTTATAAAGATAACAAAAGAGTACTCAAAAAGATAATGAATCATGACAATAAGCTATCAATTACTATTATGGCTTTTGATTTAACGCATTCACGCATTGATATTAACTATACACTTTATTTTCACAATGAGACCTACAAAGAGCGTGATACTTTAAAATTGCTTAATTTAAATGTTCCCCATGACTATGCCAATAAGCCAACGGATCGCTTTGTGCGTCTGTCGCTCGATGATCATGAACGAACACTATATTATAAAGAATAAGAGGGACGAATATGGCAAAGAATCTGAGAATAGGTGAAGTATTGCTTGAATCGGGAGCAATTACACAAGAACAACTTGATGAAGCCTTAAAAGCGCAAAAAGCTGACCGTAGTAAGAAGTTAGGACAGCATTTGATTGATTTAGGCTTTGTCAGTGAAGAAACAATGTTGATTGCATTATCCGAGAAGCTTGGATATCCTGTTATTTCTATTGAAACTTATCAGGTCAATGTAGATGCGGTTGCCAAGATACCGGTTGAACTGGCTAAAAAATACAGCATGATTGCGATTGATTTCAAGGATGATGGCAATACGCTTGTTGTTGCGACAAATGACCCATTGAATTTTTATGGCTTAGAAGATATCCGTTTAGTGACAAATCTTCATATTGAAATCAATCTGGCTCTTAAGAAAGACATTAGTCAGGCCATAGACTATTATTATTCACAGGTTTCAAGTAAAGAAGCAGCAGAAAATATTAATGAGAATGCGGATGATTTTGTCATCAATGATGAAGATATGTTCAATTCAGAAGATGATGATACACCGGTCGTTAAATTACTGAATTCATTGTTGCTTAGAGGTTATAATGAAGGGGCATCCGATATTCATATCGAACCCTTTGAAGATGAAATCTTTATTCGTATGCGTATTGATGGCATGCTTATTGATATGATGAAATTATCTATTAAGGTTCGTGATCCATTAACTGTGCGTGCAAAGATACTTGCAGGTATGGATATCACTGAAAAGCGTTTGCCTCAGGATGGTCATATTATTGTAACAATCAACAATATCAAAATGAATTTACGTGTCTCTGTTGTGCCAACAGTGCATGGCGAGAAGATTGTTATGCGTTATTTAAATACCAATACACCTATTGATAATGGTAATACTTTTGGGATGGATGATAAGGATTATAAGAAGGTTGTTGAGATGATGAACCAACCTAATGGTATCATCTATGTCACTGGACCAACTGGTTCAGGTAAAACAACAACGCTTTATTTAGTTATGCAGTCTCTTGCGAAAAGACGTATTAATATTGAAACAATTGAGGATCCAGTTGAACAACAATTGGATCGTATTAACCAGGTGCAGGTTAATAATCAGGCTGGGATGACTTTTGAAAGCGGACTAAGAGCTCTCTTGCGTCAGGATCCAGATATCATTATGGTTGGTGAAACCAGAGATGCACAGACGGCTTCTATCTCAGTAAGAGCGGCGATCACGGGTCACCTTGTTGTTTCTACATTACATACAAATGATGCCATTTCAACAGTTGTGCGTCTAGAAGATATGGGTATCGAGCCTTATCTTGTTGCCAATTCATTAGTGGGTGTTATTGCCCAGCGTCTTGTCCGTAAAGTCTGTCCATATTGTGGTGAACTCGTGGCAGCAAGCCCTGAAGATCAACGTATCGCAAAGAAAAAGATTGACTATGTAGTTAAGGCTAAGGGTTGTCATATGTGTAATAATACTGGCTATAAAGGACGTGTGGCGGTTCATGAAATTATTATGTTTGATCACCATTTGCGTAAAATGATTAATGATCGTGCTGATAATGGGGCAATGTTGTCCTATATTCAACAAAATCAGGACTTCCGTACACTCTTTGATGAAGCATTGGAACTTGTGGAAAATAAATTGACAACGATTGAAGAATTAAAACGCATTGTAACAACGGATTAGGTGATAATATGAGTAGATTAGATGAAGTCTTAGAAAATGCAAGAGCCATGCGCTATTCGGATGTTCATATTGACAGTAAAGGTCAGGTTCTCGTGCGCAACAATGGTATATTAGAGCACTATCCAGTGCAGTTTTCAGGCCAAGAGACAAATGCAATGCTTCAGGATTTGTGTGCTAATAGAGATCTCTCTTTGCTTGAACAGCGTCGTGATCTTGATTTTGTATATGTGGAAAATGGCAATCGTTATCGTGTGAATGTTTTTCGCCAGCAAGGTACACTTAGTGCAGCTTTACGTATTATCTTTGAACAAATTCGTTCACTTGATGAACTTGGCTTACCAACATCACTCTATAAACTCACTAAGGAGCCTAGAGGCTTAGTTCTTGTGACAGGTCCAACAGGTAGTGGTAAATCAACAACATTGGCTGCCATGATTGATGAGATCAATAAAGAGAGACATTGTCATATACTGACTATTGAAGATCCCGTTGAATATTTGTATCAGGAGAAACAAGCGCTCATTCATCAACGTGAGCTTGGTCAGGATGTTGATTCTTTTGATACAGCCTTACGTTCTGCTTTACGTGAAGACCCTGATGTCATTCTTGTCGGAGAAATGCGTGATTATGAAACTATTTCATCAGTTATTACATTAGCGGAAACTGGACATCTCGTATTCTCAACATTACATACTATAGGTGCTGCCAAAACCATTGACCGTATTGTGGATGTATTTCCATCCCATCGCCAAGACCAGGTTAGAACGCAGCTTGCAGGTGTACTAAAGGCTGTTGTCACACAGACATTGTTGCCAAGAAGCGATCAAACAGGCCGAGTGCCTGCTTTTGAAATCATGCTTGTAAATGATGCTATTGCGAATTTGATTCGTGAGGATAAAGTGCATCAAATTGGGACAATGATTCAGACAGGTACACATGAAGGCATGCAGACATTGAACTTCTCGCTGATGAAATTAGTTAGAGAAGGGAAAATATCGATGGATATCGCAAAAAGTTATTCGGATAATCCAAAAGAACTTATGCAGTATCTCTAATTGAAAAGACTTCCCATTGAATTGGGAAGTCTTTTCAATGATCATCCAAGAAGACATTATTATTGTGTTTTCAGTAAGCCATTCTGTCTTTTAAAGCTACGTAAGTCTTCACAAAGCTGTTGTAATTCTTCATAGCTATTTGTGTTCTTGACAATATGATCAATTGTTTGACGATTTTTATCCAATATTGCTATACCTTTTTCAATGATGGACTGATCATCAGTCAAAGACTCTATGATAGCTTTAAGCTGTTCATATAAATCATCATTATTAAGCTTGGCATAATTATAGAAATGTGTCACATCTAGTACATTCATTAAAGCTCTTGAAGTTAAATCTCTTTCCATTTTCATCACCCCATCCATTCTAACAAATTCTAAAAAAAGAAGAAAATCTTTTTTCGCTTTTCATCGTGGATTATAATAGATGGAGAAGGTGAAAACATGGAACTAGAATATATACTTCTGGCCTTAGCAGGAGGTGGCTTGGGTAGTCTTATTGGTGGTATACAGATTTTTATTATTACAGGATTTGTTGGCTTGGTGAGTATTTTTGCACATAATCAGTTCTTCTCTCAGCCACTACTTATTCCTGCTATTGTCTTTAATGGAGCTGTTGTTGCGACTGCTTATGCCTCAAAAAAATATCAAATCAATGGCTTTGATATCAGTCAGCCGCTTGTCACAACGGAAGATCCGCTTGTCTTTATCTTTGGAGCATTAGGTGGCTTTATTGGCTATTGTTTATTTCATCTCGCTTCCTTCTTCCAATTTCCTTTTGATCCTGGAGCTTTCAGTATTGTTGTTGTGGGTACATGTACAAGATGTATTTTAGGAAGCAAGCAGCTCTATAATCATCGTGGTCTTGTTTTCTTAGAAGAAGGTGACAAAAGATATTGGATATATCTTGTATTATTCGCCCTATCCATCTCCTATTTAACAGGCTATTTAACCCTAAAGACAAAAGATTATGCGCTTGGCTTTAGCCTTTCTGCTTTTTCTCTTGTTTTTTCCCTTCATGATGCCCATTTTCCAACAACACATCATATTACTTTGATTGCCGGCTATACTATGATATATACGCATGATATGTTATTGACTTTATTATTTGGAGTACTTGCCGAAACAATCTGTGATTTGTTTGCGAGAGTATTTAATACGGACTGTGGCACACATATTGATCCTCCTGCTGTTTCTATCTTGCTATGTTCATTCTTGTTGTTGATACTTTTTAAAGGATTGTATTAGATTGGAGTTGTTCGTTATGTATATTGGTAGTCAAAATCAGTTAAAAGCCTATGATCAATATTTAATGGATCATGGTTATTCTATTTATGAACTCATTGATAAGGCAAGTGATTGCCTGAAATCACATTTTAAGGTCTATGACCATATTGGCTTACTTGTGGGACCAGGCAATAATGGGGCTGATGCACTTTCTCTAGGCATCAAGCTGAGTAATATGGGAAAAGATGTCAAACTTTATTATGTTGGTGATCATCATAAGTTTTCACCAGGGAATCAGTTCTATTTTGATATGTGTGAGAATAATAATATTTCTCTTATACAGCTCAATGAAGGTTCGTTGGCTTCTTTTCAGGAAAGTCTTCAAGATTTTGAAGTTATCGGAGATGGTTTTTTTGGCTTTGGTTTAAATAGCGCCCCAAGAGGCCTATATGCCACCATTATTGCACTCATCAACAGTCATTTTGATGGTGATGTACTTGCTATTGATATTCCGACTGGATTAAATTGTAATACAGGTCAGCCATATGCCAATACGCTTTATGCCACAAAGACAATTGCTTTAAGTGCTTTAAAGGAAGGTTTCTTAAACCCTGATAGCACGACTTTTACTGGTGAAGTTATTGTTGAAGAACTGGCCATCGATAATCCTTTTGAGGAAGCTGGGTTACTTCGCTATTTCGCTATAGATGATGCAAAAAGAATGCTGAAGAAGAGAAAGTATGATGGCTATAAGAATTATTATGGTGTTGACTTGCTGGTGGCGGGAAGTGCGCAATATAAAGGAGCAGCACTATTGGCGGCAAAAGGTGCCATCGCTAGTGGAGCGGGCATTCTTCATGTGTCTACCGCTAAAGAGGTTGCTGATCTATTACCTCTTTATTTACCTGAAGCCATCAGTGAAGTAAGACCAAATAACTTGAGTCATGAAATGCTGAAGAAGTTTGATGCTATCTGTATTGGTCCTGGCTTAGGATTGGATATGGATGCTTATCATTGCTTCCTTGATGTTATTGAACATACTGACTGTCCACTTATTATTGATGCCGATGCCCTCACCATTCTCTCCAACAATATCGATTTACTCGATCGTCAAAAACGACCAGTCATTCTTACACCACATTTAGGAGAATTTAGAAGACTTTGTGCTTTTAGCAACGATGATGATTTAATGGAAGTTGCAGTTTCCTTTGCGAAAGAGCATCATTGTATTCTCGTTCTCAAGGGACCACATACAATAGTAACCGATGGTCAACATTCTTATCGCAATGCTTCAGGCAATAAAGCAATGGCTGTTGGTGGAATGGGGGATACTCTTGCGGGCATCATGACGGCTTTTTTAGGAAGTCACTATCAGGCAATAGAAGCAGCTATGCTTGCTGTCTTTGTCCATGGTTTTGCCGGTGATCTCGTGGCACAGGAAAACTATACAGTGTTGCCAGAAGCCTTATCAAAAGTGATTCCTCATGCTATGTATTTGATTGAAGAACAATAAAAAGGTGCTTGCGCACCTTTTTATGTTAAGCATTAAATTCTTTATGCATAAGAGTATAGAAATCAATATCTGTTTGAGCATCTTCAATTAAGTTATCGAAAGTTCTTATCTTCTTTACATCGGGAAGATAATCCATCTTTACATAATTCGCTCTTAATGTTTTAAGAACGTCTAATAAATCCTTTTTTGTTTCAATCTGAGAAGCTGCATATTCAGCAACATCAGCTTTTGTAAATTCCTTCTCATGTTTTACTTTGTGGAAAATAGCTGCTTCTTTCTGCAATTTTATATTATTTTTTAAAATCATGTCATATGACAATTTTGCTGTATCCTGTTCAGCCATTACAAACACCTCCGTTAGTCATATTGTACACTTATTTGAGAAGAATGAAAAGGCTATCCATGTTTTGTAGAGAAATATTTGAACACACGATTTGAATAGGATGAAGCTTGTTGATATAATGGCATCAAGAGGTATGAAAAATGATTCAAGTCGATTTAATTACAGGATTTTTAGGTTCTGGCAAAACAACATTTATAAAAAAATATGTTGATTATCTTTATCGACAACATTTACATGTTGCCGTTATTGAAAATGATTATGGAGCGATTAATGTTGATCGTATGTTATTATCGGAGGCGTTAGAAGGAAAAGCAGATGTCGAAATGGTCATTGGCGGTGATAAGGATTGCCGTATTCGTCGCTTCAAGACTAAACTTATTGCGATGGGCATGCAAGGGTATGATCGCGTCATTGTAGAGCCATCGGGTATTTATGATGTTGATGAATTCTTTGATGTCTTACATGAGGCGCCACTCGATCAGTGGTATGAAATTGGCAATGTTATTGCAGTTGTCAATAGTAAGCTTGAAGACTTATCGCCCCAAGCTGATTATGTGCTCGCAAGTGAGGCTGTTTACGCCGGAAAAGTGATATTAAGCCGTGTTGATGAGGCAACAGAAGAAGATATCCAGCACACGCTTAATCATCTACAAATGGCTTTAAAGGCACATCATAGTCAACGTGATATCAAGAAGGATGTGATGAAGAAACGCTGGGATGCTTATCGTGATGCAGACTTTGAAGAGATCATGCATAGTGGTTATCAGCTTGGCATATTCTACAAGCAATTTATTGATGATAACTATTTCCGTTCGCTTTTCTTCCTTAATATCCACTTTTCACTCGCAACGCTTCAAGAAAGAATAAAACAGATTTTCAATGATCATGAACTAGGTCGTGTAATGCGTATTAAAGGCTTTGTCTGTGAGAATCAACAATGGTATGAAGTCAATGCGACTGCTGATGATTTAAGTGTAGAAGCGATTCATGATGGGCAGGAAGTTATTATTGTCATTGGTGAACAGCTTGATGAAGAAAGAATTCATCATTATCTCAAATAGGTGGCAAGGCCACCTTTTTGGCTATAAGAAAAAGGTAGGCAAACCTACCTTAATCAAGCATATAGATAATGGACATATTGCGATCTTTTGTTTTTGTTTTGCGATAAGAGAAGAAACGTTCATCTTCAAAAGTACAGATAGGAGATTGTTCAATATGTTCTTCTTTAACACCAAGATTTAATAATTGCTGTTTAATAAGCCCCTTCGTATTTAGTGTATAATGCGTTTCATCTTTAATGCGATAAAAAGATGATGTATCAAAGCTCATAGCTTTCACAAGATCAATAATATCATCCATGGCTTCAAAGTTTCTTTGTTCTAGAGCGGGACCTGTATAGACAAGAAGATTTGTCGGATTGACATGTTCGTTGTCGATAAGATGTTTTGTCACTTTTCCCACAATTTCATGAACAGTTCCTTTCCATCCTGAATGAATAGCTGCAATCAAATGCTGATCGGGCGAGTACATTAAGACTGGGCAGCAGTCAGCATGACTGCTCCAGAGTACTAAGCCGGCATCGCGTGTATAAGTTGCATCTGTAGCAGGCAATGCAGTGTCAAGGGAATACATTCCTTTGCCTCCATCGGCAAGTGTGACTTTCGCAAAATTGACAGTATGTTCCTGATGGGGAAGAATCATATGGCTAAGAGGAATATGAAGCTGTGAAGCGAGGGCTTCTCTATTTTTCATTGTCTGAATGTCATCAATGCCATTAAGACCAAGATTGAAATTGTGGCCTTCTTCGTCAAAGGCAGGGACACTGTAGGCATGGACATGATTATTGTTGAATTTGGCACTAATAAGTTTCACCATGTTATTTCTTTGTAACCTCCGTTAAAAAAGTATCATCAGGATCAATATAGATTGTCTTGTAGTTTGAAAGCAAGACAAGTCCTGGTTTATTAGTATGTGGCTTTTTGAGTGTTCTTACTTGTGCATAGTTTACAGGAACACTGCTTGAAAGTCGACCTTTTGAATAATAAGCAGCAATTTTAGCTGCCAGTCTTATTGTATATTCATCAAGCTGCTGACTATGGACAATGACATGGGAGCCAGGCATGTCTTTGACATGGAACCACATGTCAAAGCGATTCGCTTTTTTAAAAGTAAGATAATCATTTTGTAGGTTGTTTTTCCCAACATATATCGCAATACCATCCTTAGTAATGAATGTTGTATAATGGGGTTCTTTTTTCTTCTTGTTGAGCTTTTTTACCTGTTTTTTCTTTAAATAGCCCAATCCTTCAAGCTCTTCCTTGATTTCTAAAGCATCATAGTAATCCGCCTGTTCAATAGATGTATTCAAAGCGTCAAAATAATCAATCTCTTCTTGTGTTAAGTGAATCTGTTCTTCAAGTACTTTAAGTGAATTTTTAGCTTTTTGATATTTGTTGTAATAACGATTGGCATTTGTTTTGCCATCAAAACGTACATCAAGAGGGATGGTCATCTTTGTCCCATCATAATAGTTATCAACAACAACTTCCTTCATGCCCTTATGAATCTGATCAAGTGAAGCATAGAGTAAATCTCCCTTAATGCGATAATCGTCACTATTTTGTGAGTCAAAGAGCGTTTTCTCTAGCTTATGAAGTTTATTGACATTTTTAGTGTATTCATTCTTGATATAACGCATTAAATCATTGGTTTGTTGTTTGATGCGATCACGTTGATCGAGAGAGTCATAGAATAAATCCAGCCCATCAAATAAAGCATGCGATTCAATATTTCCAGCAATGTTTGTAAGGGGAATGATATGATAGTAATCTTTTTTGGGAGTTCTTGTAATATAGAGTTCACGACTCTCTTTTATTTTCTCCATAATGGATGAGAAAGCTTCGCCCTTTTCAACACGATATTGTACTTCTACTGCAAGATCTTTTGAAAAGCCTTCATAGGTTTTAACGAGGTTGTCAGAAGGGAGATATTCTGTTGTAAAAGGGTTCTTCTTTTCAATTAATGGCGGTAAATGGTAGGTAATGCCAGGTTGTAAGAAACGCATTGACTCGCTAGGGGAAACACGTTTGAGACATTCAATGATACGATGATTTGCATCAGTTAATGTGAAATTAGAATGCTTACCCATGATTTCAATATAAAGATAAAGGGTCACTTGATCTTTGAATTCATTACGTCCTTTAAGGGTAATCTTTAATATACGATCCAAACCTATTTGTTCGATTTTCTCAATAAAACTACCTTCCATATGCTTACGCATAAGCATTGTCAAGGCATCAGGAAAATCCGGTGTTGGATAATCAAGCTGCGTTAGCTGGATGCGGGCATAGGTTGGATGGATAGAAACAAGGCATTTCTTGTTTTTATTATGAGCACGAATAATCATGAGAATTTCATATTGTGATATGGTATAGAGCTTAGAGATTCTCCCTGTTTCGATTTCTTCTTTTAATTGTTGTGTTACTGCATTAAGGACAATGCCATCAAATGCCATTTTCATCACCTCTAGGGCAGTATAACATAAATATGGCTTGCTCATGCAATAATGCATAAAGAAATTCAGAAGAGTTATATAAATAAGTTGTATTTACTTTCTTTTCTTTTTATAATGTCTTAAAAGATTGAGGAGGAAGTTCATGAAGAGAGGAATATTAATTATTCTTAGCGGTCCTAGTGGTGTTGGTAAAGGTACTGTGCGAGAACAATTATTTAAAATGAATGACTTAAATTTAGCTTATTCTATTTCGATGACAACACGCAAACCACGTCCAGGAGAAAAGAATGGTGTTGATTACTTTTTTGTTGATCAGGCAACATTTGATCAGAAGATTGCTGAAGATGGTTTCTTGGAATATGCACAATTTGTAAGTAATTCATATGGTACACCAAAAGATAAAGTCGAAGAGATGCTGAATGAAGGAAAAAATGTTGTTTTGGAAATTGAAGTTCAAGGCGCTCTTCAAGTGATGCATAAAGTTCCTGAAGCCCTTACTATTTTCTTAGTACCACCTTCAATGGAAGAACTTGAAAGAAGAATTCGTGGTCGCAGGACAGAAGATGAGAGCGTTATGCGTGAAAGACTTGCTAAAGCTGAACGTGAAATTAAGACAAAAGATAGCTATAAGCATGTTGTTGTCAATAATACAGTTGAACAGGCAGCCAAGGAAATAGCACAAATTATTCGAGATCATATTAACTAGGTGAAAACCTAGTTTTTCTTTGTGTCATATTTTTTAATCTGTTGGAAATATGATAGAATGAGAACAATAAGAAGAGGTGGGTTATGTATATTGTAAGTGTATTGATTGAACATGGAATAAATCGTTTATCACAGCCTTTTTCCTATCTTTCAAAAAAGGAAGTTGTCAAGGGAGTACGTGTACGCGTCATCTTTAATCACCAGAAGCTTATTGGCTATAGCTTGAAATGTCAGTATACATCTCTTTCAGCAAAAGAACTGGCCTTGAGAGATGGCTTTCGCTACAACTATATCCAGGAAGTCATTGATGAAAAGCCCCTTCTTAATGATGAGCTTGTGGCTTTATCGGAATCGATGAGCAAGCTTTATATTACAAGCCAGATTGTTTGTCTTCAGGCGATGCTGCCCAAAACGCTCAAGCCAAAGACAGTCAAAACGGTGACGATTAAATATCAGAAAGCTGCGCGTGTTATTCGCATTGGGGAAGGGAAGACGAAGACACAAAATGCTCTCTATCAATATCTTTCCACACCGGGGACGCATTTCATCAAAGATCTACCTTTTTCCTCATCACCCTTAAATGGGCTTGTTGAACAAGGTCTTGTTGAAATCTATGATCAGGAAATAAAACGTCAGCCACAAATCGCAAAAGTCAAACAAGACTGTGTTGTTTTGACTAAGTCACAACAAGATATCGTTAATCAAATATTAGAAAAAAAAGAACGTATTAGTCTTATTCATGGAGTTACAGGTTCGGGTAAAACCGAAATCTATTTAGCACTCACAAAGAATATGATTTCAAAAGGTAAGAATGTGATTATGCTTGTGCCTGAAATTGCTTTAACACCGATGATGGTGGCAATATTCAAGCAGCGTTTTGGCGATGATGTTGCCATTTTTCATTCTCGCTTGTCCGAGGGGGAGCGTTACGATGAATATCGACGTATAGCCAACGGGGAAGTGCATATTGTTGTTGGGGCGCGCTCAGCTATTTTTGCCCCTTTAAAGAATATTGGCTTAATCATTCTTGATGAAGAACATGATGCTTCCTATAAACAAGAGTCTGCGCCTCGTTATACAACACTGACCATTGCAAAAATGCGTGCTTTGTACCATCATGCTAATATTGTTCTTGGCAGTGCTACACCTAGTGTAGAAAGCTATGCTAGAGCTCTTAAAGGTGTCTATGATCTCTATGAGCTTCCAGAACGTATCAACAAGAAGCCATTACCAGCCTATACGATTGTAGATATGGCTAATGAAGCAAAGGCAAAGCATTATGGCTTAATGAGCCGTTTGATGGAAGAAAGATTAAAAACAACCTTGGCTAAAGGAGAACAGGCTATACTCTTGTTGAATAAACGAGGTTATGCTTCATTTGTGAAATGTGAAGATTGCGGGGAGGTTGTGAAATGTCCGCATTGTGATGTGACATTGACTTATCATAAGAATGATGATAGCCTGAAATGTCATTATTGTGGTTTTTCTATTCCGATGATAACGCAATGTCCACATTGTCATTCGACTATGCTTAAGAAGATAGGTATAGGTACTCAACGTATCGAGGAAGAATTGCAGAAGAAATTCAAAGATGCCAAGGTTATTCGTTATGACTATGATACAACAAGAAATAAGAATGATCATATGCGCTTGTTGGAGGCTTTTAAAAAACAAGAAGGGAATATTCTTCTTGGTACACAGATGATTGCGAAAGGATTGGATTTTGAAAATGTGACTTTTGTTGGTGTTCTTAATGCTGATCTCACTTTAGCCATTCCTGACTATCGTTCAAGTGAACGGACATTTCAATTATTGGCCCAGGTTGGTGGGCGTAGTGGTCGCGGGGAAAAGAGCGGAACGGTTGTGATTCAGACATATAATCCCACTCATTATGCGATTGTTGATGGGGCTAAGGCGGATTACCAGCACTTCTATAAAAAGGAAATGGAATTTAGGAAAATGGCCTATTATCCACCTTATTGCCATCTTGTTGCCTTAAGCATTCAAGGCAAGAATGACAAAAATGTAGAAAAAGCAGCAAATGATATAAGACAATATCTTGATGCACATTTACAACATGTTCGTATGTTGGGACCAGCAAAACTGACAATCTTTAAAATGCAGGATATCTATCGCATGCGTATTATTATAAAATACAGAAAGTCTGATGAACTCTATCAAGTGCTTAATCAGCTAGATCATTACTATAATCATAAAAATGGAAAGGTGACATTGGTATATGATTTTCATCCATATACCACAATATAAATATGGAACAAAAGATTGCTTATGAAGTTCTGCTAGCTTATTTTAAAGATGGCAGTTATTTAAATATTACGCTTAATAAAGCCCTCAAGGCAGATATGGATCGTCATATGAAGAATCGCATAACTCGAATTGTTTATGGCACTTTACAGAATGCACTGCTTTTAGAATTTCATCTCAAGAAGTTTGTGAAAAAAGTAAAAGTGAGTGAAAAAACAATATTATTGATGGGCTTATATGAACATTTTTTTATGAAAAGACCGGATTATGCTATTGTTGATGAGCTAGTGACACTGGCAAGACAAGAAAAAGGGGCTCGTACAGCTTCATTCATTAATGCGGTTTTACGACATGCTTTTTTGGAAGAAATCAATTTTGAAGGTTTAAGTGAAGATGAAGTGCTTGCTTTGCGTACATCCCATCCCCTCTGGCTTGTCAAGATGTTTAAGAAGCAATATGGTCAGGATGTAACTATTCAAATACTTGAAGCAGATAATGCCATACCGTTGAGAAGTGGTCGAGTCAATACGCTGGTGATCAGTCGTGATGAACTCATAAAGGAAGATCCTCGCTTTAAAAGAGGCTTTCTTTCTGAAGACGGTGTGTTATTTGAAGGCGGGAATATTGCTTCAACAGATGCATTTAAAGAAGGAAAGGTGACTGTTCAGGATGAAAGCAGCCAGCTCGTTGCAAGACTTCTATCGCCAGAAAAAGGCAGTGAAGTTTTAGATATGTGTGGGGCGCCGGGCAGTAAAACAACGCATTTGGCAGCACTGATGGAAAACACAGGACATATTGATGTCTATGACTTATATGCTCATAAAGAACAATTAATTCAAAGTAATCTTAAGCGTCTTCATGTCACGAATGTTACAACGCATACTGCTGATAGTACAAAACTCGCTAAAATGCTACAAAAACAATATGATGCGATTCTCTTGGATGGACCATGTTCAGGACTAGGCGTGCTAGCAAGAAAGCCGGAAATTAAATATCATGATTCAAGTGTAATGGATGAAATTATCCCAATACAGGCTAATTTACTGGAAAATGCGTACTATTTGTTGAAGAATGGTGGTAAGATGGTATATAGTACGTGTACTCTTAATAAGAAAGAAAATGAAAAACAGATAGAAAGATTTATTTGTCATCACGAAGATATGGAAAGAATTGAAGAACATACAATTTTACCATATCAATATCACAGTGATGGTTTCTATATGTGTTTGATGAGGAAGAAATAATGAAATCAATTTTTGACTTTACAGCAAAGAAGATGACGGAAGCTTTTGAAGAAATAGGTGAAAGACCTTTTCGTGCTAAGCAGGTTTATGAATGGCTCTATACAAAAGGGGTCAATGATTTTGATGAAATGACAAATCTGTCGAAAGACTTACGTACAAAATTAAAAGCTACATTTACATCTGATTACTTAGAAATTGTTGAAAAACAGGTTTCTAGAGACGGTACAACAAAATATTTATTACGCTTAGAAGATGGGGGACTTATAGAAACTGTTCTCATGATACATCCTTATGGAAAATCACTCTGTGTAACAAGTCAGCTTGGCTGTAATATGGCTTGTAAATTCTGTGCTTCTGGTTTATTAAAGAAACAACGTAATTTAACAAGCGGAGAAATGGTCAATCAGATCATGACAGTGACCCATGATCAAAAAGAACGTATCAGTCATGTTGTTATTATGGGAACGGGAGAACCATTTGATAATTATGATGAAGTGATGAACTTCATTTATACCATTAATGAACCCAAAGGGTTAGCTATCGGGGCTAGACATATCACGGTTTCAACATGTGGCCTCATTCCTGGCATCAACAAATTTGCGAATGAAGGCATACAGGTTAATCTAGCAATCTCATTACATGCTCCTAATGATGCAATCCGTAGCCGCTTAATGCCAATTAATGATGCTTATAATATGGATGACTTAAGAGTGGCTATCAGTAATTATATTGACAAGACGAATCGTCGTGTGACATTAGAATATATCTTGTTGAAAGGGATTAATGATGAACTGACCCATGCGAGAATGCTGGCTCATTATTTAAGAGGACTTAATGTTTATGTGAACTTGATTCCTTATAACACAGTGAGCGAGAATGGTTTGCAGAAAGCGACTGATGCGAAGATTCATGCTTTCAAGGATGAATTACTTCGTTTACATATTAACTGTACATTAAGAAAAGAGCATGGTGGTGACATTGATGGCGCTTGTGGTCAGCTTCGTGCGAAACGAGAAGGAGGAATAGCAGGAGATGAAAATTGATGCTGGTAGTGATATCGGTAGAGTTCGAGAAACGAATCAGGATTATGTCAATTATGTAATACTAAGTGAAAATGAGTTCTTCTGTGTTCTTTGTGATGGTATGGGCGGACATCGTGCGGGCGAAGTCGCTAGTATACTATGTGGTGATGATCTTATGAAAAACTTTCCCTATCATCCACATTTTGAAAGTGATAGAGACATTCAAGATTATTTTGCGTATATTCTTGAACATGCAAATCATTTAATTAAAAGTGAAGCTAATCAACATAGTGAATATGAAGGCATGGGAACAACTGCTGTTATTGCCTATATCAATCAAGATCATATCTATATTTCCCATGTTGGAGATAGTCGTGCCTATATCTATGCCCATCATCATCTTGTCCAGATAACGGAAGATGATACACTTGTGAATGATCTTATGAAAAAGGGGTATATTACACCTAGTCAGGCTAAGAATCATCCTAAAAAGAACATTCTCTCGCAGGCAGTTGGAGTCACAGCACCATTAGATATATCATTCCATAAATATATTGGAGCTTTTGATGCTTTATTGCTTTGTAGTGACGGTCTCTATAATTCCTTAAATGATGATGAGATAGTAGAAATACTTAATTTATCAATGAATGTCAATGAAAAGACAAGCACGATGTTGCAACAGGCAAGAATGCTTGGCGGTAATGATAACATCAGTGTTCTTCTTGTGGAAGGAGCTGAAGTCAATGAGTGAAGTTGAAAGAGTATTAGCAGGGCGTTACCATTTATTGCGTTTGATTGGTCAGGGTGGGATGGCTGATGTCTATTTAGCTGAAGATCAGATTCTCAAGAGAACGGTAGCTGTAAAGATATTGCGCTCATCGCTTACTGGGGATCCAATATATATTACACGTTTTCATCGTGAAGCAAGTGCGGCAGCAGCTTTAAGTCACCCTAATATTGTCGCCATATATGATGTGGGTGAGGAAGATGAACTCTATTATATTGTCATGGAATATGTCAGAGGACAGACATTAAAAAATTTAATTTATAAACGTGGGGCTTTGCATCATGTTGAAGCTATTGATATCATGAAGCAGGTTGTTGCAGGGACAGCGGATGCCCACCATCATGGCATTATTCATCGTGATCTCAAGCCACAAAATATCTTAGTGACGGATAGTGGAACTGTTAAGATTGCGGATTTTGGGATTGCTTCCATTTCATCACTTTCCCAGGTTACAGAAACGGATACTGTGATGGGGTCATTGCATTATTTGGCACCTGAAATAGCCCGTGGAGAAAAAGCAACAGCACAATCTGACATTTATGCCCTTGGCATTGTCTTTTATGAGCTCTTACGTGGTGAAGTGCCTTTCAATGGTGAATCACCAGTAAATATTGCTTTAAAGCATATGCGTGATGAGATTCCTTCTGTGCGTGAATTCAATCCAAGTATTCCTCAGTCCGTAGAAAATATCATCATTAAAGCAACCGCAAAGAATGTCAAAGATCGTTATGCGTCGGCTGATGATATGTTGGAGGATTTAGAGACATGCCTTTCTAGACCGGATGAGCCTAAATTGACTTTTGATGCTCCTGTCGATGAACCAACGATTATTGCTGGAGAGACACAGTTCTTCAAAAAGCCAGAATTGGAAGAAGAGGAAGAAGAGAAACCGGCAGAAATCGAGCCTAAAGAAACAAGAACAACAAGAGTTACAAGATTAAATGAGCAAAAGGCGAAGAAACAGATATCTCGTAAAAAGAAAATCATTCTTGCCAGCGTTATTGCCTTGCTTGCGATTGTTGCAGGTGTTGTCCTTTATTTCAACAGCAATCAAAGTCTTACAATGCCTAATGTTGTTGGCATGAAAAAGGCTGAGGCGATTGCTTTGTTGAAGGATAAAGGATATAAGATTGATAGTGATATTGAAGAAGAACTCAGTGATGATTATGCAAAAGGTTATGTCATTGAAACAGATCCTGCAGCCAACAAGAAAATCAAGAAGGGCAGTACAATTAGGCTGACAGTTTCTTCAGGTAAATATCTTGTGATGAAAGACTATACAGGCACGAAGCTTTCACAAGCACGTAAGGAGCTTGAAAAGCAGGGCTTCACAGTCAAGACCTATTATCAGACTGATGAAGAATTCAGTAAGGATGTTGTGATTGATCAGTCAATATCAAAGGGAGAAAAGATTGACCCAAATGAGGAAGATAAGACAATCACGCTCACTGTTTCTAAAGGCGTTATTATTACAGTTCCTAATCTTCGTGGCGAGAATATTGAAAGTGCCAAAAAGACGCTTCAGAAGCTTGGCTTTAAAGTAAATTTGTCTATCCTTGCTGAACCAACTGACCCAAATGTGATTAATACTATGTCTATTAATACTGTTGTTTCCCAGTCGATAGAACCTTATACACAGGTCAACAAGAAAGGTGTCGATATCACCCTCAGTTATTATAATCATAAACCTGAGATAACAAATCAGACGACAAATAATAACAACAATAACACTAATAACAATACAACGACTACCCCAAGCAACAATAACAATACAAATTCTGGTACAACAAATGGAACGACTGGAAATAATCAAAGTGGTAATACAAGTGGATCTTCCAATGGCGCAGCCAACTCTGGTGGGGAAACTCAACAAGATACATCGGGAAAGACGACAAATTAAGATGGAGAATAGATATGCTTCAAGGCAGAATTATTAAATCATTAGCTGGCTTTTATTATGTTGAAAGTCAGAATGTTCTTTATACATGTAAAGCACGTGGAAAATTTAGAAAAGAGAATATGAAGCCAGTTGTCGGTGATCTGTGTGATTTTGAGATTGATGATAATCAAGAAGGCTATATTAAGAAAATAGCCAAAAGAAAGAATTATCTCACGAGACCGCCAATCAGTAATATTGACCAGGCTTTACTTGTCTTTTCTATCACCCATCCTGATTTTGATAGCTTGTTGTTGGATCGCTTTTTAGCTAATGTGGAACATAAGGATGTTAAGCCTATCATCGTTATAACGAAAATAGATCTTGATTCGAGCAGGATGGAGAAAATCAAACAGGATTATCATGATTATCAGATTATTTTCGTATCCAGCAAAGAGCATATAGGTATTGATGAAGTCAAGGCGAATCTTAAAGACAAGGTGACCGTTGTCACAGGTCAGTCAGGGGTAGGAAAAAGCTCACTTCTTAATGCCTTGGATATTCAATTGCATATAGAGACAAATGAGATATCTGATGCGCTAGGCAGAGGCAAGCATACGACAAGACATGTTGAACTTATTAAAATGCATGGTGGTTATGTCGCCGATACGCCTGGTTTCTCATCCTTAGAGCTAGAGATGGAACCAAGAGAATTAGCTGTGAGCTATCATGATTTTAGACGCTTGTCCGAATCATGTAAGTTTAGAGGCTGTTTGCATGATAGTGAGCCTTATTGTGCTGTGAAGCAGGCGGTAGAAGATGGCGAGATTGCGAAAGATCGTTATCTACATTATTTAAGTTTTCTTAAAGAAGTTAAAGAAATAAAGGAGAAGAGATATGGTTGATATTGCCCCATCATTGTTATCGGCAGATTTTGCGGATTTAAAAAGTGAATTGAAATCGATTGAGGAGGCTGGTTGTACAGTACTTCATTATGATGTCATGGATGGCCATTTTGTCCCTAATATTTCTTTTGGGGCTGATATTCTTCATGATGTTCATCAGATTACCAATATGGAGCTTGATGTGCATTTGATGATCAGTGATCCAATGTTCTATGTTGATCGTTTTATTAAAGCAGGTGCTTCTTATATATCCTTTCATATCGAGGCTATGGAATCAGTTGAAAAGACGCATGAACTCATTAAGAAAATTAAAGAAGCAGGCGTTAAAGCTTCCATAGCAATCAATCCAGGTACTTCTTATGAAGCTGTCATTCCTTTTTTAGATGAAATTGATATGATTCTCGTCATGAGTGTACAGCCTGGCTTTGGCGGACAGAAATTTAATCCGGTTGCGATTGATAAAATTGCTGCCTTATCTAAGTACAAGAAAGAAAAGGGTTTTCTTATTGAAGTAGATGGCGGTATCAATGCAACAACAATTCAGGATGTAAGAAAGGCAGGCTGCGATTTGTTTGTGGCAGGTTCAGCTGTCTTTAATCAGAATGATCGCAAGAAAGCTGTTGAAGCATTGTTATGAAAATAGGGATGTATGGTGGCATTGACAATGGCTATGTAAGAGATCGCTCAATGGATTATATTGCGATTGATCAAGGTTTGACCTATCTTGCTCGAGAAGGCATAAAGCCTGTTATTGCCATTGGTGATTTTGACTCCCTCAATGATAAGCGTCTTTTAGAAGGGGTCCCCAATCTCAAATATCAACCAATCAAAGATGATACGGATACAGCCCTGGCAATCAAATGGGCGATTGCGAATGGCTATGATGAGATGGACATAACGGGTGTTATGCAGGGGAGGATGGATCATTTTCTCGCTGTACTCTGTTTGTTGGAACGTTATCGTGACTATCGCATAACGCTATATGACCAGAAAAATTGTATGCGTTTGTTGAAAGCGGGAAGTTATGATATAGATTGTCAGCAATATCATTATTTTTCAGTCTTTGCTATTCAAGATACCGTGCTTACTTTGCAGCATTGTGATTATGAACTTGATCACTATCTTCTCAAAAGACATGATCCCCTATGTGTCAGCAATCAGTGCAAGCACATCCTTCATTTAGAAACAACAGAGGATATTCTATTTATTCAGGCATCCTAGGATGCCTGATTTTCATTTTGCTTGCAAAGCGTAGGATTTCGTGTAAAATATTGACGATTAGACGAGGGGGTATATACATGCTTAATCAGTTTTCTAGAACAGCCCTCATCATTGGTGATGAAGCACTTAACAATTTACACAATAAACGTGTGGCTATTTTTGGGATTGGTGGTGTTGGCGGTTATGTTGCTGAAGGCTTAGCGAGAGCGGGCATTGGGGCGTTTGATTTATTCGATGATGACAAGGTTTGCTTAACGAATATTAATCGTCAGATTATTGCAACCATTCCTACTATTGGTCAATATAAGGCTGATGTCATGGCTAAGCGTATTCATGAAATTAATCCTAAAGCAACAATTCATGTTCATAAGATTTTTTACTTACCTGAAACTAAGGATCAATTTGATTTCAATGAATATGATTATGTCGTAGATGCTGTTGACACAGTGACAGCCAAACTCACTATCATCAGTGAAGCTAAGCGTACAAAGACGCCTGTAATCAGCTGCATGGGAATGGGAAACAAGATTGATCCAACCAAGATTAAGATTACAGATATCTCTAAAACGGAAATGGATCCATTAGCACGTACAATGCGTTATGAAATGAAAAAACGCCGTCTTGGCAAGCTGAAGGTTGCCTTTTCAACAGAGAAGCCAATCAAGCCATCAACTTCAGAAGCAAATTCTTGTGCTTTTCATTGTATTTGTCCGCCAGGCACTGAAAGAAAATGTACAGATCGTCGAGATATACCGGGATCTATTTCGTTCGTTCCAAGTGTTGCCGGATTGATGATTGCTGGTGAAGTTGTCAATGATTTTATTAAGAATGAGCAGAAAAAGTAAAAGCATTTGAGTATACTTAGGTATACTCTTTTTTTAGTTAATTACATTGAAATGAAAGCGTTTCACCTTGTAGCATTGTGAAATTTTTGATATAATCATGAAAGATATGGAGGTTATGAATTATGAGTGGTAATGTAAAGAGAATTGCCTTATTGTCTGGTGGGGGAGATTGTCCCGGCTTGAATGCCGTTATTCGCACAATCACAAAGACAGCAATTCAAAAATATGGCTGGGAAGTCATTGGTTATGTTTTTGGGTATCGAGGCTTATATAACAATGATTATATTGAATTGACTTTAGACAAGGTTGAAGATATCTATAAAGAGGGTGGCACAATTCTTTATTCTTCAAATAAGGATAACTTATTTGATTATCTTGTTGATGATGGTCATGGTGGTAAAGTCAAGAAGGATGTATCCGATGTTGGTGTAGCCAACTTAAAGAAAGATGGTGTTGATGTCCTTGTCGTACTTGGTGGTGATGGTACATTGACAAGTGCCCGTGACTTTTCACGTAAAGGTGTTAATGTTATTGGTGTGCCAAAAACAATGGATAACGATCTTGCAAGTACTGATGTCACTTATGGCTTTATGAGTGCGATGAGTGTAGGTACAGAATTCATTGATCGTTTACAGACGACAGCAAAGAGCCATCATCGTGTTATTCTTTGTGAATTAATGGGTCGTGATGCTGGATGGATTACTCTCTATGCTGGTTTAGCAGGTAATGCGGGTGTCTGCTTGATTCCGGAAATTCCATTTACTGTTGAAAATATTGCTAAGGCCGTTAAGAAACGTGATGAAGCAGGGTTACCATATACAGTTATTGCCTGTGCTGAAGGTGCTAAGTATGCTGATGGGACAAAGGTTATTGGTAAGATTGTTGAAGATTCGCCAGATCCAGTACGTCTTGGCGGTATTGCTAAACAGCTTGAAGCAGATCTTGAAAAAGTCATTCCTGATCATGAAGTGCGTTCTGTAAATCCAGGACATATTATTCGTGGTGGCGATATTAATGCTTATGACCGTATTTTATCCATTCGTTATGGGGTTGCTGCTGCTGATCTTATTCATGAGGGTAAGTTTGGCAATGTTGTAACAATCAATCATGGTGAAATGGGTTATACATCACTTGAAGAGGTGATTGGCGCTGCAAAAATTGGTCAACAGAAACATGTTGATCCAAATGGTGAACTTGTCAAAGCTGCGAAAGCTATTGGGGTTTCATTTGGTGATGAATAGAAAGAAAATGCCTTACAAATTGTAAGGTTTTTTTCATTTTATTTGTATGTTGGAGTTGTTTTTGTTAAGATACACAAGAAGGAGGGATCTCCGCTTGATTGAAGAGCTTATGCGTGAAGGGCAGTATCGTGCTGCACTTGAAAAATTGAATGATTTAAATGATGAACAAACACGCTATTTACGTCTCATTTGTTTGAATGCAATGGGAGAATATCGACAAAGCATGATGGAAGGGGCTAATGCGAAAGCAATGGCCAAAGATACTTATTATGATGTGCTTGTCGCTTATCTTGAAGCATTGAAAGAATGTGAAGAATATGAAAAAGCAATTGATATTCTTGTAGAGGAACTTGGCATGCCTTATATTCCCTATGAGTATGAATCACTCTTTAATGAGGTTTATGACCAAATTCTGCTTGAGAAACAAGAAATGAATGCCCAGCTTGATCGTCATCAGATTTTTTCTGTCGAAGAGCTAGAGAAGTTGCTAGATCGTAATGACGTGAATGATGACTTGCTTTATATGGCTTTGGATCAGCTGACACAGCTTAATGTGCGTATGCTTTCACCTGTGTTACATCGTTATCTAGCTGATGAGAGTAAGCCGGCTTTTGCGAAGACATTAATTATGGAAACCTTAATTCAGCAACAAATTGATGATGAATTCGAAGTCCATAAAAATGGCCATATTTATGATTTTAATCCCGCTATTAGCGCCCTTGTTTTAGAGAGGGAATGTTATCAGGGCATTGGCAAGCATCTTATTCGTGTTCTTGAGGATGATAATCCATCGTTGATGAATCAATGTTTAGATTATCTTGAATATTTTCTATATGCTACTTACCCGCAAGAAATATATGAGGATGAATATGCATTATATGCTGCAGGAATCCATTATTATGTGGCAACTATGCAGAATATTGAAGTTTCAGAAGAGGATCTTGAAGTAGACTATAATGTGAATATGGAGATGCTTGCGGAAGTGCTTTTAGCACTCAAAACTATTGAGTGATAAAGCTTGTTGCAATTGTTTAAAAACTGTGTATAATAAGCATGTAATATAATTTAAGGAGAAATGTATATAATGAAAACTGAAGTAAAGAAACTTGAAAAATCTCAGGTTGAAGTCAAAGCTGTATTTGACAAAGAAGAATGGAAGGCTGCTCAGGATAAAGCTCTTGATAAAGTAGCTGCTAAGGCTCAATTAGACGGCTTTAGAAAAGGTCATGCACCAAAGAACTTAATTAAAGCAAGAATTGGTGCAGCTGGATTACAGTCAGAAGCTGTTGAAGTCATCTTATCTGATAGCTACAGCAAGATTTTCCTTGATAATGGAATTACTCCTGTTGGTCAGCCATCAGTAGATATTGTTAAAATGACTGCTGATGAACTAGAATTGTCATTCACAGCACCTGTTGCTCCTGAATTCAAGTTAGGTGAATATAAAGGCTTAGATGTCAAGAAGAAGAGAGTCAGAGTTACTGAAAAAGAAATCAATGAAAGATTAGAAAAATATCAGAATGAATTCGCAGAATTAGTTATTAAGGAAGGCGAAGATGCTGTTGCTGAAAATGGTGATACAGTAACAATTGACTTTGAAGGCTTCAAAGATGGTGTTGCTTTTGAAGGCGGCAAGGGTGAAAACTATCCATTAGAATTAGGTTCAAATTCTTTCATTCCTGGCTTTGAAGATCAGGTTGTTGGTATGAAAGTTGGCGAAACTAAAGATATCAATGTGAAGTTCCCTGAAGATTATCAGGCTAAGGATTTAGCTGGTGCAGATGCAACATTCAAGGTAACTGTTCATGAAATCAAATCAAAAGTATTACCTGAATTAGATGATGAATTAGCTAAGGATGTAAATATTGATGGTGTTGAAGATTTAGAAGCTTTAAAGAAGCATATTAAAGATGAATTAAAGGCTTCTAAGGAAGCTGAAGCTGAAGAAACATTCAACGAAGAAATCATTGATAAGTTAATCGAAAACACACCATTCGAAGTACCAGATGCAATGGTTGAATCTGAAGTACAGAATATTATTTCAGAAATCAATGCAAACTTACAGCAGCAGGGCTTAACTCTTGAATTATATCAGCAGATGACAGGTCAGACTATGGATCAGTTAAAGGCTGACGTAAGAGAGAATGCTGAAAAGAGAGTAAAATATCAGTTAATTATTGCTGAAATTGTTAAGGCTGAAAATATTGAAGTTTCTGAAGAAGAACTTGCTGAAGAAATTAAGAATATTGCAACATATTATGGCCGTGATGAAGAAGAAGTTAAGAAGATCTTTGCTGGTCAGGAAGATCGTATTAAAGAAGATGTTGCAAGTAGAAAAGCAGTTGATTTAGTAAAAGAAAATGTTGCTAAATAATTGAAAGTCATTAAATAAGACGCGCAAGCGTCTTATTTCTTTAAAGGAGGTAACTACATGGATGAAGTGATGACAATTGATTTACCGGTTGTATGTACACGTGGTATGCTTGTTTTCCCTGGTCATGAGATGTCTATCGATGTTGGTCGTCCTTTCTCATTAGCTGCAGTGAATCAGGCTATTGATAATTACGACAATAATATTGTTTTTGTTTCGCAAATTCGACCAATTGAAGAAGAAACAAGTTTTGATGCTATTTATCATGTTGGAACACTCGCAAAAGTTGTTAGACGTGTCAAAAAAGATAATCATGGGACAATCAAATTGACTGTAAGTGGTGAAAAACGTGTAAAGCTTTATGATTTTTATGAACAAGATGGTGCTTACTTCGCAAAGGTTGAACTTCTTGAAGATGTTCAGGGTGATGAGATTGAAGAAACGGCTCTTGTACGTAAGATTCATTCACAAATGCAGTTTGTCAATCGTGGTGGAACAATTTTCCCAAGAGAATTATTTGCGAATATTACCCAAGGTGTTTCAGCAGGACAGCTTGCCGATACGATTGGGAATTACATGAATATTGATTTAAAGGAAAGACAACAGATTCTTGAAGAAACTGATGTTAATAAACGTTTGTTGTTATGTCTTGCATGTATGCAAAAAGAAAAGACAATCAATGAAGTAGAAGCTAATATCAATACCCGTGTTAAACAGTCTATTGATGAAAATCAGAAAGAATTCTATCTTCGTGAGAAGATGAAGGCTATTAAAGAAGAACTTGGTGATGTGCCTAATGGGGCAGATGATGTTGAGGCTATTCGTCAGAAGTTAGAAAAGAATCCCTATCCTGATAATATCAAAGCTAAAGTTAAAGAAGAACTTCAGCGCTATGAAATGATGACTGCTTCTTCTCCTGAAGCTAATGTTATTCGTACTTATATTGATTGGGTATTAAAGACTCCTTGGTATCAGGAAACAGCAGATAATCAGGATTTAAAGAATGTTCAGGAAATTCTTGATGGTGATCATTATGGTCTTGAAAAACCAAAAGAAAGAATTATGGAATATCTTGCTGTAAAGCAGATGACTAATTCTTTAAAAGCACCTATCATTTGTTTGGTGGGTCCACCAGGTGTTGGTAAGACTTCTATTGCGAAATCCATTGCTCATGCTTTAAATAGAAAGTTTGTTAAAGCTTCTTTAGGTGGGGTAACGGATGAATCTGAAATCAGAGGGCACCGTAGAACTTACTTAGGCTCTATGCCAGGAAGAATTATTCAGTCGATGAAGAAGGCTGGTGTCATTAATCCTGTATTCTTGCTTGATGAAATTGATAAGATGAGTTCGGATTATAAAGGTGATCCTACAAGTGCAATGCTGGAGGTCTTAGATCCAGAACAAAATGAATTCTTCTCTGATAACTATATTGAAGAACCATATGATTTATCGAAAGTCTTATTTATTGCGACAGCAAATGATTTAGGTGGTATCCCTGGACCATTAAGAGATCGTCTTGAAATTATTGAATTGTCTAGTTATACAGAACAAGAAAAGATGATGATTGCCAAGGAGCATTTGATTCGTAAAGAACGTGATGCCAATGGCTTAAAAGAAGATCAGCTGACAATTACAGATGATGCTCTCATGTATATTATTAGACATTATACAAGAGAAGCCGGTGTGCGTCAGTTAGAACGTCTCATTGCTGCAATTTGTCGTAAGGCTGTCTTAAAGATCTTAAGAGATGGTCAGACGCAAGTTACAGTTGAAGAAAAGGATTTAGAAGAGTTCTTAGGTAAAGCACGCTTTGATCATACAAAGAAACTTAAGAAACCAACTGTTGGGGTTGTGACAGGTCTTGCCTGGACACAATTCGGTGGCGATATCTTACCAATAGAAGTCAACCATTTCCCTGGTACTGGTCAGTTTATTGTAACCGGACAGCTTGGTGATGTGATGAAAGAATCTGCTTCTATTGCATTGGACTACTTGAAGGCTCATGAAAAGGAATATGGCCTGAAGCCTGAGGATTTCGAAAAGCAGGATATTCATATTCATGTCCCAGAAGGTGCGGTCAAGAAAGATGGCCCTAGTGCAGGTGTCACATTGACAACAGCCCTCTATTCAGCCTTTACTGGTAAGCCAGTCAGAGATGATATTGCTATGACTGGAGAGATCACACTAACTGGTGATGTCCTTCCAATTGGTGGCTTGAAAGAAAAGTCTATTTCAGCTAATCGTTCAGGTATCAAGACAATCATTATTCCAAAAGATAATGAAAAAGATATTGATGATATTCCTGAATCAGTACAAAAAGAACTTCACATTATCTTGGCAGACAATATTGATACAGTGCTTGAAAATGCACTCGTAAAATAGATGTATAAGATTAAGAAGGCAGAATATGTATTATCGGCAGCATGGACGAGTCAGTGGCCTGATGAATCAGTACCTGAAGTCGTTCTTGCCGGCCGTTCAAATGTTGGGAAGAGTTCTTTCATTAATACAATTACCAATGTGAGTGGTCTTGCGAAGGTTTCAGGAACACCAGGTAAAACGCGTACTTTAAATTTCTTTAATGTGAATGATGAACTTCGCTTAGTTGACGTGCCTGGATATGGCTATGCGAAAGTGCCTCAAAAGATGATAGAACAATTCGCAGAAATGATTGATGTTTATCTTACAAAACGGAATAATCTTAAGGGCATGGTCTTGCTTGTTGATTATCGTCATCCTCCTAAAGAAGATGATATCAATATGTATCAATATGCCAAATACTATGATATTCCTGTTATTGTTGTAGCAACAAAGATGGACAAACTTAAAATGAATGAACTAAAGCCTCATGAAGAACGTATTAAGCGAGATCTTGACTTTGATGAAAATGATTATTTTATTCGTTTTTCTTCATTAAAGAAAACCGGTGTTGATGAGACTTGGAATGCTATTTTGCAATTAACAGGAGTTAAGGAAAATGCCTAAAGCAATGCTTTAGGTTTTTTTATTTGTGGGTTTTGTTGGGAAAACTTTGACAATAACTTTTCTCAGGAATTCTCATGGCTTATAATAGAGCTAAGAAAAGAGGAATGTTTTATGGTTAATATTTTATTACTTTGTGCTTCAGGGATGTCCACTAGTCTGCTTGTAGAAAAGATGAAAGAAGTAGCTGATGATCGTCATCTTGAAGCGCATATCTGGGCTGCACCGGCTAAGGATATTGCAGTTGAAGCGAAGAAGGCAGATATAGTGCTGCTTGGTCCACAAGTGCTGTATATGCGCAATAAGATTGTTTTAGAAATTGGGCGTGATATTCCTGTCGTGATGGTGCCAATGAGAGAATATGGCATGATGGATGGAGCAGCGGTACTTGATTTGGCTTTTGAAAATTTAGAAAAGAAACAATAACGGGTCAAATTGACATTTGTGGATGCTTTTGGTATCATTATGCTATCGTTGATGGGGAGGAGTAAATAGGCTCGAGCTTTAAAGAGAATCCCGTATGCTGGAAAGGGAGAAGCAGAACTATTGAAGGTAGCCTCGGAGAAGATTTCATGAAATGAAGTAGTGAAGTCCGTATGACTGCGTTAAAGTCTTAAGGCATAGCAATATGTGAATTAAGGTGGTACCACGAGACATTCGTCCTTAGCGAATGTCTCTTTTTTTATGGAGGAGGATATTTTGAGTCAAAATACATTAGTGAATGTCATTGTATGGGGGGCATTTATTGCTATTATGCTGATCTTAGTGCCTTTTACTTTGAAACGTGTGCGTGAAAATCGTAAAAGCAAGGCGAAGCAAGAAGCACAATATCAAAGTGATCGTTTAGAGTATGCCCATCTAGATGAAAAGAAATTGAATGCACTTGAAGGGGAAAAGCTTGTTGAAGCTGTCATTTATCAATGTTTGCGTAAAGAAGATGAAGATGATCAGTATTTCGAACATTTAAGTGAGGCTGAAAAGACAATTTATGCCATCTATCAAGTCAATCAGACAGTCAGTGCAAATGCTGGATTAAGATCATTCTTTATTTCACCAGCAAGTGAACCGTTTTTAAAAGATCTTGTGTCTTATTATAAGAACATCGGGGCCTATGATGTTGCTGAAGTTGTGAGAAATGCTGAAATCTTAAATAAGATTATGGAAACGGATGATGATTCTTTGGAGAAAGAAATGTCACCGGAATATGTAACTTATAATTTTTCGGATCTAACACATGAATATATAACATTGGTTGTGGGGACAAACTTCACTACAAAGATGGCACAGTATGTTGAGGAACATAAAGAAGAATTTATTGAAAAAGGAGCAGAAGATGAAACAGTTAGCAGATAAGTATGACCATCATATGGTTGAAAAAGACAAATATAAACATTGGGTAGAAAAAGGTTATTTTGAAGCTGGAGATTTAAGCAAGAAACCTTACAGCATTGTTATTCCACCACCAAATGTAACAGGTAAGTTACATTTAGGACATGCCTGGGATACAACATTACAGGATATTATTATTCGTTATAAAAGAATGCAGGGCTTTGATGCTTTATGGCTTCCTGGTATGGACCATGCTGGTATTGCCACACAGGCAAAAGTTGAAGCAAGAATGCGTGAAGAAGGCATCAGCCGTTATGATATTGGTCGTGAAAAGTTCTTAGAAAAAGCCTGGAGTTGGAAGGAAGAATATGCTTCCATCATTCGTTCGCAATGGGCTAAGTTAGGTCTTGCTTTGGACTATTCAAAAGAAAGATTTACTTTGGATGAAGGCTTAAGTGATGCTGTAAAGACTGTCTTTGTGACATTGTACAATAAAGGTCTTATTTATCAGGGAGAAAGAATTATTAACTGGGATCCTGTACAGCGTACAGCTTTAAGTGATATTGAAGTTTATCATGAAGATATTAAAGGCTATATGTATTATTTCAAATATAAGATTGTTGGTAGTGATGATGAATTAGTTGTCGCTACAACTCGTCCAGAAACAATGTTTGGTGATACGGCTATCTTTGTGCATCCTGATGATGAAAGATATCAGAAATATGTTGGTATGAAAGCTATTAATCCAGCTAATGGGGATGCATTACCAATCATGGCTGATGACTATATTGAACTTGGTAAGGGTACTTCGGTCATGAAATGTACACCTGCTCATGATCCTAATGACTTTGCACTAGGAAAGAAATATGGTTTAGCTATGCCAATCTGTATGAATGATGATGGCACTATGAATGAGCTTTGTGGTAAGTATAATGGAATGGATCGTTTTGCCTGTCGTGATGCCTTGGTAAAAGACTTTGAAGCAGCTGGTGTTGTTGATCATATCGAAGAAATTGTGCATCCAGTAGGACATTCAGAAAGATCACATGCAATTGTTGAACCAAGACTTTCAAAGCAGTGGTTTGTTAAGATGAAGCCATTAGCACAGGCAGCGCTAGAAAATCAGAAGAATGAAGATAATCGTGTTAACTTTGTGCCTGAACGCTTTGAAAAAATCTTTACACAATGGATGGATAATATCGAAGACTGGTGTATTTCAAGACAGCTTTGGTGGGGCCATCAGATTCCTGCCTGGTACAATAAAACAACTGGTGAAGTCTATGTTGGTAAAGAAGCACCTGAAGATCTAGAAAACTGGAAGCAGGATGAAGATGTTCTCGATACATGGTTCTCTTCAGCACTTTGGCCATTTTCAACAATGGGCTGGCCTGATACTGATAACCCACTCTTTAAACGTTATTTCCCAACAGATACATTAGTAACAGGATATGATATCATCTTCTTCTGGGTAAGCAGAATGATCTTCCAGTCATTGGAATTCACTGGCAAAAGACCATTCAACCATGTTTTGATTCATGGCTTAATTCGTGATGAACAGGGTCGAAAAATGTCAAAGTCATTAGGCAATGGCGTTGATCCAATGGATGTCATTGATCAATATGGGGCTGATACATTACGTTTCTTCCTGACAAACAATACAGCACCTGGACAGGATATGCGTTATGTTCCATCTAAGCTAGAAGCCATCTCCCACTTTATTAATAAAATCTGGAATTCTGCACGTTTCGTAAAGATGAATATCGATGAAGATATGGAATGGGCTGATATTAAGCTAGAAAATCTTAATTTACCAGATCTCTGGATTTTAAATCGTTTAAATGAAGTTATTCGTGATGTCAATACGAATATGGATAAGTTTGAATTTGGTAACGTGGGTAGTGCATTATATGACTTTATCTGGAATGAATTCTGTAGCTGGTATATTGAATTGGCGAAGGAAACACTGAATGGTGATGATGCTCTCGCAAAGAAGGCAACACAGGATACTCTTGTTTATGTGCTCAATGCGATTGTACGCTTGCTGCATCCATTTATGCCATTTGTGACTGAAGAAATTTATCAGTCCATCCCACATGCAAGTGAATCCATTGTTATTGCAAGCTGGCCTGAAGTGAATGCTGACTTTGATAATGATAAGATTGATGATCAGTTTGCTTATTTGATGGATATTGTCAAAGGTATTCGTGAAATCAGACATCAGTATGTCATTAAGAATAATGTTGAAGTCGAATATACAATCACGACAAAAGTAGAAGGATTAGAAGAACTCTTAGCTGATATGGCACCATTTATTTCTAAGCTCGTTAATGCGAAAGTAGCTGGATATAATCTTGAAGTCGGCAAGAATGCAGCGAATATCATTATTAAGGGTGGTAATACTCTTTCTGTTGACCTTGGGCAGTATGTTGATATGGAAGCTGAAAAAGCAAAGGCTCAGAAAGAATTAGAAAAACTGGAAAAGGAATTGGAAAGAAGCAAGAAGATGCTTTCAAACCCTAACTTTGTTCAGAAAGCTCCAGCAAGCAAGGTGGAAGAAGAAAAGAAGAAACAAGCTGATTACCAGGCAAAATATGCCGCACTTAAAGAAAAGCTTGCTCATATGTAGTCAATAAGTCACTCCATTTGGGAGTGGCTTTTTTGATGGAGAAACTTTTAGGACATTATCTACAAAGCGTGAAAAGGCTTACATGAAAGACTATAATAGAATTGAAAAGAAAAGTTGAAAGGCAGGAAGTATTTATGATCATTTTAGAAAAACTCTCTTTGTTTGAAATGCTGGATCAGATTTATTCTTTGGAAGGTATTCAGAAATTAGCTAAAGTACGTGAGATACCTTATGAAGAAGGGGATACTAAGAAGAAAATCATGAAAGATATTGTTGATTGTTTGCTGGAAGAAGATTATTTTCGTCAGCATCTCTATGTCATCAGTGATCAACATATGAAATTGCTGAGAAAACTTTTGAAACAGCAAGAGCGTTTTATCCTTTCTAATCGCAATAAGGAAATTGAGGCTTTTGATGAATTAGATACGCTTGATTATGTTGATATAGATGAAGAAAGAGAAGATGTCTTTATACCGATGGATGTCAGAAATCTTATTGTGAAAATAGATGGTCCTGAATTTGAACAAATGCGTAAGAAAGTCTTCTGGCTTCATGCTATCTTGTATCATGCTTTCTTTCTCTATGGCGTTGTAAAAATGGATGAAGTACTGACAATGTATAATGCCCGTAAGGGATTTCAGGCAAGCAGCGAAGAGCTTGAACAGTATTTCTCATACATTCCTCTTGATTTTCAAAAGTTTGTTTATTTAGATGGACGCTTTATAGCATTTGATTTGATTGGTAAAGATTCTTTGGAATCAACAATCGATTTGCAGCAATACTATGAAATACAATATCCTCGTACCGATGAAATACTTGATCATTATAATGAAGGATATCCTATCTCATCCATTAACTACAACAAGATTGATCAATTCCTTCATACAAAATCAATGAGTGAACGTCAAGAAAAAAACTTTATGAAAAAGTTCTATGAGAGTGTTATTCAAGGTGAACAGTTAGCGGGCCTTTTAAATCAATTCGAAGGTTATCTGAGAGATGAGGATGAAGTGCTATTTGTGACAAGAACATTAAAGGAAATTATCAAGGAAACACCACAATATAAATATCATGGTAGAAATGCGTATGAGATATGATATTTTCAAATTATGAAAATAATAGTTTTAAGTGAGAAATCTCTCCTTTTATAGCAAATACATATATAGAGGGGCAGGAAGGAGAATATCTATGTATGAATTAACAGAAATGGAAATGCAAAGTATTAATGGAGGTTCGGCACTTATTTATTTAATCTATGTTATTCTTGGCGTAGGCGCTTATAAGCTTCTTAGATCTAAACGTGGACGTATGAGTCTTCCTAGATTAATACAAATTGAATGGGGCTAGAATGCATGAAGAGAGGCTTTAGGCCTCTCTTTTTTAAAAGGGGGTAAATCATGATTAAGAATCTACCAATAGAAGAGAATCCACGGGAGAAGGCACTGATTAATGGGATTGGTTCTTTAAGCAATATCGAACTACTAGCGTTACTTTTAAGAACGGGCAATAAGCAGCAGTCTGTTTTAGATCTATCTCGGGAGGTGATCAACAAAGCAGGTGGTATGCATCAAATGCGCTATTTGAATTATCAACAACTTACGGCCATCCGGGGAATCAAAAAGGCAAAAGCTATTGAATTGCTTGCTGCAATAGAACTTGGGAAACGTGCCATGAGTGAGGCGAAGCTTACTTTTACTGTGGAACATCCTGGTGATGTTTATCATTTTGTAAAAAGTGAATTAATGTTTGAAGAACAAGAGCATTTCATGATTTTAATACTGAATAGTCGTCATGAATTAATTAAGAAGCAGACATTATTTATTGGTACTGCAGATACTTCGCTTGTTTCATCTAGAGATATTTATAAGGCGACACTGAGTGTGAATGGTGTGGCTATTATTTGTGTTCATAATCACCCAAGTGGGAATGCCTCACCAAGTGAGCAGGATTATCGGATTACGAAAAATCTTGAAGAATCAAGTGCAATAATGCATATTGAATTTGTTGATCATATTATTGTGGGAATGCATGAGTATTTTAGTTTTAAGGCAAAGAAGGTGTATGTTGAGCAAGAAGGATAACCTTCGATAAATGTCAATTGCTTTTTGGCTAGCGTTTTATTATAATGCTTCTTGAGGTGGTACCTTTGTACAACAATGATAAGAAAAAACGAAGCAGAAAGATGATTGCTGTAACAATTATATTGGTTGTTGTTTCAGTCTTTTCACTCTTAGCCAATGCCGATATCCCAGGGGCATATATTGTCAAGGATAGTATGGCCAATATTGAATATTATATTATTAAGGCACCAATAAGTTATGTGCGTTCAGTGTTTCAGGAATATGTTGATTTAAAGGTCGTTTATCGTGAAAATAAGCGATTAAAGAAGTCACTGGATGGCTATGCAGGTGAGCTGGCTATGAATAATGTGCTTACGAACGAGCTTGAAGAAATGAAGAAACTCACAGGCATTAAGAATCTTTCAACGGATTATGAATTAAAATATACAAATATCATTGAACGTGATGCGAATAATTGGAGTAATGAAGTGACAATAAACATTGGAAGTAATTCTGATGTTACGAATGGGATGGCCGTTATTACAAGTAAAGGTATGATTGGCACAGTGACAAAAGTTACACCTGTTTCTTCGACCGTTACTTTATTAACGGATGAAAATGCGAAAAGTCAGCTACCGGTAATGATTACTGATGGATCAGCAACGTATTATGGGCTACTTAATAGCTATAATATTAAAAGTAAGACATTTAACGTCTCTATTCTTTCAACAGTCGATAAGATTGCTAAAGGTGCAAGTGTTACAACAAGTGGACTGGGTGGTAAGGGCAAAAGTCCTAAAGGACTGCTCGTCGGTACGGTGACATCATTCTCTAGTGGCGATAATGCGACAGGGAAAACAGTGACTGTTAAGCCGGCTGCTAATTTTGATGATTTGAATTATGTGGCTGTTGTCAAGAGGACGGATTCATGAGTAGTCAGAATAAACCATTGGTAAGAAATTTCTTGATTATGCTTGTATGTTTTATTATTGATAGCACAATTGCCTACTTCTTACCGCTTAATCTTGATAAATCTTCCATAACTATTGTACCTAGTATTGCTTTGATGATGTTTGTGCCTTTATCGATGACATTAGCGGATGTTCCAAGTCGTTTTTTCTTTGCGACGGTCTCAGGCGTTTTCTACACTTTGGTTTATGGTCGAGAATTGTCTATTTATGTCTTGATTTTCTTAGGGATTACATTTATCCGTAGTTACATTTATCATAGTGATAATTTATCTCTTGGTGAATTTATCTTTCTTTGTTTGCTGGCAATTGCGGCAAAAGAAACTATTGTTTATGTGATGATGCTTTCGGCTAACATTACGCATATGGCTATTTTCACGTTTGCCCTTAAGAGATTATTACCGACTATAGGTTTTAATATATTGTTATCACCAATAGTTTATATCGTCTTTAAATCTTTTCATATCAAAGTGGATATTAATCCTTATGATGATATTGAAAGCTAATCAGATCGGAAGATCTGATTTTTTTATTAACTTCATTCCTATGCAATATTATTGATTTAATCGATGCTTTTGTATTGTCAAAATAAATTTGATATGCTAATATACATGAGGTGTTTTAAATACACACACCATGGATTCAGCATTCTCGTGCCAAAATTTGGTGGATGTTGTTAGAAGTGGTGGAGGAAAAAACGAAAAGGAGGAAATTACAATGGCTGTAATTTCAATGAAGAAGTTATTGGAAGTTGGTGTTCATTTCGGACATCAGACAAAGAGATGGAACCCAAAGATGGCTCCATACATCTTTACATCAAGAAATGGTATCTACATTATTGATTTAAAGAAATCATCAGATAAGATTGATGAAGCTTATAAGGCAATGATGGATATCACTGCTAAGGGTGGTAAAGTATTATTCGTAGGTACTAAGAAACAGGCTACTGAAGCTGTTGCTGAAGAAGCTACACGTTCTGGTTCTTACTATGTTAATTCTCGTTGGTTAGGTGGTACATTAACAAACTTCAGAACAATCCAGAAGAGAATCAAGAGATTAATCGAATTAGAAAAGATGGAAGAAGATGGCTCTTTAGAAAACTACACTAAAAAAGAAGCTATCATCATGATGAAAGAAAAGGCTAAGTTAGAAAGAAACTTAGGCGGTATCAAGGAAATGAAGAAGCTTCCTGATGCAATCTTTGTTGTAGACCCTAAGGTTGAACACAATGCTGTTGCTGAAGCACATATCTTAAACATCCCAGTATTCGGTATCGTTGATACTAACTGTGATCCTGATGAAGTAGACTATGTTATCCCTGCAAATGATGATGCAATTCGTGCTGTTAAGTTAATCACTGCAGCTATGGCTGATGCAATCTGTGAAGCAAAGGGTGAACCTACTACAGTTGCTTATGCTAAAGATGAAGATGGTGACAAAGAAGTTACTATGAATGATGCAGTTGCTTCTGTAGAAGAATCTCGTAATAGAGGTCCTCGTTATAAGAATAATTATAGAAATAGAAATAACGGCAAGAACTTCAAAAACAACAACAATAAGAATGCTTAATAGAATAGGGAAGTCGTTACTTCCCTTTTCTTAAATAAAATAATGGAGGAAGAAAAAATGGCAATTAGTGCTAAGTTAGTCAAAGAACTACGTGAAAAGACAGGCGCAGGCATGATGGACTGCAAAAAAGCTTTAGATGCTACTAATGGTGATCTCGAAGCAGCATTTGACTGGTTAAGAGAAAAGGGTATCGCTAAGGCAGCTAAGAAAGCTGACAGAATCGCTGCAGAAGGTTTAGCAGCATTCGCTATTGAAGGCGATAAAGCTGCTTTAGTAGAAGTTAACTCTGAAACTGATTTCGTTGCTAAGAATGAAGAATTCAAAGAATTAGTTAACATGATTGCTAAGGCTGTAGCTGAAGCTCAGGTTAATACTGTTGAAGAAACATTAAAATTAGTTGTAGATGGTCAGGATTTAGATACAATTATCAAAGAAAAGACTGGTAAGATTGGTGAAAAGCTTTCTTTAAGAAGAGTTGTTGCCATGAGCAAGTCTGAAGGCGAAACATTCGGTGCTTATTCACATATGGGTGGTACAGTAGCTGCTTTAGTTAAGGTTGCTAATGCTGATGATGAAAAGGCAAGAGATGTTGCTATGCATGTTGCTGCATCTGCACCACAGTATATTTCAGAAGATGAAATTCCTGAAGATGTAATAGAAAGAGAATTAACAGTTTTAAAGACTCAGGCTTTAGAAGAAAATGCTAAGGCTGCTAAGCCAAAGCCAGAAAATATCTTACATAAGATTGTTGAAGGTCGTTTAAAGAAGAACTTCAAAGAAGTATGTTTAAACGATCAGGCATTTATCAAGAATCCAGATCAGACAGTTGCTCAGTACTTAGGTAATGGTAAAGTTGAAATGATGGCTCGTTTCAAAGTTGGCGAAGGTATCGAAAAGAAAGAAGAAAACTTTGCTGCTGAAGTAGCTGCACAGATGAATGCTTAATTGACACAAAAGCGATGGAAACATCGCTTTTTATCTTGGTAAAGCAATGATGACGAAAACAAAAAGGCTCGTTACAGGGGCATTCATGCTTGCTTTAGGGATGGTGCTGCCTTTCGTGACAATGCAAATTCCTCTTCTAGGCGTTATGCTTTCGCCTATGCATATTCCAGCCTTACTCACGGGATTCTTGTGTGGTCCAGTTTTAGGATTGTTGATAGGTTTTCTTATGCCTTTACTTCGCTCTGTTCTTTTTGGTATGCCTGTATTCTATCCTAATGCTGTCAGTATGGCTTTCGAGCTCGCTACTTACGGCTTTGTTTCAGGATTTATTTATCATCGTTATAAAAGCCAAAATATCAAAAAAGTTTATATTACACTTCTTCTAAGTATGTTACTGGGGCGAATTGTCTGGGGAGTAACAAGAGTTATCATGCTTAATGTCGCTCATACACCTTTCTCCTGGCAGATCTTCATTACTGATGGGTTTATCAGAGCTGTTCCAGCAATTCTTCTTCAGCTTATTCTTATTCCTCTTATTCTTGATCGTCTTGACCAGGCCCATATTCTTCCTTATAGGTAAGGCTATTTTCAGTGTTGTTTAT
Organism: Sharpea porci; assembly: GCF_009695655.1. Classification (GTDB taxonomy): domain Bacteria; phylum Bacillota_I; class Bacilli_A; order Erysipelotrichales; family Coprobacillaceae; genus Sharpea; species Sharpea porci. The sequence continues at coordinate 171,125 of NZ_VUNM01000002.1, forward strand.
TCTACAAAGTGCCTTTATAATGAAGAGGTGAGGTCGGATTATGAAATATCATGTTTCAACAAAGAGAAGATTAAAATATATGCGTCATATGAATAAACTACGTTATCTTGAAAATGGATATTTCCATTTTATCCATATGCTTCAGTTTTTTATTCCTATTGTCGTAGCTATTATGTTTGCCGTATATGATATACGCTTCTATATTCGTAATCAGGTGACATTTTTGTTGGTTGGTGGGGAATTGCTAATTGTTGCTGCTTTATGGGCTTTGATGCGTTATCTATCCATTGTATCTACTGGGGAAAGTTATAATATGAAGGAAGAGGCACTGGAGTTTTATAAGGGTGGTTTTATTTATAGCTATCTTGATCATAATGATAAGAAGGAACGAAATATTGTTTCTTTAAGTGTTCGCTATAAAGATATAAAGTATTTTGCGTATGATGATTATACGGGTTTTATAAGAATTGTGGGTATTTTTTCTTACACATATTATGTGAATGGTCATATAAGTGAAAAGAGTGTAAAGAATGAAATTCATATGATTAATGATTTTGAAAAGGACTTTGTGAAAGTGTGTTCAAAGAATGGTGTGAATATACACTATAGTACACATGAGGACTAGTCCTTTTTTTGTAGAAAATTCGTAATATTTAGCACTCATGTATTGACTGTGCCAGTAAGTTCGCTATAATAGTCATTAGCAGTTAACTAAGAAGATTGCTAAAAGGAGAGTGTAAACATGAGTGATAAAAAACAGTTTAAAACAGAATCAAAAAGATTGCTTGATTTAATGATCAATAGCATCTATTCTCATAAAGAAATTTTCTTGCGTGAACTTATTTCTAATGCTTCTGATGCTTCTGATAAGCTTTATTATAAAGCTTTACAAGAGAATATTCAGGGTATCAGTCGTGAAGATATGGCTATTTATTTAAAGGCTGATAAAGAAAAGAGAACATTGACGATTGAAGATTATGGTATTGGTATGAGCAAGGATGAATTGGATTCTTTGCTTGGTACAATTGCGCATAGTGGTTCGGATGAATTCAAGAAGGCTTTGGAAAAAGGCGTTGATAATGTTGATATTATTGGACAGTTTGGTGTTGGCTTTTATTCAGCCTTCATGGTAGCTGATAAGGTTGAAGTCTTCTCTAAGAAATATGGTGAGGATCAGGCCTATGTCTGGGTCAGTGATACAAGTGATGGTTATGAAATAAATGAAGCAAGCTTAGATCATCATGGTACAATGATTGTTCTTCATATGAAACCTAATACAGAAGATGAAGATTATGACCAGTATCTTGAACAGTATCGTATTGAAGCTTTAGTCAAGAAATATTCTGATTATATTAGATATCCTATTAAGATGGATGTAACGGTTTCTAAGAAAAAGGAAGGCACTGAGGATGAATATGAAGATGTGACTGAAACACGTGTTCTTAACTCAATGGTTCCGTTATGGAAGAGAAACAAGAAGGACATTACAAAAGAAGAATATGATAATTTCTATAAAGCAAAATTCAATGACTTTGAAGATCCACAGCGTGTTATGCATAACCGTGTTGAAGGGAATGTCACATATGATTCATTGCTTTTCATTCCAAGTCATACACCACAGAATTATTATTCTACAGACTATGAGAAAGGCTTGCAGCTTTATAGCAGAGGCGTCTTCATTATGGATAAATGCAAGGACCTTGTTCCAGAACATTTCCGTTTTGTCCGTGGCTTAGTTGATTCAGAAGACTTAAATCTTAATATTTCAAGAGAAATGCTTCAACATGACCGTTCATTAAAAGTGATTGCTGATCGTATTGAAAAACGTATTTCTTCTGAACTTGAAAAGATGCTGAAGAATGAACGTGAAGAATATGTGAAATTCTTTAATAACTTTGGTATGCAGCTTAAGTTTGGTATCTATAATTCATATGGCATGCTGAAGGATAAATTACAGGATTTATTGATGTTCTATTCTGCTAATAAGAAAGAATTGATTACTTTAAGAGAATATGTAGATCACATGGCTGATGGACAGACTGAAATCTATTTTGCGAGTGGTGAAACAACAAACAAGATTGATTTATTGCCACAGGTAGAAGCTGTTAAAGATAAAGGCTATGATATTCTTTATCTGACTGACAATGTTGATGAATTCTGCTTACAGATGATGCATGATTATGATTCAAAGACATTCAAGAATGTGACTCAGGGTGATTTAAATATTGAAACGGAAGAAGAAAAGAAGAACCTTGAAGAACAGACAAATGACAATAAAGAAATGATTGATGCTATCAAGGAAGCACTTGGTGATAAAGTACAGGATGTTAAACTGACAGCACGTTTAAAGAATCATCCAGTCTGCCTAACTAGTGGGGAAGGCTTATCATTTGAGATGGAAAAAGTACTGAAAGCTATGCCAGATGCACAGGCTCAGGAACTCAAGGCTGGTCGTATTCTTGAAATCAATCCTAATCATGAACTCTTTAGCTCATTAAAGAAAGTGTATGAAAAGAATCATGATGCTTTGAAAGATTATGCTTCTATTCTGTTTGATCAGGCATTGTTGATTGAAGGCTTTACGATTGAAGATCCTGTTGATTTCTCTAATAAGATTACAAAACTTATGATTGAAGCAAGTAAATAATAGAAGTCCTAGCATCGTCTAGGACTTTTTGTATACCATCTTGTCTTTTCGCTCTAATAATGGTAGTATAGCGTGCAATGGAGGGCTCTATGTATGAATGATTTCATTAATGCCATAATCAATGTTTATAATGCTATTACTGGTTTTATACAAAGCATTTCAGAAACCATTTCCAGCCTACAATTACAATTTTCACACTTTAAATATATCTCTTTATTAAGACTAAAGAATTTCTTGATCCTTGTGGTATTGCTTTCGATACTTATACTTGTTGTCTTTGTTGTGAGAAAGATTCTTTTTATGCTTGTTGATGAGCATTATGGTGATCAAGAAAAACCAAGGAAACGTAGAATGAAAAGAAAACAGGCAACTCCTTCTCAAGATATGAAGGAAGATGATGATGTCTATCAGGATGAGGATTTCTTCCAACAATTTGATGATAGTGATGACGATTTATGGTATGTGAATTCTAAATATCGTAAAAGAAGTGGTCGCTAAGAGATAGAAACTTTCAAAGAGATGTTGTAAAATGGATGTGGAGGAAATCAACATGGAATTAAAAGACGCATTAGAAAAGAGAAGAAGTATCCGTTTTTATAAAAACCAGCCAGTTGATAAGCAGACAGTTCTTGAAATCATTGCCACAAGTCAGCAGGCACCAAGCTGGAAGAATTCACAAACGGCACGTTATTATATTGCTTATAGCGACGAAGCTAAGAAGAAAGTGATGGAAAGCTTACCTGAAGGCAATCAGAAGAAGGTGGAAAATGCTCCTGTTCTTATTGTTGCTTCATTTAAAAAAGACCGTTCTGGTTTCACTAAAGAGGGTGTTGCGGAGAATGATGCAGGCAATGGCTGGGGTTATTATGATAACGGACTTGCCCATATGTGCTTGATGCTTGCAGCCGTTGAGAAAGGTCTCAATACACTTGTGATGGGTATTCGTGATGCTGATATCTTGCGTGAAAACTTCAACATCCCAGAAGATGAACTGATTACTTCTGTGATTGCTTTAGGCTATCAGGATATTGAACCAACAATGCCTAAACGTAAGGATGTGGAAGATATTGTAAAGATTCTATAATAAGTAGGTGGGGAAATGGCTATAAGGAAACTTAAACTTTATTCCAATATTGAAAAAACAAATGAAGATTTAGATGCTAATATGGAGATTGAACAAAGACTGACAATCAGTAATAATGGCAAAGTTGTCTTTTCTAGTTCACTCTATGGTGATGGCTATGGTCATTATCATAAAGGACGTAAGGAAGAAGTGACAATTTCACAGGAAGCAGTTGAACAGATTTTTCATACGGTAGAAGAATTCTTTGCTTCACAGCCAAAATATAATATGCTTGCCGGATTTGGTATGTTTGATTTATCCATTCTTGGTGAAAAGAACCAGAATCATGAGTATTTTGCCTCAACTTCAGGCATTCATCATGAACTTACTCAATATGTTCAAAGACGCATACCTATTGATCATTTGATTCTCTTTGGCTAGGCCACTTTTGTGGCTTTTTTTGTGAAACATGTTTTCGTTGACGATATTTTCGTTTCATTATAAAATTAAAGTAAATGTAAAGGAGCAATAAAAAATGAGCTATAAAAGAGTTTTACTTAAAATAAGTGGGGAAGCCCTTGCTGGTGACCAGGGATTTGGTATCAATCCTGATGTTGCATTACAAATTGCGAAACAGATTAAAGAAGCACATGATGCTGGAACACAGATTGCAGTTGTATGTGGTGGTGGTAACATCTTTAGAGGTTTAGGCAATAACTTAAAGATGGAAAGAGCTCAAGGTGATTATATGGGCATGCTTGCAACAGTCATGAATGGTCTTGCTTTACAGGGTACACTTGAATCAATTGGTGTTGATACACGAGTAATGACTGCGATTGCCATGAATGAAGTGGCTGAGCCTTATATTAGAAGAAGAGCCATTCGTCATTTAGAAAAAGGGCGTATTGTGATCTTCTCAGCCGGTACTGGTAATCCATATTTCACAACAGATACAACAGCTGCTCTTCGTGCTGCTGAAATTGGTGCTGATGTCATCTTGATGGCTAAAAATGGTGTTGATGGTGTCTATAGTGCCGATCCAAAACTTGATAAGAATGCGAAAAAATATGATCATCTTACATATTTAGACGTTCTCAATAAAGACTTGAAGGTTATGGATCAGACAGCAATTACTTTATGTAAGGATAATAATATTGATCTCTGTGTCTTCAATATGCAGGAAGAAAATAATATTGTGAAGGCATGTGCTGGCCAGGTTAATGGTACAGTGATTTCAAAAGCGTAGGAGGGGAAATGATGGATAATGAATTAATTCTTTTAGAATGCGAAGAAAAAATGGAAAAAACAATTGAAGCATTCACACGTAATCTCGCAAATATCAGAACAGGTAGAGCAACACCTGCAATGCTGGACAAGGTTATGGTGGAATATTATGGATCACCAACACCACTTAATCAGGTTGCTGGTGTCTCTGTACAGGAAGGTCGTCAGCTTGTCATCAAGGCTTATGATAAGAGTGCGATGAAAGAGATCGAAAGAGGTATCTATGAAGCAGACTTAGGCTTAACACCTCAGAATGATGGTACAGTCATTCGTATTAACGTACCACCACTTACTGAAGATCGTCGTCGTGAACTTGTAAAACAGGTTAAGAAGGCTGCCGAAGATGCCAAAGTTGCCTTACGTAATGAAAGACGTAGAGCCATCGATCAGATTTCTAAGGATAGCGATGAAGATGCAGTAAAAGACGGCAAAAATGATGTCCAGAAACTCATCGACAAATATACAAAGAAAATCGAAGAAGTTGCTAAAGCAAAAGAAGACGATTTAATGACAGTTTAGTCATGATCACACTGAAGGTAGAAGATACTTTCAGTGTTTTTCTTTGCTTTAAAAGATTTTTCAAAAATGTGATATATATATTATGTGATTAACTAAAAGAGGGAGATGATTATTTATTGTGTAGAAAGTGAGAGAGATATGTTTTATTTGAAACAGTTTTGCTGCTTATTAAAAGCAAAGCGAAAGCTATTGATCTTGTTCTTGTATTATGCACTCATTGTGGCATGCATATTCTTCTATTATCATAAAGAATATGGAGCTATTGATGTGAAGGAATTAGAGGTAATAAAGACTGATCCAGTTCTTGGCCTGAACTTCTTCTATACGTTGCAACAACCAGGCATGACACTCATCAAATTCCTGCTAACCTGTCTCCTGGTTCCCAATATCATCAGTGCCGATTTCTTGGTTCTTAAACATAATCAATTTGTAAATGTCAATAAAGTTAATGCATGATAAGCTAGACAATTCTCTTAGTAAATTGTAGTTTTCTGTTTTTTGTTGAAGTAGCTCATATTTGAAACCATTTATCACGATGTTAATAAACATATATATAAGATATATATAATGTGTTTAAAATATCAAATAACCACAATATAAATCACTTTATTTAAGATAGATATTGAAAAAATGTATAAAATATGTTTTATTATTTATGAGAACAAAACATAATTTGATAAGGAAAAATTACCATTAATATTGAAAATCCCGTCTTTCTATACAATAAAGGCATAATTTCTTAGGAGAATTATACTATCATAAGCATACTGAAATCTAATAGGGAACAACTCTCAGTAAGTAATTTTTAAAGTTTCGAAATATAATCCTGTATATGGGATTTAAACGATTCTTCTGGGTGACCTCTTTCTTGAATCAAGGCTACAATAATCTCATATAACGAAGGAAGGACGCTACAATGAAGAAAAGATTCCACCAGTACGCAAAAACCAAGCCTGGTAAGGACTCACTAGTTGACTTCACCAGAAGATTTTTTTGATGAAAATAAGAAGGTGGATTTCTTCATGTCAGTAAAGTTACCTGAATGATTCGTATATAACAAATGTGAATGCCAAGTGCATCATCTCATCAATAGAAGTGACATCAAGAATAGTTACATCCTTCAGTGCAAGAAAGTTGGGAAGCAGCAGACTTGCTTCGTTGACACTATCCTTGATAATTCAAATCAAACACTTGTCCAGATCATTCCTCAGCTTTATCTCTTCTTCACTAGTAACAGAGTCCCTAGAACGGCTGATTCTGCCAATAACATCGATGTCTTAGTAAAGACAAGGAGGATGCCTTAGAAAATTAAGGAGTCTAATGGCCGAAAGCAATAATGAGAAGAACCTGAAATCAATGTTCCATGAAGCTGATATCATTGAACTTAATGGGAGAGATCAAGGCTATAAGCGAGGAAAAGGCTCAGAGAACAAGCAGCAATTGTTGGTAGTTCTTTCTGCTGGTGAAGACAACAAGTATCCCGGTACATGAAGCTTTATGTCCATCTAGGCGATTAATCTTGCTATATTAGAAACTTCGTGTTTAAGTAGGTCGTCATGGACAATCACTGTAAGGTATCCACTGATAGCGATACATGCTTCATGTGTATGAAGGACTATATAGAACTATTGTAGCAAGTAACTTTGAGAACAATATCTAGAACATCTACAGGGGTATCTGCAAGAGATACCTTCCGCTGCTGCTAGCTGAATAGGAGTCCAGTTTTAACCTTAGATATATGGGAAGACACTTTATGGAGAAGATAAAGAAGTATATCAGGAAGTCCGTGCCTATGACTAATTAGTCCGTTGGCAATGGTGAATTGTAAGATTTAATGTTTTTTCGTTCTTATGTAGAAAAAATTGCGATAAGTCCTTATTAGAAAAAATTGAAAAACTATTTAATGAAATATCTTCAAACTAAAAGAACATAAAATAAAAAAATGTAGCAAGCAAATTACAATCAATAGATTACAAAATTATTTAAGACAGTTAGGAAAGGATGGTGAAAATATATGATGATAATGAATGGCTTTTATGCTATTCAATATCATATTAATAGTCTTATTTATTAATATAAACAGAAAGGAAAAAAGTATGAGAAAAATTTATTTTAGCTTTTTATGTGTGATTGCGATAATAACCATTGCAATGGTATCTGTTAATGCTGATATAAAAAATGGAACTTCATGGCAAATTGCTGAGTATGTCGATGTATCTCCACATGGTGGAACAAAATATAATTTAGCGCAGGGTTCAAAGAAAACAACAACAAGTGATTACGGATCAATGAAAGCATCTTTTGGTGCTATCTTGTCTCCTTATGGTCGTTTTATTACTAAAGGTAAAGCAAATCGCTCAGAAGCAATTTCACTTTCTTCATCAGTCAAACATCCTAAACTTTATAATACAGCTGATAAGGGTGATGTTTTATATACAAAGATATCAACTAATTCATTAGACCCTGGTTATATTGAAGTATCATTGAAATTCTCTTCTGACTATTTAAGTTAGTATTTTAAAGAAAGAATAGTCTATGATTAGACTATTCTTTCCTCCTGTTTTTTATTATTTAGGAGGGTATATGTTCTATAATAAAAATTTTTGCTTCTTAATAAAAACGAAGCGAAAGCTATTGATCTTGTTGTTGTATTATGCACTCATTGTGGCATGCATATTCTTCTATTATCATAAAGAATATGGAGCTATTGATGTGAAAGAATTAGAGGTGATAAAGAATGATCCAGTACTTGGCCTGAACTTCTTCTATACTTTGCAACAGCCAGGCATGACACTTATCAAATTCCTGCTTACATGTCTCCTGATTCCCAATATCATAAGTGCCGATTTTTTAGTTCTTAAACATAATCATTTTACTGATTTCATCAAAACACGTATTTCTACAAAATCCTATTTTCAAGCCGCAAAGTTCATCAATTTTATCAGCACATTCTTGATCACATTATTGATGCATCTTGTAACATTACTTGTCATTCATCTCTTTTTCTTCAAAATCACATTTCATCAAGTGAACATACCAGTAGAAAGCATATTAAATATGTTTTCTTCCAACATCTTGATGAATCTGATGATCTATATACTCTTATCATCTCTTGGTTTTGCGGTTTTTTCGCATTTCGTTTATGCACTCCAGGCATTCATCAAGAATACTTATCTCTATCGAACAATGGGTTTGATGAGTGCCTTAATACTATATACGGGATCATTTTTATTAGTGAAGTTGGCATTTGATCTTCATCTAGGCATTGTTGTTAGGATAATACTCTACATGACTTGTATTCCTAATATTCTTGTTCCAGGTATGGAAGAGAGTGTTTATATTGGCCAGTATCGTCTTGTTCATTATCTAGGTACGCTTGTGCTGTATTTGATTGTTTCAAATATTCTTTTTACACTAAGAGAGCGGTGGGAATATGCGTCTGGTAGGTAAGTTGTTGCGTCTTGTCAGAAAGAGAGAAATAGTTTTACTTATAATATTATTAGCCTTTTTTCCTGTTGTTGTTGGTAAGCGGGATCTCAGGAATTTCATGGCTGTTTCACTCTATTTCAATTATCCAACCTTGATCATCAATAATATCTTTCTCGTAATCTTGTATAAAAAGATGCAAGTGCTCAACCGTATGCAGTATATGCTTATTACACGTGTTGGATTAAAAAGAAGTAAGCTTGCTGTCCATGGCTTCGTGTCATTAGCTACGTTTGTGTTGATGATGGTGCTTTATGGCTTGCTTATGCTGTTGTATGGCACACAGGAAATAACAGCTCATCTCGTTATGTTGTTTTTGATTGAAAGTGTTCTTTATTTCTTAGAAGCAAATATTATAGCCTTGCAGTTTCATCGTCAAAAACAGGTCTTGTTTGTCATTATCGCCATTATTATAAATCTGGGATTTCATTATATCTTTGTGCTTTGAGGAGGGAGAGAAATGTATTTATTGAAGTGTGAAGGGATCTCTAAAAGCTTTAAGTCATTACATGTTCTTGATGATATCAATCTTACAGTAAATCCAGGGGATTGCCTCTATATTCATGGTAAGAATGGCTGTGGGAAATCCACATTGTTTAAGATTATTTGTGATATTCTTCAGGCTGATCAGGGACAGATCGTTAAGTCAGAGGATTTATCGATTGGTGCGCTTATTGAAAATCCTGGTTTTATTGAAGAGGAGAGCCTGCATTATAACTTAGCTTTTCTAGCTGATCTTAAAAACCATTATGATGAACAACGTATAAGGGAGTTGTGTGCGCTATTTCAACTAGATTATGACAATCGTTCACCAATGAAAAGCTATTCAGTAGGGATGAGACAGAAGGCTGGCATTATTCAGGCTGTTATGGAAAATCAGAACTGCATTTTATTTGATGAACCAACAAGAGGGCTGGACAAAGAAGCAATTGAACAATTTGAACATCTTATCAATGATCTTATAGAGAAGGGCTGCTGTGTCATTATTGCCTCCCACGATTATTTGCCCAATGTCCATTATACAAAAACATACTTATTAGAAAGTGGGAAGTTGATGGCAGAATGAAAAGGTTAGGAAAAGATTTCTTGGCAATCTCTTTGCTGCTGATTATTTGTAAGTATGCTTTAAAGATTGATGCTCAGGATTATGCCTTGATTAGATATTTCTTTCCCAAACGTGTCATCCATATAGCTATTGCTATCATTCTCAATTATTTCTATCTCAAGATTGTCTTTGATTGCATGCGGGATGATATTGAGATGGAGACATTCATTAGCATCAGGCTAGGAAGAAAAGAGCTCTTGAAGAGGCTTTTGAAGAGTGTTGGCTTGTATACTGTTAGCTTCCTTGCTGTTTCTCTTGTTCTTGATGGCTTGCTTTATCAAAAAGTATATGTCTCCGGTTTAGTATTTATGCTTATCTTAGAGCTAGCTGCTGGCGCTATGTTAGCTTTAGGCTATCGGAGTCTCAAAAGCTATACTTTTATGAGTGTACTTGTAGTTGTTGTAATCGTAAGATTGGTGATGTCTGCTATTTATCTTTCGTTGAGATGATGAAATATGGAGATAAAGTCTTTGAGTATGGGCTCAAGGGCTTTTTTGTTTTGAAAGAGGGTCTAACTATGGTATACTTGCTTAAGTAGAGGTGAACATTATGGCATTAGAAAATGAAGATTATCAACTCGATATGAATAATATTCCTAAACATATCGCTTTTATCATGGATGGTAATCGTACCTGGGCGAGAGCACATCATAAGCCTAAATATTTTGGCCATCATGAAGGTACAAAAGCTATTCGTAGGGTGGCTTTAGAAGCAAATAAGTTAGGCGTTCAGGCCATGACAGTCTATGCTTTTTCAACGGAGAACTTTAAAAGGGAAGCTAATGAAGTCAACTATATCTTTAAATTGCCTGAAGAATTCTTCAGCAAGTATATCAAGGAGCTCATTGATAATAATGTGCAAATATTGACAATTGGACATCTTGAGATGGCTCCTGAAAGCACTCAAAAAATTATTCAAAGAGCAATTGATGATACGAAAAATAATACTGGCTTAAAGCTTGTCTTTGCCTTTATTTATGGTGGACGTGATGAGATTGTCTATGCGACAAAGCAAATTGCTCAGGAAGTCAAAGAAGGTAAGCTCGCTATTGATGATATCAATGAAGATGTCTTTGAAAGTCATCTTATGACAGCCAATCTTCCTCCTGTTGATCTTATGATCAGAAGCTCAGGAGAAGTGCGCTTGTCCAACTTCCTCTTATGGCAGCTGAGTTATGCGGAATTTATCTTTGATGATACGTTGTGGCCTGATTTTGATGAAAATGTCTTACATCGTGATATTTATCTTTATCAACAGCGCAGTCGTCGCTTTGGAGGAGGCAAATAATGAAACAACGAATTATTACTGCCATCGTTTTGTTGGCAATTTTTGTACCATGTGTTGTCATAGGTGGTTATCTATGGCAGGCCATCATGGTCTTTGTTGGGGCTATGGCTGGATTTGAACTGCTTTCCATCTGTGATGGACCTAAGGCAAAGATATATCTCTATCCATTACTGATTTTCTATATTCTCTATTCTATCTTCATGCCTCATGAATTATTAATTCCGGTACGTTATATTACATTGTTCTTGATGGCATTACTTGTTGCGGGCATCTTTGATTATGGCATGCCTTTGTTGCGTTTATCTTATTATTTCATGTCAGCGACACTTGTTGCCTTAGGTTTGCATATGATTTATTTCATGCGTGCAGAACTAGGCTTGAACTATATTCTTTTCCTCGCCTTTGCGACACTTGGGGCAGATACAGGAGCTTATTTTGTTGGGCGTAAATTTGGCAAGCATAAGCTCAATCCACGTTTATCACCCAAGAAGACGATTGAAGGCTCCATTGGTGGAACTGTTGTTGGCACTATTCTTGCCTGCCTATTTGCTTATCTTTCAAAGATGAATCTACCTCTTGCTGCTACTATTATTATGGCCTTAGTATTATCGACAACAGGACAAATTGGGGATTTATCATTTTCATCTATTAAACGTACTTTTGAAGTCAAGGACTATTCACAGATCTTCCCAGGTCATGGTGGGGTATTGGATCGTTTTGATTCGATTATCTTTAATGCCATGGTTCTTGGCTTATTAATGCAGTATCTTACAATGTTCCATATCTTATAGGAGGCATAATATAGGAGGCATAATATGAAGAAATTAACTGTATTAGGTGTCACAGGATCAATTGGGACACAGACAGTGGATGTTGTCTTACATCATCAGGACCAGTTTGAAATAGTTGCCATGAGTGCTGGGCATAATATCAACAAGCTCGAAGAGATTATGGCTAAGCTTCCAGTCGAGCATATTTGTGTGCTTGAAGAAAAGGATCAGGCTTATCTTGAAAAGAAATATCCTGATCGTCATTTCTATTGTGGGCAGGAAGGCATGATTGCGATTGCAACACTTAAAGAAGCTGATATTGTCTTGAATGCGGTGGTTGGCTTTGCTGGGTTATTGCCTACAATTCAGGCCATTGAAAGCCATAAGGATATTGCCATTGCTAATAAGGAAACACTTGTTGTAGCTGGCCATATTATTATGCCTCTTGCTAAGAAAAATGGCATTAAACTCTTGCCTGTTGATAGCGAACATTCAGCTATTTTCCAGTCATTGCAGGGTGCACATCATGATGAAATCCGCAAGATTCTCTTAACTTGTTCGGGTGGCTCTTTTAGAGACTATAGCTTTGAAGATTTAAAAGATGTAACTGTCGCTCAGGCACTCAATCATCCAAACTGGTCAATGGGGGCGAAGATTACCATTGATAGTGCCACGCTCTTTAATAAAGGCTTAGAAGTCATTGAAGCACATTGGCTTTTTGATGTAGATTATGATCAGATTGAAGTGCTTATTCACCCTGAATCTGTTCTCCATTCGGCAATTGAATATGTAGATGGAGCAGTTATTGGTCAAATGGGTACACCGGATATGCGCTTGCCTATCCAGTATGCCTTAACATATCCTGATCGTTTGCCAATTGGTGACAGCCATCCATTTGATTTAACAGCACTTGCATCATTGCATTTCACAAAGCCGGATACAATACGTTTCCCAGCTTTGAAACTTGCCATTCAAGCAGGCAAGACAGGTGGCAGCATGCCTTGTGTCTTAAATGCAGCTAATGAAGTGGCCAACAAGGCTTTCAGAGATGGCAAGATTCGTTTCTTAGATATTTATCGTCTTGTAGAAGAGGCGATGAAACAACATCAACCTATTGAAAATCCAACGCTTGACGAACTTCTTGAAATCGATCAGAAAACAAGAACCTTTGTCATGCAGAAAGTATGAGGATATACATGTCATTCATCCTAAATTTAATCGTTTTCTTTCTCATTATAGGTGTTATAATCACACTACATGAATTTGGGCATTTTATTGCTGCCAAGTTCTTTAATGTTTATTGTGGTTCCTTCTCGATTGGCATGGGACCAAAACTGTATGAACATAAGGGCAAGGAAACAAAATTTGAACTTCGTGCTCTTCCTATTGGTGGCTTTGTCACGATGGCTGGAGAAGCTGATCAGGAAGATAATGAAGAATTCAAGAATGTTCCATTGGAAAGGACATTAAAAGGGAAAAGAACTTATCAGAAAGTGATTATCTTTTTAGCTGGCGTATTTATGAATTTTGTGCTTGCTCTTGTCATTATGCTTAGCCTTAACTTTACTGTTGGCCGTTTGCCTGTCAATGAGGCGAGAGTCGGCTCTCTTGTTAAGGGCGAAGCCGCAGCCAAGGCGGGTATGAAGAAAGATGACGTCATCATTAACATTGAATCACCAGTATCCAATAAATCTTCTTTAATTTCAAGTTATGAGGACATGAATGCGGCATTAACGAAAAAAGAACTGGGTGTTGATGGTGACACTGCTAATATCAATGTAACTGTTAATCGTAAGAGTGAAAGTGTTGTCATTAATATGAATGTCAAGTTTGATGAGAATCAAAATAAATATGTTTTAGGTATTACTGAAGCAACACGTCGAATGAACTTTACAGAAAGTATTCGTAATGCTTTTTCAACACTGGGGGCAATGAGTGTTGCCATCTTTGAAGCTCTAGAAGCACTTATCTTAAACTTTACAAAAACAGTCAAGCAGATGAGTGGACCTGTAGGTATCTATCAGGTGACAGCCCAGGTGACAAAAACGGGCAGTATTGCCAATATCTTTTACTTGATGGCTTTACTTTCAGTGAATATTGGAATATTTAATTTATTGCCTATTCCTGGACTTGATGGGGCTCAAACACTCTTTGCGATTATTGAAGGCATTATTCATCGTGAATTACCAGTTAATGTGAAATACACTTTACAAATTATTGGTTTAAGTCTAATCTTGTTATTGATGGTTATTGTGACATATCAGGACATTACAAAATTATTACGCTAGAAAAGAGGAACTTTATGGTTCCTCTTTGGCATGAGGAGGAAAAGTTATGGATTATATGAAAATATTGTTACAGCAATTAGCAGTAGAGGAATTTCAGGAACTACATGATGCTAAGCTTGCCAAAGTAGAAGTCAGCAGGAATGGACACTATACATTTGATGTTGAATCTCATACACTACTTCCTCTAGATGCCGTCATGGCATTACTGAAGGCCAAAGATCATTTTCCTTATCCATGTGATTTCCACTTCCAGCCTCAACTTTGTGAATCGCAAGATATCTTAACTTATGCCCGTTATGTCTTTGAAAGTCTTTCAGCAACCTATCCTGAAATCAATAGTATGAATCTTGAGGAATTACAGCTAGATCAACATACACTTGTATTAAAGGCATGCAATGCGCTTCATAAGACACAATTAGAAAGCTTGGAAGATATTTTATTGCAACGTTTTCATAGTTTAGGCATTGATCTTCATATTGTTGTAGAAATTTCATCCAATAATAAAGACTATGAAAAGATTTCTCATGAAATGCAGAAAGCAAATGTCGTGCAGGTTGACAAGAAGGTTATTGAAGCTATTCAGCACGCTCCAAGCAACACTCAGCCAAGCTTTACACCAAAAGGTAATGGCTCTTACAAGAAAGAATATACATATACACATCTTAAGGATCTTGATGCGACAATGCGCGATGTAGCTATTCAAGGCTATGTCTTTAGAAGTGAGACGATTACGACTAGAAATGGACGTCAGATTCAGACCCTCTATGTCACTGATTATACAGATTCCATTCTTGTCAAGCGCTTTGAAGATAAGAACAAGAATGCCCCAGAAGAACTCGCAAAACTGGCTAAGGGCGGTAAATGGGTGAAACTTAAGGGTACTCTTGAATTCGATACTTATGCTAAGGAACTTGCGATTATTACACGTGATATTGATATTATTGATGAACCGGCAAGTGAAAATAGCATGGATAATGCCAAAGTAAAACGTGTTGAATTGCATCTTCATTCCAATATGTCCAACTTAGATGGTATCAATAAGATTGAAGACTATATTGCCCAAGCTGTACGCTGGGGACATAAGGCCATTACCGTCACTGATCATGGTAATGTTCAGGCCTTCCCTGATGCTCAGGCAGCAGTGAAAGGCAAAGACATTAAAATGATCTATGGTGTCGAACTAAATATGGTTGATACAGATTTTACAAGTGCCTTCAATGTCACTTCCATGCCTCTTGATGATCTGACCTATGTATCCTTCGACTTAGAAACGACAGGTTTATCACAGATCGATGACTATATTACTGAATTTGGTGCAGTTAAGATTAAAAATGGTATGGAGATAGATCGAATGGATACTTTCATCAAATCACCCAAGCCTATTTCTGCCAAAATCAGTGAACTCACCAACATTACGAATGCAGACTTAAAGAATGCGCCAACAATTAGAGAAATCATGCCACAGATCAAGGCTTTTTTTGGCGATCATCTATTGGTGGCTCATAATGGTCGATTTGATATTGGTATGTTGAATATGGCCTGTCGTCAAATCGGAGACGAAGAAATTCATAATCCATGGGTTGACTCATTGCCCCTAGCAAGACATCTCTTGCCACTTATGCGTTCTTATCGACTAGGGGCAGTATGTAATTACTATAAAATTCCTTATAATGCCGAAGAAGCCCACCGTGCTGATTATGATGCTGATGTGCTTGGTCAGGCTTTTAATGCGATGATTGAAGATCTTAAAAAGCGTGATGTCGTTAATGTAGATCAGCTTAATAGTCTGCCCATGGAAGATGATTACAAGCATGCATTTGGCTATCATTTAACAGCCTTGGCTAAAAATCATGATGGACTCAAGAATATGTTTAAGATTGTCTCTGAGGCCAATACCAAATATTTTTACCGCAGTGACCGCATTCCTCGTACTAGACTGGAATATTATCATGATGGCTTGCTTTATGGCTCATCTTGTCTGAATTCACGCGTTTTTGATGTTGCGGCAACACGTAATGAAGAAGAATTACGTCAGGAAATAGAATTCTATGATTATATTGAAATACAGCCATTGATTGATGCACAGTATTTAGTTGAGCGCGGTAAGTTTGAATCGCTTGATGATATTGAGCGTATCTACAAACGTATTATTAAGGTGGCTAAGGAAGCAGGCAAAATTATTGTTGCGACTGGGGATGTGCATTTTCTTCATAAGCGTGATAAGGTCTTTAGAGAAATCTTTACATCTAATGAAAAGCTTCAAATAGGTGGGCGTCCTCATCCACTCCTTGTAAGAGGGAATCCAAAAGCTTTAACGCCTGATTGTTATTTAAGAACGACAGAAGAAATGCTGAAACTCTTCCCTTATCTTAGTGCTGAGGACACTTATGAATATGTTGTCACAAATACGAATCGTATTGCTGATATGATTGATGATCATATTCAGGTTGTAAAAGATAAACTTTATCCTCCACATATTGAGAACGTTGACCAGAAATTTAAGGATCTTTGTTATAATACAGCCCATGCAACCTATGGCGATCCTTTGCCACAAATTGTTCAGGAACGTTTGGATTTCGAAGTCGAGAATATTATCAAGCATGGTTATGCTGTTATTTATTATATTTCTGCCTTACTCGTTCATGCTTCAAATGATGATGGTTACTTGGTCGGTTCACGAGGTTCAGTCGGTTCTTCCTTTGCAGCAACAATGTCAGGTATTTCTGAAGTCAATCCTTTGCCACCACATTATCATTGTCCAAACTGCCAGCATACTGAGTTTACTGATGAAGTGGCTAATGGCTTTGACTTGCCAGATAAGGTCTGCCCAGTGTGTGGGGCTCATATGAAAGGTGATGGACACAATATTCCATTCCAGACTTTCTTAGGCTTTAATGGCGATAAGGTTCCTGATATCGACTTAAACTTCTCAGGTGAATATCAGCCAAAAGCACATGAATTCGTCAGAAAGATGTTTGGTAGCGACCATGCTTTTAGAGCAGGAACGATTGCCACTGTTGCTGATAAGACGGCCTATGGTTATGCTTTGTCCTATGCCGAAAGATTAGGCAAAGAGGACAGTATGCGTGGGGCGGAAATTCAGCGTTTAGCTGATGGATGTACAGGCGTTAAACGTACGACTGGACAGCATCCTGCAGGTATTATCGTTATTCCTGATGATATGGAAGTCTTTGACTTTACCCCATATCAGTATCCGGCTGATGATGTCAATGCAACATGGCTGACAACTCACTTTGACTTCCATAAGATTCATGATAACGTTCTGAAGTTTGATATCTTAGGACATGTCGATCCAACAGTGACACGTAAATTACAGGACTTGACAGGGGTTGACCCTATGACTATTCCTACCAATGATCCCTATGTCATGAGTCTCTTCCGTTCATCAGAAGCACTTGGCATAGATTTATCTTACTTGAATTGCAAGAGCGGGGCGATTGGCTTACCGGAGTTTGGTACGCGCTTTGTCCGTTCAATGCTTGATGCAACACAGCCAAAGTCATTCAGCGATTTGGTTATTATCTCTGGATTGTCCCATGGTACTGATGTTTATCTTGGTAATGCAGAAACCTTAATTAAGACAGGGACATGTACGCTTTCTAATGTTATTGGATGTCGTGATGATATTATGGTTTATTTAATTGAAAAAGGCTTGCCTAACAAGGACGCCTTTGACATCATGGAGACAACCAGAAAAGGGAAAGCACCAAAAGTCTTTCCACAAAAGGGCTATGTTGAGCTGATGAAGAAATACAATGTGCCACAGTGGTATATTGATTCATGTTTGAAAATCAAGTATATGTTCCCAAAAGCACATGCAGCTGCCTATGTTTATTCAGCCTTGCGCATTGCTTGGTGGAAACTTTATTTCCCACGTGAATACTATACAGTTTATTTCTCTCATCGTTGTGATTATTATGATATTGAAACATTGATTGCTGGCAAAGAGGCAACCTGGGCAGCCTATGAAGCTATCCAGAAAGCCAAGCAGGAAGGCAATGCCTCCAACAAGGATGAAGGTTTATCAACAATCTTTGAGGTGGCTATGGAAATGTTTGATCGTGGCTATCATTTTTCCAATATCTCCCTTGATAAGAGTGATGGAACAACATTCACACTTGATGAAGATGATGAGTTTGCGATTGTACCACCATTCACAGCTATTGATGGCTTGGGTGATGCCGTTGGCATTAGTGTCAAACAAGCCCGTGATGAACACCCATTTACATCACTTGAAGATGTTAAGAAACGAACACGCTTGACCAACACACATATTGAAACATTAAAGCGCATGGGTGTATTTGATGAACTCTCTGAAAGTAATCAACTCTCAATATTTGACTTATAATAGTATGTGTGCTATAGTGCAATTAGTTAATAGTTTTAAGTTAACGAGAGGGGCAACCCTCTCGTTATTTATTGAATGGAGGAAGCATGTTAGAGAAGATCAAAGAAGCTATTTTACCTATTATTGCAGCTCATGATTGTTACCTGGATGATTTGGTTTATGAACAGGAAAAAGGTGAGATGTATTTACGTGTTTTCATCGAGAAGAATGAAGGCTTGCTGGACATGGATACTTGTGTAGCTGTGAGTGAAGCTGTGAGTGAGAAACTTGATGAAATTGATGTGATTAAGGATGAGTATTATTTAGAAGTATCTTCTCCTGGGATTGAAAAGCCTTTAAGAGATTTCAATGCGGTCTTGAATAATGTTGGCGAATATGTTCATGTGGAATTGAAAGAAGCTGTTAAAGGATTTGATACGTTTGAAGGTACGCTTGTAAGTGTTGAAGATCAGTCATTAACTTTCCAGTTCTTTGCGAAAGGAGCAAAGAAGAAGATTGTGACTGATTATGATAATATTGAGTTTATAAGACTAGCCGTTAAATTTTAAGGAGGTAAAAGATGGCTACTAAGAAAAGTAAAACACCTAATTTTATTGATGCATTGAATTTATTAGAACAGGAACGTGGAATCGATAAGATGACAGTTCTTGATGCGCTTAAAGAAGCTTTAGAAAAGGCTTATAAAAAGAATTATGCAGGAAGTGAATCTATTATTCGCTGTACTATTGATGGCGAAACTGGTCGTATTAGATTGTTTGATATTAAGCAGGTTGTTGATGATGTCATGGATGAAGACTACCAGCTTTCTGAAGAAGAAGCACAGGAAATCAATCCAAAATACAAAGTTGGTGATGAAGTTGTGACAGAAATCTCACCAGAAGTATTTGGCCGTTTAGCTGCTATTCAGACAAAACAGCTCTTAAGACAGAAAATTAGAGAAGCAGAAAAAGAAGCACTCTATCAGGAATATGTTGATAAGCAGGATGAAATTATCAATGGTCTTGTTGAACGTGTTGAACCAAAGTTTGCGATTGTCAATATTGGTAAAACAGGTGCTCTTCTTCCTTTAAATGCACAGATTCCTGGCGAACATCTTGTAGAAGGACAGCATTTGAAAGTCTATGTTTCAGTTGTTGAAAGAGGTACAAAGGGTACACATATTGGTGTATCAAGAACTGATCCAGGATTAGTGAAACGTTTATTTGAGATGAACGTCCCTGAAATCTATGATGGTACAGTTGTGATTCATTCTGTTTCAAGAGAACCTGGTGAAAGAAGCAAGATTTCTGTAAGCACAGAAAATCCAGATATCGATCCAATTGGTTCATGTGTTGGTCCTAAGGGAACACGTGTACGTAATGTCGTAACAGAATTAAATGGAGAACAGATTGATATTATTGAATATAGTGATGATCCAATCACATATATTTCAAATGCTTTATCACCTGCTCGTGTTGACAAGGTAAAGCTTAATGAGAAGGATACTTCGGCATTAGTCATCGTTCCTGATGATCAGCTTTCTCTTGCCATTGGTAAGAAAGGCCAGAATGCGCGTTTAGCTGTACGTTTAACAGGCTGGAAGATTGATATCAAGAGTGAAACTGAAGCTAATGAAGCAGGTATTAACTTTGATATTGATGACGACTTCAATGAAGAATTCTTAGAAGCTATGGAAGCTAGCGATGAAACAAGTAAGAATGAAGAAGTTGTCGCTAATGAAGAAGAAACAAAGAAACCAGAAGAAAAAGAAGTAAAAAAAGTAAAGAAGAGTGCGCCAGTTAAACATGAATCACATGATAGTGAAGCTGCTGAAGCTTTAAAAGAAAAGCTTGAACAGGCTAATGATGATGGTGATCAGGATTATGTTAAGATTTTATCTGAAGATGAAGATTTAGATGAAGATGATGATGAACCTGATTATGATCCAAAATATGATGAAGACATCGACTATGATGCTTTTGATGAATATTATGATGATTAGTGAGGTGGCTTATGAAGAAAGTACCTTTAAGAAGATGTGTAGTTACGAATGAACGCCTTCCTAAGAAGGAACTCATGCGTATCGTAAAAAACAAGGAAGGCGAAGTCTTCGTAGACCCTACAGGAAAAGCTAATGGTCGTGGTGCCTATATTAAGAAATCAAATGAAGCAATTGATTTGGCAATCAAGAAAAAAGTCCTTAATCGTGTGTTGGAAACCGAAATACCAGATGAGCTATATGATGAGTTGAGAGGGTATGTGAATGAATAACATCTATAATTTTTTAGGATTAGCATTTCGTGCTAATAAGGTTATCACTGGTGAAAGTGTCCTCAAGGGTATTCGTTCAAAAAGAGTCGACTTGGTGATTATTGCAAGTGATGCAAGCGAAAATACAAAAAAGAAATTTATCGATAAATGCCAATTCTATCATGTGGATTATCTTATTCTCGAAGATAGCACTCATCTCTCTAACGCTATTGGGAAGTCAAATCGAATGGTCTTTGGCATTACTGATCGAGGTTTTAGCAATACGTTAAAAGACAAAGTAAGGAGGTTAACGAATGGCTAAGAAGAACACAAATAATACGAATAAAAATAAGAATAACGGGAATAATAAAAAACGTAATAACAATCGTAATCATAAAAACAATAATTTTAAGCCAAGAAAAGAAGAAACTAAAATTCTTAATGATGGCATATGTGAATATGAAGAAGGTATTACGGTTGATGAATTAGCCCAGAAAATCAATCATACACCTGCTGAAGTCATTAAAGTTCTCTTTATGCTTGGAACGATGGTGACAATCAATACGGCATTAAATGATGAACAGGTTGAATTGATTTGTCTTGAATATGGTTATGAACCTAAGAAGATTGCAACAGTTGATGAAACAAACTTTGAAGATTTAATTGAGCCAGATAAAGAAGAAGATCTTGTTCCAAGACCACCAGTTGTTACAATCATGGGGCATGTTGACCACGGGAAAACAACATTGTTGGACTATATCAGAAAGTCACATGTTGCAGAAGGCGAAAGTGGTGGTATTACCCAGCATATTGGTGCCTACCAGGTTGATGTCAATGGCAAGAAAGTAACCTTCTTAGATACACCAGGTCATGAAGCTTTTACAGCAATGCGTGCACGTGGGGCTCAGGTTACTGATATTGTTATTATTGTGGTTGCTGCAGATGATGGTGTCATGCCTCAGACAAGGGAAGCTATTGACCATGCAAAGGCTGCGGGCGTACCAATTATTGTTGCTGTCAACAAGATTGATAAGCCAGGTGCTTCACCAGATCGTATCCGTACGGAAATGTCTGAATTTGGCTTAATGCCTGAAGAATGGGGCGGAGATGTTGTTTATCAGGACATTTCAGCAAAGAAAGGTACTGGCGTTCAGGATTTACTTGAAGCCATTACCGTTGTTGCAGAAATGGCAGAACTTAAGGCTAATCCAAATAGAGCTGCTTATGGTACTGTTGTTGAAGCACGTCTTGATAAGGGCAGAGGTCCAGTTGCAACATTGCTTGTAGAGAATGGCACATTGCATCCTGGTGATCCTATTGTTGTTGGTACAACATATGGTCGTGTACGTCAAATGACCGGTGACAATGGTCGTACGCTTAAGAAAGCTACACCAGCTACACCAGTTGCGATTACAGGACTTAATGAAGTACCAGAAGCTGGCGATAAATTCATGGTCTTCGATAGCGATAAGACAGCTCGTCATATTGGTGAAGCTAGAGCAGAAAAGAAGAAAGAAGAAGAAAGAAATACGACTAGTGCAATGAGTCTTGATGACCTTTATAATCAGATCAAGGAAGGTCAGCTTGCACAGTTAAATGTCATTGTTAAAGCGGATGTTGATGGTACTGCTGAAGCTGTCAAGGCAACACTTGAAAAAATCAATATTGAAGGTGCTAAAGTAAATGTCATCCGTTCAACTGTAGGCGCTATTACAGAATCAGATGTCTTACTTGCTAGTGCATCTAAGGCCATTATCTATGGTTTCAATGTACGTCCTACGGCTGCAGTAAGACGCAAGGCTGAAGAAGAAGGCGTGGAAATTCGATTACATAACGTTATCTATAAGATGGTTGAAGAAATCGAAGCAGCCATGAAGGGTATGCTTGCTCCTGAATTAGAAGAAGTTGTGACAGGTCAGGCAGAAATTCGTGAAATCTATAAAGTTTCTAAGATTGGTAATATTGCTGGCTGTATGGTAACCGATGGATGTATTAAGCGTGACTGTGGTGTACGTTTAATTCGTGATGGTGTTGTTGTTTATGAAGGTAAGCTTGCTTCCTTAAGACGTTTTAAGGATGATGTAAAGCAGGTTAACCAGGGTTATGATTGTGGTCTGACAATTGAAAACTTCAATGATATCAAGATTGGTGATATTGTTGAAGGATTCGTAATGGAAGAAGTAGAGGCATAATATGTCACAATTAAAAAAAGAACGTCTAGAAGCAACAATGCAGAAAGAACTTTCACTTATTCTACGTGATGAAGTAAAGGATCCTGCATTACGTATGTGTACTGTGACTTCAGTGACTGTAACAAATGATTTATCAATTGCGAAGATTTATGTGTCTTTTATGGAACATGAAAAGAGAGGCATGGATGCTTTAGAACGAAGCAAGGGTTTCATTAGAAGCAAGCTTGCACATGTTTTGAAGATTAGAAAGTGTCCTGAACTTCATTTCGTTGTTGATGATTCATTAGAATACGGTAATCATATCGAAGAGCTTATTAGAAAATTACATAAAGCAGAAGAGGAGAAGCAATAAAGGCTTCTTCTTTTTCTTTAGCGTGCTATAATATCCATGTTAGGGTTTACAGCCTATTGATGGAGGGAATTATGATAAAATTAAAGAATGCATATTTAGAGGTTGAATTAGAGCCAAAAGGAGCAGAAATTTCAAAGATTATTGGCTTGAAAGATGGCTTAAATTATATGTGGAAACAGGATCCTGAATTATGGGGTCATTCTGCACCTATTCTTTTTCCCATTGTTGGAGCTTTGCATAATGGACAGACTGTTATTGAAGGTAAGACTTATAAAATGAATCAGCATGGCTTTTCACGTAATATGAATTATGATGTTGTTGAGAATGATGATCATCATGTTATATTCCATCTACACGAGAATGAAGAAACAAAAACAATGTATCCCTATGACTTTGATTTATATGTTACATATACATTAAAGGATACTATGCTTGAAGCAGTATTAAGGGTTGAGAATAAGAGAGAAGATCACATCTATTTCCAGATTGGCGGTCATCCAGCTTTTGCATGTCCATTTGAAGAGGGCGAAGATGCGAATGATTACTATCTTGAATTTGAGAAAAAAGAAAATCTTTCTACAAAAGTTATTTATCCAGCAAGAGGTGGAATGAGTCATGAAACCAAAGCTTTTCTAGAAAATGAAAGACATTTCTTTGTTAGACAAGCATTATTTAATAGTGATGCGATTGTTGTAGGCAACTTTAAAAGTGAATATATTGCATTAAAGTCCTTATCAAATCACAAATCTCTTGTTTTCCATATGCATAATTTTGACCATCTAGGAATCTGGTCAAGCAAACATACCGGTGGACTTCTTGCTATTGAACCATGGGTAGGTCATACGGATTATGTAGACTTTGCAGGGGAGTTCAAGGATAAAGAAGGTGTTCGAAAGCTTAACAAAAATGAAAGCTTCGAATGTTCCTTCGCAATTGAGATCAATCAGTAAAAAAGGCTATTTATGATAGCCTTTTTTTACGTCTATGTTATAATAGAAGTGGTGATGTTTAGTGAAAAAGATACTGATATTTCTAATTTGTCTAATATTAGCTGGCTGTAGTTCACAAAGCAGCGAACATGGTCAAAAAAGAAAAGAATTATCGGAATATAAGAAAATTGTACAAAAAGTAAAAACAAGTAAGCCACAGGAGAATCCTCCTTTTGACTATCGGCTTGTCTATTCAAAAGTAGATGATGGATATCGCTATGATCTCATTATAAATAATCCTTCCATAACAATGTTGCATATTAAAGCGTTATCCTACAGTTCTTCACTTAATGACAAATACTATCCAACGCTAGGGCTTTTTGAAGAAGCGCAATATAGTTTGAAAAAGGATTATGTGAATAAGAAAGAAGGTTACTATAAAGGATTTGCTTTGAGTGGAAAAGTGAAAGAGAAAGATGAACTCAAGCTTTATATTTCTTATGAAAATAAAAGTAAGAGAGTAGGAGAGGTCTATAGAATTCATTATGAGAATTGATAAATACTTAGCGCATGCGGGAGTAGGCAGTCGTAAGGAAGTTAAGAAGTTTATTAAAGACAAACGTGTCACTCTTAATGGCACTTTTGTAAGAAGTGATAAAGTGCATATTACTGATGGTGACGTTGTCTGTGTTGATGGCGAAGAGGTGCGCTATCAGGAATATGTCTATTATATGTTGAACAAGCCGGCTGGCTATGTTTCGGCAACTGAAGATAACTTTGATCCGACTGTAATGGAACTGATTGATGATTATCATAAAGATCTTTTTCCAGTTGGACGTCTTGACAAGGACACTGAAGGTTTACTTCTTATAACAAACGATGGCCAGCTTGCCCACCGCTTGCTTTCACCTAAACATCATGTTGATAAAACTTATTATGCGTTGATAGATGGTATTGTTGATCAAAGTGATATTGAAGCTTTTGATGATGGTATTGAGCTAGATGAGTTTAAAACGAAGCCGGCAGGGCTCAAGATATTAGCAGTAAAAGATGGCCAAAGTGAAATAGAAGTGACAATTCAGGAAGGAAAGTTTCATCAGGTTAAAAGAATGTTTATTGCAAGAGGCAAGAAAGTGCAATATCTCCAGCGTATAGCCATGGGACCACTTGTTCTTGATTCTAAGTTGCCATTAAAAGGTTATCGTCCATTAACGGATGACGAAATGAATAGCTTAATGAACCACGATATGATAAAATAGATAAGAAAAAATTCTGGAGGAAAAAATGAGATTAAGAAATAATCCTGAAGCTTTAGATCACCTTAAAGATCATGATGATATTGTATATATTAATCCTGTAGGTATGAAAGGGAAGTGGCGTACATGTTTTAGTGACCAGGCTGCTCCTCTCTATATCGAAATTGGAATGGGTAAAGGAGACTTTATTATTGAAAATGCCCGTCGCTATCCTGATATTAATTTTATAGGTATGGAGAAATATACGACGGTACTTGATAAAGCACTGAAAAAGGCTTTAAGAGAAGGAATGCCTAAGAACCTGATATTCTTAAAAGATGATGCTGTGAGATTGCCTGAATTATTTGAAACGGGAGAGCTAGATAGAATCTATCTGAATTTTTCAGATCCTTGGCCAAAGAGCAGACATGCGAAGAGACGTCTGACACACCCGAGCTTTTTAGAACTCTACAAGAGTGCATTAAAGAAGCAAGGTAAAATGATTTTTAAGACGGATAATCGCAATCTTTTTGAATATTCCTTAGTTACTTTTGCGAATAATGGATTTGTTTTTGAAGATGTATGTCTTGATTTACATCATCAAGAAGGTTATGAAGATAATATTCAGACAGAGTATGAAAGAAAGTTTTCAAAGAATGGTCCAATCTATCGCTTAGAAGTGAGTGTGAAAGGGGAAGAAAATGGATAAATTAATAGAAATATTAAGCGTTGAAGATTATCAAAAAGCTATTGAAAATAAAAGCATTATTGTTTTTTCTACATCTTGGTGTCCTGATTGTCATTTTATGAAGACTTATATTGGTGATGTTGTTGATCAAAATCCTGAATATAAGTTCTATTATATTGATCGTGATCGATTAATTGATTTATGTATTCACTTAGAGATTCTCGGCATTCCTTCTTTTGTTGCCTATGATCAGGGTAAAGAGATTGGAAGATTTGTCTCAAAATTAAGAAAAACTCAGGCTGAAGTACAAAGCTTTATTGATGGATTGGGGGAATAGCACATGGGTTGGCGTAGTTGGTTATTTGGTGAAGATGATGACGATGTTGTGGAAGAAAAGCATGATGTTGTTGATCCAATGGTTGAAGAACGTCTCAAAGAGAAGTTCTCTTCACCATTAATATATGATGATTTTGAAGAGAAAAAAGAAGAAGTCAAAAAAGACAAGAAAAAAGAAACGAAGAGTACAAATACTGTTAAGCCAGTGACAACAAAGAGTGAACCCTATATCATGCATGATATTATTTCACCTATTTATGGCGTGCAGCAACAGAAACCAGTAAAGAAGACAGTTTCTAAAACACCTGGAAAAAAGAAGGTCATTAAGAAAAGTGATGAACTTGTACAAGTCATGTCACCATTCTTCGGTCCGGCAAATGAAGAGGATAAAAAGAAGACAAAATTCTCTGAAAAAATTAAGGAGACTATTCATAAAGAAGAAAATCTAGAAGCCCAACCTCAAGAGGAGGTCGTTGAAACAAAAACTGCTCAACCTCCGGTTGTGGAAAAACAAGAAGAAGTCAAAAAAGAGAAAACACCTGAAAAGAAGCTGGAGAAGGACATCGATAGTGCTCAGGTTATTGATTCAGTAGAAAACAGATTGCGTAATATTGCTAGCTTGACTGAACAGACGGATGATGACTTGAAAATTGTAGAAGAAAGAACGGGTAAGTTTAAATTAGATTTCAAGAAAAAAGATGATTCACTGATTGATGAAATTGATGATAATATGTCGCTTGATGAACTTATGAATCTTTATGAAAAGAAGTTTAAAGACTGATGAAGGGGATTGGTGTGGATCTGGTGGATTTAAGAAGACTGGATCTAGAAAATGAGACATTTATTAAGCATGTTCTCTCCAATCGAGAATATGCTTGTTTTATCAAAATGAACGATGCACGAAAAAGGGAATACCTCGGTGGTCGTTTTGCGGCCAAGGAAGCTTATTTAAAAGCTAATGGTCTGGGACTGGGGGGTATGCGTTTTCGTGAGATTGAAGTCTTGAATGATCAAAGCGGTGCACCGTATCTCAACGACCCTCATGCAAAAATTTCGATTTCCCATGAAAAAGACTATGTTGTTGCATTTGTTGTTATTGAATAGTGCTTTAAGGAAAAAAACGGCCGAAAAAGGCCTCTTTCAATGAAAAATGAGAAGATCATACATATGTATGGTAAAGTTGGACTATCTATTGAATAGGAGGAACTTTTTATGTCATCATTTGTATTCATTGAAGGAAGAGTGGCTACAATGCCAGATTTTAAAGTACTTAAGTCAGTTCATGACGATGCTCTTATGCATATCAAAGTCAGAAGGCCATTTGATGATATGCCTGGCAGACGTGACTATGATTTGATTCCTGTCACGATGTGGAATGGCATGGGGTGTGAAATTCGTGATCGTTTTGAAGTTGGTGATCGCATCAAGATTACTGGCCGTTTATTAAATATTGATAAACAACCGCTTTATCAACATTATCATGTGATGATTGTAAGAGCACATGAATATGAAAAACTAGAATGATAGGAAAGGTGTGAGTTATTTGATTGATCAATCACTAATTAGAAATTTCTCAATCATAGCCCATATTGATCATGGCAAATCAACACTAGCCGACCGTATACTGCAGTTGACAGGTACGGTTGCCGATCGTGATATGAGAAACCAGATACTTGATGATATGGACCTTGAAAGAGAGAGAGGTATAACGATTAAGCTGAATGCTGTTCAGCTTACTTATAAAGCGAAGGATGGTAAGACATATCTTTTACATTTAATTGATACACCTGGTCATGTCGATTTCTCTTACGAAGTATCACGTTCGCTTGCTGCATGTGATGGGGCTGTCTTAGTTGTTGATGCCACACAGGGCGTTGAAGCGCAAACACTTGCTAATGTCTATCTTGCTTTAGATAACAATCTGGAAATATTACCAGTTATCAACAAGATTGATTTACCAAGTGCAGATGTTGAACGTGTGAAGGAAGAAATTGAAGATGTAATTGGACTGGATGCGCAAAATGCACCATGTATATCTGCTAAAACGGGCTTGAATGTTGAGGAAGTGTTAGAAGATATTGTCAAGCATGTACCTGCCCCAACTGGATCAATCAATAACCCAACACAAGCTTTAATATTTGATAGCTTCTATGATAGTTATCGTGGTGTCATTGTTATTGTGGCCATCAAGGATGGCTCTATTAAAGTGGGTGATCATATTCACTTTATGGCAACTGATGCTACTTATGAAGTTACTGAAGTCGGTGTAAGAACACCACGTGAAGTGACAAAAGAGGAACTTGTTACTGGTGAAGTAGGCTGGATTGCGGCAAGCGTAAAGGATATTAAGGATGTTCATGTCGGTGATACGATTACAACATTAGAAAATCCTGCAACCGTTGCATTACCTGGTTATCGTCGTATGAATCCAATGGTTTATTGTGGTCTTTATCCGGTTGACAATGCACGTTATAAAGATTTACGTGATGCCTTAGAAAAGATTGCACTTTCAGACTCTGCTCTCACATATGAGCCTGAAACATCACAGGCATTAGGTTTTGGTTTCCGTTGTGGCTTCTTAGGCTTGTTGCATATGGATGTTATTCAGGAAAGACTGGAACGTGAATTTGATTTAGATCTTATCGCAACGGCACCTTCTGTTATATACCGCGTTGTGAAGCGTGATGGATCTTATATATCTATTGATAATCCGGCAAGTATGCCTGATCCAGGGACGTTTGATCATATCGAAGAACCATATGTTAAGGTTTCTATTATGACACCAGATGATTTCATTGGTGCCATTATGGATTTATGTCAAAATAAACGTGGCGAATATGTGAATATTGAATATTTAGATGATAGTCGCCGTGAAGTTATTTATAACATGCCTTTATCAGAAATTATCTTTGATTTCTTTGATAAATTAAAATCAAGTACAAAGGGTTATGCTTCATATGACTATGAGCTTATTGGCTATCGTGAGAGTGATTTATTAAAGATGGATATCTTGCTGAATGGTGAGGTTGTTGATGCCTTGTCGACGATTGTTTATCGCCAGTTTGCAAGAACAAGAGGCAATGCCATTTGCGTCAAGCTTAAGGATCTTATTCCAAAACAGCAATTTGAAATTCCTATTCAGGCTGCGCTTCAAGGCAGGATTATTGCACGTACAAACATTAAGGCTGTTCGTAAGAACGTTCTTGCTAAATGTTATGGTGGCGATATTTCACGTAAGAAAAAACTTCTTGAAAAGCAAAAAGAAGGAAAAAAACGAATGAAAGCTGTTGGCTCTGTAGAAATCCCACAGGAAGCCTTTATGGCGATCTTGTCCGTAGATGAATGATTACTCATTCATCTTTTCTTTATAAACAGATGTAATTGTGTGAAAGCTTAGTCATAATTTACATTCTAAGATATTTCCTATATAATACATTGCGAGGTGAGAGTATGCCTAAGAGACCTAGAATACGTTTTAGAGGTCAGAAGGAAGCAAATCAGGAAGTTGGTAACATTCTTGGAAATGTTATTAAGCGAAGATATTATATTGTTATGGGCTTTGTGCTAGTGATTGCAGTTATCTTTGCAGTGCGTCTATTTGTCTTGCAGATCTCTAAGAAAGATTTTTATAATGCGAAATTAGAACAGTATCAGACAAACACCTTCCAAGTTGATGCACTTCGTGGAGAAATCGTTGATCGTAATTATACAAAGCTTGCATATAATGAAAATGTTGTCTGTGCTACATATTATTCTGTTAATAATATGAAAGATAAAGAGATTGATGCTATTGTTAAATTTCTTATGTCCCATGTTAATGTTGATATTTCTGATGTGACAAAGCGTGAAAAGAAAGATTATCTGATTATGAAAGATAAGGACTTTGCAGCATCACTAATAACAGATAAAGAACGTAAGGCGTTAGCAAAAGATGAGAATGGTGATAAAAAAATCTATAATTTGCAGATTAAGCGCATGACGGATGATATTGTAAATCAGCATTTATCAGATAATGATATTAAGTATTATAAGTTGTTCTATGCAATTAAACGTTGTACGTCTGGTTCGACAATTCTGCTAGAGGGCATTAGTGTTGAAGAGGCAAGTGTTATTGGTGAAAATTCTGATTTATTGCGTGGTGTGCGTGTTACAAGCGACTGGAAAAGAAATTATGCTTTTGGAACGAACTTTAAGCAGGTGCTTGGCAATGTAACAACGAAGAAACAAGGTCTTCCTGCTACGACAAAAACGGAGCTTCTTGCCTTAGATTATAACAATGACTCGCGTGTTGGTACCTCTGGACTTGAAACAGAATATGAGAATATTCTTTCTGGTGATTCTTCGACATATCAGTTGTCTTACAATAAAGATGGTTCACCTATTATTAAGAAAAAGGCGGCAGGATCTAATGGCTTGAATTTACAGCTTACCATTGATAGTGAATTACAGGAAAAAGTGGGTCAGTATATTGAAAATGAATTAAAATCCCATGCAGGAGAACATTGGAATAATCATATATACTGTATTCTGATGCGTCCTAAAACGGGTGAAGTAATTGCCATGGCAGGAAAAGAACGACAAAAAGATGGGCAAATTATTGATTATGCAGCAGGTAATTATCTTAATGCCTATGCTGTTGGTTCTTCATTTAAGCCAGCAACGCTTTATACATGTTTTAAAAATCATGTCATTAATGCTAATCATTATGAAGTCGATGATTCTAATGGTTTGAAAGTAAAAGGTACACCAACAAAATATTCTCACAATAAAGTTGGTTGGGGGAGCATTAATGAAGTGACGGCATTGGCTTATTCTTCAAATGTCTACATGATGAAGATTATTATTAAGCTTGGTGGTGCTAATTATGTCTATAATGGTCCTTTGAGACTGAAAAAAGATGCTTATAAATTGCTTAGAAACGGTGCTGGAGAATTAGGATTAGGTGTTAAGAGTGGTATCGATATTCCTAATGAATCCTTAGGCTATCGTGGTAAAGGGACTACCCCAGGTAATATTCTTGACTTCTCAATTGGCCAGTATGATACCTATACAAATATGCAGTTGGCAACATATACTTCAACACTCGCTAACATGGGTGTGAAAGTCCGTCCACATCTTCTTAAATCAACATATACAGTTGATAGTGAAGGCAACAATATCACACAGGATAAAGTCAAGACAACGGTGATTGATGATGTCTCAAGTGAAAAAACGGCTTTTGAACAAATTAAGAAAGGTATGCAGGCTGTTACGAGCTGGGGAACAATGAAGAGTGTCTTTGCAGGCTTGCCATATGATATGGCTGGTAAATCTGGTACGGCTCAGGTTTTTGTCAGTCAGACACGATCTGTCCCTAACCATATGATTATTACTTATGGTCCAACAAGTAACCCGCAAATTGTTTGTACAGTCATTGTTGAACAGCAGGACAATAACAATTCAGCACCAGGTCTAGCCCGTTTTGCGGTTGATGAATATTTTAAGAAATATGGCTATGGTGATAGTGCAAAAGTTGATTAGATAGGAGATGAGGTTTGAGGAAAACTTCATCTCTTCTTGAGAAGTAGGATGTA
Source organism: Sharpea porci (assembly GCF_009695655.1). Lineage (GTDB taxonomy): Bacteria > Bacillota_I > Bacilli_A > Erysipelotrichales > Coprobacillaceae > Sharpea > Sharpea porci. The sequence continues at coordinate 203,477 of NZ_VUNM01000002.1, forward strand.
AAGTTCTCTTTGAGAAGGGGAGAAAAGGTAAGGGATTTTTAATAGCCTTGAAATAATGCTAGCTTTTTTGAATGCACTATGCTATTATAGTTAAGCAAACTTATGGAGGTACAATCTAATGAGAGAAAATATCATTTATAAATGTACTGAATGTGGTGAAGAAAACTACATTGGTACTAAAAACAAAAGAACTCATCCTGGAAGAGTTGAAATTAAGAAATACTGTCCAAGATGTAATAAGAAAACAGTTCATAGAGAAAAGAAATAAGCCATTATAGGCTTATTTTTATTTGCTTATGAAAATTGAACGTCTTGTCTTAGGGGCAATTCAAGAGAACTGTTATATTGTTCATCTTGATGAAGGATGTGTGATTGTTGATCCAGGGACAACTGATGTCCTTCAATATTGCTTAGAAAAACAATTAAAAGTTACAGATATTTTGTTGACGCATGGACATTATGATCATATTGGTGGTGTTGATGCACTTGTTAAAGAATACGGCGCACATGTCTATGCGACAAGGGATACGATGCATGTTGTGAAGGATGAAGTGTTAAATCTATCCTTTAGACATCAGCCCATTACTTTAAAATCGCCTATTCATGATGTTGGAGATGGAATTCATATCGGGAGTGAAATAATCGATGTTTACGAGACTCCAGGACATGTCATAGGAAGTTGTTGTTATCTTTTTGAAAAGGGAAAAATCATGTTCACTGGTGATACGCTTTTTGCAGGAAGTGTTGGCCGCGTTGATTTTCCAGGCTCTTCTATGCAGGAGATGCAGCAATCCATCACATTTCTGAAGAATCTTCAAATAGATTGTGTTGTTGCTCCAGGACATGGTGAAACGACGACATTAGAAGAGGAAAAGGTAAATAATCCTTACTTTCAATAGTAGGGATATCATCTCTTTTTCTTTTATCTTGGCGTATTTTATGCTAAACTACGAAAGAATAAAGGAGGAGACCTATGAGTCTACAAACACGTATTTGGATTACAGGAGCAGAGGGACGCTTAGGTTCGGCACTTGTAAAACATTTTGAGCACAATACTGACTATGAAATTCTGACAAGCGATAAGGATGTGCCAGTAGAAGACGATAAACAAATTATTCGTTTTGCTAATTTGAATCATCCTGATGTGATTATCAATTGTGCCGCAATATCAGATGTTGATTATTGTGAAAAAAATCCAGATGAAGCATATAAAATTAATGCTATTGGAGCAAGAAATGTAGCTGTTGCTGCACGTATGATTAATGCCAAATTAATTCACATTTCTACTGATGATGTATTCAATGGTGTTAATGAGGAAGCACACAATGAATTTGATACACCAAAGCCAATTTCAGTCTATGGAAAAAGTAAACTTGCTGGTGAATCTCTTGTGGAAAGATTGACAGATAAGCATGTTATTGTTAGAAGTAGCTGGTTATATGGTAAAAACTATGATTTAGTAGAACAGGCAATTTTGAAGGCTAAAAAGGGCGAAGATATTGTCATTCCTAAACAGGAATATTCAACACCTACTTCTACAAGAAGTTTAGTGGATTTCCTTACAACACTTATAACATCACATGAATATGGTCTCTTTCATGCATCAGATAGAGGAAGCTGTTCAAGAAAGGAATTCTTTGAGACTGTTATAAAAAAAGCAAATTTGCATGCTCAAGTGAAAGTAGCAAGAGATCAGGAGTCAAGACCTGCTTACTCAGCACTTGACAATATGATGTTAAGAATCACAGGTATCTACAAGATGCCTGAATGGGAAGATGATCTTGATGCCTATCTCGATCGTTTAAGAGAAAGAGGTGTTCTATGAAAAAACAAAAGAAATTAGGACTGACAACAATGATATTCATTGCTCTGATTCTAGGGGCAATTACGGGTGTTATTATTAATTTGTCGTTGTCTTCTCAGAAATTTGTGATGGACTATATCGTTAATGGAGCCTTTTATATTGTTGGTCAGGGATTTATTCGTGGCATGCAGATGCTCGTTGTTCCACTTGTCTTCTGTTCAATTGTTTGTGGTGCTGCGGCCATTGGAGATACGAAGACACTGGGCAAAGTTGGTCTTAAAACAGTCATGTTCTACATGGCAACAACAGTATTAGCTGTTACGTTGGCACTTGGAGTAGCAAGTGTTGTGAATCCAGGTAAAGGTGCAAATCTTGCAAAAATGATGACAGCTGCTAAAGCGGCTGGTTCAACTGTTGGTAAAACAACGACTTCAACAAGTGCTGTTGATACAATTTTGAATATTATTCCTACAAATCCTATCCAAGCTCTTGCGAATGGGGATATGCTCGCTATTATCTTTTTTGCTTTATTAATTGGCATAATTTTAGCAAAGCTTGGTGAAAGAGTACAATTAATGACAAATTTCTTCTCACAAGGCAATGATATTATGATGGAAATGACTATGATGGTTATGAAAGTTGCTCCAATTGCTGTCTATTGTCTTATTGCAAGAACTTTTTCATCAATGGGATTCTCAGTAATCATATATATGTTAAAGTATGTTGTAGCTGTTTTGATTGCATTATTATTGCAGGGATTTGGGGTTTATCAGATTCTCTTGTTCATCTTTACAAGACTGAATCCATTGAAATTTATTAAAAAGTTTTTCCCGGTTATGGCTTTTGCATTCTCTACAGCGACTTCCAATGCAACAATTCCATTATCGATTGAGACACTAGAAGAAAAACTAGGTGTTAGCCGTAAGATTTCATCCTTTACGATTCCGTTAGGAGCAACGGTCAATATGGATGGGACATCCATTATGCAGGGCGTTGCCGTTGTGTTTGTGGCACAAGCTTATGGTATTACGTTAACACCAATGAATATGCTAACAGTTATTGCGACGGCTACACTTGCCTCTATTGGTACAGCAGGTGTTCCATCTGTTGGCTTAATTACATTGACAATGGTCTTTAACTCTGTCGGCCTTCCAGCTGCCGGTATTACATTAATTATGGGTATTGATAGAATACTTGATATGGCTAGAACAGCTATTAATATCACTGGTGATGCGATCTGTACAACGATTGTTGCTTATCAAAATAATGAACTTGATAAAGCGTTGTATAATAAACCCATACCTAATGATTAAAAAATGATAAATACACTTGTATGAGATACGGATTCTTATGAATCCGTATTTTTTTTGAAAAAATGCATTTTTAGGTGAGAAAAATCTCTTTTTTTAGCGAATACATATATAGAGGGTAGAAAAGGGAGGATGACTCATGAAACAGCTCTTGAAAATAGAATTGAATGAAAATGTTGTTGTAAAGAAAGAAGGTATGATTGATGAACAAAAATTGATGCAGCTTATAGCAATGGGTGTTACGGATTTGTTGAATCATCAAAAGACGGATTATACAAATGTAGAAAGTATTTTAGAACAGTATTTAGAATTAGAAGCTATTGGTCATTTAGCTCTTTATTTGCGCTATCATGATCATTTGCAGGAATGCTATCTTTTAAAGGCATATGATTTAGAGATTAAGCCAATGACAATTATTCTCTATCAAGATAAAGAACACTATCGTATAAAAACAGACTATCAGGAATCTAGTCTGAAATTAGCTATTTTCATTTATGCCATTATAATTGCGAGAGGGCTCTCTTCAAAGAATCAACATTTATTGCTTTTCTCACTTTATTGTCTATTCTTTGAACAAGGTGGGGATGACAATGGATGAACTTTTTGAGAAAATTATATATCACGCCCTTTCTCATCATGCGACTGATATTCATATGAAGCTTGATCAAAAACTGGAAATACAATTTAGAGTACTTGGAAAGCTTGAGCACTATATTTGTTATGATTTTGATATTGGGCAGAAAATGATCAATTATATCAAGTATAAGTCTTTTATCAATGTCAACTACAAGCTTGTCCCACAAACAGGAGCTTTTCATTACTTTATTGATAATCATATTTATTTCTTACGTGTTTCATTGTTACCGGGTGAACATTTTGAATCCATTGTGATACGTATTCTTAATAATCATGAGAAACTCACCATTAATGAATTATCTCTTGTGAAAGAATTCAGTGTTTTTCTTGCTTCTATATGCCGTCAGACATCGGGCTTGTTTCTTGTCTCGGGGGCTACTGGGAGTGGTAAAAGTACAACACTATATGCTATGCTCGATCGTCTTATTGAAATGGGTGGAAAGAACATTGTAACGCTTGAGGATCCTATTGAAATGATTAAAGAGCACTGTCTCCAAATAGAAATGAATGAGGATCTTGGAATTAATTATCATGATTCACTTCGACAAATATTACGACATGATCCAGATGTCATTATGATTGGAGAAATACGTGATGAGAAGACGGCTGCCTTAGCTATTACATGCGCATTAACAGGACATTTGGTTTTAAGTACCATTCATGCATCAACTGCTTTGCTTGTGATTAAGCGCATGCTTAATCTAGGTGTAAACGAGACGGATTTAGAAGATGTCCTGATTGGCATTGTCTCTCAAAAAATCAAATATGATCTTAAAAGAAAAAGAGTCATCATCCTGCCTGAAATGATGAGTCGCGAAGCTATTACCCAGTATTTACATCATAATGACTATACTTATCAGACTTTTAAGCAATCAGCTTTAAATTTGATTGCTGAGAAAAAATGTGATTCATATATCCTAAAGGATGAGATTAATGAATAAGGATTATCTTTTCTTAGAAAATCTCTATCAGCTTCTTGAACAGGGCTATGGTATAGAGGAGACTTTACTTTTATGTAAAGAGATTACGCATCATCCTAGTGCTGATCAAATTAACATAATGTTAAAAGAGGGCGTTGATTTGAAGAAAGCTATTCTTGAATCAGATTTTCCTAAACAGTTTATTGAATTCTTTGAATTCTTCTCAATGCGTTTGACCATCAGTGCAGCGATTCGTAATGCTTTACAAATTACTCAGCATTTAGAAAAGACAAAAAAGGATTTGATCAGCAAGTTGACGTACCCTCTTGTATTGATGAGCTTTCTTGTCATGTTCTGCTTCTTTGCTTCTTTTGTGCTATTTCCTCAAGTGAATGCTTTATTTACTTCATTTTCTATTCAAAAAAGTATTCTCTTTACAATACTCATAGGTTTAATGCAGCTTATTCCCATACTGTTTATCTGCGTTATTGGAATCATCGTTGTTCTGTTTCTTCGTTTCATGAGAGCGTTAAAGAGCAAGAATTATCGTATTATTGAACAGTATTTGCATGTCAAGATGCTCAAACATATCATTCAGAAATATTTCACGCTTAAATTCGCTATTTATTTTAATGAAATCATGAAAGACCACCTTGATGCTAATACAATTATTGTTTTATTGAATGAGACGATGGTTAGAAGTGACATTAAAATCATGATCTATGAGATTTATTGTCGTATTGAAGAAGGGGAAGCTTTTGAAGATATTATTGAAAACTTTGAATACTTTGATCAGCTCTTTGTCATCATGTACAGGATGTATTTACAGGCACCTAAAGAGATTGGAGATTTATCGGGTTATATTGATGTTGTGAAACGTGAAATGGATATGGCTTTGAATAAGTTTATAAAGTATTTGATACCTGCTGTTTACTCGTTTGTGGCTTTTTTTGTGATTGTTGTCTATATTGCTATTATTTTGCCAATGATGAATGTGATAGGAGAGATTTAATATGATTGAAGTTGTTAAGGTTGTTTGTGATGATATTGGAGGATTTTGTATTTCTGATATTCAAAATAATCAAGATTTAAAGGTGTGCTTTTTGAAACAGTATAAGCAACTTACAAGTATTATTGATGATGTGCATCAATATGCGACACTCTTTCGCCATTTGTTTCAAATGATTCTTTATGCCGAGGTTTATCGATGTGAAGGAAAGCTCATTGATTATCAAGGTATTTTTCAAGATCATCATGTTATTTTTGTGGATCTGATGAAAGATGATAGTTTGTTGCAGTTGAAAGAAGAGCAGATATGTTTTCTAGGCGGCCTACTTCTTGGGTCAATGCCGATAAGTGTTCAGAATGCCATTGTTTTTGAACTACATTGCTATTATGTAAAAGCGATGGAAGAGAGTTTGGAGTGTGAGGATAATGCAGTCTTTAATTTATGTTAGTGTTGATGAGAAGGAGGTTTGTATCGGTAAGAATCCAGACTTAGATGATTTAGATCCTGTGAAAATGACCATTTTATGTGTTGATCGGCTTTTGAGGCGAATGGATGATTCTGCTTATGTAGATATGTTGATGAATGCATTTTCTTTAGGGCGATGGCTTAAGTGCCATTGTCATTATCAACAGCATTATCTTTTTCAAGAAGGAGAATTGGGTGTAACAAATGGAGAGATAGAAGTGCGCTATAATGGAAAAAATATTGCTCTTAAAGGACACCTCGATACAAAACAAGAAAAGAGCTTTCTTGTTATTGCAGCAGCAAGTCTTGTGGCCACAGCTTTGAGTGAGGGACAAACATATGTTGCGCAAAGTTATCTGATGCATCTGTATGCAAAAAAGAAAGGAATGATGAATAATGAAGAACAAGGGGTTTACACTCATTGAAATGATTTTTTGTATTTCTGTCATACTTGTCATATTATTGCTCGTTATCCCATATGTTACCAACAAGAATAGAGTAGTGAAAGATAAAGGCTGTCAAGCACAAATAGAAGTGGTGAATTCACAAATCATCCTCTATGAAATAGAACATGAACAGCTGCCAACTAGCATCTCACAACTTACAAGCGGATCATCGCCATATTTGACAGAAAAGCAAGCCGTGTGTCCAAATGGTAAAAGCATCTATATAAGTGATGGACAGGCTTATGTTAGCAAGTAAGAAAGGCTTTACGCTTATTGAAATGATTTTTGTTTTGTCAATCACATTGATCATTTCATCAATAACACTATTCTTTCGTAAACCTCATGCCAATGTCCAGACGCAAATTACACAAGTGTCTCAGGCGTTTCATCTTGCAAGAAGTACAGCAATGATTAAACATGAAACAGTGAGCGTAGTATGTCAGAGAAATCGTGTGGATATCAATAGCAATCATTACCACAAGGAAGTTATCCTTGATTCCAATTATCAATTTACAAACAACTACCAATTCACTTTTAATGCTTCTGGTCATATAAAGATTGCCCGTTCGGTTAAGTTAAGAACACCCTTTAAAGTTTATGAATTTGTTTTCCAGTTAGGAAGTGGGACGTTTTATGTCAAATAAAGGCAGTACACTTATTGAAGCACTCTTTGCATTCATGATTTTTTGTTCAGTGCTTGTGGGATTGATATCATTACAAGCGACGCTCAATCGTTCGTATACAAAGATCCAGCATGACCAGGCTTCACTCAATGAAGTTGAGACTGTTCGGGAATATGGGGGTGATTTGCCATATATAATAGAAAAGGTTTTACGCTCGTAGAAATGTTGTTAGCTCTATCTATCACAGTGTTAGTCACGTCTACAGCCTATAGTATGATCAGGGCTTTGAAAATTCCTAAAGTACAGTTAGATAGCGATGTATCTGTAGGCGTTAAACAATTATCTGACTATTTGATGACAGGTGTGGTAGAGAGCCATAATGTAGAATTGGTCTACAAGGATCGGGAGAATCAAGAGTTTCGTGTATTTTTAAATGATCATAGGCTTGTTAAGACACCGGGATATGAAACCCTAATTATGAATATTGATGAGATTTCTTTCTTTGAAGAAAATGATTTTCTGTTTATAAGAATAAAACGTGGACATAGAGAATTTGAGTATCTTATAGGTGATTTATATGAAAAGAATTCAAGAGAGATTGAAGAAGAGCACGAAGAAGAAATTCCATAGCAATAATAAGGGAAGTGCGCTGAATGTTGTCTTGATGATTTTTGTGGTTGTTGTTTTAAGCTTGTTGTCAACAAGCCGTTTATATACAGATCTCTTTGCGTTTCATGGAAATGGACGAAAACTTGATAAAGAGCGTCAAATGGAAATTTATTTAAAGCGCTATTTTCGTGAAACAATGGATACTGATTTATTGTTAAGCAATGATTTTACTGTTGAAAACACACGAGTTCATTATACTGTTGATGATATGTGGGATTATTATCTGATTGTATGTGATATCAGTGATGAACAGGATAAGTATCGTTTTGAAATGCATATTAAGACAAAGGATTTAAATGTCTCGAAATTTCACTATATGGCTTGATATGAGGAATTTCGCAAATCATTTTTGTTTTACAAGTGAGCGTGGTTTTGTTATAATTGATACGATTTTGAGAAAGGAGCAATAAAATGATTAGTGTTGGTGATTTAAGACCAGGAACTACGTTCCAGTATGATGGAAATCTTTATATTGTATTGGATTACTCACATAATAAAACTGCTCGTGCAGCTGCTAATATTCGTGTAAAAATGAAGAACTTGAGAACAGGTTCTACAACTGAAATTACTTTTGGTGGTAATGCGAAAGTTGAAAGAGCAACAATTGAAAAACGTAAAATGCAATATCTCTATGATAATGGTGGCATGCTTGTTTTCATGGATAATGAAACATATGATCAGATTGAAATTCCAGCTGATCGTCTAGAATGGGAACAAAACTTTATGAAACCAAGTGATGAAGTTGAAGTGACTTCGTACGAAGGTGAAGTGCTTGGCGTAGCTTTACCTGTCAATGTTCCATTTAAGGTTATTGAAACAGAACCTGCAGTGAGAGGCGATACTGCTCAAGGGGCAACAAAGTTTGCGAAGATTGAAACAGGTTTCGAAATCAAAGTACCGCTCTTCATTGAAGCGGGTGAAACAGTTATTGTTAATACTGTTGATGGAACTTATGGTGGAAGAGCATAGAATGAGAATCAGTCAAAAGGCTGATTCTTTTTTACCTTGTATTATGGATGTATTTCTTATACAATAGAAGGGTAAAAGAAAGAGGTAGAGTTATGGCACATAATGAATACTATACATACAAAGAAAGTCCAATAAATGGTGATATCATGATGAGTATCCAGGTCTTCGATATTATCGCAAAAGAAGTTGTGAGCGAAGACAAAGATGTAAGCCTAGATACTTCAAAAGGTTTTTCAATTAATGGATCTAAGCATCTTGTTAATGCACGTATTGATGATAATAATGTAACAATTACTTTGCATATCAAGGTGAAATATGGTGTGAAAGTAACACATAAAGTTAAAGAACTGCAAAAAGCTATTGCGACAGCGGTTAAGGATATGTGTAATGTTGATGTGAAATCAATTGATATTAATGTAGAAAGTATTGAGTTCTAGAAGCAAGATGTGATTCTCTTGCTTTTCTTTTTATGTATTTTTATGACTTTTAGTTGCTAATATGGTATTATAGGGAATGAAATTTGGAGGTTTTTGAAAATGGAAAAAACGATCAGACAGTATGCAAGACAAAAGGCAATATTTTGTGTTTATCAGAATTTATTAATTAATGCTTCATTAGAAGAATTGTTGCATTTTATTGATTTGGATCCTGAATTAAAAGATGGTTATTCAGCAAAGAAGTTTGCCATTCGTTTAGTGAAAACAGTCTTAGAAAATAAGGACAATTATATTGTTCTTATCAGTAAGGAACTTAAGAAAGGCTGGACTTTTAATCGATTATCTTATATGGAACAGGCTATTTTACTTGTAGCAACTTGTGAATTAGCAGATAGTGAACTTGATAAACGCATTATCATTAACGAAGCTGTTATTAATGCAAAAGAATTCTGTGATGAAGAATCTTATAAATTTATCAATGGGGTCTTAAATGAGGTTATCTAATGAAACCAATTAGTGTTCATGCTCTCAATGGCTATGTAAAGGCATTGTTTGATCGTGATTTTCATCTACAAGATGTAACAGTTCGTGGGGAAATCTCAAACTATCGTCCACACCCAAGTGGGCATATGTACTTTACTTTGAAAGATGAACAAGCTGCAGTAAGTGCAATAATGTTTGCCTCTTATGCAAAGAATTTATCTTTTCGAGCAGAAAATGGGATGAAGGTTATTGCCCATTGCCATGTTTCTGTCTATGAGAAGACAGGGGTCTATCAGCTCTATGTTGATCACATGCAAAAAGACGGGATTGGTGATTTAGCGATTCAGTATGAAAAGCTAAAACAAAAACTTTTAAAAGAAGGCTTATTTGATGAGGCTCATAAAAAGCCTATTCCGACTTTCCCTAAAAATATAGCTGTTCTTTCAGCTAAACAGTCGGCAGCTTTACAGGATGTCCTAAGGACCATTAAGCAGCGTTTTGAAAGTGTGCCCATTTATATCTTTCCCATCCCTGTTCAAGGAAAGGATGCCTATAAGCATATCATTGCGACTCTTCGTGCAGTGGATAAAGCACGACCTTCTACAATCTTGCTTTGTCGAGGCGGAGGTTCTATTGAAGATTTATGGAATTTCAATGAAGAAGAGCTTGTGCGTTGTATTTATCAATTAAACACACCCATTATAACAGGGGTCGGGCATGAGACAGATACGACATTGGTGGATTTTGTGAGCGATTTACGTGCGGCCACACCAACTGCTGCAGCTGTTGCGGCTGTACCTGATGCTCATGAATTAAGAGATAATGTTTATGTCAAAGCCAATCGTTTACATACCTTAATGAACTATCAATTAGAAAATCAAAAGACAGCATTACATCATATTCTTGATGCCTATGTATTTAAAAATCCTCAGCATCTTTATGAAAATGAAATGCTTCACTTAACACATAATAGAGATGCATTGGATCACTTAGGCCAACAATTCTTGACACATGAACAGGAGGGCCTACAAAAAAGAAAACAAAAACTGACTCAGCTTTCTCATCGTTTCATAAGTTCAAATAATAAGATTGTGCAAGATAAAAAAGCTTCTTTGCACTTACAAATAACTAAACAAATCAGTTATGAAGAGGGAAGGGTCTTAAGAAATCGGCATGAACTCGATACGCTTATACAGGATTCTCTTAAAGAACAGAAACATGTCTTTGCTTCCTGTGTGACAAAACTAGATCTCGTTAGCCCACTTAAAATTCTTACGAGGGGATATAGTATTGTCTTAAAGGATCATCAAGCCATTGACAAGGCTAGCATGTTGTCTGCCGGTGATCATGTTGAATTGGAGTTTGCGGATGGTAAAAAGAAAGCTGTAATTGAATAGAGGTTATTATGGATAAAAAGATGACATATGAAGAAGCTATGAATCGTCTTGATGAAATCATAGCAGTTCTTGAAGAAAATAAAGCAACATTGGATGAAAGTATTAAACTGTATGAAGAAGGGGTAGAGCTTGCTAAATTCTGTGACAGCAAGTTAAAAAGTATCGAAGATCGTGTTGTAAAAATCTATGAAAATGGCTCAATGCAAACATATGAAGGTGATCATAATGGAACAAATGATTCAGGAAATCAATAAACGTCTTGAAGAACTTCTCAGTCAGCCTCAATCAGGGGCTGTCAAAGAAGCAATGAAGTACTCTGTTTTAGCTGGGGGCAAGCGTTTAAGACCGGTCTTATTACTCACTGCACTCAAAGCCTATGGTTATGACTATCATCAGTATCTTGATGTGGCCTGTGCCATTGAGATGATTCATACATATTCACTTATTCATGATGATCTGCCTGCGATGGATAATGATGACTTAAGAAGAGGACGTCCCACTTGCCACAAACAGTTTGACGAAGCAACAGCCATACTAGCTGGTGATGGACTTCTTAATCAGGCGATGAATGTTATGATGAATACAGCCATCGATGATCATATGAAGGTCATGTTAACATCTGTTCTATTTAAAGCATCAGGTGTTTCTGGTATGATTTATGGACAGCAACAAGATATGTATTATGAAAGTCATCAAGCAACACTAGAAGAGTTAGAAGATATTCATCATTATAAAACAGGATGCTTGATTTCTGCACCATTAGAAATGGCAGGAATCATTATTGGTAAAGAACAAAAAGAACTTAGAAATTTAGGATTTCATTTAGGCCTAGCATTTCAAATTCAGGATGATATCCTTGATGTCACAAGCGATAGTCAGACTTTAGGAAAAAATGTAGGCAGTGATGAAGAAAATGGTAAGACAACCTATGTATCATTGCTTGGATTAGAAAAGTCAAAAGCCTATGCTGATGATTTGTTTAAAAAATGCCTAGAAGATATTTATGGGTTGACATGTAATCATGGTATTATGATTGCACTACTTGAAAAAGTCATAAGAAGGGTGAATTAATTTGAATATTGAAGAGATAGAAAATTCAAAATTTTTAAAATCAATGACAACAGAAGAACTGAGTGATCTATCTCAGGATATTCGCTCGTTCATTATGCATTCTGTTGCCAGAACAGGAGGGCACTTTTCAAGCAATTTAGGAATTGTAGAACTGACTGTTGCATTGCATTATGTTTTCGATTTTCCAAGAGATAAAATAGCTTTTGACGTAGGACATCAGTCTTATGTACATAAAGTGCTTTCGGGCAGAGCTAAAGAATTAAAAAACATTCGTCAATACGGTGGCATTTCAGGCTTTCAAAAAAGAAAAGAGAGCCCCTATGATTGCTGGGAAGCCGGCCATTCTTCAACAGCTATTTCTGGTTCTATCGGTATAGCGACAGCGCGTGACCTTAATAAAGAAGATTATCAGGTTATAGCTGTGGTTGGTGATGCGGCCATAATGTCTGGTGAATCTTTTGAAGCCTTAAATTATCTTGGAACATGTAAGCATAAAGTTATTGTTATCCTTAATGATAACAATATGTCTATTACAAAAAATGTTGGTGGTCTTTCTAATATGCTTTCGGAGATTCGTGTTTCTGAAAAATATAAAAATGCACGTGATAACTATGTTACTTTTCTGAAGAAAAGTAAAACAGGAGAACGTGTCTACCAAGTCACAAAAAAGATGAAGGATGTTGTTAAGGATCATATTCTTGATGAATCTGTTTTTACTAAGCTTGGCTTGGATTATTTAGGACCAATTGATGGTCATAATATGGAAGACTTGATTTCTGCTCTTAATACCGCAAAAGATTATGATCATAGTGTTATTGTTCACGTGGAAACGGTTAAAGGCAAAGGCTATGAAAAGGCAGAAAAGGATAAAATCGGTCTTTATCACGGTGTGAAACCTTTTGATTTGAATCGTGGCATTGTACCTGCCTTGCATACTAAGCATCAAAGCTGGTCTGAAGCCATTGCAAATCATGTAGAATTTCTAATGGGCAAGCACCAGGATATTTGTGTTATAACACCTGCCATGATAACAGGAAGTAGTCTGAATCATATTTTTAAGCATTATCCCGATAGAAGCTTTGATGTCGGTATTGCCGAAGAACATGCGATGACTTTTGCGGCAGGCTTAGCTATAAGTGGAAAGTTTCCTTTCCTCTCCATCTATTCATCATTCTCCCAACGTGCATATGATCAGCTTAATCATGATATTGCAAGAATGGATTTGCCTTGTTTGATTGGAATTGATCGTGCTGGACTTGTTGGGGAGGATGGACCTACGCACCATGGTGTCTTTGATATCGGCTATATGATGCCTATTCCCAATCTCATTATTATGGCACCACACAATCAAAAAGAAGCTGAACTAATGATGAATACCGCCTATAAGAATCATGATCATCCCTATATCATACGTTATAGCAAGAATATGATTCATAAACATAAAGATCATCAACAAGATGTTTTAAATGTAGGTAGCTGGAAAATAAAATTCTTTGATCATGCACATTTGGTTAGTGTCATTACATATGGTGATCAAGTAAAAAATGTAGAAAATCTGATTAGGGAGTATGATTTGCCTGTTAATTTGATTAATGCACGTTTTCTTAAACCAATGGATGAACAGATGCTTGATAAAGTTGCCCATACAAAAATCATTGTTTTTGAAACAGATATGTTGATAGGTGGACTTGGTGAAGCAATCAGTTTTTACTATAGTCAGCATCATACACCAGTAGAGTTACATGCCATGGGTATAGGTGATCACTATGTAACACATGGCAGTGTGAAAGAATTATTGAAAAGAGAAGGATTAACTATGGATGATCTTCTGATCAAAATAAGGGAGTGTCTGAATGGCTAAGGAACGAGTGGATATATTATGTGTTGAACAAGGTCTTTTTGAATCTCGTGAAAAGGCTAAAAGAGCAATCATGGCTGGAATAGTCCATGATGACCATCAAAAACTTGATAAACCAGGCATGAAGATTCCAACAGATACTGTACTATCTGTAAAAGGAGAAAAGCTTAAGTATGTCTCTCGTGGAGGCTTGAAGCTTGAAAAAGCTATTAATATGTTTCATCTCGATTTGCATAATAAAATCATGTTGGACATTGGCTCATCAACGGGCGGATTTACGGATTGTGCACTGCAAAATGGTGCATTAAAGGTTTATGCACTTGATGTAGGGACAAACCAGCTTGTCTGGAAGCTAAGAAATGATGCGCGTGTGATTGTCATGGAACAAACGAATTTCCGTTATTGCACACCTGCAAATTTTCAAGAAGGTCAGCCTGAGGTGGCATCCATCGATGTTTCGTTCATTTCACTCTCTCACATTTTTTCAACGCTTAAAAACATCTTGGTGGCAGGCGGTGATGTGGCCGCTCTGATTAAGCCACAGTTTGAAGCGGGACGTGAGCAAGTTGGCAAACATGGTATTGTAAAGGATGCAAAAGTACATGAAGAAGTCATTAAAAAAGTGCTGACGTATGCGCAAGAGAATGGTTTCTCTATTAAAGCTTTAACATATTCACCTATTACAGGTGGTGAAGGTAATATCGAATTTCTCGGACATTTTGTGTTAGCAGAAGAAGAAAGCATGCCTATTGATATTGCTGATGTTGTAAAAGAAGCACATAATCATTTTGAAAGAGGTGAATAATATATGTTGAAAAGTCTCTATATTTCTTCCTTCATCATTATTGATGAAATGCAAGTCGATTTTCATGAAGGTATGAGTGTACTCACTGGTGAAACTGGTGCGGGCAAGTCCATCATTATTGATGCGATAGGTCAGTTATGTGGACAGCGTTCGAGTGCTCAGCTTGTCAGACAAGGCCAGGAAAAGGCAATTATTGAAGGAATCTTTGAAATAGATGAAAATGACGAAGTTGTAAAAGCTTTTGAAGAAATAGGACTGGACTTTGATAACGATATTATTATCCATAAAGAAATTCATGCAAACGGGAAGTCAAATATTAAGGTCAATTATCATCCTGTAACTAATTCAGCACTCAATATTATTGCGCCTTATTTAATTCATATCCATTCACAGTTTGAAACACAGACCATTTTCTCTATCAAGAATCATCTCACCATCCTTGATCGTTATATTGCAGATGATTATTTAAAAGATGATTATCTGCAATACTATAGGAAGTATCGGGAAATTCTTAAAAAGATTAAGGATATTAATGAGGTTGATATGAGTGATGAACGTATTGAATACTATCAATCTCAGTATGATGAACTTAAAGATTTGGAATATACGGATGAAGATATTGAAAATCTCGAACATGAAGTAGAGATTATGAAGAACTATGAGAAATTAAATGCTCATATTAGACAATTTGATCATCTTGTCAATGATAATCATGGTGTTTTGGAACAGTTACAAAGTGCTATTGATGAATTAAATAGTGTTAAAGAGTATGATGATTTTAAAGAGGATTATAATCAACTCTATAATACTTTTTATTCTCTTTCGGATATTGTTGGGTCCATCATGCAAAGTTATGAAGGAATTGATTTTGATGAATATCGTTTCAATGAAATCAATGAAGAGCTCTTTCAGATTCAAAGATTGCAGCGTAAGTATGGCTATAGCATGAAGGCTATTTATAAGGCACGTGATGAGCTGAAAGAGAAAATTGACGCAAGCTTGCATCGTGATGAAATGCTTGAAGAACTCGAAAGAGAAAAAGAAAAGTATTATAAGCTTGCTTATGATGCAGCGACATCATGGCATCAGAAACGTCAGGAGTGTGCTCTTGAATTTGAAAAGCGTATACAGCAACAGCTCACAGACCTCTACTTGGATAAAGCAAGATTTCATATTGCTTTTGAAGAAACAGAACTTAGCAAAGATGGTATGGATAAGGTCGTATTTACTGTTTCAATGAATGCTGGACAAGCCTTTACACCGTTGAATGAATCAGCTTCTGGTGGTGAAATTTCGCGTGTCATGTTAGCAATAAAGATCATTACACTTAATCAAATGAGTGTTGATACTGTTATTTTTGATGAAGTTGATACTGGTGTGAGTGGCAAGGTTGCAGATGCAATTGGTCAAAAGATGAAGATGCTTTCGGCTGATAAGCAGGTGATCTGTATTACACATCTACCACAGGTTGCCGTACATGCAACTCACCATTATGCTTTACATAAAGAGAGCGAAGATAATGAAACTTATACAAGTATTCAAGAAGTCAAGGGCGAAGAACGTGTCAGTGAGATAGCTAAAATGTTGTCTGGTGACTCTATTACTGAAGAGGCACTTAATAATGCACGAAGTTTATTGAACCATTAAAGCATATCGATGTATATGCTTTTTTTCGAGAGGGGATTTGTTATGCACGTTATATTTCATGTTGATCTTAATGCATTTTATGTTTCATGTGAGTTGATAAGACATCCTGAATTAAGAGGGAGGCCTGTTGTCATTGCTCATGATTCAAAGCGTTCAGTTGTCTCAACAGCAAGTTATGAGGCAAGAAAGCTCGGTATTCATTCTGCCATGCCACTTTATATGGCAAAAAATAAATGTGCGGATCTCATCATCATTGAACCACATTTTGATTATTACCACGAGCTATCTTCTCGCTTTTTCGAAATCTTAAAGAAATATAGTCCTTATCTTGAAGTCGCTTCTATTGATGAAGGCTATCTTGATTTATCTGAACGCATTACAAGCACACATGAACAGCCCTATGGCATAGCAGAAGCTATCCAAAGGGAAGTTTACCAGACGCTTGGCTTAACATGTTCTATTGGTATTTCACCAAATAAATTTCTTTCTAAAATGGCGAGTGACATGAAAAAACCAATGGGTATCACAATCCTCACACAAAGTAACATAAAACAACTTTTATGGCCTATGGATGTTGGTGAGATGTTTGGCATTGGTAAAAAAACAGCACTGAAATTGAAAAAAGCTGGAATCATGACAATTGGAGATATTGCTCAGCGTGAAAACTACACAATATTGAAGCAGGTATTAGGGAATAGTGCCCTTGTCTTTTACCATCAAGCTAATGGAAAGGATAATCGTAAAGTTCAATATGAAGCAAGACAGGCAAAAAGCGTGAGTAATTCTGAAACATTTGAAAATGATTTAGAAGGTATTGATGAAATTGCGGAAGCTTTTAAACCTATTGCTGATCATCTATCTGATCGTGCAAAGAAAGAATCGCTTGTCGCCAATAGCATTGCGATTACATTGAAGTTTGATTTAACCCATTCAATAACAAGACAAAT
Organism: Sharpea porci; assembly: GCF_009695655.1. Taxonomy (GTDB): domain Bacteria; phylum Bacillota_I; class Bacilli_A; order Erysipelotrichales; family Coprobacillaceae; genus Sharpea; species Sharpea porci. The sequence continues at coordinate 220,973 of NZ_VUNM01000002.1, forward strand.
GCCTTTAGAGTATTATACGAATAATTCTGAAGAGATTTATTCTGCTGCTCTTATGTTATTAAGAAATGTTTATAATGGGGAAAAAGTGAGACTGATTGGTATTGGCTTGAATGATGTGAAGTCAGTGAATGATGTTAAAGAGCAATTATCGATATTTGATCGTATAGAAACACCAAAAGAAGATAATGTTGATCAGATCATCAAAATCTTTAATAAAGAAAATCTGGGATTGATGAAAGCTAGTGATTTATTGGATAAGAATTCTTAATACCTCTTTGGTATTCTTTTAGAAAAATTGATATAATATTCTTGGTGAGTAAATGTATGCAACAAAAGGACTATATTCAAGAATTTGAGACTTATCTCTTATTGGAAAAAGGATTGAGCGAGAATACAACAATCAATTATATCCGCGATCTTCAACAATTCTTTACTTATATGAAGAAGGATATAGGAGAGATAGAAGAGCAAGATATTATTCATTATCTAAAATACTTAAATGAACACTATGCGACATCTTCAATTGTTCGCAAGATGGTCACACTAAGACAGTTTTTTCTTTATCTGAAGAAAAATAAAATGATTGAGCATAATATTATGGCTAATATTGATATGCCTAAAAGTCAAAAACATTTGCCACAAACAGTAAGTCTTGAATCTGTCACGAAGGTTCTTCATACAATTGATCAATCTTCTCCTGCAGGCAAGCGTGATTATCTCATGCTGCTCTTGAGTGTAGCAAGTGGCGTACGTGTAAGTGAGCTCATTCATCTTACAACTAATGATTTTAATTATAAGGCTAAACGTATTCGTGTAGTGGGAAAAGGCAACAAGGAACGACTTGTTCCTTTAGATGCTAAAACATGCGATCTTTTAGAGGATTATATTCACCATGAACGTCAAGTCTATGACAAGCTAGGCAATAAAGAAATCTTTCTTAACCATTTTGGAAAGATGATAAGCCGTGAGGAATTCTACAATATCTTACAAAAATATGCCTGTGAAGCTGGTATTAGTGAACATCTAAGTCCACATAAGTTGCGGCATACTTTTGCGACAACATTACTTGATGGTGATGCGGATTTACGAAGTATTCAGGAATTACTTGGCCATAGTGATATAGCAACAACAACAATCTATACACATGTCGCAAATGAAAAGATTGTTGAAGATTATAAACGTTTCTTTCATAGAAACAAGAAGGAAGGATAAAAAGATGAGTTATAAAGATTATAAACGTGTTTTTCTTATTGTATGTGATTCAATGGGAATTGGTGGAGCAGAAGATGCTGCAAAATTTGGTGATGAAGGAGCCAATACAATTGGACATATTGCAGAAGTGAAAAATGGACTTTATGTTGAAAATATGGAAGGTTTAGGACTGGGAAATTTAGGTGATTTCAAAGGCATTCATAAAGTTCCACATCAGTTAGGAACAACGGCTGCACTACGTGAAGTATCTAATGGAAAAGATACGATGACAGGTCATTGGGAAATGATGGGGCTGAAGATTGATAAACCTTTCCAGACATTTACAGATACAGGATTCCCTGATGAGTTTATTAAACTTTTTGAGGAAAAAACAGGACGTAAGTGTGTTGGTAATTATGCTGAAAGTGGTACAGTTATTCTTGATCAATTTGGTGAACATCAGCTTGAAACTGGAGATTGGATTGTTTATACTTCAGCAGATTCTGTATTCCAAATTGCTGCAAATGAAGAAATTATCCCTTTAGAAGAACTCTATAGAGCCTGTGAGATTGCAAGAGAACTCTTAATGAAGGATGAATGGAAAGTTGGACGCGTTATTGCGAGACCTTATGTTGGACGCAAGAAAGGGGAGTTCAAGCGTACTCCACATCGACATGACTATGCGCTAAAACCTTTTGGAAGAACTGTACTGAACAGCTTAAAGGATCATGGTCTTGATGTCATTGGTGTCGGTAAGATTCCAGATATCTTTGTGAACGAAGGTATTACTGAAGGTATCCATACGGATGATAATACAGATGGCATGATGAAAACAATTACGCTTGCAACAAAAGAACAAGAAGGATTAATCTTTGTGAATCTCGTAGATTTTGATGCGGTTTATGGTCATCGTCGTAATGCTGTTGGCTATGGTGATGCTATTGAATTATTTGATAAGCAGCTAGAAGAATTAATGCGAAATATGAATGAGGATGATTTACTCATGATTACGGCTGATCATGGCAATGACCCAACATGGAAAGGAACTGATCATACACGTGAGCATGTCCCACTTCTTATGTACAGCAAATCACTTGCTCATCCAACAAACCTTGGCGTTCTTGATAGCTATGCCGTAATTGGTGCAACTATTGCCGATAATTTTAACGTGGAAAATCCAGGAATTGGATACTCCTTACTAGATAAGGTGGCTCGTACAAAATAATGGATGAACATAAAATAAGAAAGGTTGTTATTCTCTCGCTGGCTTCTACATTACTGGCATTGCTCTTTTTCATTTTTGGGAGAACACTTTCAAAAGGCAATATTTTACTTGATCTCGTTTATTATATCTTATCTATAGCAATGTTATTGATAAGTGTATTAGCCCTTTATAACAATAACAAAATACAGAAAAATAGATTGTTTCAATATCTCATCTTGGTCAATGTTTTATTTATGGCTTTATTGACATTATATATGGCTATCAATCATTTGGCTTAAAGAAAAGATATCATTATACCATTTATTCATTTTTGCTTTTTTACTTATTTAGACTTGATACTTTTAAAAATTATGTTATATTATATTTGCAGGCAGTAATGCGCTGTATACTTGCGGAAACCGAATTAACGTTTAAGCGTATGTTAAGTACGCCGGACGCAAGGCCATCGAAAGATGGCTTTTTTTATTTAAAATTTCATAGAAATAACAGGAGAAATAACAAATGGAAATATTTGTATACTCTGATGAATCAGGCGTCTTCGACAAAGTTCATAATGAACTCTTCGTGTTTGGAGGTCTGATTTTTTTAGGTAAAAACAATAAAGATATAGCTTCAAGAAAATATATTAAAGCTGAAGGAGTCATTAGAGATAAGCATCAATACAAAAAAGATAAAGAACTCAAAGCATGTTTGATAAATAAGTCTGATAAATTGAAACTATTTCGATCATTAAATAATTGTTTTAAATTTGGCACTGTCATATATCAGAATGAAGTCATGGATCAAGTGTTTGCGGACAAAAAAGACAAGCAGAGATATTTAGATTATGCTTATAAGATTGCTGTAAAAAGAGCCTTAGAAAGGCTAATAGAACTTTCTGTTTTCAATCCTGCTGATATATCGGCAATTCATTTTTATACGGATGAACATTCAACTGCAACAAATGGGAGATATGAATTGCGTGAAGCACTTTATGGTGAATTGATAAAGGGGACATTTAATTATAACTATCACTGTTATTATGCGCCCATCTTAAGTCCATCGACACATTTAGATCTTCATTATTGTGATTCAAAAAGAATAACATTGGTAAGAGCAGCAGACATTGTTGCTAATCGGTTGTTGTTTCTTTCTACAAAAGATGATTGGGTAAAAATGAGAGCTATTAAGAATTTTCATATTATTACACTTCCTAATGAAGATAAGAATCACGCTTTATATAGTGATTTAATTTAAGTTGGTACAGAATTTTCTATTTAAAAATGACATAATATGCATTATGCGAAGTAATGCATTATAAGAAAAAGAAAGAGGTTGCCCCCCTTCATTTCTACTTTTCATCTTTATTTGCATTCTTATAAGAATCATATAATGGTGTAACGTAATGTCCGCTAAAGCATGATAAGCATAGGCCTGTGCATGTATCAGTGACTGCTGTTGTCTTCTGTAATCCTTCTTCAGATAAAAATGCTAATGAATCTGCTTCAATATAATCTCTTAATTCTTCAACATCCATTCTATTGGAAATGAGTTCTTCAATTGTTGAAGTATCAACACCATAGAAACATGGATATTTAATTGCTGGTGAAGCTATTCTGACATGCACTTCTTTAGCTCCAGCTTCTTTTAAGAGACGCACAATACGTTTACTTGTAGTACCACGGACAATTGAATCATCAATCATAATAACTCTCTTATCGCGGACAATGGAGCTTACGGCGGAAAGCTTCATTCTTACACCCTGTTCTCTGAGTGCCTGAGTTGGCTGTATGAATGTACGGCCAACATATTTATTCTTTACTAAGCCCATTTCATAAGGAATACCTGATTCTTCAGCATAACCAATAGCAGCTGATATTGATGAATCTGGCACACCTATGACAAGATCAGCATCAACTGGTGATTCATGATAAAGCATGCGTCCTGCATTTTTTCTTGCTGTATGCACATTAATGCCTTCAATTGTACTATCAGGTCTTGAGAAATAGATATATTCCATTGCACAAATCTTATCAACAATTTGATCTGTTGGTAAATAGAATTTGGACTTAAGTTCTCCATCTTTCACACGGACAACTTCTCCTGGCATTAAATCTCTTAGATAACGTGCACCTACGATATCTAAAGCACATGTCTCACTAGCAAAGACATAACCACCATTAGGCAGCTGACCAATCGATAATGGTCTTAATCCATATTTATCTCTTGCAGCATATAAAGCATTCTCACATAAAATAAGAAAGGCAAATGCTCCATCCAATTCTCTTAAGCTCTTACAAATACGATCAATAAAGCGTCCAGTATGACGTTTAATAAGATGTCCTAAAATCTCAGTATCACTTGTCGAATTAAAGATAGCCCCTTCTTCTTCAAGCTGAGCTTTCAGAATATTGGCATTAACAATATTGCCATTATGGCATACACCTAATGAACCCTTCATTGTTCTAAATAAGAATGGCTGAACATTGGCAATACCACCACCACCGGCAGTAGAATAACGCACATGACCAATAGCAGCATTGCCTGGTAATTGTTTTAGGCGTTCTTTATCAAAGACTTCAGTGACAAGACCTTCGCCTTTATGGAGATGTAGTTTGTTATGTCTGACACAGATACCAGCCCCCTCTTGGCCTCTGTGTTGTAACGCATGCAAACCATAATAAGTTAAACGCGCTGCATCTTCAGCCTCATAAACACCAAATACACCACATTCTTCATGTAATTCGCGATCATCAATAACCATTTATGACTTTACCCCCTGAATCCGTATTAATGATACATGATATTTAATAAAAAGTTAATAAATTTCGTTAATAAATCTTATCTCTTCATTGCTAGAAGATGGCTGATTACACATCATCGTAATAACTTCCTGAACTTTTCCTTCTATTTTCGCTTGCATATCAGTTTCAATAATAATTCGTTTATCATATTTCTGACATAAAGCGACAACAATATCTTTTAATAGCTCCTGATTATAAATGAATTCACTTATTCTAAGTTCTTCTTCATCTTCATGAGCAATCATATAGCCTACAGGCTGACCATTATTTATGAAGGTCATGATTTTATCTCCAAATGCCTGATTACGCTCATTAATATAACAATAATAAGATTTATCTCTGATTAAATATTCTTGAAAGCGCTGGGTATATTGATTATACATGGCTTGATAGTCATAGTTGTTGTTGGAAATGAAGATAGAACTTGTGTCATCTTTGTAAAAATGTTTATTGACTTTAATCACTTGATGTTTATGTGATGGCTGAAAGCCAAAAGGAATATAGATTTCTGGATGATAGGCTTGAAGATAGATACGTTGTCCTTTATAGCGTTCTAAGACATAGCGCATCAGCTTTTTCATGATTCCTTGATGCTCATACTTTATATCTGTAGAAACGCCTAGAATAAAGCTGCTATGCTCATATCCTGATACCTGGAATGGATGGATTTGTAAAGCGCAAATAACATGATGATCAAAGCGAGTGACATATGTATATTGCTCATGATAGAGTTTGTCAAAATAGAATCTTGCTGTCTTTTCATCTTCATCTTCAAAACGAGATAGCCATAATTTCTTGATGTCTTCTTTGTCTTGGCTACATGCTTGGCGAATATAGGAATCGTTGATGAAGACACGGCATTTTTCGACCATATGGCAAGGATGCAATTGTAGTTTGCTTTTACGTAAGCCTTCTAGCCCCATATCTTCTTCACGATTGACATATTGAAAGTCAGGAAATTCATGTTCAAGAAACTCTTTTTGTATTGCAGGATAAAGTCCACGAATATCTTTATCAGCTTTTTCAACATGAATTTGAATAGTGGAATGATTAAGTGGAGAAGCAATAATAAAGGCCTTGAGTTCATCATTAATGTAAATACCACCAAGCTTAATATCAAGAAGGTAATTACTTGAAAGTAAGAAAAGAATGCCATAAACTTCACTGGCAAGTGACTCGCTTGCTTCCTTGTTGCCTTCCCAACGCTCTAAACAGGAAAGAATTGTATCAAAATCTCGATTAATATCAAGACTTCGATATTCATGCTGAGGATATTCTTTGACGAAGTTATTGTAGTGGTTGCGTCGTTTCTGCATCTTTTTTCCACTTAGATTCATCAGCATATCTTTCTCATACACATAATCATCCTGGTCTCTTTCGCGTTCAAAGATAAATTGATTGCCATAGATTTCCTTTACGTCTTCGATAAAGCTTTTAACTGCAAATTCAATCATGAAAGGAAACTTTTCTTTTCTTGCATATTCCATCATGTAATCCATTGCTTCCTTAAGATACTCTTTTGAACAATAAGGCATGGCAAAGTATCTTGTTCCTTTATAGTTATGAACCATCACAAGAAAGTGATCATGAATTTCATATTCAACATGATATTCATGATTCCACATCATCATCGTGACAAAATTAGAATTATAGCCTTCATAATTAGCGGCATCTAAATAAGGTTTTATTTTTTCAAAATCAGTTAATTGTAATTGTTGCATAATTGTGACAAAAAGTCTAAACTCCCTTCTATTACAACAATATTATAAATTCTCTTGATGAATTATCAATCTATGTGCAACGAAAAAAATCAGAAGCTAAAACTTCTGATTGATTAATTCTTAAAACTATGAATTGGAGCAGGAATACGTCCACCACGATCAATGAATGCATCACAGCCAAATGTATTGACTGGCATAATAGGAGCGTAACCTAGTAAGCCACCAAATTCTACAGTATCACCAACATCTTTGCCAATAACAGGAATGACTCTGACAGCTGTAGTTTTCTGGTTAATCATACCAATAGCCATTTCATCAGCTATAATACCAGAAATCGTTTTAGCACTTGTCTTGCCAGGAATAGCAATCATATCAAGTCCAACTGAGCATACACAAGTCATTGCTTCAAGTTTTTCTAGAGTGAGTGAACCAGCTTCAACTGCATCAATCATTCCCTGGTCTTCTGATACAGGAATGAAAGCACCGGATAGACCGCCAACATAACTGCTTGCCATAACGCCACCTTTTTTTACCTGATCATTCAAGATAGCCAAAGCAGCTGTTGTCCCAGGAGCCCCTACTCTTTCCAAGCCCATTGCCTGCAGACAGTCAGCAATACTATCACCAATTGCTGGTGTTGGTGCTAAAGAAAGGTCAATAATGCCAAAAGGAATACCAAGCGCTTCACTTGCTTCATTGGCAACCATCTGACCTACGCGGGTAATCTTGAAAGCTGTTTTCTTGATTGTTTCACAAAGTTCACCAAAATCTTGTCCTTTAGCTTTCTTAATAGCTTCATGCATAACACCTGGACCAGATACACCTACATTAATGACAGCATCACCTTCTGTTATACCATGGAAGGCCCCGGCCATAAATGGGTTGTCATCTGGAGCATTACAGAAAATAACAAGCTTAGCACAACCAATAGAATCATTTTCTTTTGTGAGATTGGCAGTTTCTTTGACAATTTCCCCTACCAGCTTGACTGCATCCATGTTAATACCGGTTTTAGTAGAACCGACATTGACACTTGCACAAACAAGTTCACTTTCCTTCATCGCTTCAGGAATGGATTGAATAAGCAGTTTTTCAGCATTTGTCATGTTTTTAGATACGATGGCACTATAGCCCCCAATGAAGTTAACCCCAACTTCATGTGCACAACGATCTAAAGTCTTAGCAATCTTGACAAAGTCATCAGTTGTTTTGCAACATGATGCGCCAATTGTACCAATAGGTGTAACTGAAATACGCTTATTGACAATAGGAATGCCATATTTCTTTTCAATATCCTGGCCTGTTTTAACAAGGTCCTTGGCAATAGTTGTAATCTTCTTATAAATATTTGAACAAACCTGATCGACATTATTGTCCATGCAATCTAATAGAGAAATCCCTATTGTGATTGTACGCACATCGAGATTTTCCTCTTCAATCATACGGTTTGTTTCAGCAACTTCAAATATATTGATCATTATATGTCCCCTTATAAACGATGCATTTTATCAAAGATATTTTCATGTTGTAATTTGATTCTTACACCAATATCATCACCTAGATTTTTCATTTCTTCAGTCAATGTATTAAATGGTGCAGAGGCATGAGTCGCATCAACTATCATCATCATATTAAAATATCCATCAAGAATAGTCTGTGAGATATCAAGAATATTGACATCATGCTCAGCCAAATATGTACATACTTTGGCGATAATACCAACTGAATCCTTACCTACAACAGTGATAATTCCTTTTTCCATAATTCACTTTCTCCTTTTCTTTGTAACGATTATAACAAACATCGTTATATAAAAAAAGGAGCATAAGCCCCTTTTTCTTATTATTTATCACCTAACATTGTCAAAGCTTTATCTAAAACAGCCTTACCATTCATTGTGCCATAGTCTCTCATATCAATGACATCAACAGGAATTGGACCAGCTTTTCTTGAAGCAGCTAATTTTTCAATAGAAGCTTTCTGGAATCTAACCTGTGGACCAAGCAAGATACAATCTACTTCTTCCAATACTCTTGGTGCATCAGAGAATGGTAAAGCAAAAATCTTTGTTTCAACTCCCTGTTCTTTAGCTGCAGCTTCCATCTTAGTTACCAATAAAGATGTTGACATGCCTGCAGAACATACTAATAAAATAGTTCTCATTTCATCATTACTCCTTTGTTTTTAAATTCTAAGTATATTTTACACGCTTTCATAGCGATTGTAAACACTTTCGCTATAATTGATAAGGGGAATGTAGTATTGTAGGAGTATATTTTAGTGTTATAATATTCATAGGAATGGTGCTAATAATGAGATATTTAGTTGTAAGTGATACACATATGTATAATGATATATTTGAAAGAATTACTAAGAATTTTCATGAGCAGGTTGATGTGATGATTCATTGTGGGGATTCATCTTTAACCCCTGATGATCAATTATTAACAGGGTATCATGTTGTTAGAGGGAATCATGATACATCAGATTTTCCTGACAAAATCATTCTAGGTAACATACTCATAATACATGGGCATCTGTTTCATGTCTATCATGGCTATAAGGAATTATTGGATTTCTGTCACGAGTATCATATTCAATACTGCTTTCATGGCCATACTCATGTGCCGACGCATCAATTCATTGAAGGCGTACATTTTATTAATCCAGGAAGTACGATGATGAATCGTGGAAGCTATGGCTTTGGGACTTTCGCTCTGGCTTCTATTGAAAATGATAAGATTGATGTACATTTTTATCACCATCAAACTTTTGAACAGGTGGATGAGATGGTGCTTAGTGAAGGCCTGAAAACACTTGAAGAATTCAAACAATTATTACACAAATACAATAAATAACAACACACAAAAAGGGATGGCTCAAAAAGCCTATCCCTTGTTTTTGTTTTCTTCTAGACGTTTGCGCTTATATTCAATGATAAACATAACTTCCTTAAGATCTTCATCAGGGAGTTCTGATAAAAGTCTTGCGATATTAGCGATATTATAATAATCGTACTTTTTACCGCTCATGATTTCTTCAACAGAACGACCATATAAATGACTGAGTACTTTTAATTCTCCGACAGTGACATCACGTTTACCATTTTCAATATCCGAGATGGCTGAGTGAGGCACATTTAAGTGCGCAGCTACTTCTTTTTGAGTAAGATGCTTGAAGTTACGGTATGCTTTTAATCGCTGGGCTAAATCTAAATCTAAGGACATGAGACAAACCTCCTTTTGAATTATTATAACACACTGTTGCGATTAATACAATTTAGGATTATAAGAAAATTAAATGATTTATACTTTGTAATATCCCGATGTTGAAGCAATCTGATTGCGATATTCATGAAAGCTATTTGTCTTGTAAGCTTCTAAGACTTCATGGATTGTTTGGCAATCTTCATCGAGGAAGAAAAGTAGTGTTGAGATTGCAAGTGATCCATAGCTTTCAATCAGAATAGGCACATTGTGAAGAATATGATTACGACATCGTTCATCTGTGAAGAGCGTAAATTCATAGCCTTTGCGATCCACAAGTGTATAGGTATGTCCTTTACAACGATGACAATGCTTGATTTTCTTTTGGAAATAGTGCTGGGAAACAAGACAGTGTTCAGTAATCATATTTTCCGTTTTTCCGTAAATCTGGACAATAAGTTCGTTTGTCACTTGACTCATCTTCTCAAGTTCCTGGCGACTAGTTTCATAGGAAGCGATGATGCTCTCATTAAAGCTAGATGCACTTAGACTGTTTGTAATATTTAATCCGCTACCTAATATCACATGCTTATCTTTCCATAATCGATATAGACCATAATCGTTGACAATGAATGATTCCACTTGGTCGATTATTGGGTTATTTAAGATATTTTGGATATCTTCATCAGTATTGATACGAGGCATATAGAAGCATACAGGCTTATGATGCTTTACAAAGATATCAAAGGCATCATGAACAGTTTCCTCATCATAGTACATATAAACATTGTCCTCAGTCATGACAGTCTGTAGCTGTTCAATTGTTCTTACAACAATATAGTTATTTTTATGAGAAGTGTGTTGCTTTGGTTGTGGGAGCTCTTGAGGCTGTAGGTGATGAAGCTTTGTATGGGCAAAGCGGTCATTAAGGGTATCGACAGCATCTCTTCTTAAGCTATTAAGTAGAGAAATAGGAATGTTGATATTTTCATCCATATCGAGACTGATCTGATCTAACATATAAATGGTTGAACCTAGCTTGCTGAGCTGCTTTTTAATGCGGGAGGCATCTGTTGGGGTATGGCGAGCTTCTTCAATAAGATGCTCTGAGGCAATTGTGACATGTTCTTCCCCACTAAGTGCTTCTAGCGATAAAAAGGCATCTTTATGGGCATGTAAGATGAAACTTATTGAACGGTATTTCTTTTCATGCATAAAAGTCTCATCGAGCTTCTTAAGGGTATCTACTGATACAGTTTTCATGACATCGCCATTAAAGACGGGTTGATCGAATTCGATTTCAACAGTTTCACCAGGATGTCCCGTATTAACAAGTTTACCTTTAAAATAAATCTTGTTAACAGGACGGCCAGCATCTACACTCTTGAAGAGAATGCTGTCACCTTGTTTAAGTTCATCGGTCAGCTTAATGGCAGCTACCTTGCGTTTACGATTATAGCCAGTGACTACGCCTAAAGGCATACCTCTGTTCCCTGAGAAATCCGTATCGACTATATGTAGATCATGGAATGGGAAGCCTTTTGTATAATGACGATTGAACATCTGCTTCATATCATCAATGTCATCTTTTGTATAGTTCTCTTTTTTGCCATAGCAATGATCAACAGCCTTACGATAAGCCTTTGTAATAGCTGCAACATATTCAGGCTTTTTCATTCGTCCTTCAAGCTTTAAACTTGTCACATTGGCATCAATATACTCCTGTAAGTTGTCAATTGTACAAAGATCTCGTGGAGATAAGAGAAATGCTTCGTCTTCAATAACCTGACCATCTTCCTTTAGCTGATAAGTCATACGACAAGGTTGCGCACAGGCACCACGATTACCGCTTCTTTTCCCAATCATACTACTCATTAAACATTGTCCGCTATAGGAAACACAAAGAGCCCCATGGGCAAAGACTTCAATCTCTAGGGAAGAATGTTCTTTAATATAACGAATTTCTTCAATAGTATTTTCTCTTGAAAGAACAATTCTCGTTACTCCAAGATCTTCAAAGTAACGAACAGCTTCTAAAGAATTAACCGTCATCTGGGTAGAGACATGAACTTCAAAATCAGGATATCTTTTTCTGACTGCCTTCAGTAAGCCGATATCTTGAATTAGCAAAGCATCTACCTGATATTCATAAAAATGATCAATATACTGGAATAGCTTTTTGAACTCTTCATCATGATAAAGAATATTCACAGTTATGAAAATACGCACATTACGTAAATGTGCATATTCAACAGCTTCCTTAATTTCAGGAAGAGAAAAGTTTTTTGCGAAAGCACGTGCAGAAAAAAGATCAGGGCCAAGATAGATAGCGTCTGCTCCATTCGCAATAGCTGCCTTTAAGCTTTCCATGTCTCCTGCTGGAGCAAGTATTTCAATTTTATCCATTATAGTTTATTTGCGAGATGATAACACATTTGAGCAGATGTTTTGGCAGCTTTCTTGAGATATGTATCAAACTGAATAGCATTTTCTCCTTTATCAAAGATATCGGAAAGACCTCTTGTGATGATGAAAGGCTTCTTGAAGACATAACAAACTTGAGCAATTGATGCTGCTTCCATCTCTGCACACATAGCGTCAGGGAAGTATTTCTTAATGCGTTCAACTTGTTTTTTTGTACTGACAAACTGATCGCCAGATGCAATTAAACCAACATAGGCATGTGTACCATTTTCTTCAAGAATTTCTTTTGCAAGCTGGACCATCTTTGCATCTGCTAAGAAAGCAATAGGCATATCAGGCACTTCGCCCATCGCACGACCAAAGCTAGTCAAGTCAAAATCATGGTGGGATACACGTTCACCAATGACAACATCCCCTACTTCTTCTTCCTGATTCAAGCCACCTGCTGAACCAACATTAATAACATGATCAATATCATAATCTTTCAAGAGAATGGTTGTTGAGATCGTCGCATTGACTTTACCAATTCCCCCCTGTACAACAACAGTTTCCTTGTTTCCTAAAAAGCCATGATAGAAGTGATAACCACAATCTTCTTTTTCATCAATCACTTTCATTAAAGCCACAACTTCATCGACTTCTTCTTTCATGGCACCAATAATACCTAACATAATTACCTCACCTTCCTACATACAAAGATAACACGTTCACACTCTTCTTTATATGCATCAAAATCACTAAAGACTGTATAGGAAAATCCTGCTTCTTCAAGCATTTCACCATATATTTCTACTGGCCATGTCTTCTGAATATGTATTTCATCAACACAATCATCATTTTCGCGATCAACAATAACGACATGATGTTTGATACAGCCAGCTCCATCACTCTCGACATCCCAGGAGAAATCAAAATCTTCATCATGGGATTCTTCATGATAGTCATTGAGAATGACATTACATTTATAAAGACTATCAACATCAAAGATGAATGTTCCATTCATCTTCAATGCTTGATAAACATTCGCAAAGACATCTTTTACATCGCTTGCATCCAAAACATAATTCAAGGAATCACACAAACATAAAACCAAATCCGTTTGTTGGTAACCTTCAAAGTTAGTCATATCCACACGTTTAAAAATCACATCTACATTTTCCGCCATTGCTTTTTCTTTAGCAACATAAAGCATATCATCAGAGAGGTCGGTAGCGATAACATCTTTATCGTCTTTCGCAAGACGAATAGCGATTTCTCCTGTACCACAGCCTAATTCAAGCACTGACTTATATGTGGCATATTTGTTGATAAAAGCGACATAATCTTCGTAGAATGCGGGATCCATTAAAGAATCATAGTAATAACTAAAATGCTCGTAACTCATTATTTTAAATACTCGCTGATATCAACTCTTGGCATATCGCCCCAAAGCTTCTCTAAGTTATAATTGTCTCTTGCTTCACCTTCAAAGATATGTACAACAATATCCCCTAAGTCCATTAAAATCCACTGACTGTCACGTAAGCCTTCAATAGCTTTAACTTCATAGCCATTTAGTTCACACTGCTCTTCGACATTGTCTTTGATGGCATTAAGTAAACGCTGGTTACTTCCAGTACAAAGTACAAAATAATCAAATAAAGGACTTGTTTCACGCATATCAATAGCGACAATATTTGTCGCAAGTTTGTCATTCATTGCACGAACGATACATTCTAATTTTTCCATTTAGTTTTCTCCTATAAACTTATGATAGATTTCAAAAAATACGGGGTCGATTTCACGATGGTTTGCCTTAGAAAAGTCATAAAAGCTCTGTAATGATTTTCTAAAGCCGGCATCGATATCCTTGTTACATAAAGCTATGTCAGCAGATGAGTCATAGCCTCTTAAAGGGTCAAGCTTATCTGCACAATATAAACATTTACCAAGCTTTGAAATCGTTGTAGATGCTGTTGTATGGTCTTCAATAGCTTTGAGAATTTCCTGATCGCCAATAAGAAATTCCTTCTCACATACATAACTTGAGAGCCACTGATGCCAAATAGGCTTAGGCTTTTCAAGATATTCAGGATAATACTCTTTCATCAGCTTTGTGGCCTCTTCGATTGGCATTTCTTTTGCGACATCATGCATAACTCCTGCTATATAGCCTTTTTGTTCATCAAGCCCATTATTTTTCGCAAACTGTGCAGTGAGCTTCGCAACAGATAAAGAATGTTGATAACGTTTCTTATGCATGCGATTTCTAATCATGCCATCAAGATAGAGGCCATGAGAAGAGATATAATGAAGGACGTTTTGATCAAGCATCTGAATAGCTCCTTCCTTAATCTCAGAAGAACTGGCAGTGATGGGTGGGTTATCTATTTTAAGAAAATGATACTTTTTGAGATTTTCATGATCTTCTGGATAACCACCTCTATTGAAGGCAACAAGTTGTACAAGCTTTGAAATATCTTTGGCAGATTTCCATTTTTCAAAAGCACATGCTTGATCCATGCCCATTAAGAAATAAAACTGATCTTTGGGATAACGTACAACAAGGGTATGTAGAGTATCAATTGTATAATTCTTTTCATTAGAATCCTGATCAATTTCAATTGTACTCACTTGCATTTTTTCTTGATTGCCTATTGCTAGTTGCAGCATCTTCACGCGATCAGTATTACTAGCAGTGACATTTTCTTTCCAGGGATTATGCTTTGTAGGAATAAACCAAAAGCTATCAAGCTGTAATGCTGCTATTGCTTCTTTGGCAATCTGGATATGTCCTAGATGGACGGGATCAAAGCTTCCGCCTAATAAACCTATTTTCATGGTAATTTATAGAGGACTTTGTCACTGCGTTTATATAATGTGATGACATGACCAACAATCTGAATGACATCTGCTTTTGTTTGAGTTGCTATTTCTAAAGCAGCTTCATTAGCCGTCTGTGGGCATGTTTGTAATAATCTGACTTTAATAAGTTCCTTGGCTTTCAAAGCATCATTAATGCTGTTGGCCTGTTTATGACTTACGCCATCCTTGCCAATCTGGAAGATTGGTTTTAACTGATGAGCCTGTGCTCGTAAATATCTTTTTTGTTTACCTGTTAACATATTTTCTCCTAAATTAATGCATCTCTTACGAATACATCGATATCTTTTGGTACATATACTCTTACTTTATTGGCTGGTTTAACGGCAATAAAGCCTAAACCGCTAATGACAATTTCTTGACCATCTTTCAAAAAGTATTCTCGCATAACCATATCCTGCATTGTTGCGATTTGATCAAGACAAGGTGATAATTCTTTATGATTGTTATAAAGTGAAGAAGCTTTGCTTGTTTTGGTGCGATGAATTTTAAGGCGTTTAGAGAAGAACGTTGTAATGCTTGCCTTCGTGTCACCTAAATAATCAAGGCGGGCGAGACCGCCAATAAATAATGTCTGATCACCATTAAGCTGGTAGGTCATTGGCTTGACTTCACCCTGGGGCATGATCAGTTTGAGTGTATCGGCATCAACAATATGTATATACTGATGCTTATTGATAATGCCAGGTGTATCATAAATGGCACTCTTTTCATCAAGGGGAATCTTAATGAGATCAAGGGTTGTACCTGGGAATTCACTTGTTGTAATAAAGCCATCGCTTTGCGCATAATGCTTTAATAAGCCATTGATGAATGTTGATTTACCTACATTACTCATCCCAACGACATAGACATCGCGACCTTGACGATAGGAATCAATAGCATCATAAATTTCATCAAAATGATAATTTTTCTTACAGCTTGTCAATATAATATCAAGAGGCTTCACACCCTCTTCCTTAAGTCTTCTTCTTAGCCACATTTCAATATGATGGTCTTTAAGACTCTTTGGGAGGATATCACGTTTATTAGCTAACAAGAGCACATCATTGTAACCAATATGGCGCATCAAGCCAGGAATTGCAGAACCATCATAGTCAAAGATATCAACAATATAGACAACGAGACAATTCTTTTCTCCGATAACAGAAATCATTTTTAAGAAGTCTTCAGCACTTAAACTTGCATCAAATTGTTGATGATAATGCTGTAACTTAAAGCAACGCTGACAAAGCACATGTTCACCTTGATTGGAACTTGCTGGGATGTAGCCTATTTTCTTCGGATCTGTCGACTGAATAACGGCGCCACAACCATAACATCTTTTTTCTTCCATTCTTTCACCTCTTTACTTATTTTTACTCATATAATCACAAATTTCAATTAGAAAGCATCATCGTCAAGAAGATCTTCTAAGGAAATAGGTTCAAAGTGCTGTTCTTTTTTCGCTTTTTTGACAACCTTCTTTTCATGCTCTTCTTCAGGAAGATCAAAGAGATTAGGTTCTTGTTTGACTTCCATATTAATGAGATCATCGCCTTCTTCTTTAAGGTCAATGGTATCTGTTGCTTTTACTTCAGGATTATAAATAAAGCTAATATCCTCTTCCAATCCCTTAATTGTACTCATGCGATTTGAAGTATTGGCATAATTGTAATCTGTTGGTGAAAGATTAATAGAATTGCTTTCACTGTAGATTGTCAGCTGATCATCATTGTCAAGAACATATCCAGCAATGACATCCTGCTCTTTTGTCTTTGGCTTTTTCGCAATAATGATGCCCTTAGCGCCACGTTTAGTAGCAGGAATATCGCTTATATGCAGACGCTTAAGACCGGCTGGCTTAGTGAAAATATACAAGGATTGAGTATGTGCTGGATCAAAGGCTTGCATGAAAGCCAATGTATCATTTTTTAGATTCATTGCCTTTACACCACTTGCCTTTGGTGAAAGAATGGATACTTCGCTTTCACTAAACAATGTAGCATAACCTGCCCTTGAACCTAATACAAGACCCTCCTGGCCATTTGTATAAGCAACACCAACGAGCTTATGTGGTGCTTTGATATTGATGGCCTTATAAGTCTTTGTATAACGAGATACTTCAAAGTCTTGCAATAAGACACGCTTAATCATACCATTATCACTCGCCAGTACAACATAGATTGGTGTATGGAAATCTTTGACAAGTAATGTTGAAATAATCTTTTCATCATTGCCCATCTTCACAAGATAACTGATATGTTTGCCTAAATCTTTCCACTTAAAGTCTTCAATTTTATGAACTGGAATAAAACAATAATTACCCGCATCCGTAAAAGCTAAAAGCGTATCAAGTGTATTGGCTTTCGTTAAAGCAACAAGATAATCATTGTCCTTCTTGCCAAAAGCTGTATTCTCACTTGCTTTATAGCTACGCTCACTGATTTTCTTAATATAACCATCACGCGTAAGAGAGACATAGCAATCTTCGGGAATGATCATTGCTTGCTGGTTAACAGAAGTATCTTCAATTTCATCCTTGATTTCAGTCAGTCTTGGTGAAGGATAATTCTTTTTGATGACTTTGAGCTCACTGATGATTACATTGCGGAGAACCTTATCGCTATCAAGAATGGCATTAAGTTCATTGATTGTTTCATTTAAAGCCATTTGCTCATTCTCTAAAGCGACAATATCTGTATTTGTCAGGCGATAGAGCTGCAACATGACAATGGCTTCAGCCTGATTTTGTGAGAAGCCAAATGTTGTCATGAGGTTCATCTTGGCATCACTCTTATCCTTTGAACCACGAATCACTCTGACAACATCATCAAGAATGCTGACAGCTTTAATCAAGCCAGCCACAATATGTTCTCGGTCAATCGCTTTATGAAGATCATATTTTGATCGTCTTGTCACAACGTCAATTTCATGATTAATATAGCCATCAATAATCTCACAGATTCCCATTTGAACAGGACGCTTATCTTTAATAGCAACCATATTGTAGGAATAATTCTTCTGGAGATCAGTATTCTTATAGAAGTAGTTCAAAGTGTTGTTGGCATCAACATCTTTCTTTAAGTCAATGACAATTCTTAAGCCAGAACGATCTGATTCATCACGTACTTCAATAATTCCATCAATTGTCTTATTGAAGCGAATTTCATCAATCTTTCTAACAAGTTCAGCCTTATTGACTTCATAAGGTATTTCAGTCACAACAATCTGGTTGATGTTTTTCGCTTCTTCAATGGTACAGCGTGAACGAACAATAACTTTTCCTCGCCCATTCTTGAGAGCCTTCTGAATTTCTTTCTTTCCTTCAACAATTGCTCCAGTTGGAAAATCCGGCCCCTTAATAAACTGATAAAGATCATCAAATGAAGCATTGGGATGTTTAATCTTATAAATCGTTGCATCAATGACTTCACCTAGATTGTGAGGGGGAATATCTGTTGCATAACCAGCTGAAATTCCTGTTGCTCCATTGACGAGGAGATTTGGATATTTTGCTGGAAGGACTGTTGGTTCATATTCCGTATCATCGAAGTTAAGTGACATCTCAACTGTATCTTTGTCAATATCTTTCAATAGTTCTAAGGCAATTGGAGCTAAGCGTGCCTCAGTATAACGCATTGCGGCAGCGGGGTCGTTATCGATGGAACCGTTGTTACCTTGCATGTCAACAAGTGGCATACGCATCTTCCATTCCTGGGAGAGACGTACCATCGCATCATAGACCGAGGTGTCACCATGTGGATGATAATTACCAATGACATTACCGACAGTTTTTGCAGATTTACGATAAGGCTTATTAGGGAGATTGCCTTCTTTATACATTGCATAGAGAATACGACGCTGAACAGGTTTCAAACCATCACGCACATCAGGAAGAGCACGGTCCTGGATGATATATTTGGAATAGCGGCCAAAACGGTCGCCCATGATGTCATCTAAAGACATCACTAACATGTTTGTATCAAGTTGTTTTTCTTTAGCCATCCTTTTCCTCCTAATGCTTTCTTACTAATTCTTTCTGATCCATGGTAAAGGCATCAAAATCATCTTCCATTGAGAACTGGACATTATCTTCAATCCATTCACGACGTGGTTCAACCTTATCGCCCATTAAGACTGACACACGACGTTCTACTAAAGCTGCATCTTCAATCGTGACTTGAATGAGCGTCCTCGTCTCAGGATTCATTGTTGTTTCCCATAGCTGGTCCGCATTCATTTCACCAAGACCTTTGTATCGTTGAACATTATAACCTTTGCCAATCTTCTTTTTTGCTACTTCAAGTTCCTTTTCATCCCAGGCATAGACAATATTATCTTTCTTGCCATTCTTTTTAGAAATCTTGTAGAGTGGTGGCATAGCGATATAGACCTTACCAGCCTGAATAAGACCACGCATATAGCGATAGAAGAAGGTCAGTAATAATATCTGAATATGAGCCCCATCAGTATCGGCATCGGTCATGATAATGATTTTATCATAGGCTGCATCTTCGACGTGGAAATCACTTCCATAACCAGCATTAATCGTATTGATCATTGTGCCAATTTCTTCATTTTTCAAGACATCGGCTAGACTTGCTCGCTCTGTATTGACAACCTTACCACGAAGAGGCAGGATTGCCTGAAATTTACGATCACGGCCCTGCTTGGCACTACCACCGGCAGAATCCCCTTCGACAAGATAAAGCTCATTCTTGTTTTTATTACGGCTCTGGGCAGGTGCAAGCTTACCAGAAAGAATAGCTTTTTCTTTTTTTGCTTTACCATTACGTAGGGCTTCTCTTGCTTTTCTGGCAGCATTTCTAGCTGCAGCTGCTTTAATCATCTTGTTGACAAGTTCATCAGCTTCTTCTTTATTCTCTTCAAGATAATAAGTTAGCTGTTCAATAGTGACTTTTTCAAGTATGTTTTTCGCTATTGGTGAACCAAGTTTGCTTTTGGTCTGTCCTTCAAACTGTAAATATTCTTCAGGAATCTTTACGGACAGTATCGCCGTTAAGCCTTCACGGACATCATTGCCTTCAAGATTCTTGTCTTTCTTTTTCAGAAGATCATATTTTCTTGCATAGTCATTAAAGACTTTTGTAAGACCACTTTTAAAGCCCATTTCATGGGTACCACCATCACTTGTACGGACAAGATTGACGAAGGAAACAATATTTTCCTGATAACCTTCATTAAACTGCAAAGCAACTTCGACTTCTATTTCATTGGAATTATCATCAAAAGATACAATCTTTGAAATTAGCTTATCTTTTCCTGAATTGAGCCAGTTCACAAACTCCACTAATCCATTTTCATAATGATAGCTTTCATGGCGATCAGTGCGTTCATCATGAAGAACCATTTCAATACCTTTTAAAAGAAAGGCATCTTCTCTAAGTCTTTCAGAGATTGTCGAGAAATGAAAATTAATATTGGAGAAGATTTCATGATCGGGCATGAAATGAATAATGGTACCTGTTTTCTTCGTAGTGCCGACAGTCTTCAGCTTTCCAATTACACTACCGCCTTTCTCGAAGTGCTGAGTAAAAATCTTTCCATCACGCATAACTGTCAGATCAAGATAGCTACTTAAGGCATTGACAACAGAAGAACCAACACCATGTAAGCCGCCACTTGTTTTATATCCGCCATCGCTGGAGAATTTTCCACCTGCATGCAATACTGTTAGAATGACTTCGGTTGTTGGTCTACCTGTTTCGGCATTAATCCCTGTAGGCATACCTCTCCCCTCATCTTCTACCGTTATACTATTATCTTTAT
Organism: Sharpea porci; assembly: GCF_009695655.1. Lineage (GTDB taxonomy): Bacteria > Bacillota_I > Bacilli_A > Erysipelotrichales > Coprobacillaceae > Sharpea > Sharpea porci. Next base: position 242,157 of record NZ_VUNM01000002.1, read on the forward strand.
GGATGGTAACTGTTATCTTCTTGCCATATCCTGCAAGAGCTTCATCAATAGAGTTATCGACGATTTCCCAAACCAAATGATGTAATCCACGGTTATCCGTAGAACCGATATACATCCCTGGTCTCTTTCTAACAGCTTCTAGACCTTTTAATATTTGAATATCCGATTCATCATAATGACTCTTTGGCATTCTATAACCTCCTTAAAGCCGACTTATTATACCATAATCTTCTCTTTTTGGATAGTCAATAAGAATTGTATTTGATGCATGAATGCTTGTTTTTTACATCTCGTTTCATTGTATTTTTAGCGAATACATGTATAATACAACCGAGGTGATTTACTATCAGTAGTCAAGGGTATATTTTGATTTATTTATCTTAGAAGCACAAAAAGAGGTTCAAGGAACCTCAAAAAAATTTATAGTGACGAAAAACAGTTTATCTCAATTTGCTCTGATCAAAGTCCAGGTCATTTTTTTCAAGAGTATATATCGTTCTAACCAGTTTTTTCGCGACATGGGAAAGTGCCACACGAAAGAATTTCCCTTCGTTCATTTTCTTCATCTTATATTCATATACTACAGGATTATGCAACGCAAAGGAATCTGCGCAGCGCATCAGTACACATCTAAGTGCAGAAGAACCATGCTTAACCATACGGCCGTTTTTATCTGATTCCCCAGACTGTATTCGGGAACAGTCCAGCCCCGCGAAAGCCAGTATCTGGTCAGGATTCCTGAATCCAGTT
>NZ_VUNM01000020.1 GCF_009695655.1 Sharpea porci
GCTCCTTCTTGAGATGGGCAATCTCCTTGGCCTCGTCGCTTTCATAGTTTCCAGACCCGCGTACCACGACCTCTCCACGTGTCTCTGCATCCCTGTACCATTTTCCCACGGTAGTTGAATGCACGCCAAATTTCTTTCCGATGCTTACAAACGTTTCATCCGGATGCTCCCTCTTGTAGTTCACTACGCCTTCTCTGAATTCCTTGTCATATGCTGCTTTCTTGTCTTCCATAGAACAACAACTCCTCTCCTGACTAACCTAGACAAGCACTATACCTAACACGGTATTATACCACTCTGGTTATTGCAAAACAGCTATTTCACTTGTTCTACTTTTATACTAGCATCAAGCCTTATATCCGGTTTCTGTACGTAGGCCCGGGATTTTGCCACACGGTTAGTATGTTCCCGCATCCGGCTTCCTTCCGTTGACACCTCACGATGTCCACGTTGCCTTTGGCTAGCGCTTTGAATCATGCCGCTATACATGCGCAAGGGACTTTCACCCTCGAGTTATCACCCATGTCGGGTGTACAGAAAAGAACCAGGCTTTAAGAGCCCGGTCCTTTAAAGGGAGAACAGATCATTCAGACTTTCTGACATGGTCGGATGAGTGAAGATGAAATTCTTCAGGACATCTGCTTTCAGATTCTGATCCATGGCAAGCTTCACGAGGTTGATCATCTCAGGTGACTCCGCGCAGAACAGTTCTGCACCAAGGATGGTTCCGTCTTCTGTGATCAGCGCTTTCAGCATGCCTTCCTGCTTACGCAGGACCTTGGCCTTCGGAACTGAAGATGCCGGAAGTGATACCGTGCGGTAACCGATCCCTTCACGCTGTGCTTCTTTTTCGTTCAGGCCGACTCTGGAAAAAGGAGGATCCAGAAAAACAGAATACGAGAATGCCCCGCGGTTCTCTATCGTCCTGGTTCCGCTTCCGTTCATATCATCCAGGATAATCCTGCTGTCATCGAGGGAAAGATAAGTGAACTGAAGCTTTCCGAGCACATCTCCCGCTGCCCAGATATGGCGCTGTGCAGTACGCAGATGTTCATCCGTCTCGATGCCGCCCCTTGCATTCAGGGCAATGCCTGCTCTTTCGCAATGCAGGTCAGCAGTATTCGGTCTCCGTCCGGTCGCAAGAAGGATCGCATCTGCTTGCAGCGTCTCTGATTTTCCATCCGCTTCATAAGCAAGAACATTCTCCTGGATTCCTGAAATCCGGGCCCCGGTGATGATCCTGACGCCCTTGCGTTCAAGAACGGACCGGATTGATGCAGCGAGATCTTCATCTTCCTTCGGAAGAAACTCCTTCTGATCCTGCAGAACCGTAACGCTGCTGCCGAACTCCCGGTACATCGAAGCAAACTCCAGACCGATATAGCCGCCGCCGACAATAATCAGATGCTCTGGCAGAGTCTCAAGATCCATAAGAGTCTCAGATACATGGACATATCTGCTCTGATCTGCTCCGGGAATCGGCGGGATCACCGGCACGGAGCCTGTATTGATGATTATCTGCTTTCCCTGCAGCAGGATTCTTCCCTCGGCAGTATCCACAGCCAGATGAAATGCATCTTCGAAGGATGCAGTCCCATCGATCACGGAAACTCCGGCAGCGATCAGCTTGTCATAATTCGCCTTGCGAAGCGCAGCGGTCAGAATCCGTTTCTCCGCAATTGCCCTCCGGTAATACTCTGCCTTCTCTTCCAGCAAGCCATCCGGCGCATGCATTGCATCTTCGATCAGCCGCTTGGAAGGAATGCAGCCGACATTGATGCACGTTCCTCCATACATACCCGGATCTTTCTCGATCAGAGCAACCTTCCTTCCTGCAGCCGCAAGCTTTGCCGCAATTGTTTTGCCTGCTTTGCCGAATCCGGCAATCAGCACATCATAGTCTGTTATCATCTGGCCCTCCTTCTCTGCGGATTACGTGTAAAGTCATAATCCCAGCTTCATGATGAGATTATAACACAGCAGACCGATCGAATGCAAAGGATAAAATAATAATGTAGGAAAAAGACAAAATAAAAATGTAGGAAAACCTACATTCTTATTTTGTCCAAAACCTGCATTTTTATATTGACTTTTGCAAAAGTCATCAGAGAGGCTCAGAAGACCACCGCTGATGGCATTGATGAACAGCTGATGGAACTCCAGAAAGAGCTTCTCCAAAAGGCTAACAACAAAGAAGCCTATGATGAGATTGCTGACCAGATTTTCAAGCTCCGCGAGCAGCGTGAAAAATGCACTGTTGACACCGCTGCCAGAGACGCGCAGATTGCAAGAATCAATGAACTGCAGGACTTCATTAAACAGCAGCGTACCGACCTTGTTGAATTCAACGAGGCCTTGGTAAAACGCTGGCTCAAACAGATAACCGTCTGGGAAGACCACTTTACAGTGGAACTTAAGTCCGGACTGAAAATTGATATTGAAGGTTAATGCCAATAGACACACGAAACCCTCTCGACCTTAGATGGCCGGGAGGGTTGTTTTGTTATTGTGCTTTACTTTCGGGAAGATAATAAATCTTTCCATCTTTAGAAATGAGTTGTACATCTTCAGCATATAATTCAGATTTATCAATTTTAGGAGAAATGTCATGTCCTATCTTCTGAGCTGCAATCATTTTTGCAGTTTTTTCTTCAATTTCACAGAAGTTTAAATCATCGTTAAACAGCCCTGGAATAAAATGAATTACACCATCAATTCCAGCTCTCTTTCTTCGAGACTCCTCCACCTCTATGCCTAATCGCTCGGCAGTGCTTTCATGCCAAGCAGTAAGTCGTGCTTGAGTATCAGATACCTGCTTAGAATATGTAGGCAATAATGCAATACACTGTTCTCTTGAAACTGCTCCAAGATGCAACGTATATCTCAAATCAGAAATTTTATATAAAACATCCAGCAGTGATTGTTGATACATAAACCAATCTTGTGCATGTCCTAAAGCTTTTTCATAGCCTTCATAGTCAAAGTCTGATTTCTTTGCAAATCCAGTTAAAGTAAGATTAGCTTGTCCCAGAAGCTGAGTACACTCTTCTTCTAAACTATCAAGCTGAGAAATCTTCGAAAGTCGAAGCTCATCGTTTTCCAAAATCTCTGTCTGGAAATCAGCAATCTTTTTAACATGAGCTACCAGCGAAAATACCCTACTTCGATATTCGTTATCCTGAAAATCCTGTATCTGAGTGATACCATCACTAATCGCTCCAAGTTCAGCATTAATCTGCGTCATATAATACTGACCTACCACCATTGATGCAACACCCATTGCCGCTGCTGCTGTATTAGCCACAACAGTTGTACCTTTTTGTGCCTCAACAGCTACCAAGTTAGCATGTCCTTTGATACCATCAGCCCCATGATAAATACCACGAACAGCACCTTCCATCGCTTTGGAATCTGTGAGCTTAGCACCTGCTGGAATAATAGCTCGATACAAAACCTCTCCATTAGCCTTAGCCGCCTGTGCAGCATTGTTTACTGCATTTCCAGCCTGGGCCAAACCTGGAACAAGATTATTTACATGAGCAAGTACCTTACTATCCGTAATTTCCACAAGTTTTGTTTCGTCCGGAATTGCCTCTGCCGGAAGGAGCTCCATCTGAATTACAAGTTCATTTGAAGCTTCTGCTACAGGTAATTCACTACTTGATGATTTACTTTCAACAGAAGCTGTATTCATCGGTTCTTCTTTGTTTTGTTTGTTTTTTAGGTATAGTACAACTCCTACTGCTATCGCAGCTACAATGCATATACCAATTATTACGTATTCCATTTATCGTATACCTCCTATCGTTTATTCATAAAAGGCTTTGTAAATTTCGCGAATTAATGATACGGATTAGACAGTGGCATATTTTTACCTCTATTTTCGTTTTCTTCGATAATTAGCTTTTCAGTCTTCTCATCTATTTCTGAAAAACTCATACCTTCCTTAAATCCTTTACTTCCGTCAAGCCACATACAATTCATCAATCTATCAAACGTTGCTTCACAACTTCTTCTTGGACAACGAGCTAATGTAGTATCAAAAAAGCTTGTATGATAAGAATAATGATGGGTATGAATAAACTGCTTCCAAGAATCCAACACTTCAGTCTCGTCTCTAATGTCTACCAATTCTATTTCTTCCAAGTTTCTATCATTTACTGCTCCCCATGCTTGTTTAAGCATATCAACAGCTTCAGCGTCACTTGTTGGCGCACTATACCCAAATATCGTAACCATATATGCTTTTTCAAGAGCATTTTTTAATTGTTTCCATGACTTTGAAATTGCTATATCTCCAGTATAGTCTTTTTTCTTGATAGGAAATAAAAGTTTCATCGGCTTCAGTGGTTCTCCACATCGACACATTCTTCCCACATTACCCATTATATTATCCTTGGCACAATAGCCTACTGCAACATTTCCGTGAAGGAATGCGACTTGTGGTATGTTATCTGTATATCGCTGTGCTCTTGCTATTGCCTGAACCAAAAAAGGGTCCCAATTAAATGTCGCAATTAAATCCTTGCTTGTAAGGCTCATAACTAAAAAATCGTAAATGGTAGGTTCATCTGGTAACTGAAACTCACTCATATAGCTTCGTATAACATTTTCCAACTCATTTTTTACGTCATTGCATACCTGTTCATCCTTACTCCTATCATCTAATTCCATATAAATATCTTCAAGATTATCAGATGTTGTATTCAGTTTAACCTTCGAAATAATATCCTTTAATCCCAGCTTTTCAATAAAACCGCTCATTGCCGATATCTTACGTCCATTTTTATCTCCGTGGGGTATAGCTGCACAACTGGCGCCAGCACCCAGAATTACAACATGAGGTCTATTTTTCATATAATATTCATACTCTTCAACACTAATTTCTGCCATTAATATATTCCTCCTAACATCTAATCCACTGTCCGAAAATGCCCTTAGTATCGAGTTGCCGGATTTGTTGCCAGTTTGCTACCCTTGCTCAAAAATGCCTGACATCTAAACTACTCACTCAATTTGCGTTATCTAATCCGAAGTCACAACCTGGCACACATTTTCGCAGTAGATATGTTTCCATATAAAATAACCGGGCCTTTTCAGGAGTTAGGCTTCTTATCCTAACTTCCGAAAAAGCCCGGAAATACGCCACTTTCTGTCTATTATTTATCTTTTCTTGACATCAATACCACCGTCTCAACATGAGTCGTCTGTGGGAACATATCGACTGGCTGTATTTCTTTGACTTCATAGTATTGTGTTAATAGCTGCATGTCCCTTGCCTGGGTTGCGACATTGCATGAGATATAGACAAGTCGTTCTGGACTGAGTTCGATAAGTTGCTTAAGGAAGAGTTCTGAACAGCCTTTTCTAGGTGGATCAACAATGACTACGTCAAAGTGTATACCCTGTTTCTTATATTCAAGTGCGACTTCACCTGCATCACCACAGATAAATTCAGCATTCTTTATATTATTTCTTTTGGCATTTTCCTTCGCATCTTCGATAGCTTGTTCTACAACCTCAATGCCATAGACCTTTTTAACATCTTTCGCAAGAGTTAATCCGATTGTTCCTATACCACAATATGCATCTAGAACAATATCATCTTTATTTAAGTTAGCTAGTTCGATGGCTTTTGTATAAAGCACTTCAACTTGTCTTGGATTGATTTGATAGAATGACTTTAATGAAATTGTATAGTCATTACCTAGAAGTGTATCATGGATGTAGCCTGGACCATATAGTACATTTACTTCATCTCCTAAAATGACATTATCATGTCTTGGGTTGATATTCTGAATGATCGTTGTAATAGATGGAAATCTATTGTGTACATCATTTACTAAATCATTAAGATGAGGCACTTTCTTTGTATAGGTAATGAGGGCAAGCATGCCTTCATTTGTATGAACGCCATAGCGTGTTAAGATATGTTTGATATATCCCTGTTTTAAGACTTTCTCATAGGGTTGAATATGATACTTTTCTAGACGTGTTTTAACATATTGTGTGACTTCGTTGGAGAATTCATTCTGGATAAAACAGAAATCATTTTCAATAATATCATTAGTATGTGGTTTATAGAATCCAGCAACAATCTTGTGATCTTTCAAACCGACAGGAACTTGTACTTTATTACGATAATGGTAGATTTCTTCATCCATTAAGCAATCATTAACAGGAAAGAAGACTTGCCCAATGCGTTCCATCGTATCCTTGACACGTTTGGTTTTAAAGGCTTGCTGGGCTTTGTAGCTCATATGCATAAGCGAGCAGCCACCACATTGCTTATAGACAGGACAGATAGGTTCTTCTCGATCAACTGATGGCTTTATCATCTTATAAACTCTTCCAACACAATAATTCTTGAGTACTTTGATGATTTCTATTTCAGCTTCTTCCCCAACAAGCAAGTTTTTGACAAAAATAACATCGTGGTCTTTCTTAACAACCCCTAACCCTTCATGTGTATAATCACTACATACACCTATAAATCTCTCTTTTTTCTTCATGACTCTCTCCTATAAAAAAACGGGCTTATGCCCGTTTTATTTCTTGTTGACTTTGTTATATGTTGCTTGGTCTCTTACTGAGGCTAATGTGAAATTAAAGTTGTCATTGCCAGCTTTCTTTGTTCCATAGATTGGATAGTCAGCTGCATTATCTTCAGCTGTCAAATAGAAATTGATTTCATACTGATTCTGATCATTATATGTACCAAACAAATCACTAAATGCAGATTTGTTTGCTTTAGGTCTACCGCCTGCATCATCTAGCTTCTTTGCAGCATCTTGTGCAATTGATTCAGCGACTCTTGCAGACGTCCCACTGACATAGACAATATCAATCTTGACTGTACGACAAGCTGTTTCAATATTAATAGACTTTACAGAATTATGATCCTTCTTGACAGCATCAATAGCTGCTGTCTTAACATTTTGTGTGATTGGCAATAAGCCAGCACAACGATCACCATAAACAGGACCATCTTCTTTAGTCATAATATAGACACTCACAATACCAATAATGGCTACAATAATCAACACACCAAGAACAATGGGCCATTTCTTAAGTTTTCTTTTCTTTGATGGCTTTTTTGCCGTGACAACATCATCTTCATCTTTAAAATGAAATTCCTGTGTTTCATCCAGGGATGCTTTATGACCGCTTGGTTTCTTGATTTTTACATCTTCATCATCAAAATTAAAATGCTTCTGTGCCAAGTTACTCACCTACTTTTCTTCCCTATTCTAACAAAATTCATTAAGATATACAACAACCTTTAATCCTGGATGATGGTTGTCTTGGCATCAGAGCCTTTGTTTTTAATAATCACAGCCATTAATTCATCTTGTGAATAGACAAGCACTTTAGTCTGGAAGTCCTGTGTGAACTTGCTGTCAATTTGGTCTGCGAGGACGGATGTTAAATAAAGCATTTCAGTATAGCTCTTGACATTGAGATAAGCCGTAATCTTCATTGTCTGGATAGTATTATTGACATATGTTGCTTCACCAACAATACTTGCTGCTTCTGTTGAAGCATTTTTCAAAGCTGCTTTAATAGTTTCAAATTCACTTGAAGTTGCTGGATCAAGCGTACTAGCACGTGTACTTGTAAAGGTTATTGTTTCATGGTTGACAGCTTTTAATGCCCCTACTTCACCATTTTCACAAAAAGCCTGATAGATATAGTTGCCATTTGTGAGTGATACAGCTGAATCGTTTTTCATATAGAAAGCAATAAGAATCGGTAAGTCCTTTAGTGTTTTCTTGTTTTCACGAATATATTTATAAAGACGACTGGCACATTTCTTACAATAATCTTCAATAGCATCTTTGCTCATAGTGTCAATATCATTGTTGTTGGCATCCTGGGGATTTAAGATCACAGCAATACTTGCCCCTTTTAATGTATAGCTTGTCGCATTCTTTGTAAAGAAATCCTGCTCTGTCATATTTGTAACCATGACGGGATCAGCGATACCATCTATTGTTGTTCCATGAGTTGGCTGAAGCGTTGTCTTATCAAAGTTTTTCTTTGTGGCATTAGCAGCATCACGTTTCATCAATTTGTTGTAGTCTGATAAAGATAACTGCTGACCTTCGGAAAGATAGTAATCACTCGTCGAGAAATGATCTTGTGATAGTTCCTGCAAGCCATTGCCAATGGTAACGAAGTCATTGGATGTCGAGAATTCTGTATAGATATCTTCACTTTTAGGATTACGTCCCATATTGACAATACGATAGTAATCACCAGTGAGTGAATCTGTTGTAGATACAACGGATGAAGTTTTTTCTTTCGTTGTAGTTTTTGAACTTGAACAGGCACAAAGCATTGCTGCACTTAGTACCAGGATTCCTGCTTTTCTTAACATTCTCATAGACCAGCTACCTCTCTAAATTCATCTTCATTCATAATAGTAATACCTAGACTGACTGCCTTATCATATTTACTACCAGGATCTGCACCGACAATGACTAAGTCTGTTTTCTTAGAGACACTGCCTGTGACATTGGCACCGTGTTCTGTCAAGTAAGCTTTGATTTCTTTACGGCTCATCGATACAAGTGTTCCTGTAACAACAATCGTCTTATCAGTAAATGGTGATGTAATTGTATCAGTATTATGCAGATAGCTCATATTCACACCAAGTGCCTTTAAATCAGCTACAAGTTGCATATTCTTCTCTGAACGCTGCCATTCCCCAAGACTTTGTGCAATCGTATCGCCAACATCTTTGATGCTTGTAAGCTGAATGTAGCTCGCTGACAGAAGATTGTCAAGTGTTCCAAAGTTCTTTGCAAGCGTATCCGCCATTTTTGCACCAATTCCCTTTATTCCTAAACCAAAGAGTAGTTTTTCTAAAGAATTACCTTTAGATGCTTCTGCTGAAGCAATAAGATGGTCCATGGATTTCTTGCCAAAACCTTCCAAATTCATAATTTCCATTTCGTGATTCTTTAAATGATAAAGATCCTGGATATGTCTTACAAAGCCATTATTATAGAACTGTTCAACAATCTTATCTCCGAGTCCGTCAATATTCATGGCATCACGACTCGCAAAATGAATAATCTTTTCAATATTCTTACTATCACAATTCTCATTCACACAATAATAAGCTGCTTCATTTGCCTTACGAACCAATGGCTGACCACACATTGGACAGACATGCGCCATCTTAAAGACCCGTTCTTCTCCTGTTCTTCTTTCTGGCAGGGAGCGTACAACTTCAGGAATAACATCTCCGGCTTTACGAATGACGACATAGTCACCTATACGTATATCCTTGCGTTTGATATTATCTTCATTATGTAATGTAGCACGCTGAACTGTTGAGCCAGCAACTCTAACAGGATCAAGTACAGCATTTGGAGTAATCTGTCCAGTACGGCCAATAGTCAGAATAATGTCATCAAGATGCGTAATAACTTCTTCTGCCGGAAATTTATAGGCAATTGCCCAACGAGGAACTTTCGCTGTAAAACCAAGTTTCTTCTGTGCGGCAAGGTCATTGACTTTTATGACAACACCATCAATATCATAAGGAAGATCTGGTCTTTTATTTGTCATATCTTCAATATATGTCCAAACCTCTTTAATGTTTTGACAACGCTTTATAAGAGGATTGACCTTAAAGCCAAGTTCTTTCATTTTTTCAAGTGCCTGATAATGGGTTTCAACACCTAATTCTTCAGGAACAGGGACATGATAGAGATAGGCATCAAGCCCACGTTTAGCAGCAATGGCACTATCTAACTGACGCACTGAACCGGCTGCAGCATTACGGCAATTCGCGAATAAAGGTAATCCTGCTTCTTTTCGTTCTTTATTGAGTTTTTCAAAGGATTTTTTAGGCATGATGATTTCACCACGCACTTCAAGACGACCAGGGTGGTTGATACGTAAAGGAATGGAGCGAATGGTTTTGACATTATGAGTAATATCCTCACCTATAGTACCATCACCACGTGTGGCCCCATATTGCAGGATACCATCCTGATAGACAAGAGAAACAGAAAGACCATCAAGTTTAGGTTCACAGACATAATCCACATTATAGATAGTTGAAGTGACACGGTCATTGAAAGCTTCTACTTCTTCCTGGTTGAAGATATCTCCTAAAGACATCATCCCGACCTGATGACGAATCTTTGTAAAGCCTTCTAGAACTTGACCGCCAACACGTTGAGATGGTGAATCGCTTGTCAGCCATTCTGGATGTGCCTGTTCAATCTTGATCAGTTCGTCCATCAAAGCATCATATTCCTGGTCAGTGATTGTTGGATTATCCATGACATAATATTCATAATTATACTGATTCAGTTTTTCTTTTAATTCATTTAATCTTTCAAGTGTCATAATATTTGCCTTTTCTAATAGATTCTTTTAATTCATAAGTCGCTTTAATGCTTTATGGCCAGCCATCAATGTTTTCAGGCCATAAGGAACACTAAAGGCAATATCCAGAGTTTTATCATGCACATTGACAACAACACCTTTGCCAAAAGTATCATGCATGACCAAATCTCCTACTTTCCACTCATCAACATGATTATCACCAATCATCTCTTCAATGGATTCATTAGTATGAATGTATGTTGATGTTTTGAATGGATTTTTAGCACCCACGTGTTCAACATGATTGTTTCCTATCTCATCGACAAAGCGTGATGTCATCTTAGGTGAGTGAGATACAAAGGAGAAGCCCTGTGAGTCAGTCAGATAAAGTTTTTGCTTTGCACGTGTAAATGCAACATAAGCTAAGCGTCTTTCTTCTTCAAGACCATCATCGCCACCCTCTTCAATTGAACGAATTGAAGGGAAGATATTTTCTGAAAGACCTGCCACAAAGACATTCTTAAATTCAAGTCCCTTGGCCATATGAATACTCATCATGCTGACATAATCACCTGTCGTCCCTTCATCCTGGGTTGTATAGAGGGCAATGTCTTGCAGGTAAGATTCAAGTGTCGCATTTTCAGGATTTTCTTTGACATAGGAAGCGATAGAATTTTTTAATTCCATCAAGTTATCCATACGACTATCTTCCTGATCATGCTTCAACATATCATAATAGCCAACATCCTTCATCAATTCATCATAGACATCTTCTAATGGTTTACTGCTGACTCTCGCTTTTTCCAAAGCACTGACAAAGAGCTTAAGGCTTTTCTTAACCTTGGCAGAGAGACCAATTTCGTCGCTATAGAAACAAAGTGTTTCATAATCCGAAAGCTGATGATTGATAGCTGCAAGCTGAATTTTTTCAAGTGTCTTTGCCCCAATGCCTCTTGAGGGCACATTAATAATACGTTCAAAGCTTAAGTCATCATTATTGACAAGAAGACGCAGATAGCTTAGAGCATCTTTGACTTCCTTACGGTTGAAGAATTTCAAGCCCCCAAAGATACGATAAGGAATCTTCTTTCTGATCATCATCTGTTCAATTGGTCTTGAGAGATAGTTAGCACGATAAAGTATCGCAAAGTCACTATATTGTAGATTTCCATCTTTATTCATGGCTTGTTCAATCTCATCCCCAATGAATTCTGCTTCTGCCTCTTCACTTCGTCCAGAGAAATGAATGATATGGGGACCATCTTCTAAATTAGAAAAGAGATCTTTTTCAAGACGGTTCTTGTTTTTGCGAATAAGATTATTGGAAATATCAAGAATGTTCTTAGTAGAACGATAGTTCTGATCAAGAATGATTGTCTTGACATTCTTATAATCTTTATCAAAGTTCATGATATAATTGACATCACTGCCTCTAAAGGAATAGATGGTCTGATCAGGATCTCCAACAACACATACCGTGGAGTCCTGGGCAAAATAATGAATAAGTTCATACTCAATCTCCCCAACATCCTGAAATTCATCTACATGAACATATTGATAGCGCCGACTCCATTTCTTCACAACCTGAGGATTATCTCTAAAGAGTTCTAATGTCTTAATCAACAAGTCATCAAAATCAAGCATATTATGTTCTTTATTATAGTGTTCATATGCTCCATAAATAAGTGCTTTTTGTTTTTCACCAGGAAAATCTCCAGCTAGCTTCATAGCCTTTTCGGGTGTTACAAAAGCAGTCTTATAGCTTGAAATATAATTCATCATACTTTTGATAGAGAACTGTTTCATATCAACCTGATGTTCTTTATACAGCTTCTTTAATAAAGACTTCATATCTTCCTCGTCCATAATGACGAAGTTATGCGCATAGCCAAGCAAAGAAATATGCTGTCGTAAAACACGTACACAAAGAGAATGGATTGTGCAGATTGTAGCACCTAGTGCTTCACTGCCAAGCAGCTTCTCTACACGTGATTTCATCTCATTGGCAGCTTTATTGGTAAAAGTAATGGCGAGAATATTGCGTGGATTAACACCAATGTTCTCAATCAGGTAAGCAATACGATAAGTAACAACCCTTGTTTTCCCTGAGCCAGCTCCAGCAATGATACGTAGATGACTATCTAAGTATGTTGCTGCTTCTTTTTGTTTTTCATTTAATACGTTATCTAAGTTCACATTAATCACCTTTGTCATTATAGTACAATTTTGAAGAAAAGAGAATTGTTAGTCAATTATAGTGCATTACAAAAGACAATGAAAGAGGAAGCCGTAATAACTTCCTCTTTGTCTAATATTTGTGTGATAAACCGATGATATCATGAATATCATCAATACCCATTTCATCCAGCCAATCATTCATTTCCTCAATGATTTTAGGACATGCATAAGGATCAATAAGATTGGCACAGCCAACTTCTACAGCACTTGCCCCAGCAATCATCATTTCAATAGCATCCCTTCCTGAGCTAATGCCACCCATGCCAATAACAGGAATATCAACAGCCTGAGAGACCTGATAGACCATTCGCAAAGCAATTGGCAAGATGGCAGGTCCAGAATAACCACCTGTCTTATTCGCAATAATTGGACGACCCGTCTTAAGATCAAAGCGCATGCCTACAAGCGTATTGATCATAGAGATACCATCAGCACCGGCTTCTTCAACAGCTTTTGCCATTGCAACAATGTCAGTGACATTAGGTGAAAGCTTGACATAAACAGGTTTTGATGAGACAGCTTTGACTTCCCTTGTTACTCTTGCCGCCGTAGCTGGATCCGTACCAAACTGCATGCCACCTTCCTTGACATTGGGACAGCTAATATTAAGTTCAAGAGCACCGACATTTTCTGCTTTTGAAAGGATGGCAGCTGTTTCAACATAATCTTCAAAAGAATGACCACCCATATTCCCAAGAACCTTGCCATTAAAAATCTTGGCAAGTTCAGGCAGTTCATATTGAACAACATGTTCTACACCAGGATTTTGTAATCCGATGGCATTAAGCAAGCCAGCAGGCCCTTCGGCAATTCTTGGTAAGGGATTACCATAACGTTTTTCTCTTGTTGTGCCTTTTATGGATATAGAACCAAGCTTATTGAGATCATAGAACTCTTTGAATTCCTGACCATAACCAAATGTACCAGATGCAGGCATGACAGGATTTTTTAAATCTAAACCAGGTAATACTATATGTAAATTAGCCATCAATCTTCACCTCGCTACTCGCAAATACAGGACCTTCCAAACAAACACGCTTACTTGAGCCATCTTTCATTTCCATTGAACAGCCCATGCAGGCACCAAAGCCACATCCCATTCTTGCTTCATAAGATAGTGAACCATGTTGTTCATCAAACTTGGCTAAAGCCTTTAACATTGGTAAAGGACCACAGGCATAATAATGTTCATAGGAAAGGTTATATTCATTAATGGCATCAATAACTGTTCCCTTTGTTCCTAGGGTGCCATCCATTGTTGCTACATAAACGGGACATAATTGTTGAAATTCTTCAAGATAGAAGGCATCCTTTTTACTCGCAAAGCCAACCACAAGCTTAACTTCAACATCTTTTTTAAGTAATTCTTTAGCAAGCTTGTAGAGGGGTGGTAAGCCTAATCCTCCACCAATAAGGAGTGCACTTCTTTCATTCTGATAAACAAATCCATTTCCTAACCCCGTCAACATATCCATTTTATGGCCAGGTCTGATTTCGCTTAAAAGCTTTGTGCCTGTCCCAACAACTTTATAGATCATAGTAAGTGTATGATCGTCATAATCACAAATACTCATTGGTCTTCTTAAATAAGGTTCCTGGTATTTATTAAGCTTGATATTAACAAACTGTCCTGGAGTTGTAATTGCCGATGTATCTCCTTCGACAACCATTTCATATACATCTTTAATGAGTTCTTTATTGGAAAGAACTTTCATGAATGTCTGATTTGCCATACTGTCCTCCTCTTAAGAATGGTATTTTTCTTTTAATGCCTTATTCACACAATCAGGTACAAGTGTTGAAACATCACGATGATGACTTGCGATTTCCTTGATTGCGGAAGATGAAACAAAGGTATAGTCCAGTCTTGTCATTAAAAAGACTTCCTCAATATTTTCATCAAGAAATTTATTGGAATAAGCCATCATGCTTTCATAATGATAATCATTTGTGGCACGAATACCTCTTACAAGTACCTTCGCACCTACTTCTTCACAGTATTCCACCGCTAGCTTGTCGCTTGCCGCAATAATGATATGTTGTAAATCTTTTGTTGCTTCATGAATCATTGCCAGGCGTTCGTCAATACTAAAGAGTGTTGCCTTTACTGGATTATCAAAGATAACGACATGCACTTCATCAAAGAGGGCAAGAGCTCTCTTGATCATATCGAGGTGACCATTAGTAATAGGATCGAATGTTCCTGCATAAACAGCTTTAATCATGATCATAACCTCCAAATCTTACAATTTGCATAATCGTAATCCCATATTGATTTTCTTTCACAAGTTCAAATGGCTGGTCAAAAGTAAGACGCTCTTCAAGTCGATCTTCAACAACAATAAGACATCCTTCTTTCAACATATGTTGTTGATAAAGCGTATTCATAATGCCTTGGTTAATTTTCATATCATAAGGAGGATCAAGTAAAACAAGATCAAATTGCATATCTTCATGAGCCAATGTAGATAATGCCTTTCGATAATCCATTTTCAAGACTTTTGCATCATCAATCTTGAGTGTTGCGAGGTTCTCCTTAATGACTTTAAAGGCAGCATATTGCTTATCAACAGCGACAAGATATGCCATCCCACGACTTAATGCTTCAATACCTAGGCCCCCGCTTCCCGCAAATAAATCAAGACAGTTTCCACCATCAAAATAAGGACCAATCATATTAAAGAGATTTTCTTTGTTTTTATCGGTTGTTGGTCGTGTACGATTATTTTCAACCGTTTTAAGCATTCTGCTTCTATACTTTCCGGCAATGACGCGCATAAACCTTGCCCATCCTTCCTATTGCTAGTTCTTCAGAAATGTTATGAAAAATAATTTCTGATAATATATCAAGTTCCCTATTTAAGAGACTCAGCTTTTCTTGATAATCCTGGAATTCGGGAATATGCACAAGCTGTTTACGAATTTCTAGAATATCATTCTTTAACTGACTATTATCGATATATGATCCATAACGCTCACGCCAAGCCACCTCTTGATTAAGACGTTCATAAGTCTGCATTAAACTTTTAACATCTTGATTGTTCATTAGAGTGATATAGGCTTGTTGGAAATTGAGATAATAGGGTTCTTTATGAATACTTTCTATGAGTTCTTCTATGAGATTATAATTCATCTTCTACCTTCTTCTTTAGATGATTACGATTATATTTTTTGATAATGGATTGTGCAATGCCTAATGACATCAATCCAGCTAATGTAGATGAGCCACCAGCACTGATAAAGATGAGTGGAACACCAGTCATGGGAATAAGACCAGATACGCCCCCTACATTCACAACTAAATGGAAAAAGAAATATGAGGAAATACCAATAAGTATTAAACGGTCAGCCGTATTCTCGTTTTCCATGCCATATTTAAATATCTTGAAAATAATATAGAGATAAGGAATCATTAATATCGCAAAACCAAAGAGTCCAAATTCCTCAACAATAATGGCTGAAATAAAGTCATTCTGGCTTTCAGGAATATAGCCATATTTCATAATGGAATTCCCAAATCCTAAGCCAAAGAGCCCTCCATTAGAATAGGCTACGAAGCCATTCACGATTTGCCATGTATCTGTATAGATATTGGAAAGTGGGTCCATCCAGCTAAAGAAACGCTGAAGCTGGTGAGCCATTAAACCTGCGCCTCCAACAAGAATAATTACTAAAACACCTAATACCATTAAGGTCAAAACAATCCTCTTAAGACGACTATATTTCTTATAGGGCACACATACAAAGACAATGACAGAAATCGCTAAGAGAATTAAAGCTGAACCCAAGTCATTTTGAACAAAAGCGCAGACTAAGAATGCACCCGCAACAGCACACAGAGGAATAAGAACACAGTACTTTAGAAACAAATTGTTCATATATTTTTTATTTTCTGGTGAACTATATTTAGAGGCAAAATGTTCAGGCAACTCACCTAAAAAATAAGCCAATAAAAGTATGATGACTATTTTCATAAATTCTGCCGGCTGAATCGTAATAGGACCAAGCTTGATCCAGCCATGAGCACCATTAATACTCCACATTCTACATGCAATCATAGCTAGTAAGGTACCAAAATAAAGAACTTTAAGGGAGTTCTTTGTCAGCATTTTCTTACTATTGAATTTATGAGCAATTGTAGCCATTAAAAAAGCTCCTACCGCAAGAAAGAGACATTGCTTGAGCATGTTCATAATAGGATAGTTCTTGCCATACTTGACAACCATGCCAACACTCGCATCACCAATCATCACAACCCCAAAGATACATAGAATAAAAGTGCAGATATAAATACCTTTATCTACACCATTATTTGTAAACATCAGTTTAACGACCTTCTTGATATTCATAGCTTAATAAAGCCACCTTTCATTGCTTGCTTATAGACCGCAAAGATGGAATAGGAAGAAACCTCTTTAAATTCCCTTTCGAATTTCTTTTCTTCAGCCTTAGAATTCAATACTTTACGATAAGCATTATAGGCATCCATAAATTGATTTGCTTCAATTCCTTCTTCATAAGCCTTTTCTACAGCATTATATAAATTGATTACAATAAGAATCTCTTCAGTTGACCAATCATAATCAAGTGGATAATCGTACATCAACAAATCCCCTTTCATTTGTGTTCATTATACATGAAAGTCATACAAATGAAAAGTTCACTCTGACTAAATGCTTAGATATGGCATTTCAAAATTAAGTGTGTTATGATGACACATGAGGTGAAAGACATGATAACAATGAAAGATATTATTACGGATCAAGATCCTAGAATAAGAGACATATCAAAGGAAGTTGCACTTCCATTAAGTGATGAAGATAGAAATAAGTTAATGGAAATGATGGAATATTTGAAAAATAGTCAGGATGAAGAATTAAGTGAGAAATATCATTTAAGACCTGGCGTAGGCTTAGCAGCCATTCAGCTTGGTATTCCTAAGCGTATGTTAACAATCTATATTCCTGAGTATGATGATGAAGGCAATATTACACATAAAGAAGAATGGGCTCTCGTTAATCCAAAGCTTGTAGCCTATACTCAAAAAGAAGCCTATATCAAGGCTGGTGAAGGCTGTCTTTCCGTTCCAGAAGACTTACAGGGCTATGTACCAAGACATGCGAAAGTTGTTGTTGAAGCTTATGATGCTATTACTGATAAGCAAGTCAAGATTACGGCAAGAGGCTTTTTCTCAATATGCTTGCAGCATGAAATGGATCATCTTGATGGAATTCTCTACTATGATCACTTTAATAAAGAAAATCCCTTAGCTCCTATTCCTAATGCTATGGTGATTGAATAGAACTGTTTGACAGTTCTATTTTTTTATACGATAAATTACCATAATAAGTGCAACAGCCTATAAGAACAAAAAAAGTCCATGGGTTCAATGATAAAATGTGAGTGACTAAACAAACATTTATCAAGGAGAATCCCATGAACTACAGCCATCTTAACTTAAATGAGAGAACAATCATATCTTTACTTGCTTCTTCTGACGTATCGATTCGTGAAATAGCGAAGCAACTTGGAAGAAGTCCGAGTACGATTTCCAGAGAATTGAAACGAAACCAAACAAATGAACGAGATTCCCGATATATCTCTTCGAAAGCTCAGGAAATATATCAAAACAGAAAACATCATTGTGGCAGAAAATTTTTCCCCTGTTTTGACAATTCATCATACAAAAAAACAGCAAATTATGCTGTTTAATAATAATTATCAACAATTGTCATCATGTCATTCACATATATTCGTGAGTCTTTTAAGACAATATCGGGAAGATGTCTTGATAGAATGGGAAGCTTACATGTATATTGTTCACGCATTAAAGGAAGATCCTGCTTGTGACAAAGAGCAATTGTTTTCTTCATAATATTGTCCGTTATACTATAAGTGCCTACTAGAGCGACATTATGGACATGCTGGCGATTTAAAGAAGAAATAAAGTGAGCAATTTGTTTATAATTGAGATGGTTTGAACTAAAGATCAGAACCAGTAGATCAAAGATTGCTTCATGATCGAATTCATCAGGAGTCAAGGCACGTGTTCTTGCATCTCTTGCGATTTCATTCGCAATTGGCTTCATGAATTTATCTGTTTTCATATAAACAACAGCTACTTTCATACATGTCTCACATCCTTCTTCTTTATTCTAGTGATGAAATATGAACTTTTTATAAACAGGTTAATAAGCCTGACGATAAGCAAAATAAGCTCCCGCAGCAACACAAATCAAGTTCATGAGATTTGTGAACATGCTTCTTAAGGCAAAAAGGAGAATCGCCATATTGATGCTTGCAGAGGCAATGACATAGGATGCCACGAAGAATACAAAATAGCTAAAAACACTCATGCATGCAGCAATAATAGCAACCTGCTTTCCTTTCTTGTTGACAGCATTGCTGGTCATTTCACCAATAATCCCTCCAATAACAATCATCAGCATACCACTGAGCAATGATACATAACGATTGAGAAAGGCAAGAATAATGCCACTCACAATAGCGATGAAAAGAGCAACGCCAATGGCTTTTGGCCATTCACTGCCATGTAGTAAAGTCGCATTATGACTTTTAAAGAAAGCTTTTGCTTCTCGTTCTTCTTTTGTTTTCCATTTCATAATCAATATACCTCATCATGATGTCTTTTTTGATTCAAGAGAATATATGTTGCAATAAAACCACCAATGAATCCTGAGACGTGGCCAGAAAGAGAAATCTCAGGAACAAAGAATGAAATCAGGAGCATGAAAATAAGATTGGGTAATAGCGAGCGCCAGATATGCATAAAGATATCTCGATATAATAAGGCTAATGCGCCTAAAGCACCAATCAGGCCAAAGATGATACCACTTATACCACCACTTACACTCGACCCCTCAAATCCATTGTAAAGATAAAGCAAATAAGGTAAACCATTCGTAGCCAATGCTGCTATACCAACAACAATCAAATAGCGTGTCTTCCCAAGTACTTTTTCAATGAATACACCTAATCCATATAATGAATAACAGTTCACAACGATATGAAGAATACCGAAATGAATAAAATTGCTGGTAATAAAACGATAGTATTCATGCGTATGTTGGACATAAAAGCCATTATAGGCACCTAGATGCAAGGCCTGATAAGCATTCATTGTTGGCCCATAGAGAATAATAGATAGCAGATAGACAATAACTGAAATAACGATCAGGCTTGTTGTAATCGGATAGTTTTTATAATCTTTTCTATTCATATTATTCCTCTATAAATTCAAATATTGTCATCTGATCGATATCTGTATCATCTTCTTCGTTGACAATTCTATTCTTATTGATGATATGTTCAATATCAAGAGGACTAGCAAGATCATCTTTGCTGACACGTATAGCACCCATTTCAATTAGTCTTAAATTGCCATTGTAATAAGGTGAAGCATCTACAACAAGTGGTGTTGTCCAGTGATAATGGAGATTTTGCACACTTGTAAACCAGACTGCCCCACTGTTGATATTAGTAGCAATAATGAACTGTTCTTTAGAGAGACCACATACATAGATATTACGATCCAATGAGTTTGTGATATCAAAATAGGCATAAGGATCAACAGCACAAAGAATCAACATATGACCATCACGCAGATAACGTTTATTCATACGAATCTTATCTAGCATATGATCAGCTACAAACATAATAACATTGCCACCTATTTTCAGCATTGCCCGTGTGGCGTAGTCATCAATCCCCTTGATCCCGCATGTAATCAATGTACGCTCTTCTTCAAGAACCTTGTTGATCACACTCTTTGTAGCAAAATTTAGCGTACGATTATTGACATGAGGACCTACAACACTGACATTATCATCCTTGATTAAATCCAGATTGCCAACATAATAAAGGATGAGAGGCATGCGGTTATTAAGGCAATAGAGTTCACTTGGGTAGTTCTCTTCATATTTTGTTGTTACATGAATGCCTTCATTTTCTAGATTATGCAATGAATGAATCATGTCAGCAAGCAATGTGCTGCGAGCTACAATTTTATCAATCAGCATATCATCAATATCTAGCAAGAGCATCAGTGCTTCACGATTCATGCCAATTAATGAACTTACATCATCGCGACCAGTATCTTTTATTCTTTTTTCTATTGCATACCATTCATCATTAGTCAGTGGTCCTTCTTTTGTAGGAATCAGGTCACTTGTATAAAGAATCACTGCCAATGAATTCAGGTTTAATTTTATTGTTGTCTTCTTTTCCATAGCACCCATTATAGCATAGTATTGTCCTTTGGAAAATGAAAAAAGGTCAGTCCTGAATAGCAGGATTAACCTTATGATTATGAGTTATGAATTTCCTTTTACATTAACCTCAAATAATGATGTGTTCACTCCTTTTCATATGAAAAAGAGTTAGTCGAAAAAGCGTTGTTCTTTCTAAAATATCCTACAACATAGAATATCGAGCTAATTTTTCAAGAAAATGTATATTTCAAATTTCTATTGCTTTGAAAAAATAATATTTTATGTTTTATGATTGTGCGAGCTAACGTTCGTGACTTCAGTCATAAAATTCTCAGCGGGGAAACCCACATGCTTGTCTGTGGGAGGAACCGCCTTATACCACCTTTCTTAATTCAATAAGCATATTTTTTCGCATTTCTAACATCTTAAGGTTCTTATATCCTACGGAAGCATTAACTTTAGTACCATCTAATAGTCTTAAATCCATTCTTCCAGTAGAACGTCTACCAAAAATAAAGCAGTTTTGACCTTTCCACTTTACTTTATCAAAAAGCCTAAATCCCATTACTTCGTATGATGCTTGATTACGTTTTTTGATACCACCTTTGAGAATGGTGTTTTTATGTATTTGACGATTATGGCATCTTACTTTCTTTTGGTAATATACTATACCGTCTGATACTGCTAATGGATTACCACTAATACATCTTGCATCAATATAATGGTCTTTTAGCAAACCATTCTCGATACGAGTATTCTTTGTGATATATCCGTAAGTTAGGCTTACATTTGGATATAATTCCTTTAGTTTGTTATAGAAAGCCCATCGCATGATACCCACAAATGTAGCATCTCTAAAAGACATTCCTCGTTTTATGGTCTTTGGCAATTTTACAAATCCTTTATGATAACCAGTATGACAAGTTTCACATAAAGTAATTAGATTATTGGGAGCATCGCCGCCTGTATGTCTGCTTTCGATATGATGAACATTTAGGATTTTGTCTTTGGACTTACCTTTACAACATTGGCAAGTATGACCATCACGAAAAAGCACATATTCACGGATATTCCAAAAGCCTAACTGTTCGCCTTGCTGATAGTATGTACCGCTTATCAAGGGATTCTTAATCTTCCGTATATCGAATGATGCTACCTCTACAATAATTTTACTGATTGGTAAGATTTCGTGTACTTTACGGATAACAGTCAAGTGACTATCTACCTTATTTTGTACCGAAGGTGCTAACCATCCGTCTGTACGCTTACGGTTATCAAAACGTGGTTTACGGTATCTGGTTTTGTGGTTTCTTCTGGTTCTACGATTCTGTCTACGTGTAGAAAGCAAATCCACAATATCGTTCCTAAGTTCCACATCAGACTCAAATAATACTTTGTTTTTTGTAGTTGCTGAAAGACCGATATGTTTACTTCCACTATCTACACCTAAAGAAATTTCTTGTGTATAATTCGTGCTACTATACAACAGTTGTATTGTAAACGGACATTTTTTAATAACCTTTGCCTTTTTGGATTTCAACAGAATACGCACTTTAGCATGGTTTTCCGTAGGCATTAAAGGTTGTCCGTTTTGGTTTAAGACGTAAACCATAGTACGTACCCCCTTTCTTAAACCCATCAAAGGATTTAGTTTCTCGCTCCGAAGAGCGGTTGGTGTACCATCGCCAATGTTACTAAGAGGTTTCTTCGTCGGCAACACGGTTCCTATACCACAGAACGGTTTAATCACCGACCTTAGAGCCACAGACTTGGTACTACATCCGTGGGTAACTATATATTCTCTCGTAACGTAGCCTTTGTTTTAAGGCTTAGGCTACTCACTCTGGGTTGTTAGACAACCCCACGGGCTTGCCCGTGGGTATTAGTGAGTGCAGTTCACCTATTAGTTGGATTTTTACATAATACATCGAACATCTCATTTGTACGTTCGTCTCAATAATCCAAATGCTGCCTGCTTCCAAAACCTTCCTTCTTTAAATCAGAATCAAGATAATCAAACATTTTAGGAACAACCTTAATCAAATGCATTGGCTGTGGTAATTTCTTCATGACTTCTACAGGAATTTTCTTAAAAGCCATAATTTTTAAGTATTCATCAGAAAAAGGCTCAACGATTTCAGCAATGCCTTCTACCTGCAAGCTCTTTAACTGGCCAAATCCACCATAAGGTTCAAAGATTGCCATTCCGACATTCTTATTTTCTTTAAGACATTTAAACTTTATTCCTCCTTCAGAAAAGAAATAAAAGAATCCATCAATATAATTATATTCAATGGGTGTATTTCTTACCATGTCTGAGGATGCAGTCGCTAGAGCACATGTGTTGTGTCCTTTTATAAAAGTATCAATCTTTTCCTTCAAATCTTTATCGTTCATATGAACAGAAGTTTGATCCTTCTTAATCCAATGTGATGCAGCTAAATCATAATCCATATTATACATAATCAAACACCTCTTACTTTTTCATTTGTTGAATGCATCAACTTATTATATTATACAACTCTTATTTATAATAGTCATTGTTTCAGGGGTGTTATCATACTAAAGAAAACTGCGGTATATTAAATAATCATGGGGTCGAGGTACACCTATAAATAATTGTGGGGTCGCTTATATATGAGCCTATAAAATATCGTGGGGTCATGAATCTATGTTTCATGATCCTTTTAAATTGTGCATAATATTATGGTCCGTCTCTCAGATAAAGGAGAACTTAGTAATGAACAATAAAGAATTATGCTATATGCTGGATCTTGATCCTGATACGGTTGAAAATGTGAATATCACCAGAAATGATGAGAAATATGAATTCAGGATAACCATGAAAAGACAGACCTATGAATGCCCTGAGTGTCACTCAAGCCATGTGAACATAAAGTCAAATAAAACAAAAAAAGCTAACAGGAGCTCAGTTCAATAACCGCCCTAGCACCTACATGGTCTCTTTCAAGCGTTTATGCTGCAAGGATTGCGGTACGTCTTTCTACGATCATGTTCCTCTGGCTGATGAAACGACAAAAATCGCCAAGGTAACCCAGCTGCATATCCTTGAGGATCTTAAGCCTTTTAACTCTGTCTTTGCATCTGTTGCAAGAAAATACGATATAAGCACGACGAAGGTCATCAGCCTTTTTGACGAGAACATTCAGGTAAGGAGACATCCGCTGCCACGAATACTTCTTATAGACGAGTTCTATTTTCAGAGACATAGCCAGCAGAAATATGCCTTCGTCATGATGAACTTTGAAAACAAAGTCATTGTTGATATCATCAATTCAAGATGGCAGAACGTCCTTAGTGACTACTTCTATTCAATAGATGCAGAGAAAGGAAAAGGCGAAAAAAGGGAAAAAGAAAAGGTAGAGTTTGTATGTTCGGATCTCTATGAGCCATATCGGAGCATCATAGCCACTTACTTCAAAAACGCTACCTATCTTGTTGATCATTTTCATGTTGTCAAGCTCGTAAATGATCAGCTCAATAATACTAGAAAAAGGGAGATGCGTAAACATTCTGACGACAAACAGTCAAAGGAATACAGACTCCTCAAATTCAGATACAGGCTTCTCATGCAGTACGGTCCAGCCATTGATATTGAGACATATAGATTCGATTCGATACTAGGCTACCATTGTGTCAATAAAACCGTGCTAGATGAGCTTCTTTCCATCAGTGATGATATAAAGGCCTTCTATGATGTCAAGGAGGCATTCATGGCCCTTGATGACATTGACGAGAAATCCGCAGCGGAACACGACCTAGAAAAGGAACTTGACGAAATAATCAACAGATTTCATCAGCTTGGGACGAAAGAAGGTGTGACAATCTCAAAAACCCTGAAATCCTGGAAAAGAGAATATCTCAATTCCTTCACATGGGTGAATGGAAGAAGAATTTCCAATGGACCCTTAGAAGGCAAGAACAATTACATCAAGAAGATACTCAGCAATGCCAATGGCTATAGAAATTTTAACAGGGCAAGAAACAAAATCATGTTTTCGCAGAATCTTCATAACGAATATGATTCCGGATTTAGTGACCTGTACATCGTTGACAAGATACTGAACAATAGAAAACAAAAAGCAAAATAAAAGCAATAATCTAAAAATAAGGAGACGGATAAAAACTGTGGAATCGTATGCATCAGGTGCATACTGACCCCACAGTTTTTTATAGCGAATTTAAATTTTATCAACTTCGACCCCACGATTTCTTATAGCGAAATTCGTCAAACCCCACGATTATTTAAAGCGCCAAAACTGCTAATATCATAAAAAAGGTTAGTCCTGGTTACCAGGATTAACCATTTTAGCTTTATTATTTCTTACGATCTTCTTTAACAGCAGCCTGAGCAGCAGCTAATCTTGCAAGAGGTACACGGAATGGTGAGCAAGATACATAAGTTAAGCCGACATTATGACAGAATTCAACTGTCTTAGGGTCGCCACCATGTTCACCACAGATACCAAGCATGATATCAGGACGAGTCTTTTTACCTTTTTCTACAGCCATCTGAACTAACTGACCAACACCCTCAACATCAATTGTCTGGAATGGATCATGTTCATAAATGTTATTCTTGTAGTAATCGCCTAAGAACTTACCTGCATCATCTCTAGAGAAACCAAATGTCATCTGAGTTAAGTCATTTGTACCAAATGAGAAGAATTCAGCTTCTTCAGCAATCTTATCAGCTGTTAATGCAGCTCTTGGAATTTCAATCATTGTACCAACATGATATTTCATATCCACACCAGCTTCAGCAATAACAGCATCAGCAGTTGCTACAACAGTCTTCTTAACATATCTTAATTCCTTCACTTCACCAACAAGAGGAATCATGATTTCAGGTTCGATATGCCAGCCTTTTTCCTTGTTGACATTGATAGCAGCTTCAATAACTGCTCTTGTCTGCATTTCTGCAATTTCAGGATAAGTTACAGCAAGACGGCATCCTCTGTGACCCATCATTGGGTTGAATTCTTTTAATGATTCAACTCTTTCTTTTAATGCTTCAAATGTCATACCTAATGATTCTGCTAATGGAGCAATTTCTTCATCAGTATGTGGTAAGAATTCATGTAGAGGTGGGTCCAAGAAACGGATATTAACACCATATTTACCCATTGTTCTATATAATTCTTCAAAGTCTTCTCTCTGATAAGGAAGAATCTTGCTTAATGCTTCACGTCTAGCTTCAACTGTTTCAGCAGTAATCATACGACGGAAGTTAAAGATTCTTTCTTCATCGAAGAACATATGTTCTGTACGACATAAGCCGATACCTTCAGCACCAAATTCAGCTGCCTGTTTAGCATCTCTTGGGTTATCAGCATTTGTTCTAACTTTTAATCTTCTTCTTTCATCAGCCCAGCTCATGAATTCAGCGAAGTGTCCGCCAATTGTAGGAGGAACTGTCTTAATCTGTTCAGCAAAGACTTCACCTGTAGAGCCATTTAATGATACATAGTCACCTTCATGTAATACTTTACCATCAGGTAATGTTAATGTCTTAGCTTCTTCATCAACTTTAATAGCACCACAACCAGCTACACAGCAAGTACCCATACCACGAGCAACTACGGCTGCATGTGATGTCATACCACCACGTACAGTTAAGATACCATGAGCTAATACCATACCTTCGATATCTTCTGGTGATGTTTCATTACGGGCAAGGATCATATCCTGAACACCGTTCTCTTTAGCTGTCTTTAAGTCATCAGCATTGAAATATAAATGACCAGTAGCAGCACCAGGTGATGCAGCTAAACCAGTTGCGACTGCCTTAGCAGCCTTATAAGAATCATTATCGAAGTTTGGATGTAATAACTGATCAAGTGCCTTAGGATCAACCATTAATAATGCATCATCCTTAGTGATCATGCCTGACTGAACCATTTCAACAGCAATTCTTAATGCAGCCTGTGCAGTTCTCTTACCGTTACGAGTCTGCAACATGTAAAGCTTACCATCTTCAATTGTGAATTCCATATCCTGCATATCTTTATAATGGTTTTCAAGAGTATGACAGATTTCCTGGAACTGTTCATAACAATGAGGCATTACTTCATTTAATGTAGCAATTGGCTGAGGAGTACGAACACCAGATACAACGTCTTCACCCTGAGCGTTCATTAAATATTCACCATATAATACATTTTCACCAGTTGCTGGGTTACGTGTGAAGGCAACACCAGTACCTGACTGTTCAGAACGGTTACCATAAACCATCTGCTGTACGTTTACTGCAGTACCCCATGAACCAGGGATATCATTTAAACGACGATATGTGATGGCACGATCATTATTCCATGAACCAAATACGGCTCCAACAGCGGCCATCAACTGTTCTTTTGGATCTTCTGGGAATCCTGCTGGATCCAATTTCTTGAATT
This sequence comes from Sharpea porci, assembly GCF_009695655.1. GTDB lineage: Bacteria > Bacillota_I > Bacilli_A > Erysipelotrichales > Coprobacillaceae > Sharpea > Sharpea porci. Next base: position 27,236 of record NZ_VUNM01000020.1, read on the forward strand.
CTTCTTTATATACTTTTACAACTTCTTTAAGATCTTCAGCAGTAAAGTCTGTATCGAGCTGATAACCGTGTTCTTCTTTGATCTTTTCAAATTGTAATTCGAATTTTTCTCTTGGGAAGCCTCTAACAACATCGGCAAACATCTGAATGAAACGACGATATGAATCATATACGAAACGATCATTCTTTGTATCAGCAGCGAACTGTGCTGCTACTTCGTCATTCAAACCTAAGTTTAATACTGTATCCATCATACCTGGCATAGATTCTCTTGCACCAGATCTAACAGAAACAAGTAATGGATTATTTGGATTACCAAATTCTCTTCCTGTGATTTTTTCTAGTTCAGCTAAAGCGTTCAGAATCTGTTCTTTCATTTCATCTGTTAGCTTAGCTCCATCTTCATAATACTGTGTACATGCTTCAGTTGTTACTGTGAAACCCTGTGGGACTGGGAGACCAATACCAGTCATTTCAGCAAGGTTAGCGCCCTTACCGCCAAGTAGGATCTTCTTTTCAGCTAAAGTCATGTCCAAAGCTGCACCTTCCTTAAAAAGGTATACATACTTTTTCATAAGATAATTCCTCCTTTAACTCATGGGTCTATTATATAACATGTATGGGTTTACAATCAATACCTTTGTGAAAAAATAGCGTTGTCAAATTCGTATTAATACAAATATTAAACGCATACAAAATATTGAAAGTGCTTATATTTCTAATAATACTAAAGCTATTACATCAGTAATTATGACCAATATGACACACAAATTTGTCTTTTTTCGATATTTTCTAAAGTAAATAACATATATCAAAATAATATGATATGGACACGAAAAAAAGAGTTAATCTAAAGCTGATTAACTCTTTCTCATTATCGTACTTCTTTCGCAATTTCCAATTTTACTTTTTGATTGCCAATCTTTTTATTAAAGCATTTCTTAACAACGCCTTTAGCCTTAGATTTCTTAATATCCACAAAAGAGAACTTACGTTTAATGGTGATATCACCAATTTCATCTTTTCTCAAGTTTCCGACGTCTAATAAGAAATTACGTAATTTTGTCTTGTTGATCTTTTCAGCACTGCCGCAGTTCACAAAGACACGTTCATAGCTTTTAACTTTAGTCGATAAATCGTCATCCTTATAGTCAAAGGCAAGACGTTCACGATAATTCATATAAAGCAATGAAGCAAGCACATCATCAACCATCGCATTTGGAATTTCGGCAACAACATCATAGAAGTCTTTTTGTTTGCCTTTATCCATTACGTGCTGTACATCTGTAAGGACATCTTTCATTTTGGCATTGAAGATATCATCTGCTGTTGGCAGGTTCAGCTCTTCAAAGTGAGACTTCGTGCTCTTTTCAATTTTATGGAGAATACGGACTTCTCTTGGTGAGACGAATGTGAAGGCCACACCCTCATGACCAGCACGACCAGTACGACCGATACGATGTACATAGAGTTCATCTTCCTGTGGCAATTCATAGTTAATAACATGAGTAATACTGTCAACATCAATCCCACGGGCTGCAACATCCGTCGCAATTAAAATTGGGACCTTGCGTTCCTTAAACTTCTGCAATGTACGCATTCTTGTATTCTGGTCAATATCACCATGCATACATGCAACGTGATAATGACGGCGTGCAAGCTCATCCTGTAAAGTATCGACAGAACGTTTAGTCTTACAGAAAATGATGCATGAATCCATTTCATTAGCATCAAGTACACGACACAAACCTTCTAATTTCTTGTTTTGTGGAACAACAAAATAGTATTGCTTAACAGTTGTTGCTGTCTGCTGAACAGCTTTGATCTTGATATGGGTATAATCACTCTTCATGTAATTTTCTGCAATATGCTTGATACCATCAGGCATTGTTGCTGAGAAAAGGATCGTTTGTTTTTCTTTTGGTGCATCAGCAAGAATTGTTTCAATGTCTTCAACAAAGCCCATATTCAACATCTCATCAGCTTCATCGAGAACAAAGAACTGAATATGTTCTAATGAGACAATGTCACGTCTCATCAAATCCATGACACGGCCTGGTGTTCCAATCAGGACATCAATACCATGTTTAATAGTGCGAATCTGACGGCCAATATCGCTGCCGCCATAGACACATGCGAATCTTAAATCAGTATATTTTCCAATACGACCAAATTCTTCACCAATCTGCATTGCAAGTTCACGTGTTGGTGATAAGACAATTGCAGAAATATGGTCGGATCTTTCAATCTCCGATAGCAAGACACTTCCAAAAGCTAAAGTCTTACCTGTACCAGTCTGTGCCTGACCGATTACATCTTTACCTTCTAGTAGGACAGGGATACTCTCAGCTTGAATTGGACTAGGTGCAACATAGCCCATTGCTTCAATTCCTTTTTGTACAGTTTCATTTAATTTTAATTCTTTGAATGTTTTAATCATTATTTCCTCTTTTTCTTAAGTGTTCGGTTAACCTTATCACAATAAATCCCATTAAGCAAGGTCTTTTCGAAGAATATATGCCCTTACAAGCGAAATAAAATAGAGCGAACCAGTAATATAGACTTTTTTCTCTTGTTTAAGTGCTTCATCCACAGCATGCTGCCAGTTTTCATCCTTCTTGACAGGCATATTTTCACACAGGTCGGAAATCGTCGCTGAGCGAACATGGGGGAATTTTGTCACCGTCACATCATCAGATAATTTACATAATGCTTCAATCATATGATGAGTATCTTTGTCTTTAAGGGCTGAATAAATAATCTTGACAGGTTCATCCTTCTTGATGCTGTTGACGAAAGCTTCCATTCCTTCTCTATTATGAGCACCATCAATAATGACTGTCGGATGAAGATGGATGGTTTCAAATCGTCCTGCCCAGTAAGCCTGTGCTAAGCCAGTCGTAAGATCTTCCTTGTCAAAAGGAAAATAACGTGAGAGGTATTCTAAGATATTAATGGCGAGAACGGAATTGTTGAGCTGATAATGAGCACCTGTATTTAAATGAATATGATGGTCATGATAATCATATTCTATTGATGTATCGTTGTATTGAACATGCTCAGGAAGTTGAATCTGAATAAGCTTACTTGCATGCTTCTGGCATTCTTGTTTAAACACGTCTAGACATTCTTTACGCGTCTCCCCTGTCATATAGTCAACATGGTCTTTGATAATGCCTGCTTTATTTAAGGCAATCTCTTGATAAGTATGTCCTAAATAGTCTACATGATCCAAGCCAATATTTGTATTAACAGCCAGCAATGGCTTGATGACATTTGTCGCATCAAGAAGTCCTCCTAGCCCCACTTCAAAAATAGCTAAATCAGCAGCACGATAATAGAAATAGACAACAGCAATAAAGACTTCCATCTCAAATTTTGATAAGCCATAATCGAGGAAATCACCCATAAATCGATTCGCAATAGCGACCATCGTTCTTTCATCAATGGCCTGATCATCAACGCAAATAATATCAAGAGGATGAACAAGAGCTGGAGAAGTAAAGGTTCCAATATTATAACCAGCAACCTTTAAGACCTCTTTTGTATAATTGACAGTGGATCCTTTGCCATTTGTACCCCCTACATGAAGTGAGGCAAGACCGTTTTGTATATTGTAGGCATCTTCCATGAATTTTTGGAATTGTTTAAGGGAATAGACACGATCCTTTTGGTTATTAATAAAGTCATAAACTTCCTCTGCACTCTTGAAATCATGGCTTTTAGGCAAAATCTTGACAAGTGTACCATTTCCCGTTTCATGATAACCAAAACTCTTAAAAAAGGCCATCGCAGTTGCCGAAGGATGCAAAATAATGCGATTTAAGCCAATTCGCTCAATAGCATCCAACAGGCTGGCAAATACCTCTACCTGAATATTGCCTGGTTTCGCATAAATCAATGTCACTGTTTCCATCCGTTCAAGTTCTACAAAACCGACGACCTCGTTGCCAACAGTAGCGACTAAAGTCAGTGTTCCAGGAGCCTTGAGAATATGTCTGCCCCCACTCGCTTCAATAATATTTGTGACCTGTGTTTCAGTAACATGATCCAGTATTTTAATTTCCATAATATCCCCCTACAAAAAAGGATGGCACAGCCATCCTACATTTTTTCGAATCGATCAACATTCAATACAAAGACAGTGGCACCGCCAACAAGGACATCGACCATGATTGGAGTAAAAAATTCACCCATTTCTGTTGGAGGAATAGTAGGTTCTTTTTCTACACGTTTCTTTGCATTGGCTTTAATGATTTCAAGAGCACCATCAACCTTTTCATCATTTGTACCAATTAGGAATGTGGTATTTCCCTTTCTTAGGAATCCTCCACTTGTAGCCATCTTAGTAATAAAATAGCCACCTTCAGTCAGTGCAGTCTGTACAGCGTTACTGTCATCATTATTCACAATCGCAATGATTAATTTCATAGGTATGCCCCCTTTACAAAAACTATTCTACCATGAATCATGCCATTTGTATCTAAATTTTTTTGGTTTTGGTGGTTAGGATATGTTTTCGCGCATTGTTGGCAAGAAGACTTTTTTATAGTATTCCAGTAAATAGGTATCTGTCATTCCAGATAAATAATCCGATACTATGAGTTCTTTAGGTGTCTTCAAATAGGCTGCATTCATACCAGAGAGATATTTCTGAATCCCACGGTCTTTAAGATGAGGGTCATCTAAATCTTCATAAAAGACATCATAGAGTTCCTTCACCATCCTGAAGAGTTTTTCATTTTCTTTTACAAGAACAGGATTATGGTGAATATGGATAGAAATAAAATCATAGAGTTTGTTGAGAGCTTCAAATGTTTCTTTAGAGAATTCAAGATAAGGCTTGTTATAGGAATGAATGACAAGATCTTCAACAAGATGGTTGATCATAGAATTATTACCATCCCCTATAACATTTGTAATATCACTTGGTAAATCCGATCTTTTCATCAAGCCAACATTAATAGCATCATCAATATCTTTACCAATATAACTAATAACATCACTTATTCTTACAACACAACCTTCAAGCGTCATTGGAGCTATATGTTCACTTGCATGAGGAGTATGCCAGCATTCGTGATATTCCTTCCAAAACTGATCAATAGTTTTATAAGCATCAGGTTTATAAATACGGTTAATCATTTCGCCATTATGACAAAGAATGCCATCAAGCACCTGCAAGCTTACATTATATCCTTCGCCCTTTCTTTCAACATAGAGTAGTTCTCTTACACTGTTGGCATTATGGCAAAAATAACCAACCCCACGTTCTTTCAGGCATTCGTTAATTGCCTTTTCGCCAACATGGCCATAAGGAGCATGTCCTAAATCATGACCGAGTGCTATTGCCTCAATAAGGTCAGTATTGAGATTAAGGCATCGGCCAATTTGTCTCGCAATACGGGAAACCCATTGAACATGCAATGATCGCTTTGTGATATGAACATTGTTGAAAAATGATAAAGCCTGTGTTTTATCAACATAGCGGCGATAGGCTTTTGAATAGAGTATCCTGTCGATGTCTTTTTCATAAGGCCAGCGCACATCAAAGTCATAGGGCTTGGTGTGGGTTGGATGAACTTTAATATAATCACTGTTTTTGGTTGCAAAGACAGATAACCGTTCATCATATTCCTGAGTCGCAAGCAGCGACTGACGGATAATCTCATCTTCTTTTTTCATGAGCATCACTTCTTTCAATTTTATCTATTTCTAGTATAATCGACTTGGTGATAATATGCAAAAATTTACAGATGAACTCATAAACTGGTATGAGAAAAACAAAAGGGATCTTCCCTTCCGACATACAAACGATCCTTATGCTATATGGATCAGTGAAATCATGCTCCAACAAACAACAGTAACGGCGGTCATTCCCTACTACTACCGCTTTCTTTCGACCTATCCAACAGTTAAAGACTTAGCTAACGCTTCACTTGATGACGTCTATAAGCTCTGGGAAGGGCTTGGATATTATCGTAGAGCTAAAAATCTTCATTTAGCTGCCATCAAGATTGTTGATGAATTTGAAGGAATATTCCCTCGTGATCACACTGACATTTTGAGCCTGCCTGGCATTGGGCCTTATACCGCAAGTGCTATTTCTTCTTTTGCTTATCATGAAGAATATGCAGCTATTGATGGTAATGCTTTAAGAGTCTTAAGCAGAATGCTAGGCTTACATGATAATATTGCACAAGCTAAAACCATCAAGCGTATCACTGATTATGCCAACAAGATGATTGTTGGTAAAGATTCCGCCTCCTTTAATCAAGGACTCATGGATTTATCAAATGCCTATTGCCGTCCAAAGAATCCAGATTGTTCAAACTGTCCACTCGTTACATATTGTCAGGCTTATAAACATCATGAAGAAAAAGTATTGCCTATTCATATTAAAAAAATCAAGAAAACAGAACATTCTTTTATCACCGGCTATATCACTTATCAGGATCAGGTCATGATGAAAGTGAATGATGAAGGTTTATTAGAACATATGTATGGTCTTATACAGTATGAAGTGAGTGATCCATATATGTTTATGGAAACTTTTGAAAAAGAATTTGGACAGCCTCTTTATTTAGAAAGCTTTGTGAAGGACTTTAAACATGTCTTTACACATCGTACTTGGCATATGCATGTCTTTCATTTTATCCTAAGTGCACCTAATAGCTATCTCATGACAAATGCAGATCTTAAAAAAGCTGCCATTCCGACAGCTCACAAAAAGATACTCGACTTTATCAATAAGCATCGCATTACATCTTAGAAAAAAGCAATCATGATAACGGAAATCACAAACCAATAAAATGTAAGAGAAATCACTCTTCCCGCTATTCTTAGTATACGATGTGGATTCTTTTTAAAAAGACAGAAACGATAGAGATCAAAGGTATTAAGAAAACACATAGGAATATAGATCAGTGTAAAGAAAATCCAGAAACGATAAAGAAGTAACCCAAATGCACTTGTTACTTCTTTTGTTTTCATTGTTGCAGTAACCGCAAGCATCAACAATCCATAAACTACAAGAAGTATTGTTTTTATAGGATGTGGTATGGAAGGAAAATTGAGCGAGATGGGTAATGATAAACGATTGAAGGCATTGTTCATTTCTTGAGCGCTTTGATAACGATCTTGAGGCGAAGAGCTTGTTGCTTTAGTGATAATTTTGCGATAAATGCCTTCTGCTTGTTTTTTATAAGGCAATTCCCCTGTCAACAAGACATTTAATAGCACACCACATGCATAAATATCAGCAGTCACTCCTGTTTCATCAAAACCAAACTGTTCCGGTGCTGCATAGCCTAGTGTTCCTAGCACCTCTGTATCCTTGCTTTGTGTCGCCTTATAGCTACGGGCAATATCAAAATCAGCAAGAACAACACGATAACCATTATAGAAGATATTCTCAGGCTTAATATCACGATGAATGATGGGAGGTTTTGAAGCATGCAGTACCATAAGAATGTTCAGTAACTGATGCATAATACCTATAACCTCTCCTTCTTCAAGTTGATGTTCGATACGATAGGCTTCCAATGTCGGGGATTGAATATATTCTTCAATAACAATAACATCGTCATCATCCTCGGTGACTTGATAGACTTCAGGAATACCATCATGAATACACTTGAGGCGCTTATAGAGTTCTGCATCACCATGCTTAAGCACCTTTTCGATACATATTTGTTTTGTTTGATTATTTATGACGAGAAAGATTTTCTTGGCATCCTCGCTCTTGATTGTCTTTAAATAGCTATATCCCTCAAGCATACTCCCTCTCCTTGCATTCTCATCCATTCCATTATACCATAGTTTATGGTGATAAGATGAAAACAGAAGAATTAATGTCAATACTTAGTGATCAGCGTGTTTCGCTAGATGATGTCCTATCCAATCTCAAAACACAAACACTTGCCAGCTATCTCAATGACTTACTTGATGAAAAAGGACTGACAAGAGCACAGGTGATTAACGCATCAGGTCTATCAAGAGACTATGCTAATCAGATTTTCAATGGTAAAAGAAGCAATCCCTCACAAATAAAGATTCTGGCTTTAGCGATTGCGATGGGGCTTACGCTCGAACAAACAAACCGTGTTCTTAAGCTTGCTGGGGCAAGTACGCTTTATCCTAAGCTCCCCTTTGATGCTACTATTATCTTTGCGATTGTCCATAAAATGAATGTTATAGAGACAAATACATTGCTGGATGAACACGGCTTAACAATCCTCGAATAAATGAAAAAGATGGCTGTAAATCAACCATCTTTTTAATAACTTGATGCTTCAATAATCTTGAATTGAGCTTTTTTTAAACTTTCTACCTTTTCTTCTTCAACTGCTTCAAAAGCTTTAAAATCCTGTGACTGATTACCACCTAAATCATTAACATTAACATAGTCATCAGCAATTCTTTTCCCATTAGCATCAACTGCTTCAATATGAATGCTATAAGAATGTTTCTTATCAGTGATATTTTTAACAGTGACAGGTAGTTTTGTGCTCACAATACCATATTCATCCTTGTTGGCTTCAAAAGTCCCCAATGTGACGTTGACTTCTTTTTTTAACACTTCGTTGGTACTATTGCCAGTTGCCTTATCAAGTTTCTTGCTTGTGTCGTCAAGAGCACTTGAAAAAGCACTTTGCATAACAAGTGTAATGACAATCGCAAGAATCCCTAATACAAGCCCTGCAATCGCCTTTCCCTTTGAAGCTTTCTTGGCAAGTGAAATAATACCAAATATGGCAGCAAGAACACCAAGGACAAATGCGCCATTATTGATGATTGGGATAAATGAGAACACAATTCCAACAATACCTAAAACAAGTGCGGCAACCGCAAAGCCGCTCTTATTAACGCTTTTTTCTTCCATAATCTTTTCCCTTCTTTTTAAATATGACGGTCTTGCTTCATGAAGATTTCTTTTTGACCACCATTATTCTATACAAAAGAGACATATCTTTGGTGTGCTGCAAGCACACAAAAAAGAACCGTATTAAGTACGGTTCTTGCGAAGTTCTTCCCTTCTTTTTGCTTCTTCATCATAGCGCTCTATTATTCTTGCTACAACAGGATGTCTCACAACATCAAGTGCACTTAAATAAATGAATTTGATACCTTTCACTCCTTTAAGCAGCTTTGCAGCAACCTTAAGACCACTTTCAACACCATGAGCTAAGTCAATCTGAGTAATATCACCTGTAATAATCATTTTAGAGTTAAAGCCAAGTCTTGTTAAGAACATCTTCATCTGATTGTTTGTCGTATTCTGTGCTTCATCAAGAATGACATAGGCATCATCAAGTGTACGTCCACGCATATAAGCTAATGGGGCAATTTCAATCACGCCTTTTTCAATCAGTTTTTCCGTCTTCTCAACACCAAGCATATCATATAATGCATCATAAAGCGGACGTAAATAAGGATCAATCTTTTCCTTTAAATCCCCAGGTAGAAAGCCAAGCGATTCCCCTGCCTCGACTGCTGGGCGAGTAAGGATGATACGTTTAACTTCATTATTCTTTAAGGCCTGTACAGCAAAGATAACAGCGAGATAGGTTTTACCTGTCCCAGCTGGTCCAATCGCAAAGACAACATCATTATTCTTTAACGAAAGATAATAATCTCTTTGTCCAATTGTCTTTGGTGTAATCAGCTTACCTGAATGCGTTCTAGCAATTTGAATGGCATAAAGTGATTCAAGATCTTTGAGCTGATTGGATTTACTGAGGGCAATAGCACTCATAATTTCTTTCTTTGAAACACGGATATGCTTACGTATCAGCTTCAACAGATGCATAATGACATCTTCTAATTGTTCATTCTCTTCCTGAATGATGATTTCATTACCTCTTACAATAATATCAGTCTTGAATTCCTCTTCAAGAATAGCAATGTTTTCTTCATTAGGTCCACAAAGGGCTTGGATTTCTTCAATTGTATAATCTGCTAATTCAAGTCTTTTTTCCATAAATGTTCACTTCCTAATTCCATTATACATGAAAAAAAGAAGGCATTACACCTTCTTTCTTACTTTTATCTTCTTCTCTTGCGCTGATTCTTTCTAGCTGCTTCTGATTTCATTTTTCTCTTTAAACCAGGTTTAACGTAGAATTCTCTCTTACGAGCTTCAGCAAGGGTTCCTGTTCTAGATACCTGTCTTTTGAAACGACGTAAAGCGTCATCTAAAGATTCGTTTTCTCTTACTACAGTTTTAGCCATTGGACATTCCCCCCTTTACTTCTAAGATTACGTTAGTCATTATAACATCTCATTACATTAATGCAATACTTTTTTATCAATTATGAGATATTTATTCAGCCATTAACTTCACGCCTGCAGATGCACCAATACGTGTTGCACCAGCTTCAATCATGGCCATCATTTCTTCATGCGTATGAATACCACCTGATGCCTTGACCTGACAACGATCGCCAACAGTTTCCTTCATAAGTTTAACAGCATGTACAGTTGCTCCCCCTTTAGAGAATCCCGTTGATGTTTTCACAAAATCAGCACCTGCTTCTACAGAAAGCTCACATGCACGAATAATTTCTTCATCATCTAATAAACATGTTTCAAGAATGACTTTTGTGATTTTACCAGGTGTAGCATCAACAACAGCCTTAATATCATTTAAGACATAAGCATCATCATGATCCTTTAATGCGCCAACATTAATTACCATATCTACTTCCTGGGCACCATTTTCAACAGCTTCCTTGGCTTCAAAAACCTTTGTAGCAGTTGTCGTAGCACCTAGTGGGAAGCCGATAACAGTACATGGCTTAACATCTGTTCCCTTTAATTCTTCGGCACAGAATTTTACCCAGCAGGCATTAACCATAACACTCGCAAAATCATATTCCTTAGCTTCATCACAAAGCTTCTTGATATCTGCTCTTGTGGCATCCTGGGCTAAATTAGTGTGGTCAATATATTTATTATATTTCATCTTCATTTCCTCCTTTAAAGATTGCATCAATAGCACTCTTGGCAACATATTTATCTCCTGGATAAGGTGTATTCGACAAACTTGATGCCATGAATTGCTCATGACCTTTTCCCAATATTAAAATTATATCATCTTTACAAGCAAGTTCAACAGCTTGTGAAATCGCAATACGTCGATTTGTGATAATGACAGAAACAGGCTTTGAAATATAGTTTTGCATCATTTCACAGGCTTCCTGAACATTATCTATACGACCATCCTGCTCCGTTAAAATCACCTGATCACAATAATTATTCGCCAGTCTCGCTATTTCGATTTCCTTTTCTTCACTGCGTGTGCCACTTGGACCAAATACGGCAATAATACGTCCTTTGCCTCGTTTCACCTTTCTTGCAAATTTAAAGATATTTTCATAAGAATGTATATAGGCACAATAATCAATTAAGATATCAAATGGCTGATCCGTGTCTAAAAGCTCCATGCGTCCATCAATCGGTTTAATAAAGCCCAATGCTTCAATGATTTGTTCAAGAGGCATCTCCATCGACTTAAGCGCTGCAATAAGAGCAAGAACCATCGGAACATTAAAGCCTCCAAGTATTGGAACAGAGACATCAAACATATGTCCATCAAGAAGCAAGATGAATTCTGTATGATCAATATATTCACGAATATCATGCGCCATGATGTCAGCACGATGTTCAATGCCATAAGTAATGATTTTAGCCTTGATGACATCATTGGTCTGTAGAAAATGATTGAAGACAACGGAATCTGCATTAAGTATCGCTGTATTCTTTTCATCTAATCGTTCAAAGAGCTTGGCATAAGCACGCATAAGATTATCCATTGTACCGTGTAAATCAAGATTTTCAGGATAAAGATTTGTGAATATTGCAACATCAAAGTCAATAGAATCCACTCTATGCAGTGTTAGGCCATAAGAAGAGACTTCTAAAGCCACCCCTTTTACATTCGACTTCACCATTTCATTAAGGGTACGGTGCAGATAGATTGGTTCAGGTGTTGTATAAGGAGAATGAACAATACGATTATCAAACTGGGAATCGTTTGTTCCCACATATCCCATACGAATATAATGTCCCAATACATCCTTAATCATCAATGAGACAATTGTTTTCCCGCTTGTTCCTGTCACACCAAATACTGTCATTTTATATGATGGATAGTCATAAAAGATATTCGCAACACGGTTAAGCTCAGCCAAAACATCATTGACCTGTATATAGAGCACACCAGGATATTCACGCTTTAGTGGCTTAGAGTGAACAATGCATTTTGCCCCTTGAAAGACAGCATCATCAGCATATTTATGTCCATCCGTACTTAAACCTTCGACGCAAAAGAAGATTGAGTCTTTACCAACATATCTAGAATCACTATGTAAAGATAAAATCTTAAAATCTTCCTCAACATCAAATAATTCATTGATTCTCTTCATGATGATTTTCCCCTAAAAGATCCACTCCATCACAGGCAATAATCTTAATATCATAAAGATGATTAAGCTTAATCCTATCATCCTTTACTTTAACAAGCAAATAATTGGAAGCATGGCCAATCTTGTAGCCATCTTTTTCTTCTTCAAATAACACTTCAAGCGTCTTTCCAACCTGACTGAGCGCAAATTCATGCTTTAATGTATCACTTAAAGCCATTAAACGCTTCACTCGTTCTTTCTTCACATCACCAGGTACTTGATTAGCCATGGTTGCTGCAGGTGTTCCACTGCGCTTTGAATACGGGAAGACATGAAGCTGATTGAAATGACACTTCTTAATCCAGTTATAGGTATGTTCGAAATCTTCTTCAGTTTCTCCTGGAAATCCAACAATAACATCTGTTGTGACTGAAAGGGTTGGCAAAGCTTTCTTTAATTTGTTGAGATTATCTTCAAATTCAGCTGTTGTATAATGTCTTGCCATACGTCTTAAAGTTTCATCCGTACCAGATTGAATAGGAATATGCAGATGATCAACAATTACTGGTGAAGTGGCTATTAAGTTAATGATTTCAGGTGTTACCTGACTCATTTCAATAGAGGAAATACGTATTCTCTTTAACCCTTCAACCTTGGTTGAAAGATCCCTTAATAAGTCACTAAAACTATAATTTTCTAAATCCATGCCATATCCAGCAGTATGAATACCAGTGAGAACAATTTCTACAAATCCCTGATTCACAAGTTCCTGTGCTTGTCTTAAGACATCTTCTGGCGCTCTTGAACGCACCCCGCCACGGGCATAAGGAATGATGCAATAAGTACAAAAATTATTACAGCCATCCTGAATCTTCATAAAGGCTCTTGTACGATTTTCAAAAGATGTGATATTGAGTTTTTCGAATTGTTTTAGCTTCATGACATCGGAAACATCGACAATCTGTTTATGATTATTCTTATATTCCTCTATATAATCAACAATCTTTTCACGATGTTTTGTCCCAATGACAATATCAACACCTTCAATCTCAGCAACCTCACCACTCGCCACCTGGGCATAACATCCCACGACAGCAATAATAGCATCAGGATTCTCCTTCTTAGCACGTCTGATCATCTGCCTGCTTTTGGCATCGCCTGTATTCGTGACTGTGCATGTATTGATGACATAGACATCAGCTTTCTCTTTCCAGTCAACGCTTGTATATCCTCTTTGCTTAAAGAGTTCAAGCATTCCCTCCGATTCATAACTATTAACTTTACATCCTAATGTATGAAATGCTACACTTGCCATTCTTTACTCCTTAATTAATTTACTTAATTTCTTATGAACTTTCTCATTCATCAATCCCTTTTCCAACATATAGTCAAGCACATCTTTATTCTTTTCGTCCATAAAATAAGCGCATAATGTCTTAACATCCTCTATTTCAATCTTACGCTCTACTTTAGGCATGCTGAGATAAATACGGTTGACAAGATCAAGAGATGCTTTTTCTAGAATAAAAATCATATCCTGATCCTTGAAGAAATAAGCAAGAAAACCATCTTGATCATAAACCTTCTCTAAAGAAGAAAAGTTGGTATTAAACATATTGATTCCATAAAGATCAAGAGGTGTATGAGGATTGATGGCCATATTCTTAATCTTTTCAGCATGTTGTTTAAGTGTTGTCAAACTATAATCCTGAATAAACCAGCGATTAATTTCTGGTTCGTATTGGGGAAGATAGATTTCTAAATCACTCGTCTTCTCATAGAAATGGGGCAGTTCTGCTAAGACTGGAGATAGATCATTATTAAACATCTTCTGCTTTTCTTCATAATTAATATAGTTGAACGTATCGTAGTATTCACCTCTAAAATCATCCCAAGCACGGTTAATGCGCCATTCATTATAGAAGCTTCGATAGATCACTTCAAATAGAAAGAGATCCATTTCTTGTTTGACTTTAAAATCAATTTTATGATCATTTAATAGATTCTTATGTTCCTCTATTTCTTTATAGAGTGGTGTTTTACTTAATTTTATGATTGTTGCTTGTTTGTTGAATTTTTCAATAAATCCCATTATTATTCAGCTCTCTTTCATATCCAATGACACTCAACATATAGAGTGGTGCTGTCTCACTGCGTAATATTCTTTTGCCTAAACCACAGCGCTTAATTCCTAATGTTTCCATTGCTTCTATTTCGCTTTCATCAAAACCACCCTCAGGTCCAACAATAATCGTAATGGATTTAGTGAGTTGAGAAAGTGCTTGATGAAAAGTGCTTTCTTCGTGATTTCGACTTGCTTCTTCATAAGCGACTAGATTGACTTCACTTAAGTACTGATGCAATGTCTTAATATTTGCAAGTTCAGTAATTTCAGGGAGAATTTCCCTTTCGCTTTGTTCAGCAGCTTCCTGAATGATACGGTTGTAGCGCTCATACTTCTTTTTAAGACTCTTAGCGTCCGTTCTGATAATTGAGCGTTGGCACATAAATGGAACGATACGGCTTACCCCAAGCTCTGTCGCCTTCTTGAGCACAAATTCAAACTTGTCTCCTTTTGGCAAGCCATAAACGAGTGTCACATCAACATCAAGTTCATGATTCTCATCGATATGCTTTTCTTTAATCAGCACACCCTTTGTGACATCCGCAATCGTACAGTCATAGACATTGTGATCCTCATCTATGCAGATAACATGGGTACCATTTGTATAGCGCATAACTTTACTTATATGCTTATGCATGACGCTATCCGCTTCAATAATGCCATCATGCATCTGTGTATTCTTAATAAAATATCTTTGCATAAAGTTCCTCCGCCTTGTATTCTAACATTTCTCTTTACTCAAGAAAAGCAATTCTACCACAGTGTTCCTCTAAAAGCAAAAAAGCGAAGATTTCTCTTCGCTTAATGAGCCGGTCTAATAACAAATCCCTGATCATAGTCAATGACAACATGGTCACCTTCCTTAACATGACCAGCAATCATTTCTCTAGCAAGAAGTGTTTCAATATTACTCTGGATATAACGTTTGATTGGACGAGCACCAAATGTCACATCATAAGCATCAGCTTCAATCTTTGCTTTAGCACGATCTGTAACACTTAATGTAATCTTCTTTTCACTTAAACGTTCTTCAAGTTCACCAACGAACTTATCAATAATATCGTAAACAACAGATTCATTCAGACTATTGAACATAATAATTTCATCAATACGGTTTAAGAATTCAGGTTTGAAGTGCGCTTTTAAGTCTTCTTCAACAAGCTTTCTATTCTCTGGTGTATTACCATTCAACAAGTATTGTGAACCAATATTACTTGTCATAATGATGATTGTATTCTTGAAGGATACAACATTGCCTTTAGAATCCGTTAAACGTCCATCATCCAATAACTGTAAGAGAATATTGAAGACATCAGGATGAGCTTTCTCAATTTCATCGAGCAGTACAATGCTATAAGGAGCACGACGTACAGCTTCTGTTAACTGACCGCCTTCTTCATAACCAACATATCCTGGAGGTGCACCGACAAGACGTGACACACTGAATTTCTCCATATATTCACTCATATCAATACGAACAATATTACGTTCACTATCAAAGAGCTGTTCAGCTAAAGCTTTTGCGACTTCCGTCTTACCAACACCCGTAGGACCTAGGAAGAGGAAGGAACCAATTGGTCGATTCTCATCATTAATGCCTGCACGACTTCTTAAAATCGCATCAGTCACCGTCTTAATGGCTTCATCTTGCCCCATAACACGTTTTTTAAGAATATCTTCTAGATGTAATAATTTCTCTTTTTCACTTTCCATCAATTTACTTACTGGAATATGTGTCCAACGAGAAATGACTTCAGAGATTGTATCGACAGTTACTTTCTCCTGCAATAATGCATCTTCTTTTTCAGCTTCCTGATGAGCTGCAATTTCCTTTTCAATAGCAGGTAAAGTTTGGTATTTGATACGTGAAGCTTCTTCTAGATTGCCTTCTGTCTCATATTGGGACATTGCTGTTTCAAGACGCTGTTTTTCATTTTTCAATTTCTTAACATGATCCAGGCTAGATTTTTCTTCTTTCCACTTATCTGTTAAGCCAGAAATCTTTTCATTCAATGAAGCAATCTTTTCCTGGATAGAAGCAAGACGTTCTTTTGTATCTTCACTCTGATCTTCTTTTTCAATAGAAATACGTTCCATTTCCAGTCTATTCTTATCACGTGTTAAGCTATCAAGTTCTTCTGGCATTGAATCAATTTCCATACGTACACTTGCACAGGCTTCATCAATTAAATCGATGGCTTTATCAGGTAAGAAACGATCTGTGATATAACGATCACTCATATGGGCTGCTGCAATAATGGCATTATCAGTAATCTGAACACCATGATGGCTTTCAAAGGATTCCTTTAAACCACGAAGAATAGCAATCGTGTCATCAATATCTGGCTCACCGACAAGAATCTTTTGGAAACGTCTTTCAAGAGCTGGATCTTTTTCAATATATTCACGATATTCGTCAAGTGTTGTTGCCCCAATACAATGTAACTCACCACGAGCAAGCATAGGTTTCAACAAGTTAGCAGCATCCATTGCCCCATCTGTCTTACCAGCGCCAACTAGCTGATGAATTTCATCGATAAACATGATAATGTTACCTTCAGACTTCTTGATTTCTGATAATACGGCTTTTAATCTCTCTTCGAACTCACCACGATATTTAGCCCCAGCAACAAGTGAACCTAAATCAAGTTCAAACAATGTTTTGCCTTTCAATGTTTCAGGCACATCATTCTTGAAAATACGCCAAGCCAATCCTTCAACAATGGCTGTCTTACCAACACCTGGTTCACCAATCAAGATTGGGTTATTTTTTGTCTTACGACTCAAGATCTGAATCACACGTCTGATTTCTTCATCACGACCGATGACTGGATCAAGCTTGCCATCTCTCACATCCTGAATTAAATTACGTCCATATTTTTCTAAGACTTCATAGTTGTTTTCAGGATTTGGATTATCAACATTATGTCCACCACGCATTTCATCAATGATCTTCTTTACTTGTTTTTCATTGAGATTGAATTTCTTAATAAAATCATTAATAAATGTTGTATTGGTCTTAAATAAGGCAAGAATTAAATGTTCAACTGACATATAACTATCCTTATATTGTGTCATGACTGTATTAGCATTGCCTATTAACTGATTTAAATCATAGCTCATACGTAAGTCATTTTCACTTACCTGACCAACATTGGGTTTTTTATTGATCGATGCATTCAAATAATCTCTGACATCGTTAACTCTAATTCCTAACTTTGAGAGCACGCGATAAAATATACCGCTGGAATCTTCCAATAAGGCATACAGCAAATGTTCTACATCAATGACCTGCTGTCCTAATGCCATAGCAGAACTTGCTGCTCTGCCAAAAGCTTCCTGCATTGTCTGTGTGAATTTTTCATTCATAATATCACTCCCTTTAGCACTCTCTTCTTCTTTGTGCTAATTGTATTATACATCGATTTTTAGCACTGTCAATAGGTGATTGCTAAAAAGAAGAAGAAAAGATATCTATTTTTTTCTATTTCCTCTATAATGATAGAAAAGGATGTGATAAATACATGAATATGACTAATGAAGAAATTGGTGACGTCAAGAATAGTGTAAAAAGATTATTCTTTGTCGTTGTCTCAGTTATACTACAACTTGTCTGGCTTGCTTATTTAATGACAGAAGTTGTTGATATATCGCCTTATATTTCGGGAGGCTTGCAGGTGATTGCTGTTATTATTGCTTTATTTCTCTATGCTGGAAGACGCAATCCCGATATCAAGCTGCCATGGATTATGTTAATCTTAGTCTTTCCAGTCTTAGGTGTATTGATGTTTATACTCTTTGATGCAAGTATAACAACATATACAGTTCGTAAACATATCGAAGCTATTGATCAACAGATTGATCCCCATCTCAAACAGAACGAAGAGACACTCAATGCACTCAAGAAGGAAGATCCTTCAATGAGTAATATTGCGACATATCTTTATAAATATGCCAATGCACCTGTCTATCGTTACAACGATGTCACTTTCTACAACAATGCTTCCGATGCTATTGAAGCCCAAAAGGAAGCTTTAAAAAAGGCTAAACGTTTTATCTTTATGGAATATCATGCGATTGAGGATGCCCAAAGCTTTGCTCCTATTAAAGAAATCTTAGCAGCCAAGGTCAAAGAAGGCGTTGATGTACGTATCTTCTATGATGATGTTGGTTCGATTGGCTTTATCAACACAGATTTTATCGAACGAATGGAAGAGCTCGGTATACACACCCGTGTTTTCAACAAAGTTGTGCCCTTTCTCTCCTTCTTTATGAACAATCGTGATCATCGTAAAATAACAGTCGTTGATGGACAGGTCGGTTTTACAGGTGGTTATAATCTCGCAAACGAGTATTTCAACCTCACTCATCCCTATGGTCATTGGAAAGATACTGGCATACGTATCGAAGGTAGTGCTGTTCAGTCATTGACAGCTCTCTTTCTTGAAATGTGGAATGCGATAAAGGATGACCATGACAATATCACAAACTTCCTCTATATGACACCACATTATAAATCCGATGGCTTTATTCAGCCCTACGGCGATACACCCCTTGACCAGGAAACAACAGGTGAAGATGTTTACTTAAATATCATCAAGCGCGCTAAGCATTATGTCTATATCACAACGCCTTATTTAATTACGACAAGTGATATGACAAGAGAACTCACTCTTGCAGCGAAAAGAGGTGTTGATGTCAAAATCATTACCCCTGGTATTCCTGACAAGAAAACCATCTATCGTGTTACACGCAGCTATTATCAAAATCTCGTCCGTGCCGGAGTAGAAATCTATGAATATACACCTGGATTTATGCACGCTAAGGAAATTATCTCTGATGACGAGATTGCGACATGTGGTACGATTAACTTTGATTACCGTTCTCTTTATCATCACTTTGAAAATGGTGCTGTGCTTTTTAAATGTTCATGTATTAAAGACATGATTACGGACTTCAACAATACACTTACTGTTTGTGAAAATGTCACAGATAAATATTTACATCGTCGTGGGCGTTCTATTATTGATATTGTCTTGAGATTATTTGCCCCACTTCTTTAGCCAGGATGATCCTGGCTTTTTCTATATAAAAAAAGGGTCTGTCCCGAAATAAAATAGACGCATAAAAATAGCGGTATCACACATATAGTGTATGATGCCGCTATTTTGTGGTATAATAGAGCTATGGAAACTATAAATAATAAAGGCTCTATATACACCA
>NZ_VUNM01000021.1 GCF_009695655.1 Sharpea porci
TTTGAGGGATAGCGAGCGTCAAGAGCGGTAGCTTGAACGAAGTGAAAGCAAGCGCCTTTAGACGCGAGCAGGTATTACAGGCTTATAGCCGCAGTTCAAACCACGCCTTTTAGGCGTGGTTTTGATTGTTCAAATATACGTTTTTAATAGAATAGCTTTAGGAGGAGATGAAAATGATTCATAATACAACCATTGACACATTGATGAAAAGAAAGTCAGTGAGAGTCTTTTTAGACCAAGAGATTGAAGAAGAGAAAGTTGAAAGCATTCTACAGGCTTCCATCAATGCCCCAACAGCTGGTAATCAACAGCTCTATACCATCCTCAAGATCACTGATCCAGCGATAAAAGAACAGCTCTCCATACTTTGTGACAATCAGCCTTTTATAGCCTCAGCTAAGCTCATACTTATCTATCTTGCGGATTGTCATAAATGGTATGAAGCCTATAAAGATATTGGACTTAACCCACGTCAACCTGAATTTGGTGATTTCTTGCTTGCTGTTGATGATGCCTTGATTGCCTCAGAGAATGCGGTTATTGCGGCTGAGAGTTTAGGAATAGGATCATGTTATATCGGTGATGTGAAGGAAAATAAGGAAGAAATTTGTAAACTTCTTCGTTTACCTGAGTATGTTTTTCCTGCTAGCTTACTTGTTTTTGGCTATCCGACAAAGCAGCAACAAGAAAGACAAAAACCTCAGCGTGCTAATTTGAAAGATATTGTCTTTGAAAATAGCTATTATGAGATGAATGCTAAAGAGAGAGAAGGGATGCTTAAATATCATTATGGTGATGCAAAATATCATCCATGGCTTGAAGCGTTCTACAAACGTAAATATGATTCATCATTCGCCCATGAGATGAACCGTTCAGTAAAAGCCTACTTAAAAGACTATCAGGAGGAGAAATAATGAACTATCAAGATATCAATAAAGAAACCATCAATAGATGGGCAAACGAAGGATGGCAATGGGCTCAGCCTATTAGCCATGAAGAATATGTAGCAGCTACACAAGGTCATTGGAATATTGTCTTAACCCCATTAAAGAATGTTCCTAAAGAATGGTTTGGTGATTTAAAAGGTAAGAAGGTGCTTGGTCTTGCTTCTGGTGGTGGCCAGCAAATGCCTATTCTCACTGCAGCTGGTGCAGTGTGCACTGTCATGGATTATTCTGACAAGCAGCTTGAAACAGAACGCATGGTCGCAAAGAGGGAAGGCTATGATATTGAAATTATTGAAGCTGATATGACAAAGCGCTTTCCTTTTGAAGATGAAACATTTGATTTGATTGTTCATCCTGTTTCCAATTGTTATATTGAAGATGTTGATCATGTCTTTAAAGAATCCTATCGTGTATTAAACAAGGGTGGGGTCATGCTTTCAGGTTTAGGTAATGAAATCAATTATATTGTTGATAATGATGAACGGGAGATTGTCTGGAAAATGCCTTTCAATCCATTAAAGGATGAGAAAGCGATGGCTTTTATGCAAGAAGAACAATGTGGTGTTCAGTTCTCCCATGATATGAGTGAGCAGATTGGTGGACAGTTAAGAGCGGGCTTTAGACTTGTTGATTTGTATGAAGATACAAATGGTGAAGGCCGCCTGCATGATCTTAATATCAAAACTTATATTGCGACTAAGTCAGTCAAAGAATAAGTATTTTTAAAAAAATGAGAAGTTATTGACCTTCTTGATACTCTTCGATATGATGGCTGTTAGGAGAAATGGAATATGAATAAAATAGGATTTGATAATGAGAAATATCTAAAAATACAATCAAAGCATATTAAGGAACGTATTGAGTCTTTTGGTGGAAAGCTTTATTTGGAATTTGGTGGTAAGTTATTTGATGACTATCATGCATCAAGAGTCTTACCAGGCTTTGCCCCTGATAGTAAGATACGTATGCTTAAGGAATTAAAGGACCAGACAGAAATCGTGATTGCGATTAAGGCTGGTGATATTGAGAAGAATAAGGTGCGTGGGGATTTAGGCATTACATATGATGAAGATGTCTTACGTCTTATTGATGCATTTACATCCAATGGTCTCATGGTTGGATCAGTTGTATTAACACAATTTAAAGATCAGCCTAGTGCCATTGCTTATGAAAAGAAATTGAAATCTCTAGGCTTACAGGTTTATCGTCATTATATGATTCCTGGCTATCCTTCTAATATGCAGCTTATTTTAAGTGATGATGGCTATGGCAAGAATGACTATATTAAGACTACAAGACCATTGGTTGTTGTTACAGCACCAGGTCCTGGTTCAGGCAAGATGGCCACATGTCTCTCTCAGCTCTATCAGGAAGCTAAGCGTGGTGTGAAGGCTGGCTATGCGAAATTTGAGACATTCCCAATCTGGAATATTCCTCTTAATCATTCAGTCAACTTAGCTTATGAAGCAGCTACTGCTGATTTAAATGATGTTAATATGATTGACCCTTATCACTTAGAAGCTTATGGCAAAACAGTAGTCAACTATAATCGAGATGTAGAAATCTTCCCAGTTCTTAAAGCTATGTTTGAAAAGATCAATGGCTCATCACCATACAACTCACCAACGGATATGGGTGTGAATATGGCTGGCTATTGCATCTTTGATGATGAAGCAGTCACTAAGGCAGCTAATCAGGAAATCATTAGACGCTATTATGATGCCCTGGATGAAGAACGCAAGGGCAACGCTTCTCATAAACCTGTTGGCAAGATTGAATTGCTGATGGAAAAAGCCCATACAAGTATTGCTGATCGTCCTGTTGTTGCTGCAGCCAATGTTAAAGAAGAAGAAACAGGTGGACCAGCTGCTGCTATTGAAATGCCTGATGGGACAATTATTACAGGCAAGACATCAGAACTGCTTGGGGCAAGTAGTGCAATGCTGATTGATGCACTCAAATATCTTGCTCATGTGAATGATGATATTAAGCTTATCAGCCCTGATATTATTGAACCTATCCAAAAGCTTAAGGTTGAAACACTACAAAACAAGAATCCTCTTCTTCATATTGATGAAATCCTCATTGCTTTATGCATTGCAGCCACGCATCATGAAGAAGCCAAGAAAGCTTATGGTAAGCTTAAAGAACTGGCTGGCTTACAAATGCATTCAAGTGTTCTATTAGCACAAGAAGATGTCAATGTGCTCAAGAAACTTGGTATTCATCTGACATGTGAACCTAAATATCAGAATAATAAACTCTATCATCATTAATGCCTTTTTCATAAAGGCATTTTTTTGTGGTTTGAACAACATTATTAAAAAGAATCTCTCTCTATAATAAGCACGTGGTGATAGAAATGTATGAATTAAAGATCAAAAGAATTTATGATGAATATGAAGAGAGTGATGGCATGCGTATTCTTGTTGATGGAATCTGGCCAAGGGGCATCAGTAAAGAAAAGGCGCATCTTGATCTCTGGGACAAAGAAATCAGTCCAACAAAAGGCTTAAGAAAAGCCTTCAACCATGAAGTAGATAAATATGAGGACTTTAGAAAACATTATCGTCAGGAACTAGCAGAAAACCCACATACACAGGATTTTCTCAAAATAGTTTTCAATCACCTAGAAGAACAGCCAGTAACACTATTATATGGTGCGAAAGATTGTATGCATAATCAGGCTGTTGTTTTAAAAGAGTATATATTGGAGGAAATGTAGATGTTTATAATTGAAGCAATGATGAATGATCATGAGAATATTAGACGTATGATGAAAGTTATGCGTGCGATTGATAATGATATTAGAAATGGTAATGTGATTGAAACTGAGGATGTTGAACATATTATTGATTTCTTGAGAGTCTATGGTGATGAACATCATCATCATAAGGAAGAAGTGATTCTCTTCCCAGCTATGCTTGAAACAATTCCAATGACAGATGGTATGATCAATGGTGTCATGCTTGTCGAACATGAAGGTGGCAGAGAATATGTCAGTGACTTAGAGAGTGCTCTACTTGATTACAAGAAAGATCCAAGTGATAACAATGCCTCACGTATTTGTTTTGCTTCAGAAGGCTATATTAACTTATTAAGTGATCATACAAGTAAAGAAGATGAGATTCTTTATCAGGTTGCGGAAAACAATTTACCAGCTGCGACAAAGGAAAAAGTGGATGCTTTAGGTCATGAATGGGAAGAAAGAAGCACGGCCAATGGTATTTATGACAAGTATCTAGGCTTACTTGAAGAATTAGAAGCACGTTATCTCTTTTAAAGCATTATAGTTGTCATATTATCTATAAAACAGTATGATAATGATGAAAAGGGGGATGAACCTATGAAGAATATTAAAATGTTTCATTTAAATGATTGTGGCTATTGTGATAAGGCAAGAAAAGCCATGAAAGAATTAAAGCAGGAAGATAAGTATAAGGATGTTGTTGTTGAAACAATTGAAGAAACTGAACATCCTGATATTGCTGATCAGTATGATTATTATGCTACACCTACATATTATGTGGATGAAAAGAAAATCTTTGAAGCCCATATTGGTATGACATATGAACAGATTAAAGCTGAAGTCAAGCATGTCTTTGATCTTGCATTAGAAGACTAGGAACTCGATGAGTTCCTTTTTTTTATTATTTTTTTGTGAGAAATTGACCAATGGTCAGTCAAGAACTACAATAGTATATAGATGATAGGTCGATTCATGATCTTAAAAGAGGGGGGAAATGTTTATGAGTGGACTTACAGCAATTTATTTTACCGGTATTGGATCGTTGATGGCATTGTGCTTTGCAGCCTATAATTTCATCAGGACCAAGAAAGAAGACACAGGTAATGAACGTATGACCAAGATTTCAGGATTGATTGGTCGAGGTGCTAACGCTTATCTGAAAAGACAGTATCGTGGTGTTTCGATGTTCTTTATTGCCTTATTTGTCATTCTTTGTATTATGGCAGCTTGTCATTTACTAAGCTGGTTTACACCATTTGCCTTTATTACAGGTGGCGTGTTCTCAGGCTTATCCGGCTTTATTGGCATGCGTACTGCAACAATGGCGAACTGCCGTACGACAAATGCCGCCAGCAAATCTCTCAATAAGGGCTTACGTGTGGCCTTTTCAGCTGGTAGTGTTATGGGCTTTACGGTTGTTGGGTTAGGGCTTCTTGATTTGACAATCTGGTATTTCATTTTGAATTTTGCCTTTAGAAATCTGGCAATGAATGCACGCTTAGTACAGATTACAAGCAATATGCTGACTTTTGGTATGGGTGCAAGCAGTATGGCGCTCTTTGCCCGTGTTGGTGGTGGTATCTTTACAAAAGCGGCTGATGTTGGTGCAGATCTTGTAGGTAAGGTTGAAGCTGGCATACCAGAAGATGATCCACGTAATCCTGCCGTTATTGCTGATAATGTTGGCGATAATGTTGGTGATGTAGCTGGTATGGGTGCAGACCTATATGAATCCTATGTTGGTTCCATTATTTCTACGGCAGCCTTGGCCGTTGCTGCTGATTATGGCTTGAAGGGTGTTGCTGTACCAATGGTTATAGCTGCTCTAGGTGTTCTTTGTTCAATAATTGGTACTTTCTTAATCAAGACAAAAGAAGGTGCTTCTCAGAAGAACTTATTGAAAGCTTTACGTACAGGTACTTATACAAGTTCAATCCTGATTATCATTGCTTCATTCTTCGCTATTAAATTCCTTTTACCAGATCATATGGGTGTTTATATTGCGATTCTTTCAGGCTTGCTTGCCGGTGTATTAATTGGCGCAAGTACGGAATATTTCACAAGTGATACTTATCAGCCTACAAGAAAGCTTGCTGAAAGTGCTGAAACAGGTGCTGGTACAGTCATCATTAGTGGTCTATCACTTGGCATGATGTCAACAGTTGTTCCTGTTGTTATTGTTGGTATCTCAGTTCTTGTCAGCTACTATGCTTCATCTCATGGCGGTGATTTCGCTCAGGGCTTATATGGTGTTGGTGTTTCCGCTGTTGGTATGCTTTCAACATTAGGCATTACTCTTGCGACAGATGCTTATGGACCAATTGCGGATAATGCTGGTGGTATTGCAGAAATGGCTGGATTGAAGCCAGAAGTCCGTGATCGTACAGATGCGCTTGATTCCTTAGGAAACACAACTGCTGCAACAGGTAAAGGCTTTGCCATTGGCTCAGCTGCCTTAACAGCCCTTGCCTTGATTGTATCCTATATCGATCGTATTCATTCCTTGGACAAGAGCTTTACATTCAATCTCGCAGTTAATAATCCAATCGTTCTTGTTGGTTTATTTGTTGGTGGTATGCTGCCATTCCTTTTTGCGGCACTCACAATGTCAGCTGTTGGCAAAGCAGCCGAAGCCATCGTTATTGAAGTACGTCGTCAGTTTAAGGAAATCAAAGGCTTGCTTTTAGGTAAGGCTGAACCTGATTATGAACGTTGTGTAGATATGTGTACACGTAGTGCTCAGAAACTTATGATTGCACCTGCCTTAATTGCCGTCATCATTCCAGTTGTCTTCGGCATGATTACAGGACCTGATGGTGTTGTAGCGATGCTTGCAGGTAATACGGTAACTGGTTTCGTACTTGCTATTATGATGAGTAATGCTGGTGGTGCCTGGGATAATGCGAAAAAATATATTGAAGCAGGACATCATGGTGGTAAGGGTTCACAGCAGCATCGTGCAGCTGTTGTTGGTGATACTGTTGGTGATCCATTCAAGGATACATCTGGTCCATCCATCAATATTCTTATCAAACTTGCATCAATGGTTTCCATTGTCTTTGCTCAGCTTATTCTTACAATTCATCTTCTATAAGAAAAACAGCTCGTTAGAGCTGCTTTTTTTGGCGGTGAGATTGTAAGTAGTTACTTGTTAATGATTTTTAAAACTTTCAAGAGCTTATTTTTATAGTCATCTGAGAGCTTATTAATTTCATTGACAAGTTCAGCATCAAGAGCATGGCTAGAATAGCCTTCTTCCTGTGCTCCAATAAGATAGTCAACAGTAATACCAATCAGTTTCGCATAATTAGCTAGACAATGAATACTCATAGCAGTACGATTGTTTTCAACATTGCTAATGTAGCCCGGAGTGACATCAAGGACATCGGCAACTTGCTGCTGTGTTAGGCCTTTTTCTATACGCAATTCCTTAATTCTTGCGCCCAATTCTAAATCCTTCATAAAAGTATACCTCCAACTATCTTCATTATATACTTTGCATATTTGTCAGTGTAGAAAATTCATACTTTCTCAAAAAAAAGTTGAAAAGCCATCACAATGGATAACTTTCCAACAATTTCTTTAAATCTTCAGGTGTCTTTGCAATCGCAATCGCACCTGCTTTTTCTAGATCTTCTATCTTTCCATATCCCCATCTTACGCCAATTGTATCAATATTTGCTTTCTTAGCACCAATAACATCAAAGGCTGTATCACCAACCATAATGAACTGATGTTCATGACCAATTGTATTTAACAGGTAGGCAATAACCTGATGCTTTGTCTCTCTTTCATGACTGCTTGTTGCCCCAGCAATCTTTTCAAAGTACTGGTCCATTTCAAAATGCTGCAAGATTTCAATAGCTGTTGCTTCAGGCTTGCTTGTCGCAACAAAGAGCTTGTATTCTTTTTTCAATTCTTCAAGCATTTCAATAATACCTGGGTAAGGGTGATTTTCAAACTTGCCCACTGTTAAATAGCGGTCCCTAAAAAGTTTAATGGCATGTTCAATTTCATCATCTGGCACACCATATTTCTTAAAAGACAAAGAAAGTGGAGGCCCCACAAATGTCTTTAAATCCTCAAGATCAAGATGGATATCATAGTAATTAAGGGCATGAATGGCACTCTTGATAATACCTTCACCACTATCAGTCAATGTACCATCCAAATCAAATAAAATATATTTCATAGCTTTTCCTTTCATAATTAGTTCTTCTTTCCTTTTTCGTGTCAGCCCCTTGATGGCATATTCACGCTTTAAAGCCGAACTCTTGTCATTAAAATGTTCAAAGTATATAAGCTTAACTGGCCTTCTTGCCTTCGTATATTTAGCACCTTTTCCATTGTTGTGGGTATCAATACGCTTTTGCAGATTATTCGTATAGCCAGTATAGTAGCTGTGATCAGAACATTCTAGAATATATACATAATGGTTCATGGGGCTATTATAGTACAGTCACAACAATGTTTCTAGTGATATGTTATGAAGAAAAGGGTTGCTTTTTTCTCATATTTGTATATACTCATAGACAAGTGTCAAGACATATAGAATGACACATATATACAGGAGGAAAATTATGGATCAGGTAAATGCATTTCTTGAACGTAAAAATGTCAAGATTTCATTAAAGCGTTATGGTATTGATGCTCTTGGCGCAATGGCGCAGGGGCTCTTTGCATCATTACTTATTGGAACCATCATGAATACATTGGGGACACAGCTTGGGATTGAGCTTTTGGTAAAGATAGGTAGTTTTGCTACAAGTGCAACAGGGGCAGCCATGGCTATTTCGATAGGCTATGCCTTGCAAGCTCCACAGCTTGTTCTCTTTAGTTTGACAGCAGTAGGTGTTGCCGCTAATACACTAGGAGGAGCAGGAGGACCTTTAGCGGTATTAGTTGTCACGATTATCGCCTGTGAAGCAGGAAAAATCGTCAGCAAGGAAACAAAAGTCGATATTATCGTAACACCATTTGTGACAATATTTGTTGGGGTTGGCTTAGCGATGCTTTGGGCTCCAGCAATTGGCTATGGGGCAAGCAGCGTCGGTCATGCTATTATGTGGGCAACGGAATTAGCACCATTTACAATGGGCATTATTGTTTCAGTGATTGTAGGTATAGCCTTGACATTGCCTATTTCTTCAGCAGCCATCTGTGCCGCTCTCAACTTAACTGGCCTGGCTGGGGGAGCAGCGTTAGCTGGATGCTGTGCTCAGATGATTGGTTTTGCAGTAATGAGTTATAAGGAAAATGGTGTGGGTGGCCTATTTGCTCAGGGAATTGGAACAAGCATGCTGCAAATGGGTAATATTGTAAAGAATCCTAAAATATGGTTAGCACCAATTATCAGTTCAGCCATTATAGGACCAATTGCGACATGTCTCTTTAAGCTGAAAATGAATGGTGCTGCTGTTTCAAGTGGTATGGGAACTTGTGGTCTTGTTGGCCAGATTGGTGTCTATACTGGCTGGGTGAAAGATATCGCAAGTGGCAAGATGAGTGGTATTACTGCTTTTGACTGGATAGGATTAATCATGATTTCCTTTATTCTCCCAGCTATCATTACTTATTTATTTGGCCAACTTTTTAGAAAGCTTGGCTGGATCAAAAAAGATGATTTAAAACTCGACTTATAGAATACCCTTTACAAGGTATTCTTTTTTATTTAAGTACTAAATTTTGACCACTCATAACTATAGTGGTACAATATAAATAACAATAGTATGTTTTATTGACAGTATGGTGATTTTATGAAATGGTTGAATAAAATTATTGATT
The DNA here is from genome assembly GCF_009695655.1 of Sharpea porci. GTDB lineage: Bacteria > Bacillota_I > Bacilli_A > Erysipelotrichales > Coprobacillaceae > Sharpea > Sharpea porci. The sequence goes on from NZ_VUNM01000021.1 coordinate 9,481, forward strand.
TTTTTAAGGTTGGATTAACAAAAGAAAACTATATCACTTTAAAAAATGAAATACAGATAGAGAATTTTAAAAATTTGCTTTTTATTTCAAATTTAGCTTCTATTCTCACATTTTTAATCTATATACTCTCATTTTGGATTAAGGAACTTGAAGAAACAAAAATTCTTTTTTTCTCTTTTTCAATCAGCCTTTTAGTGATTAACTTGATTGCACGTTATTTTTCAAGACATACAAAACATGTAATCATTTATGATGTCTATGCCTTTATGACATTGCTTATTATATATTCTATTATTATCAGTACCCATATTAATTCAGATAAGATTGCAGTTGCTTTTATTGCCTTTATCTTATTTTTACCGCTATTCTTTATTGATTTACCTTACCGTATGTGCATCTTTATCATATTGAGTACAATTGTTTTTATTATCAATGTCTTACTTTTTGATAATTCTTCAATACGTAATATTGATATAATGGATTCCATTATCTTTTCAATAGTAAGTATTATAACGAGTACATATACTATAAAGATGAAATTTCAAAATATCTACATGAAAAGCCGCTATCACTATTTTAGTGAAACGGATGTACTGACAGAGATGAAGAATCGTAATAGCTTTGAACATTATATCAATTCAATTGATGCAACAGATAATACTTATTGTATTTTCCTAGACGTCAATGGTCTTCATGAACTGAATAATATAAAAGGACATAAATCAGGTGACTGTATGTTGGTGACTGTTGCGAAGTATTTTAAAAAAGCATTTGGATCTGAACATAGTTATCGTATTGGTGGGGATGAATTTGTAGCTTTTGTTGAAGCAAGGCAGGAAGATGATATTATACAAGACATAAAACTATTACAGGATGAGATTAATAATGAGGGCTATTCTGTTTCTATAGGCTTTGCGAAGCGAAAGGCGTATGAGAATCTTGAAGGGCTAGTTAAACTTGCTGAAATCAATATGTATGAAGATAAAAGGCGATATTATTCTCATGCTGAACATAATCGTAGATCATCGATGAATTAGGAAATACATGGTTATTTCCTTTTTTCTTTTGTAGACAATGGTGATATAATACAAAAATCAAAGACATGTCAATGAGGAGGTTTCATATGTTTTTGAAAGAAATATTGAAGTTCTTTAGTGTTGGTTTATCAAAAGAAGATTTAATAGAAATATCTGATAATATTCGAAAAGAGAATTATAAAAGTCTTATTGTTGTGGCGTTATTGAGTATGCTTTTTTCCTTTGTTATGACAATTGTGTCCTATGCAGCTCATGATTCTTTTAGGGTTACGATGCTTCATGCCACACTGACTATTTGTAGTTGTGTGCTGTTACTTTTTGTCATATTGTATAAAGACCCAAAACATCATCTTATCATGACTGAGACACATCTTTTTTGTTTCTTACTGGTTACTTATGCCATCATACTTTCTACAGTACTCAATAGTAATCGTTCTGCAGTTACCTTTATAGCCATTATTCTTGCCTTGCCACTTTTCTTTACAGACCACCCCAAACGTGTAGCACTCTTTATTGGGCTCTCCTCGATATTTTTCCTTGTCTTTGCAACGCTTTTTGACAGCCAAGAAGTGCTCTTAGACGATATTGTCAATGGGATTGTTTTTTCTCTCATCAGTATTATAGTAAGCAGCTATATGTCAAAAGTTAAATTTCAAAATATTTATCTCAAACGTAAATACCAATATCTAAGTGAAACTGATGTCTTGACAGGACTACAGAATCGTAATCATTATGAATATATTCTTGAACATAATCAAAACTATCATCCTAGCTATTGTATCTATATGGATGTCAATGGTCTTCATGAACTCAATAACAATGATGGACATATGGCTGGAGATATTATGTTGAAATATATTGCCAAGATCTTTTGTAGAACATTTGGGGAACATTCTTGTTTTCGTGTTGGTGGAGATGAATTTGTAGCTTTTTCATTTGATGAAGATAAAGATCAGCTTATTCAGGCAATTGCCTATCTTCAACATGAAGCTAACCTCAAGGGCTATCATGTTTCTATTGGTTATAGTGCGATGCATAATAATATTTCACTAGAAAAACTAGTCAAAGAAGCAGAGAGCATGATGTATGAAGAAAAGAGAAAGTATTATGAAGAGAATAATCGTCGAAAGATGCGCTAAGTTCATCTTTTAAGTAGATGCAAAAGAGTCTATAATGCTTGAGAGGTAGGTGTATATTATGTATCAAGCTGTTATATTTGATATGGATGGAACGATCTTGAATACAATTGATGATTTAAAGGAAAGTTTGAATTATGCTTTAAAAGTGACAGGACATCGTCATGATTATACTGTCGCAAACACAAAAGTCTGTTTTGGCAGTGGTGTCAAGGTTGCCATTACAAGAGCATTATGCTTAGAAGCGGGCATGGAGGAAAATGCTCTCTATGCGATTGGGACAAGTCAGGAAGTATTGCCGGAAAGTGTACATGAGGATGAAATTAACCGTGTCCAGGAAGTTTTTAGAGCTTACTATGTGAATCATTGTAAAATTAAAACAAAGCCTTATCCCGGCATTCTAGATTTATTGAAAGAACTAAAATCAAAGGGTATCAAGGTTGCCGTTGTTTCCAATAAACAAAATAATGCCGTTGAAGAACTTGTGAAGGATCAGTTTGATGGTTATTTTGATTTCTATCTTGGTGAAAAGAAGGGCATCAAGAGAAAACCAGCTCCTGATATGTGTAATCAATGTCTGAGTGTTCTCAATGTCTTGAGAGAAGACGCACTTTATGTAGGTGACTCTGAAATTGATATTCAAACAGGAAAGAATGCCCATATGGATGTTGTCGCTGTGAACTGGGGCTTCCGTTCAACATCTTTCTTAAAAGAAAATCAAGCCAAAACGATTGTTTCCAATACAGATGAACTCTTGGAAGCTATCGTAAATTAAGAATACGAATGACGTTTATTTGTCATTGACGATTGCATGAAACCGCTCTATAGTAGTGTAAGAGCTTACAATAAGGAGGGTGCTATGCTGGACTTAGATATCATATCATCGGATAAAGAGAAAACCGAAGAACTCATCTTTGATCAGGGTACAATTACTTTTGTTCATGATGGTGTTAGCAGCAATATAGATATTGATGAACATAAATATAATATGATTACCAATATCATTAGCGAAACACTGCATTCACTCATCATGATTCCAATGTTTCCCCATCACGGTAAATGGAAGGTTGTCATTGGTGATGAAGAGTTTGAAGGATCATTGACGGGACTGAGGAATGAGAATTTTGATCTAACAGAATTCATCAATCTGCACTTAGGGTTGAATTTCTTAGGCTTTGGCAGAAGCCTTGAGGAATAAAATGAAACAAACCATGAAAATGACAGAAGGAAGTCTTGCTGACAAGATTTTCTTTTTTGCGTTACCGCTTGCTGCTTCTTCGATACTTCAACAGCTCTTCAATAGTGCAGATGTAGCGGTTGTTGGAAACTTTGCGGGAAGCAATGCCCTTGGTGCTGTTGGAGCCAATGGTTCAGTCATCAACCTTCTTGTCAATACCTTTGTTGGTATATCAATTGGCAGTAATGTTGTCATTGCAACACTTATTGGTCAAAATAAAGAAAAGAAAGCCAAGCAGGCTGTCCATACATCAATGCTTTTTGCTGTTATTCTTGGTGTTATCTTAATGGCCTTTGGTCTGTTGATTGCCCCACAGCTATTAAGATTGATGGCTACACCAAGTAATATCCTTTCCTTAGCCGTACTTTATTTGCGTATTTATTTCCTTGGGGTACCTTTTATTGTTCTCTATAACTTCGAAGCAGCCATTCTACGAAGTAGAGGAGAGACGCGTTTACCACTTATTGCGTTATCGATTGCAGGGGTAATTAATGTCATCTTGAATCTTGTCTTTGTGGTAGGACTAGGCATGAGTGTTGATGGGGTAGCATATGCAACTGTTATATCCAATATCTTTTCTTCACTTTTCTTGCTTATCTATCTTACCCATGATACAACAATAACCCATTTTACATTCAAGCAATGTCATATTCATAAGGACTTGTTGCTGCATATTCTTAAGATTGGTATTCCTTCAGGCATGCAAGGCGCCCTCTTTTCCATCAGCAATGTCATCATTCAATCACAGTTGAACCAATTTGGATCTTATGCGATTGCAGGAAGCGCAGCAGCCTTGAACTTTGAAATACTGTCTTATTATTTCTTTGAAGGCTTTGGCCAGGCTGCTATTACTTTTGTGGGTCAGAACTATGGTGCAGGGAAAATGGACCGTTGTCATCAGGTGCTTAAATATTGCTGGATGGAAGCGAGTGTTGTCACGATTGTTTCAACGATTCTCTTTGTGGCTTTCGCAAGACCGCTTGCCTCCATCTTCTCAAGTGATCCCCATGTCCTTGGCTATGCAGTTAGACGTATGTATATTCTGATCACTTTTGAAATACTGAATATGTCCATTGAAATTCTGTCAGGCGCAATGCGTGGTTTTGGCTATGCGATTGTCCCAACGCTTGTGGCTGTCTTTGGCATTTGTGTCAGTCGTATTATCTGGGTCTTTACCATCGCCAAAATGATTCATAGTTATGAAGTATTGCTTTATTGTTATCCTATCAGCTGGTTATTGACATCGATTGCCTCACTTATTGCCTATAAATATCTCACACGTAAGCTTGTCTAGCCTGCGTGTTTTTTTACGAAATTTTTCTGTTCTCTATCTTTTATAGGAAAGAATTCTATATAATATGGATGAGGGTATTCATATGAAGAAGAAGTCTTTATTATTCATCATAACATTATTTTTACTAACCGGCTGTCATATGATGACACCAGAACAGACACTCACTACATTCCTTAATGGTCTAAAGAAGCAGAATGCCAGAATGGTTTATTTAAGCTATGGCGGGAAGATGTCTAAGAAAGACATTGAGGAAGATATTGATGTGGCCGATGATTATCTTCATGGTGTTGATACAACCAATCTTAAAAAAGAAGCTTTGAAGAAGTTTCTTGACTTTGATTTCACGATCAATGCTGTGGCTTTGCATAATAATCATGCCAAGATCCAAGTCACCATTACAACCTATGATAGTGGCAAGCTTTTAAAAGACTGGCTTGAAGACTATCAGGCAAGAGTTGTGGTCACAAGATTTAGTGGTGCTAAGCGTTTTGAAATCAAAGAGAAAGCAATTGAAAAGCTAACCAATGATATTGCTCATCTCACGAAAAAGGATTATCAGTCCACCGTTTATTTTACCTTAACAAAGAAAAGCAGCTGGAAGGTGGATGAATTATCAGATGAGGTGAAAAATGCATTGACTGGCGGCTTGTTAGAAACAGTTGAAAGGCTCAATGATTAAGACGACCATTACGATGGTCGTTTTTGACAATTCAAAAAGAAATATGTAAACTATAAGCGGTGATTTATTAATGAAAAAGATTATCAAAAGAGTGATTGGCATTATTCTTGTACTTGTGCTTGTATTGGCAATGGCATTTGGCATATATGTCAATGATTATTATCATGCAACCCATGCAGCTAACAACATTCTTACAGCTGAACAAAAGAAGGCTGCCAAAGATGATCAGCTGTTGGTCTTCAAGCCAGAAGGGCAAATTAAAGCCGGCTTCATTTTCTATCCAGGAGGCAAGGTGGAATATAAAGCCTATACGCCTCTCTTAAAGAAGCTTGCCAATCAAGGGATTCTTTGTCTATGTCCCCATATGCCTTTTAATCTTGCCGTTTTTGCGTCTGATAAAGCAAAGGGAATGCAAAAAGATTATCCTGAAGTGACAAAATGGTATATTGGTGGACATTCATTAGGTGGCGTAATGGCAAGTCAATATGCCTATAAGCATCAAAAAGACTTTGATGGGATGATCTTTTTAGCTAGCTATCCAACCCATTCATTTAAAAACTCTTCTTTGAAAGCGATAACGCTTTATGGCAGTCAGGACCATGTTTTGAATAAGAAAAGCTATCAGAAAAATAAAAAGAACTTCCCAAAGCAGACAAAGGAAGTCATTTTTGAAGGTGGCAATCATGGACAGTTTGCGAATTATGGCAAGCAATCAGGTGATGGCAAAGCGTCAATCACTTCTTTGCAACAACAAGAAGAAACTGTAAAAGCCATCATGCAATTGATGAATAATTAGGCAGGAATAAGAACTGCCTTTTTTCAATGGAGGACACATGGATCATATCTATTTATGTATTGATTTAAAATCGTTTTATGCATCAGTTGAATGCGTGGCAAGAGGCTTAGATCCAATGACGACCAATCTTGTTGTTGCTGATAGCAGTCGCAGTGAAAAGACAATCTGTCTGGCTGTTTCTCCAGCCTTAAAAGCATTAGGTGTAAAGAATCGTTGTCGTGTCTTTGAAATCCCCAAGCATATCAACTATATTATGGCAACACCACGCATGCAGGAATATATCAATGTCTCAGCATCCATCTATGCCATTTATCTCAAATATATTTCTAAAGATGATATCCATGTCTATTCCATTGATGAAGCATTTCTGGATATCACCAATTATCTTTCGCTCTATCATATGAGCGCAAAAGAGCTTGCTGTTACTATTATGGATGATATCTATCAGAATACAGGCATAACAGCTACAGCCGGTATTGGCACCAATATGTATTTGACGAAGATTGCCTTAGACATAACAGCAAAGCATGTTGATGACCATATTGGCTATCTTGATGAAGAGCTCTTTAAGAAAACACTATGGGATCATCAGCCCTTAACAGATTTCTGGCGTATTGGCAAGGGCATTGCCAATCGTTTAGCGTGCATGCATATCCATACAATGCGTCAGCTTGCCAATTATAATGAAGATGAGCTTTATAAGCAGTTTGGTGTTGATGCAGAATTGCTAATTGATCATGCCTGGGGCAGGGAAAGTGTGACTATTGCGGATATCAAGCATTTTGCTCCTAAGAATCATTCATTGACAAGTGGCCAGGTGCTAAGTCGTGATTACAGCTTTGCAGAAGGTCTTGTCGTTGTTAAGGAAATGGCAGAGGATCTTGCCTATGAACTTGTCGATGCGCACCTCGTGACATCGCAGATTTCACTGATGTTAGGCTATACGAAAAATACGCGTAACCCAAGTCGCAAGGTTGTAACACTAAGTGTCAATACATCTTCTAGTCGCATTCTTGTCGATGAAACAATCAAGCTCTATAAGAAAATCTATGATCAGCGCTATGGCTTACGAAGAATAATGCTGGCCTATTTACGAGTGGAAGATGAAATGTATGAATCCTATGATCTCTTTAGTGATCAGGAAACTATTGAAGAAGATAAAAAGCTAGCTGAAGTAACATTGGCTATTCGTAAGAAGTTTGGTGCCAATGCCTTACTTAAGGCAAGAGACTTTGAAAAAGGTGCAACCGCCAAAGAACGCCATGAGCAGATAGGAGGACATCGAAAAGGTGATGAAACATGGGAAGATGGACAATTACCAACGCGCTAAGCAGTTCATGCCCTTTGCAGCACTAAAGGGCTATAAAGAAGCGCTCAAAGAGAAAGAAAAACAGGTTGTCTTTCAGGCAAGCATATTAGAGGATACGCTTGAGGAACTTGATTATACACTTGCCTCGCTTCATCCAGGAGATATGGTGAGCTGTATTTATTATGATGAAGAAGAATATGTGAAGCTGACAGGCATGCTTGCACATGTTAATTATGACTTTCATACTATTACTATTGTTGATAAAACAATTCCTGCTAAATATATTAAACATCTGGAGGTTATTGCTCATGGCACAAGAAGAAATCTTTAATCGCAAGAAACCCAATATTCACAAGCTTAAAGCATATGGATTTAAGCAAGAAGGTGAGAGCTATCTGTATAAGCAATACTTTTTTCATGATGAATTCTATTGTGTTGTTGAGGTAAGTGATCATGTTGAATGTCATGTCTATGATGCTTTGCTAAACGAAGAGTATTACTTGCTTCACTCATCATTAACGCAAGGTACATATGTTTCACAGGTTAAAGAAAGCTATCAGGCTCTCTTAGAAGATATTGTCACACATTGTTTTGATGATCAGCTCTTTGTCTATGACCAGACAATGCGTATTGCGAAATGGATTGAAGACAACTATCATCTCACCCCAGAATTTCCCTGGAAGAATAACCATTATGCCATCTATCGCCATCAGGATAATAGGAAATGGATTACAATTATCATGGATATAGAAAAATCAAAGATTGCAGAAGGAACAGGCATGTGTGAAGTCATGAATGTCAAAGTCTTACCAGCTGATGTTAAAAACTTAATCTTAGAAGAAGGCATCTATGAATGTTATAAATTCCGGCATAAAACTACATTTCTGCTACTTGGCACATACATAGATTTGATATAATCTATGTATAAATTAATAAAAGTTTCAGCTTATGAGGATATAAACATGTGTGAATCATATAAGGCAATACTTTTTACAATAACAGCACATCAAGACGAAAGCATGGAGGGATTATAAATAATGGCACGTTCTAAAAGCAATAACGTACAAATCAATATTTCTATTCCTTCTGAATGGAAGACCCAGCTTGAGAATCTTGCACGTATCTGTTTTGTCGAGGAAGGTGAAACCATTACATTTCTTGACCTGATGCGCAGAGGGATTCAGGAAAAAATATCAGTTAGGAGAAAAAGACAATGAGCGAGGAACAATATCATAGTGTTTCGCATTGTAAATATCTGACGCAGTATCATATCATCTGGTGCCCTGAGTTCAGATTCTCTGTCTTGCAGAAAGGCGCTGACGATAAGCTAAAATACATCCTTGCTGACATCTGTAATCAATATGGATATGAAATCAAGGCATTGGAAGTGATGCCAGACCATATACATATATTCGTGGATTGCCCGCAGACAGTTGCTCCCTGTGATATAGCAAGGACGCTTAAAAGCATCAGCGCTATTGAAATGCTTAAGGTTTCCCACAGTTGAAGCAGTTTTACTCCCGTTGTGGGGTATTATGGTCAGGGAGATATTTTGTATCAACGGCAGGACATACAAGCGAAGCTACAGTTAAGAAATATATCGAGGAACAGAAAAATCATGACTGATGGAGAATACAAGAAAATCTTGAAGCAGTTTCATAAACTTTCTGACAGGCATATCCTGGCTGTCGAAACCGATATGCCGTATTCTGATGTGTTAAAGATTGTCGCTCTTTCTGATAAGATACGCAAGGCTGGAAATGAACTTGTTGGTCTGATGAGAAAGAAATATGACCAGCTTTTACGTACCAAGAGATACCGCAAACTGCTTAAATTATATGGGGATACTGAAGATAAGAACAAACGTAAGGCTTTGGCAAAGCAGCTCAATGAAATGCAGATATCCTACAATGTCACATGGGATTATTGTAGAAAATCTATGATACCCATAGGTAAGAAATATGGCATAGATGCTATATTTGCTCTTACTAAGGCCGAAGATATTTGGCACGGGATGGAAAAATGTCTTTACGATAACGGCAAAACAATACATTTTTCAAAATATGGAGATTTGCCATGCATCAGGGCAAAACAGATAAACCGCGGAATTCCTATGTCTGTCAAGGATGGCAGGATACAGTTCAGACTTGGTAAAACTATGTTTGGAATACAGGCAAATGACAGATTTCAACAAGATGAAGTAGATGCCGTTTTATCTTATCTTGCCGAACCAGAGAACATAGATAATAAAGCTGTTAATACACTTATCGAAGATGCCTGCTGCATAGATACATATAGACCATGCTATGCCACTCTTGTGCCCAAACTGATAAGAGGCAAATACAGGCTGTATCTTCATCTGACCATCGAAGGGAAAGCGATGCCCAAATATGACAAGTACAGCAATCCCCGTCACATATACGGCAAGGGCACGATAGGCGCTGATATCGGAACGCAGACGGTTGCATATACATCAGATACCGAGGTTGGCTTAAAAAATATTTCGGAGCGTGGCAACAGCATCCAGACATCCGAAAGAAAGGAACGACTCCTTTACCGCGCCATGGACAGGTCAAGGCGGGCTACAAATCCTCAGAACTATAATGATGATGGCACGATGAAGAAAGGCCGCAAAATATGGAAATACTCTCATCATTATAAGCGGCTAAAAGCTAAGCACTCTGAATTATGCCGTATCAACGCGGTCAACAGGCAGCTTGCAATAAATGAGGATGCCAACCACTTACGAAGTCTTGGAGATACGTTCGTGACTGAACCTAAAAATGCGAGCAGGCTCATGAGACGCACAAAAGAAACTACTGTTAACAGTAAAGGCAAGTTCAATAGGAAAAAGCGTTTTGGCAAGTCCATAAAGAACAGATGCCCTTCTGGATTCCAGACTGCGGTAGAAAGGAAATTCAAGGCCACGGGTGGCACGTACATAGAGGTTCCTAATAATTACAGGGCAAGCCAGTATGACCATACGGCCGATGATTACATCAAAAAGAAACTGTCTGACAGGCTGTATAAACTTTTTGATGGTACTGAAGTACAAAGAGACTGGTATTCATCATTTCTGCTTTACTGCTACGATTTCAAAAGTGAGGATATAGACAAAGACAAATGCAATGCAGAATTTGAAAGATGCTACAGCAAAGAAAAAGCCCTGATCACATGGATTAAGGCTAATAAAATCAAGATATTAAATAGTGGAATAAAGATTGCTTAACAATTTATCATCAGGGAGATTGACTGTACTTCCTTGCTGAAAAGCAGAAGTTTACCGCTAATGTGGTCGTTGGACTGCTTGGTAATGAAAGTCCTGATTCAGACAGATTTACACTTGTAACTCCAAAGCCTGAAAATGGTGTACGATTACAAGCTACCCTTGGCAATCAGAACCCCACGGGCTTGCCCGTGGGAGCAGTCAGCATATGAATAAGAAGAACTGGGTTTCCATTATTCTTGATGATACGCTTGAAGATTCTCGAATAGAAGAGCTTCTCCAACAGTCCTACCTGCTTACAAAATCTTCAAAAAAGTAGTTTTTTCTTTCTTTTATGATAGAATAGAAAGGCGTGATTTGAGGAGGTTTTTATGAAAAGGGAAGGTTTTAGCTCAAGACTGGGCTTTATTCTTGTCAGTGCTGGATGTGCGATAGGTATTGGCAATGTCTGGAAATTTCCATTCTTGGCTGGACAGAATGGTGGTGGCTTATTTGTCATCATCTATTTGTTGTTTTTATTGATTATTGGTGTACCTATTCTTACCATGGAGCTCGCAGTAGGAAGAGCAAGTGGAAAAAGTATTTATCAGGCTTATCGCAAGCTTGAAAAGCCAGGTACAAAATGGCATCTTCATGGGCGTATTGCGAATATTGGCTGTATTGTCTTGATGATGTACTATACAACCGTATCAGGCTGGATGCTTGATTATGCCTTTAAGTTTGCATCAGGACAATTTAGGCATATCACTACACAACAAGTTGATACGATTTTCGATAAGATGCTTGCTTCACCTTTGGAAATGGTTTTAGCCATGGGTATTACGATCATTGCAGGATTTGTGATTTGTTCATTTGGCTTGCAGAATGGTGTTGAAAAGATGACCAAAGTCATGATGGGGTTACTGTTAAGTATTATCATCATTCTTGCATTGCATTCTTTTGCACTCAAAGGGGGTAATGCAGGCTTTAAGTTCTATCTTATGCCTAGTTTACAAAATGTTAAGAAAGCAGGAGGGCTAGGACATGTCATTATGGCAGCTATGAGTCAGGCATTCTTCACGCTTTCAGTAGGCATGGGCAGTATGGAAATATTCGGCAGTTATATGTCAAAAAAACAAACATTATTAAGCGAGTCTATTACCATTGCCTCATTGGATACTTTTGTCGCTATTATGAGTGGATTGATTATATTCCCTGCTTGTTTTGCTTTTGGTGTTGCACCAGATTCGGGACCATCATTGATCTTTGTGACATTGCCAAGAGTCTTTATTAATATGAAATTCGGACAGATCTGGGGAACGCTTTTCTTTGTCTTTATGACATTTGCATCTTTTACAACGGTTATGGCTGTTTTTGAAAATATTATTGCAAGCTTCATGGATAATTTTAATTGGACACGTAAAAAGGCAACGATTATTTCGGGTATCAGCATCTTTCTCTTATCCTTGCCATGTCTTCTTGGCTATAATGCCCTAAGCTTTGTTACAATTGGATCAAAGAATATTCTTGATATGGAAGATTTTCTTGTCAGCAATTTAATCTTACCAATCGGTTCAGTTATCTTCCTGCTTTTCTGTGTGAGTCGTTATGGCTGGGGTCAGGATAATTATCTTAATGAAGTCAATACGGGCAAGGGCATAAAGCTAAAGAGATGGATGTTGCCTTATTTCCGTTATATCTTGCCTGTTTTGATTATTATTGTGTTCATTCAAGGATTAATAGGATAAGAAGTCTTTTTTGTTGATTAATGAGTTGAAGTCAGTATAATAGGGTTAAAAGATGAAGATAAAGGCTGCGGTGCATCAGAGTAGTATGTGGACAAGACATTGGTTGAAGCATATGAAAGGTAATCATCGCCGAAAGAATACCATGGTAATGATATTCTTGGGGATTAATGAAAGACATTAATCACTCCTTCGTAAGAAGAGGCGTTATCTGTAAAGCAATCACAAAGGCTATGCATATAATGCATAGTCCTTTTTATTCTTCATCGGGAAGGATGAAAATATGAAAAAGTTAGTCATTATCATGCTGGCATTTGTTTTAACAGGATGCATGACGACAAAGAATACTGAAGACAATTTTGTCGTTGGTATGGAAGCTGCCTATCAGCCTTTTAACTGGCAAGCTATCAAGAGAGGATCAACAGGTGTATATCTTGATGGTGGTGCTGGTATTGCTGATGGGTATGACGTAGTCATCGCACAAAGAATTGCCAAGAAGATTCACAAGAAGCTTGTCATTAAGAAAATAAGCTGGGAAGGCTTGCCTAGTGCCGTGGAGTCTGGTGAAATTGATGCAATTATTGCCGGTATGACAGCTAGCCCTGAAAGAGAGAAGGGCATGGATTTCACCACACCTTATTATTCAAGTGACATGGTTATGGTTGTTAGAAAGAATAGTAAACAATCTCAGTATTATGACATCGCCCAATTCAAGGGAAGCCGTGTTATGGGACAAAAGAATACCAACTATGATACGATTATCGATCAGATCAAAGGGGTTAAGCATCAGGTTCCTAAATCAACATATCCTGAACTTGTTATGGCGTTAAGAAGCAAGGATACGGATGGCATAACTGCTGAACTACCTGTTGCTACTGGTATTGTTAAGGCCAACAAGGACTTGGCTATTGTAAGATTTAATAAGGGAACGGGTTTTAAGGTTGATACGAGTGTATCAATTGGCATGAAAAATAACAGCCGTAATACATTGCTGTTTAAGGATGTCCAGAAAGCCTTAGATTCCATTTCACAAGAAGAAAGACAAAAGATTATGGAAGGGGCTGTTAATAGAGCTCCACTCTATAATGATCAATAGGGGGATAAGTGTTATGAGTATTGATTTTCATTTTGCTTGGCAGACATTAATTGATGGCTGGCCATTATTTGGATATGGTATTGCCATGACTTTGACATTTGCGATTGTAGGTACAGTTGCAGGTTTAATCATTGGTTTATTGTTAGGCGCTATTCGTTCGCTTGAGATTGATCCATTGGATTCATCTTCAATCAAGGCACTCAAGAAGTTTGGCAGAGGGCTGACTTCTTTCTATGTCTGGATTTTTAGAGGAACACCAATGATGGTTCAGGCTGTCTTCCTTTATTATTTATTGAAACCCATTTTCCATTGGGATGGTTTGACAGCAGGCTTGATTATTATTTCCATCAATACAGCAGCTTATATGGCTGAAATTGTGCGTTCAGGCATTCAGGCTATTGACCGTGGGCAATATGAAGGGGCTAAAGCCTTAGGTATGACGAATGGCCAGACACTTTTCAACATTATTTTACCACAGGCTATTAAAAACAGCTTCCCATCCATTGGCAATCAGCTTATTGTCAATATCAAGGATAGCTGTATGTTGAATGCAATTGCGGTTACTGAACTCTACTTCCAGGCAACAAGCATTGCTGGTTCAACAATGAAATATACTGAAATCTATATGTTAGTAGCAATTATGTATTTAGCACTTACTACCATTGCAACATTTGTCTTGAATACAATTGAAAAGAAGCTCAACAAGACAAATAAAGCGACAACAATGGATGCATGTGCATAGAGGTAAAGACAATGGAACACGTTATTGAAGTTAAGCATTTAAAGAAATCTTTTGGTGCACTTGATGTATTAAAAGATGTTGATTTTATTATTGATAAGGGTCAGGTTATTACGATTATTGGCTCTTCTGGATCAGGTAAGAGTACGTTACTAAGATGCATGAACTTGCTGGAAATACCAGATGGAGGAGAGATTCTCTATCATGGCGAAGATATTCGTCAACATACTAATATCAATAGCTATCGTGCTAAGGTTGGCATGGTCTTCCAGAGCTTTAATTTATTTGAAAACAAAACCGTACTGGAAAACTGCATGCTTGCCCAAATGAAAGTTTTGAAAAGAAGTAAAGACGAAGCGAAAGACAAAGCTTTGAAATATTTAAAACAAGTTGGAATGGAACGCTTTATGAATGCTTCTGTGACAACATTATCAGGTGGTCAGAAACAGAGAGTAGCCATCGCCCGTACACTTTGTATGAATCCAGATGTGATTCTCTTTGATGAACCAACCAGTGCCTTGGACCCAGAAATGGTGGGGGATGTCCTCGATGTCATGAAGAATTTAGCGAAAGAAGGACTGACTATGGCTGTTGTTACGCATGAAATGCAGTTTGCGAAAGAAGTAAGTGATATTGTGCTCTTTATGGATGCGGGAAGAGTCTGTGAAATGGGTACACCTGATCAGATTTTTAACCATCCTAGCCATGAACGTACAAAGCAATTCCTTTCTCGTTATAATAACGATCAAGCATAAAAGCCTCAGGTCATATGACCTAAGGCTTTTTTACTTGTGATAAAGAAAACATCCTTCTTCATGACTGTTAATAACACCTACAGCCTGTAAGAAACTATAGATCGTCACACTACCAGCATATTTTACGCCTCTTTTTTTCAAATCCTTACTCATGGCATCGCTGATGGCATTGGTTGTCTTTCCTACTTCGTAGATGACCTGATTGTTGGTAAAGGACCAGACATAGTTATTAAAGCTGCCATATGTCTTGATGATATCAAGAAGAATCTGAGAGTTTGTGATGGAAGCTTTAATCTTATTGCGTGATCGAATGATATCTTTGTTTTGCATTAATTCATCAATCTTTTTTTCATCAAAACAAGCAACCTTATTTATATCAAAATCATCATAGGCTTTTCTAAAAGCATCACGCTTGCCTAAAATAATCCGCCATGATAAACCAGCCTGAAAGAGTTCTAAGACAAACATCTCATAAAGTCGATGTTCATCATGAAGGGGCCTACCCCACTCATGATCATGATAATTTTCATAAAGTTCATCGCCAACAGGCACCCAAGAACAACGCTGCATAGAATTCCCTCCAAATCCAAGAATTAGTATAACTTATTTTGAAAAGGAGTGCTATAATAGGGGCACTGGAGGTAGAAAGAAATGTTAGACGCGAAAGTAAAAGAACTTATCAACACACAAATCAATCAGGAATTCTATAGTGCTTATCTCTATTTAGATTTCTCAAACTATTATCATGATCAGGGACTTGATGGTTTTGCACACTGGTATGAAATCCAGGCTCAGGAAGAAAGAGATCATGCAATGCTGATGAGAACTTACCTTATTAATAATGGTGAAACAGTCACTTTTGAAGCTGTTGAGAAACCTGATAAAACATATCATTCTTTAAAAGATCCACTTGTTTATGGCTTAGAACATGAACAGTATGTCACAAGTCTTATTAATACTATCTATAAGGCTGCAAGTGATGTCAATGACTATCGTACAATGCAATGCTTTGACTGGTTTGTAAAGGAACAGGGCGAAGAAGAAAAGAATGCAGATGATTTAATTAAGAAATATAATTTATTTGGTACTGATCCAAAAGGACTCTATGCCTTAAATCAGGAACTTCTTGCTCGTGTTTATGCAGCACCTAGTCTTGTACTATAAAAAAGTCACTCTTTAATGAGTGATTTTTTTTGGAGGAAATCATGAAAATACTGTGTTTTGGTGATTCAAATACATATGGCTATCATGCTGGAGGTGGCAGGATTGAAGACAACTATCCTAGATTGCTAGAAAGTGAGAAATATCAGACTATTAATGAGGGTGTATGTGGTCGTACGACTAATTGTTTAGGCAGCTTTATTAAAGCTATCCAACAACCCCATGAATTAACGATTATCATGCTAGGGACAAATGACCTTTCATCTATTGGTGGCTATGCGGTTGATCGTATCATCATGCAGTTAGAAGAACTCATTGTAATTGAAAAAGAAAAGATATTATTGTTGATACCACCTTATATACATTATGAATGTGTCGTTGGCTGGGATTATCCTATAGATGTATTTGATAAGTCAAAGAAACTCGAAGATGCTATGATAAGGCTTGCTATTAAGCATCATATTGATTATCTAAGTATGAAGGATGATTTAGATATGGATAAAGATGGTATACATCTTACATCACGAGGACATCAACAACTTGCACAAAAGATCAACGACTATCTTCATCACTATGCATAGATGAAAAGATGTATCAGTCTTATTATGGCTGATACATCTTTTCTTTTTGACTTCTAGTCATCAAAGAAAATATCGTCATAAAGCATCATCTCTTCAATTGTATAAGGCTGACTTTTATGATCACGCTGAAGTTTTTTATAAGTCTTGTCATCTACTTCAACAGTATGGGTTTCCATGACGGTTTTCTTTATTCCAAGAAAACCTCTTTTCTTTATTGGCATCCTAACTTTGACTTTATGTCGCATTTGCATTCCTCCCTTTTGCCTAGATTTTTAGAACCTCTTACTCTAAAGATATTATAGTCCTTTGATATTGACTTTTCTTCTTTCTAGCATAAAAACTGAAAACATGTTACAATAAAAATCAGTATTTTGAAGGAGGAAAGTTCATGAATTTTATGATGCATATGGCTGACGGGTTGATTTCGATACCTGTTGGTATAATCTTTTATGTTGTTATTGGATTCTTGATTGCGTATGCCATTAAGAAATGTAATACCGCCAACCTGTCTCATAAAGTTGCTTTAATGGGAGTGATGGGGGCATTTGTCTTTGCCGGACAGATGATCAATTTTACAATACCTGGGACAGGTTCTTCAGGCCATATTCTTGGCAGCATCATGCTGGCAATGGTTCTAGGACAGTATCCTGCATTCTTGTCCATTGTTGCTGTGCTTGTCATTCAGGCACTTTTGTTTGGTGATGGTGGTTTGTTGGCACTTGGCTGCAATATCTTTAATATGGGTGTCTTGCCTCTTTTTGTAGCCTATCCTTTCATTGTCAAACCAATATTGAATAAGTTTGGTATTAATGGTAAGACATTGACAATAGCTTCTATTCTTTCATGTATTGTTGGTATTGAATTAGGGGCTTTGTCTGTCAGCTTGCAGACTCTAGCTAGCCATATAACAGCACTGCCTTTTACGGCTTTTATTGCTTTGATGTTGCCTATTCATGTTGTGATTGGGCTTGTTGAGGGGCTGATTACGAGTGCTGTTGTGGGCTTTGTCTATAAATATTCACCATCCATTATTGAAGATGCCCTTCATATGACAAACACTGTTGAAAGCAAGAAAGCATCGCTCATCATTGGGCTTTGTGCACTTGTTGTGGCGGGGGGATTATCACTTTTTGCCTCAAGTCATCCTGATGGCTTAGAGTGGTCCATTGCTAATATTACAGGTTCGACAGAAATTGAAGATAAAAACAAAACAAAGAAAGACATCGCTCAAGTCCAGGAACAGACATCATTGCTTCCAGATTATAGCTTTAAAGACAACGACTCACCATTATCAGGCGCAAGCGCAGGCGTGATTGGCGCAGGTGTCGTGCTTGTCGTCGCCGGTGGTGTGGGCTATTTGCTGTCAAAGAAACATCGTCATGAATAAATATACCTACTCACTTTTTTCTTTAAATCATATTGAAGAGCTCACCAATCAACATACACCCATTCATCACCTCCATCCCATCGTCAAACTTTTCTTTACTTTATTTTTTATCATTTTCACCTTAACCTCAACATCCTACGCACTCTTCTCCTATCTCTTTCTTCTATGTCTTATCATTTTGATATGTTTTTTAGCCAAAATTCCAGTTAAAGAAATGCTGAAGCGTACCCTTATTGGTTTGCCATTCTCTTTCTTTTTAGGCATCAGTAATGTCATTCTCATGCCTACACCTATCAATTTCTACAATATTCCACTCACAATAGGTCTCTTATCAATGATCGCTATTATGGTCAAGACCTTTCTCTGTCTTGCCATTGTCTTTCTTTTTGTAGCAACAACGCCATTAGAAGATATAGCTGGGGCATTTGTCATGCTGCATGTTCCCTATTTCCTTATCAGCATTATTCTCATGACCTATCGTTATATCTTTTTACTTGTAGAAGAAGCAGGCAAAATGCATCAGGCCTATCTCTTAAGACATTTTAAAAAGGAGGCTTTGGAAATGAAACATATGGGAAGCTTTCTTGGCTTGTTGTTTGTAAGAAGCTTGCATCATGCCCATCTTGTTGATGATGCAATGAGCTTAAGGGGTTATGATCCTGGGCATTATTATGGTGTGCATCAGCCCATACATCTTGATGATATCTTTCTTATTCTATTGATGGCTGGTATGATGCTTATTATGAAGGTGGTGTTATCATGATCCAAATTAATGATGTCAGTATAGTCTATGACCATACAATTACAGCTATCAATCATCTTACAACAACAATCAACACACCTGTTACAGCCATTATTGGTGAAAATGGCAGTGGTAAGAGCACACTTCTAACCTCCATTGTTGGTTTACATCCGATGACGGGATCTATTCTCGTTGATGGTTTGGAGGTGAAGAAAGAGAACCTGCATACGATTAGAAAACGTGTGGGTTATCTCTTCCAAAATCCTGATCATCAGCTTTTTATGAATACGGTCTGTGAAGATATTGCCTTTGGCTTAGTCAGCCAGGGAATCCAACAAGATGTTGTTGATGAAAAGGTACAAGCGATGGCAAGTCAATTACATATTGAAGACCTGCTGACAAGAAACTGTGCCAAGCTTTCTGGCGGGCAGAAAAGTTTGGTTGCTTTAGCTGGAGTGCTTGTGATGGAACCAGATATCTTGCTGCTTGATGAACCAACAGCCTTTCTGGATCCTAAAGCAAGACGACGAATCATCAATATCTTAAAATCTCTTCCTCAAAGTATCATTCTTGCGACACATGATCTCGATATGGCTTATGATCTTGTGGATGAGGTCATTCTTATTCATAAAGGAGAAATCATCCTAAAAGGAGATAAGCAGATACTTACAAATAAAGAACTCCTAGAGTCAAATGGGTTAGAATTACCTTTACGTTTTCAATAGCTACCTTGGGTAGCTATTTTTATTAGACATAATGTAAAATATAGTTGACTTATTAGTATGAATGAACTATGTTTAAGGTGTAAAATATATTTGACACAACATCATACATGAATGACTTAGGAGGATATGTATATGACATTTGAGATTTTTGTTCCATGGGTGGTTGTTTTGCTTATTGTTGTACTTTTAGGATTGTTTTTCTCTATCCTTATTCGCAAGAATCATCGCATGCATAGTGAGTATGATGAAAGACAGAAGCTGATCAGAGCAAAGGGAAAGTCAGTGGGCTTCATGGTCATGCTTGTTTATTATGCCATTCTTGCCTTACTCATATTATTTGATGTCCGCATCCCGATGTATACGGATACAATGTTGCTTGTAGGCATCATGCTTGGTGCAGGCAGTGCAGCCATCTATTATAGTCTCTATGATGCTTATGCAGGCATGAATGATAATGCGAAGCGTTTGTCGATTATTGCCGTCGCAGTTGGAGCATTTGATTTCTTTGTAGGCTTACAGAATATGATGTCAGATCATTTTGTGGACAGTCATGGCATGCTTTCAAGAGGAATTGTGAATACGCTTCTTGGTGGTATTGTCTTTATTCTTGGTATGATCATGATTGTTAGAAACTGGAAGATGAAACATGAAGAATCTTAAATTAAAGGCTGCCAGGGCTGCGCATGATATGAGTCAGGCACAGCTTGCTGAGGCTGTTGGGGTATCTAGACAGACGATTATCGCGATAGAAAAAGGGGACTATAATCCAACAATAAATCTTTGTATTGAAATATGTAAAGTGCTGGATGTGACTTTAAATGATTTGTTTTGGGATAACTAGGGGTGCTTATGAAGCATCCTTTTTCTTATAGTGATTTACTATCATCTTATGATATAATGCGGGAAGAAAAGGATGTTGGAATAATGAAAGTATTATGTTTTGGATCGATGAATATTGATGAGAGTTATCTCATGGATCACTTTGTGCGTCCAGGAGAAACGCAATCAGCACTTAAATGTACAAGAAGTCTTGGTGGTAAAGGTTTCAACCAGGCTCTGGCTATTGCCAAAGCTGGTGGTGAAGTCATCATGGCAGGCTGTATTGGTCGTGATGGATATGACTTTAAGAAAGCCTTAGAACAATATCACTGTACAACACAGTTTATACGTGAAGTCAATGCGCCAACTGGTCATGCCTTTATTCAGGTCGCTGGTGGTGAAAATGCGATTGTGATAAATCATGGAGCTAATCATGCCATTACTGATGCATTTATTGATGAAGTACTTAGTGTTATGCATGCTGGTGATATGATCTTATTACAAAATGAGATTAATAATGTTGATAAGATCATCAAGAAAGCTCATGAAAGAAAACTGAAGATTATCTTTAATGCGGCACCTATGCATGAAACTGTCCTTGATTATCCATTAGATGTCATTGACTTGCTTGTTGTCAATGTACGAGAAGCACAAGCTCTTACAAATAATCCAACAAGTCTTGAAAAACTGATGAATGCCCTGGAAACAAAGTTCATGCATCAGGATATTTTGTTAACAGTTGGTGGGCAGGGGAGCTATTATTTATCAGAAGGTAAACGTAAATATGTTGCTGCTCTGTCTTGCCATGTGGTGGATACGACTGGAGCTGGTGATACCTATATTGGTTATTATCTTGCGAGTCTGATGGCGAATAAATCTATTGAAGAAGCTATGCAGATTGCCAGTCTTGCAGCTGCCTGTACATGTGAGAAAAGTGGGGCGAGTAGTGCAATCCCGACCAAAGATGAACTCAAAAAAGCTTATATTATCCGTCAAGCAATCAATCTTCCTGTCTTTGAAGGTAAGAGTGTTACTTATCATAAAGGAGAATTTGATAAGAATATTCCCCATTTTGATGAAGCGACAAAAGATTATGTTTATCGTTTCTATAAGCTAGGACTTTTTGATGAAGATTATTATAAGCATTTTAAGAAGATGGGTGTGAAGGCGATTGAGGACATGGATTTACTAGAATGTGTGACAATGCTGACATTCTATATGCGTGAAGAACGTGTCCATACAGCACTCATGGCTCATGCAATTGAAAATGGGAAATTTAAGGCTATAGCTGACCGTCTGCAAGAACTCATACGATTGGAGGTTGCTCATGATTAAGATTAAGAATACAAGAAGCACATATGCCTATGATGAAGACTTTGATGGCTATCAGTTACAAAGTGCTATATGTGAAATCAACATCGAAGAAGATGGTGAAGAGAAATATGTAACATGTGCCTGGAAGGCAGAAGCACCAGAGTATATGTCTTTCTATACGACAAAGTATTCTTTGTGGAATTTACTGACGTTTGAAGAAGATGACATTGATGAATTGACAAATACCATTAAGACAGGTGAAGCACTTGTCTCAATCAAAAATGCCAAGGCAAGCCATTATGTGCTTCTCTATAATAAAGCCTTTCATGAAGTACGTAAGCTGATTCAACTTAAGGGCTTCTATCGTATCGAATACGAAGAAGCCTGGTATGAAAATGACTAAGGATATGACAAAGGGGAAGCTTGCTCCCCTCATTATTTCTTTTACAATACCTCTTGTCTTAGGGAATATTCTACAGCTGACCTATAATGCTGTTGATTCAATTATTGTTGGTCGTTTTGTGTCTTCCTTGGCATTAGCAGCTATTGGGACGAGCAATCCTTTAATGACATTAGTCATCTTGATGCTTAATGGCATCTGCTTAGGGGCAGGCATTTTGGTGGGTCTTCTCTATGGCGCTAAGGACTACAGGAGGCTTGAACGACAGGTTTCTACAGCGCTTATTGCTGGAACAATCTTTTCTCTTGTGATGAGTCTTTTTGCCTTTCTCTTTGCGAAAGAGCTTCTTATGATATTACAGGTTGAAGACCAATTACTTATTGAAGCAACAAGCTACTTGCGCATTGTCTCATTAGGTCTTGTCTTTACTTTTCTTTATAATTTCTTTGCTTCAACATTAAGAGCTATGGGTGATTCCAAATCCCCCCTCATCTTCTTAGGTGTTTCAGCAATCTTAAATATTATTGGTGATCTCTTCTTTGTGATTGTCCTTGATTTTGGTATTCATGGTGTCGCTTTATCAACAGTAATCAGTGAAGGTTTGTCCGCATTGATGTGTTTAGTCTATATTAAGAAAAATGTCCCCGTACTCAATTTAGGCAAACGCTGGTTCATCTTTGATCATACTATGCTTTCTAAAACAATTTCCTATGGGATTGTCACAGCCCTCCAGCAATCAACAGTCCAGATAGGAAAACTAGGCATCCAGATGATTGTCAATACAATGGGGGTATCCACAACAGCAGCCTTCAATGCCGTCAATCGTACGGATGATTTTGCGATTGTTCCAGAACAGAATATCGCCCATGCCATGACAGCTGTAATGGCTCAGAACAAAGGGGCTAAAGAAGAACAAAGAGTTCGTGAGGCATTTAGAGTAGGCAATCGGATTGAACTAATATATGGTCTAATAGTCGGATTGCTTTTCTTCATTCTAGCTAATCCCATCATGCAACTCTTCACCAAAGACATGAAAGTCATTAAGCTAGGTGAAGTCTATCTTCATTGCATAGCCTTCATGTATATACTTCCAGCCATCACAAATGCCATTCAGGGCTATTTTAGAGGTATAGGTGATTTGAAGATCACTTTCTTTAGCAGCTTGATTAATATGACTGGTAGAGTTATCAGTGCACTCATTCTTGTCTTTACTTTGCATATAGGCATGATTGGTATTCCTTTAAGCTATCTTGTGGGATGGATATGTATGCTTCTCTTTGAAGTGCCATTTCTTTTCCATATGTTGAATAAGCATGACTGGTAGTTGTATATAGATCATGAAATGATTAAAGGCTGCAATTCAGCACCCAAAGGTCATCTAGGAGCTTATGGCGTAGAAGTGTGGGTGTAATGCTCATGCTGCACCGTTTTTTATGTTGATTTGTGACTGTTCTTAACTCAAAAAGAGTTAAGCATGTAGGTGATGACATGGCATATCTCTATAAAGTTCTTGCAGTCAAGGTAACTATGAGGATGTAGAGTTAAAAAAGAATCTCATAAGAGTTTATCGTGAGCAGCTGCAAAGCGATAAAGAAAAAGTCGAAAATCTCCTAGAGTTCTCAAATAGCACTATGTTGATTCCAAGCACTCAATAATTTTCAAATTATGAAAAGTGCTTGAAATCGCTTACAAAAGTGATTATAGTGTAATTAGAAAAAAGAAAAGAAAGAAGGAGATTCCAAAATTCTAGATACTGAAAATTCGTTTAATGAAAAGACATCTTGTTTAGATAATTCATTACATTCCTAGTATATAAAGCCAAGCAAAGAAGACTTTCTTCTCTACAGAATCAAACGATAATGGTGATTCAAGACTAAGTACTTAATGGATGACAGGTAAAGTGATGAATACGTAAGCAGGGTGTCTTTTCATATACTCTGAAAAAATAATGCGTTCTTTTTGCCTGTTAGAAGAGATGTCGATATACTGAAAAAAGCTAAGTATGTTGGAAAGGAGAGGGGCAGTATGTCCTGCCTCAAATAAAGAATGAAAACGATCGTCAAGAGAGATAATCGCAAAGAAGCCTATGATGGGAAGAAGATTATTCATGCCATTCAAAAAGCATTCAATGCGTCAAAAGAAGAGATTAGTCAAGAGAAGCTAGAAGCGTTGCTTGTAGAAATCGCTGATATGCTTAAGGGAGAAGATGTTGTTGCGGTTGAACGTGTACAGGATGCCGTTGAACAGATTTTGATGAAGAATGGATTTTATAATGTTGCAAGAAATTACATTCTTTATCGAGAAAAGAGAAATGAAATCAGACAGGCACGTAAGCATCTTTTACAAGTTGTCGCTATTGATGAACATGATAACGAGGATAATCTCAATGATGTCATCAAGCGTATTCAAAAGACATTCCCAAAAAGAGATATCAATCGCTTGACTTCTCGTTATGAAGCTATGGCTAAGGATCTCATGAGCCAGAAAGAACGTCTTGAATTATTGACAAGAGCAGCTGCGGAACTGACAAGCAAGGAAGAGCCGGAATGGGAAAAGATTGCCGGTCGTTTATTATGTTTTCAATTCATGCGTGAACTGAAAGAAACAGAAAAGACAATGCATATTCATTCTTTCTATGACAAGATTGTCATGATGACAGAAAAAGAACTCTATGGTGCCTATATCCTTGAAAACTATACGAAAGAAGAAATTGATCAATTAGAACAAGCGCTAGACCAAAGCCGTAACGACCTCTTTGGTTATTCGGGCTTAGATTTATTGCTTTCTCGCTATGTCATTCATACGCATGATAAAGTAGCCATTGAATCTCCTCAGGAAATGTATATGGGTATTGCCATGCATCTTGCCATGAAAGAACCGCATGATCGTCTAATATGGGTGAAGAAGTTCTATGATATGATGTCACTTCATAAAGTTACGATGGCAACACCAACACAATCCAATGCCCGCAAGCCATATCATCAGCTTTCGAGCTGCTTTATCGATACCGTACCGGATAGTCTGGATGGTATTTATAATGCTGTTTCGAAGTTTGCTGATGTCTCAAAATATGGTGGCGGCATGGGAATGTATTTTGGTAAGGTTCGTGCTCGTGGTGGAACTATCCGCGGTTTTGAAGGGGCATCTGGTGGTGTCATTCGCTGGATTCGTCTTGTCAATGATACAGCTGTTGCTGTTGACCAGCTTGGCATGCGTCAGGGGGCTGTAGCCGTTTATCTTGATGTGTGGCATAAGGACCTTCCTGAATTCTTGCAGCTTCGTACGAATAATGGCGATGATCGTATGAAAGCACATGATGTCTTCCCAGCTGTATGTTATCCTGATTTATTCTGGAAACAGGCTAGAGATGACTTGGAGGGCAACTGGTATCTTCTTGATCCTCATGAAGTGCTCTTGAAAAAAGGTTATGCGCTTGAAGACTGTTATGGTGAGGAATGGGAAAGAAAGTATCATGAATGTATTAGTGATCCAACGATCTCTAAACGTGTTGTTCCTATTAAAGATATTGTCAGATTAATCTTAAAATCAGCTGTTGAAACAGGTACACCATTTGCTTTTAACAGAGATGTAGTCAATCGTATGAATCCTAATAAACATAAGGGGATGATCTATTGTTCTAATCTCTGTACAGAAATAGCTCAGAATATGTCAGAAGCTGAAATACTTTCAGAGAAAGTTGAATTAGAAAATGGCGAAGAAGTGATTGTTACAAGAAGCAAGCCTGGGGACTTTGTTGTTTGTAATCTTGCTTCCTTATGCTTAGGGAATATTGATGTCAATAATAGCCAAGAAATTGAAGAGATTACAAGTACGGTAGTACGTGCTCTTGATAATGTCATTGACTTGAATTTCTATCCTGTTGCTGATGCAAAAATCACTAACCAGCATTATCGTGCAATTGGTCTAGGGGTATCTGGATATCATCATATGTTAGCAAAGAATGGTATCAAGTGGGAATCTGAAGAACATCTTGCTTTTGTTGATCATGTCTTTGAAGATATCAATTATGCAGCCATCAAAGCTTCAACAAAGCTTGCCAAAGAAAGAGGCTCATATCCTTATTTTGCGGGTTCAGAATGGGAAGATGGCCAATATTTCGATCGAAGAAATTACACTTCACCTAGATGGCAAGAACTCAAGAAAGAGGTTCATGAAGGTATTCGTAATGCCTGGATCCTAGCGACAGCACCAACATCTTCAACATCCATTCTTATTGGTACATCAGCAGGACTTGATCCTGTCATGCATCGTTTCTTCCTCGAAGAAAAGAAGGGGGCTATCTTACCTAGAGTTGCCCCAGAGCTTTCAATGGAAACATATTGGTATTACAAGAGTGCGCATTCTATTGACCAGAGGTGGTCTGTCAAGGCAGCAGGTATCCGTCAGCGCCATATTGATCAGTCCCAGTCTGTCAATTTCTGGATTACTAATGAATATAAAATGAGCCAGTTACTAAGACTCTATATTCAAGCCTGGGAAGAGGGCGTGAAGACCGTCTATTATGTACGTTCTCGTGCGCTTGATCCTGAAGAATGTGAATCTTGTTCAGCATAGTAAGAAAGAAGGAAAAACATGGAAAACAAAATTATGCGTAAGCCACTCTTCAACCCTGAAGGGGATACGAGTGTTGCACATCGCCGTCTTATCAATTTCAATACGACAAATATCAATGATTTTAATAATATGAAATATGAATGGGTATCTGACTGGTATCGTCAGGCCATGAATAACTTCTGGATTCCTGAAGAAATTAATTTGAATCAGGATAAATCTGACTACCCCCATTTACCTCATGCTGAACGCATTGCTTATGACAAGATTTTATCATTTCTTGTCTATCTTGATTCACTCCAATCAGCTAACCTGCCTAATATTAGTCAGTATGTGACAGCTAATGAAGTGAATCTCTGTCTTGGCATTCAGACATTCCAGGAATGCATTCATTCACAGAGCTATTCTTATATGTTGGATACGATATGCAATCCTACAGAAAGAAATGATATCCTCTATCAATGGAAGACGGATGAACATTTATTAAAGAGAAATGAATTTATTGGTCATCTCTATAATGAATTCATCAACAAACAAGACAAAGAAACATTCTTACGAGTCTTAATAGCCAATTATATCTTAGAAGGCATCTATTTCTATTCTGGCTTCATGTTCTTCTATAATCTAGGAAGAAATGGCAGAATGCCAGGCTCAGTACAGGAAATACGCTATATCAATAGGGATGAGAATACCCATTTATGGCTTTTCAGAAATATTCTTGTAGAACTGAGAAAAGAAGAACCTGATCTCTTTGATGATGCTCATATCAAGATTATTAAGGATATGATTCAGGAAGGTGTTGAACAGGAAATTGCCTGGGGTAAATATGTTATTGGTAATGAAATTGAAGGTCTTAATGAAAAGATGATTGAAGATTATATTAAGTATCTTGGCAACTTACGTTATTCATCATTAGGCCTTGGAACACTTTATCCAGGTTATGAAAAAGAACCTGCGGATATGAAGTGGGTATCTCTTTATGCCGATGCTAACCAGGTGAAGACAGACTTCTTTGAAGCCCGTTCAACAGCCTATGCGAAATCATCAGCTATCGAAGATGACCTATAGTCAAAAAGGGAAAGAAGCACTTTCCCTTTTTAGACAATAAATGTGTTTCAATTTGACTCATATAATGATAAAATGACTCTAGTCAGGAGGGATCTTTGATGAGTGTTTATGAAACAATTGGTACGCTTATTCTTATGGTTGCAGCCTTTCTTATAATGGCTATTATCTGGAAAGTTACGGATTTACTCCATGTTGGTGAACCAAAAGAGGATAAGCAGAAAAAGATCGAACAATAGTTCTAGAGAAATCTAGAGCTTTTTTTCTATAACTTAATAATCCCACATAATCCTAGGATAAGAATAACGCCGGCAAACAAGCCAAGCGCACCCCAGGAATAAGCAACTTTTCTATCTTTTTCTCTATTTCTAATAAACATCACAACCCCAACAACAATCAACATCACTTCAATCAACATATTCACACTAAAATGCATCATCTAATTCCCCTTTCAATCATATTGCATGAAATATCTTACCATCTATGCTATAGTGTTGTCACGAAAGGGTGAGAGGTAGATGAAAAATATCGATATTACAGATAATATCCCTGCTCTTTTTGGAGCTATTGAAACATTAAAACAACAAGTCGCTAAAAAAGAAGGTGACGCATATATAGAAGGACAGGGGGTCATCACTGGTCTTGAACTCGCCATTGGTCTTCTTGGCTTAGAAGAACCCTATCAAGTCTTTAAAGACTATGTCGACGATGAAGATGAAAATAATGATTTAATAAACTAGGTGTGCTGCAAGCACACCTTTTATCATGAAAAAAGAGATATAAATGTCTTGTGAGGTGTTTTTAATGAGACTTGTCACAACATTAATCATATTAAGAAATGATCATCACATGACACAGGAAGACTTATCAAAGGTTGTTGGTGTATCGCGTGAGACAATTGGAAGGCTTGAAAGAGGCGAATTCAATCCATCCTATCGTCTTGTTTATGAGATTGCTCATGTATTTGGGAAGAATGTAGAAGAAGTCTTCTATTATCAGGAAACAGATGACTGAAAGGTCATCTTTTCTTGTTGTAATATGTTGTGTTTCTATTACAATGAATATTAGAGGTGATTTAATGGAAACAATAAAGAATCTTCAATGTTTTATTCATGGTAAGAAACAAGCAAAATATTTATTAATACAGCCTATCGATGAACATGACTTAGAAGCCATGGAAGAAGAGATAGAAACAATCAATAAAACGACTAAAGATTATCTTTTAGTAGGTATATTGGTCAATGACTGGCAAAAAGAGCTTTCACCATGGTTTATGCCTGCTATATTTGGCAATCAGGACTTTACAGGTGGGGCTGATCTATTCTATCAAGAAGTCAAAGAAGTTATTAAAGAAGTCAAAGTGCTCTATGCAATGCAAGATGCTAATGTCATTATTGGTGGTTATTCACTTGCTGGACTCTTTGCGCTTTATGCAGCCTATCAGGACGAATATGATGGGGTTGTGGGGGCTTCGCCAAGTGTCTGGTTCAAAGACTTTTTAAGTTATACACAAACTCATCCAATTCAAACACAATATGTCTATTTATCACTAGGTGACAAGGAAGAAAAGGCAAGAAATAAGATTATGGCTAGTGTGGGTGATTGCTTAAGAACATATCAATCATATCTTCAAAATGAAACCCATTGCGTTCTTGAAATGAATCCTGGCAATCACTTTAAAGATACGGGTATAAGAGTGGGCAAGGGATTTAGCTGGATTATTCAGAACTTAAATCATGCGTAGAGTCTATTATGCTTTGACATTCAATCAAGAAGCTACCCACAAAATCATCACTAATGTCAATCGACTTAAAGAACATGCCTTACAGATGAAACCCATTCCTGAAAATTCTATTCATATGACAATGGCCTTTTTAGGGGAAGTAGAGGAATCACTGATTGATGAATTGTTGGAAATAAGAGATGAAATAAGCTTTGAACCTTTTTGTTTCAATCTTGATTATCTTGATAGTTTTCCTGATTGCAATAGTCGCCTTTATTATCTTTCAACAACACATGCTCAAGAACTTTATGCTTTACAAAGCACTCTTGTTCAAAAGCTTTATCAACATAAGATTGCCTTTCATGATAAACAGTTCTTGCCCCATGTGACTTTATCACGAAAGACCATTTTAAAAGAACCTACTGATTTAATATTACCCATTTCTTGTACTATCACATCATTAGAACTCTTAGAATCCATTCCCTATAAACAAACACGAATAGGTATTCCTGTAAAAAAATAGTGAATGTATGATTTTTATTGTCGTGAGGGGTATCGATTGATTATAATAAGGCTAGAGGAAGTCATGGGAAATGTCTCCAGAGACTCACGATTCTTTCCTTTAATTCTTGTTTTCTCATATATAAAAGAATGGGTGGCATTTCTGATTTCTTCTTAGATGACTTTTGGTATCCTTCAGGATACCTTTTTGTGTATAATGGGAAAGAGGTGATTTCATGCGCTATATCAAGATACAAAATGTCTATCGTTTATTAAAAGAAGCTGAAGATAACTATGTGCCTTGTCTTCTTCTCGCTCCAACAGGCTATGGGAAAAGTGCTGCAGTCCATTACTTTTATCGTCGTAAAGCCACTCTTGAACTCAGCGGTCTTCATGGCAAGCTAGATGCTATGCCGGATATCAATAGTATTAGAGTCGGTACGATTATTATCGATAATATCAGTTTTATTCGTGATGAAGAATCAAAACAATATATTCTCTCTTTGTTTGATCATCCGGAATTTCATATGATTGTTATTGGGAGGGGGAGAATGCCCCAATGGCTAATGACAAAGCTATTTGATCGAAATTATGTTTTGATTGGAGAGAAAGCTTTTGTCTTGAATACAAGTCATGTTAAAGCATTCCTAGAAAACTATCACCTGCATTTAAGTGAAGCAGACATCAAGTTGCTGACAAAGGCAAGCCGTGGCTTTCCGGTGAGCGTCATGGCCATGTGTGGTCATCTGCTTAAAGGTGAAAAGATTCAGGAATTCGCACAAGGATTAGGCTGGGAGGATGTTTTTAGCTATTTTAAAGAACATGTCTATCGTTATTTACCTCCTGATGTTAGGATGTTTTATTTGAAGATGGGGGTCTTTAAGAAGTTTGATAGCGATATGGCAAAGGTCATAACGGGATTTGATTATGTGCATAGTATTATTGAATATTCGTTGGATGTTGGGCATTTTGTGACACTTGATGAGCATGGGATTTGGGTGATGCGTGATGAATTTGTGAAATTCTTTGACTGGCGTAGAGGTCTCGAGATGACGCCTGAAGATGTTCGTGCGATTTGTATAGCTGGCGCAAAATATTATGAAGATAAGCAGGAAGATGTTCTTGCAATTAAGTATTATCAGAAAGCACATCAAAGAAATGACATGATTCGTATTTTAAAGAATAATGCGAAAAGACGTCCATCGCTTGCTCATTATAAAGAACTTGAACCCTATTATATGAATTTAACTGATCAAGAAGTAAGATCATCATTCTATTTAAATAAAGGCATTTGTCTTGTTCATTATTTCTTGTTGAGAAATAATGAAAGTCATTACTGGTATCAAGAACTTATAGGAAATAAAAATGAAATAGATGAATATGAATATCAGATACAGATGGATATACTTCAGCTCTATTTACATTTTTCATCACCAAGAACACTTATTGAAAACTTCACACAGCTCTGTTGTGAAAGTCAACACTATCATCTTTCCATTCCACCAATCGACTTAACACTCGCAATGCCTTCTCTTATGAATGGCGGTGTAGACTTTAGTACCTATCTAACAGTTGATGATCAAATCTGGCATAACTTATCATCATCATTGATTGATTTATATGGAGATGAAGGCAAAGGTTTAATCTTGCTTCTACAAAGTGAAAAAAGAATGATTTGTGATGAGAAACCTCATTATGAAATCTTGCGAGACTTATGTGAAGCTTCTGAGCTTGTCAATCATGGCAGACAGCTTGATTTACGCTTTGTGGCAGCAGCATGTATAACACGTATGCATATCTTTGATGGGCAATATGAAAGTGCAGAAAAATGGTTGAGAACATTTCAGGATAGTCTTGTCGATAAGAAAGATGAACGCTTGAAAATGAATGTTGAAGCTTTTGCGACTGCACTTAAACTTTATGTCGGTGATGAACAGGCAGCAAGGCATTATCTTAGTATAGCTCCCAATATCCAGGAAGGTCTTTATATGTTGGATAATTATCGTTATCTTATAACTATTAAAGCCTATGTAACCATCAATGAATTACAGCTTGCCCTAGACAATATTCACTTTCTTCAATCTTATTACAAACGTAAGAATAATATCATCAACACGATCATCCTCCAATTCATAGAGTCCATTATCCTTTATCGATTAGGCAATGACCACTTCAAAGAAGTCTTTCAAGAAGCTTTCCGCAAAGCTCAAAAATTTCATTATGTCTATTTAATCGCCCAGGAAGGAATAGCAATACTGCCCATTCTTGAAGCATCTTACGATAAATCATTCGATCAAGCGTTCTATAAACATGTCTTGCAGGAAACAAGAAAAATTGCTGCTTATTATCCTGAAAACCTTTCCTATATACCAGAAAGAGAAATTCATCTCACTAATCGAGAGACAGAAATATTGGGAATGTTGACAGCAGGTTTATCAAGTGATGAAATATGTCAAAGATGTAGAATCAGCTATAGTGGACTGAAAAAACATAATCGCAATATTTATCGAAAGCTTGGCGTGAAGTCAAGAAGTGAAGCGGAACGGATGGCTAAACGACTGCATTTATTGGCGAAGGATGCACATCCGTGGGATTGATGAAAAAAAGCAGGCATGGTAGCCTTAAGGGTACTATCATATCTCTTTAAAATAACTATAATGAGAAGCGTCAGTAGAGCACTGACTGATGTTTATTCATCATCGATAAGCGATGCTTATCATCCCTTTTACAATATGACTCAAAAAATATCCCAATACATGCATTTGAGCCATAAAGAACCGATTTTCCCACTCGGTTCTTTTTTGTTGCAGAGAAAGTGTATATTTGGTAGTGTTGTTCATGGATAATTCATTTCCGTGAACTACAATACATGCTTACAGGAGGTTGTATATGAGAAAAAATAAAGGAAGTGTACTGACAAAGATTATTATTATTTTAATACTTGTCATTGTCATAGCACTAGGTATACGTTATGTCTATAATCAAATCAGTACCCCAGATACCTCAGCTATACAGGAGTCTTTTGGAGACATTCAAGAACTTGCAACAGAACAATATGAATATACAATTGCTGATAAATATGAAGATAAACAGGAACTCTTTGGCATTAAGATTCCTTTTACAACAGAATCCTTTGTCATCAAATTTAGTGGAACCATTAAAGCAGGTGTAAATCTAGAAAAGGCCAAAGTGACTGCATCAGGCAAGCATGTAACTGTCACATTGCCACAAGTCACAACCCTTTCCCATACTACCAGCAAAGTTACTTATCTTGATCGACATGCCAATATACTTAATCCATCCAACCCTCAAAGCTCAACAGAACTCGTTGATAAATTAAAGGAAAAAGAAGAAAAAAGAGCGATAAAAAAAGGCCTTTATACAAAGGCAGAAAAGAAACTTGAAAGTGTTATCACTGAAGATGTGAAGAAGGTAGCAGGTGATGATATAGGTGTAAAAGTTGTTTTTCAATAGTAAAAAGCTATAACGAAATCGCTTTCTTTCTATGTATATTTTTGGTATGATTTACTTACATGAAAAAAGGGAGTGGATATATGGAGAAGCTAATTTGTAATACGCTTGTCGCTACCGCCCAGAAAGGGTCATTAATTAAAGTCTTGGGTGGTATCTTTGCGGCTGGAGCATTTACTGGCTTAGTGGTCACAAAAGCATGTGGTAATGCTATGGTCAAAAGACATATACGCAAGCAAGAAGAAGCAGATAAAGATTTAAAAATTGTGGAAGTTAAGTAATAGGTCTTAAATGACCTATTTTTTAATACTTAAAAAGAGATATATTTGTGTTAATTGTTGATAATATTTCATAGAGGTATATGAAACGCTTTCATGACTTTGTTTATGTGTGATATACTTTCATAGTAAGGTCTTTCAAACAACAGTTTTTTTCAAAGTAATACATCAAGAAATTTAAAAAGGTTGCCGAAGCAACCTTAGTAAAGTCATCTAAATGACACCAGCAGAGCTGGCATTTAAGCATAAGCTTTATTTTAACTCGTTGTGTTATTTTGGACTGAACAAAACATATTGTTTTGAACAATTAAAGAATAATCTAAAATAGGGAGGTTGTCAAGTTCATGGCTAAAAATAAGGATAGAAGTGTGAGTCAAACATGATATTGTCTTTATGTACCAAGAAAGAAAGTGTCCTGAATGATAGATCTGAAAAAAGCATGTTACAATAATCTCCTAACTATTCTATAAGACTTGGAGGTATTGCATGAGAAA
>NZ_VUNM01000022.1 GCF_009695655.1 Sharpea porci
GGAGAGCATCTAGCTCTCTTATGCTTTCATTCTTCCGAATGTCAATTCTTGTTTTATCTGACGTGTTTCTGTTCAGTTATCAGTGTTCGGCTTGCGTCCCTCTCGGGACTGCTCGCCTATAGTACCATGCATATTTACATAATGCAAGCATAAAATTAAAAAAATATAAAATAATAGTTCCAGGGCATTCTGGAACTATTTAAGTGTTTCGATATACTTCTTGATATCTGATGCATTTGTGTATTTTCTATACTGTTTGTCTGTCACTGCAACAAGTGTTGGTGCTTGCATAATTGAGAATCGACGCGTTAATTCCACTTCTTCCTCAGCATCAATGCATTCATATGGAATATTTGCTTTAGCAAGCATCTTTTTCACTATACGACAGTTTGGACATGTTTTTGTAGTAAAGAGATAAAGCTTTTCCTTAACTTGTGGCATAACTTGCTCTTCTTTTATTTCTTTTTCTACTTTTAAGTCTCTCCCTTTTAAAACGGAATGCCCCATATCATATGTTTTTCTTTCATGCCATTCCTGTGTTTTACCAGCATTCCAGTTCTTTACAGGACGATAATATCCGGTAATACGACTCCATACTTCTGTAGGTTTTCCACATATAGGACACACTGGTTGTTCTCCTGCAAGATAACCATGTTCTTCACAAATAGAATAAGTAGGAGATATTGTGTAGTAAGGAAGGCGATAGTTCTCCGCAATTTTTCTTACAAGCATCATTGCTCCACGCCAATCGGGCAACTTTTCTCCTAGAAATGCATGGAAGACCGTTCCTGATGTATAGAGTGTTTGAAGTTCATCCTGGATATCTAAAGCTTCAAAAATATCATCCGTATAACCTACTGGTAAATGTGATGAATTTGTATAGTATGGTGTGTCACTTTCTGTTGCCGTAATGATATCCGGATATTTCTCTTGATCATGTTTCGCAAGACGATAAGCTGTTGATTCGGCTGGTGTTGCTTCAAGATTGTAGAGATCACCATACCGCTCCTGATACTGCACTAATCTTTCTCGCATATGATTCAAAACATTCTTGGCAAAGACTTGTGTTTCCTTATGTGTTAAGTCTGCTCTTAACCATTTCGCGTTCAATCCAGCTTCATTCATACCAACTAACCCTATTGTTGAAAAGTGATTATTGAAACTTCCAAGATAACGCTTTGTATAAGGATAAAGTCCTTCTTCTAGTAATTTTGTAATAACATCACGTTTGATTTTTAATGAACGTGCTGCTAAATCCATCATATGATCAAGACGTTTATAGAAATCCTCTTCATCTTCTGCCAGATAAGCAATTCTTGGTAAATTAATTGTCACAACACCAACAGATCCAGTCGATTCACCACTCCCAAAGAAGCCACCAGATTTCCTTCTTAATTCACGTAAATCTAAGCGTAAACGACAACACATACTGCGCACATCACTAGGTTCCATATCGCTATTAATATAGTTGGAGAAATAAGGTGTGCCATACTTTGCTGTCATCTCAAATAACAATTTATTATTCTCTGTTTCTGACCAGTCGAAGTCTTTTGTAATAGAGTAGTTTGGAATAGGGTACTGAAAGCCTCTACCATTGGCATCTCCTTCAACCATAACTTCAATAAAGGCCTTATTGATCATGTCCATTTCAGCCTGACAATCTTTATACCGAAAATCCATTTCTTTTCCACCAACAATAGCATTTAGTTCAGCTAAATCATTTGGGACAACCCAATCCAATGTAATATTGGAGAAAGGAGCTTGAGTTCCCCATCTTGATGGTGTATTCACACCATATATGAACGATTCAATACATTTCTTGACCTGATCATAAGTTAAATGATCTGTTTTCACAAATGGTGCTAAATAAGTATCAAAAGAACTAAAAGCCTGTGCCCCAGCCCATTCATTCTGCATGATGCCCAAGAAATTCACCATTTGATTACATAATGTCGCAAGATGTTTAGCTGGCTTAGACGTGATTTTGCCAGGTATCCCACCTAGCCCTTCAACAATAAGCTGTTTAAGTGACCAGCCTGCACAATAGCCTGTCAACATCGATAAATCATGAATATGAAAATCACCGGAACGATGGGCATTCGCAATCTCATCATCATAGATTTCACTCAGCCAGTAGTTAGCTGTAATAGCCCCACTATTTGAAAGAATCAACCCACCAACTGAATATGTTACTGTTGAATTTTCTTTAACCCGCCAATCAGTTGCTTTGACATAGCTATCGACAAGATCTTTATAATCAAGAATTGTTGATTTCATATTTCTGACTTTTTCTCTTTGTTTACGATAAAGAATATAGCTTTTAGCTACATCACCATATCCTGATTGTGACAACACAGCTTCTACTGAATCCTGAATATCTTCAACTGCAATCAAGTCATTCTTAATCTTCTTTTCAAAATCACTTGTCACTCTTAATGCCAACATATCAATAACAGAAGGATGCGTATGTTTGCTTAATGACTGAAAAGCTTTTTCAATTGCCCGAGATATCTTATTGATATCAAAGTCAGTCACACTGCCATCTCTCTTCACAACTTTATACATCTAATCACCCCTATTCAATTCCTCTTATTTCAACATGATCAACATATTGTAAAAGGATATTTTTATAGTCTTCTAATATTTCTTTTCTTACCGCATGTAATCTATTATCAATGACATGTTCGTTATTTTCAAAGCTTTGTAGAAAATAGGACTGGGCTCCTTTAATCCATTGTCCAATCGCTTCAATATCTTCTTTTTCATGAAATTCTTGTACGATTGTAGTACGGAATTCATAAGGAATATGATTTTCCATAAGATAATGCATACTCTCTTCAATAGCTTCAAGATTAAGCTGTTCAACACCTGCTGTTAGGGCATATTTAGCTGGCGCATTCTTGATATCCATAGCCACATAGTCCACAAGCCCTTCCTCGACAAGTTCTTTCAAATAGCCAGGATAAGTCCCATTGGTATCCAGCTTGATTTTATAACCCTTAGCTTTCATCTTTTTAATCGCATTTTTCAATCCTGGATGAATGAGTGGTTCACCTCCAGTAATACATATTCCTTCAAGCAATCCTTTGCGCTTATCAAGAAACTGATCAATATCATCCTGATTGATTTCCATCATACTTTCAGGTAAAAAAACCAATTCCGAATTATGACAAAAAGGGCATTTCATATTACATCCACCCGTAAAAAGTGTACAAGCCATTTTCCCAGGATAATCCAACAACGATAATTTCTGTAAACCAAAGAAATGCACCGCTTCACTTTCAATATCCATATAGCTCTGTGCTCGGTCTACAACTTCCTGCATCACTTTAGCGAATAATTCACTGCTTTCAACATCTAATCCACTATTAAGATGTTCCCACCACTCTTTTCTCACTAAGTAGATTTTTGTTATCAATTCTTTCGCTTGATCCGTTGTATAAAGAAGTTTTGAACGCTTATCCTTCTCATTCTCTTCTAAACGCACATAATGAAGCTTTTCAAGCTTGCTGATGGCTTTAGTGATTGTGCCCTTGTCGAAAGAGCCCATCTTGGCTAACTCTTTCATCGTAATGCCTTCATGCTCATAAATCATGATCAAATACACTACCTGACCATAACCAACATCATATTGTGCTAATTGTTGATCATAATATTTTTGTGTACAACGATAAAGAATAGAATTGTTCACCAGCAAATCCGTACTTTTATCCATGTGATGCCTCCATTAGTTGGACTTCCAACTAATATAAGTTTATCATTCACACTAACTCCCTTCAATCTTTTTCATGCAACCAAAAAAAGACCTATCACCAAAGTGATAGATCTCATCCTTAATGAATAATTGTACCAACAGGTAAATCAGCCGTAGCTACTTTTAGCTTCTTGCCTTTTCCACCCGCAAGAATCATACCCTGTGATTCCACACCTCTTAACTTAGCAGGCTTTAAGTTATTCACAACAATAACCTTTGTCCCTACAAAGTCTTCAGGCTTATAGGCATCGGCAATACCTGAAACAATCTGCTTTGTCTCCTCACCCACATTAATTTGTGAAACAAGTAGTTTATCGGCGTTAGGATGCTTTTCACATTTCACAACCTCACCAACAACCAATTCCATCTTTCCAAAGTCATCAATTGTAATCTCTGGAGTCTTTTTCTTTTCTACAACAGGTTTTGGTGGATTAAGTTTTTCCACCTTAGCCATGACTTCTTTTGGATCTAGACGGGCAAAGAGCACTTCTGGATGATCAGTGACTTTTGTACCTGACTGATAGAGACCAAAGGTATCAAGTTTGAGTAAGTCTCTTTGATCAGTATTGATCATGTCTAAGATTTTCTTGCTTGTAGAAGGCATGATGGATTCTAATGTAATAGCTGCAAAACGAATAGCTTCTGTCAAGTTATAGAGAACTGTCGCAAGACGGTCTTTCTGGCTTTCATCCTTGGCAAGT
This sequence comes from Sharpea porci, assembly GCF_009695655.1. Classification (GTDB taxonomy): domain Bacteria; phylum Bacillota_I; class Bacilli_A; order Erysipelotrichales; family Coprobacillaceae; genus Sharpea; species Sharpea porci. The sequence continues at coordinate 4,456 of NZ_VUNM01000022.1, forward strand.
ACCCATGGTGTTGTATCATCAATATACTTATTTGTACGTCTTAATAAGACAAAGATTTCATCAATTGCCTTAGCAAGCTTATATTCATCCATCAGCTTATTGAACTTAGGAACCATATTTAAGGCAGTCTGTTTAAGTTCTTCATCAACAGGTTCACTAACCCCACGATCTTCCACAATACCGCCAAAATACTTATTACTCATAGCTAACGTACGATTAACAAGGTTACCCAAAATATTAGCAAGATCACCATTTATACGTTCAATCAATAAATCCCAGGTAATTGAACCATCATTGTCATATGGAATTTCATGCAAGAGATAATATCTTACAGCATCCACACCAAACATTTCTACTAAGTCATCCGCATAAATCACATTACCAAGATGCTTACTCATCTTACTTTCACCCATCAACAACCATGGATGACCAAAGACCTGTTTAGGTAAAGGTAAATCTAAAGCCATTAAAAGAATAGGCCAATAAATTGTATGGAATCTCACAATATCCTTACCAATAACATGAACATCAGCAGGCCAGAATTCATTATAAAGTTCACCATTATGACCATCAACATCATAACCAATTCCCGTAATATAGTTAATCAACGCATCAATCCATACATAAACAACATGCTTAGGATTAAAATCAACAGGAATAGACCACTTAAATGATGTTCTTGATACACAAAGATCCTGTAAGCCTGGTTTTAAGAAGTTGTTGATCATCTCATTCTTTCTACTTTCAGGTTCAATGAATTCAGGATGATCATTATAATACTGTAATAAACGATCCTGGTATTTAGAGAGCTTGAAGAAATATGCTTCTTCTTTCGCTAAATGCACTTCACCACCACAATCCGGACACTTGCCATCCACTAACTGGCTTTCAGTAAAGAAAGATTCACAAGCATCACAATAATAACCTTCATAATAATCAAGATAAATATCACCCTGATCATAGAGTTTCTTGAAAACTTTCTGAACTTGTTTGACATGATATTCATCCGTTGTTCTGATGAAATGATCATAGCTTGTATCCATTAAATCCCAGATACGTTTAACTTCAGCCGATACCTTATCAACATAAGCTTTTGGTTCAAGACCTGCTTCTTTCGCTTTCTTTTCAATCTTGATACCATGTTCATCAGTACCTGTCTGGAAATATGTGTTATAGCCTTCTTGTCTCTTATGTCTTACAATTGCATCACTTAGGACAATCTCGTAGGTATTACCAATATGAGGTTTACCTGATGTGTATGTGATGGCTGTTGTAAGATAAAAATTCTTTTTGTCTTTCATTCTGTCATCCCCTTTTTTATATAAAAAAACGCCCTCACAAAAGGACGAATTGCTCGCGGTACCACCTTTATTTCCTTGCGGACTCTCATTCTCTTAACGCGAGTTAACGTCTACTCCTGTTAGAAGCAGCAGCTCCCAGTTCATCTTCATAAGCTTTCCCATCTATTTTCACCAGCCATAGACTCTCTAAAAGGATCCACTTACTCTCTTCTGTTCCTTGCTTTTACCTTCTCACTTTAACAAACTCATGCCCTCATGTCAATGAAATACCAATTTCAAGACACATTGACACCTATACCAATAAGATATTAAATAGAGTTGACAATTGATAGGGGAGCTATCTTGCTGAGAATAGACATATGTCTAAAAACCTTTGACCTAATTTGGATAATGCCAAAGTAGGGATAACACATGTTTTTTTAGCGTATCACTTATTTGGTGATGCGCTTTTTTTCATAAGGAGAGCTCTTGTAGGAGAAATTTTATGTTGAAAGATTGTCTAGAGAATGTCAGAAAGAAGAAACCACTTATTCACAATATCACAAACTATGTCACGGTAAATGATGTTGCGAAAGCTTTACTCGCCATTGGGGCAAGCCCAATTATGGCTGATGATGTTGATGAAGTCGCAGAAATCACAAGTATTTGTAATGGCCTCAATATCAATATTGGTACGCTCAACAAGCATACTATAGAAGCTATGAAAATAGCTGGTAAAAAGGCTAGTGAACTTCATCACGCCTTGCTTCTTAATCCCATAGGTGCTAGTACTTCTTCTTTGCGTACTAGAACAGCTGCTTTATTATATACAACGGGCGAAAAGAAATGAGTCAAATTACTATCACAGGATGTATGCTTTCAGGCATCATGACCGCCTTTCTTGCAGCTAATAATGACAATAAGCTTGAAGCTGCTGCAACAGCCATTTGTGTAATGGGCTTAGCTGGTGAAATCGGTTATCATCATTTAAATGAAGGGGAAGGTAATGCACGTTATGAATGGCGTTAAGGAATCTCTGATGCTCTATGGGGTTACAGATCATCATTGGCTTAATGGTCTTTCTTTACATGATGCAGTTGAAGAAGCAATCAAAGGGGGAACGACCTTCATTCAGTCAAGAGAAAAAGAGGATATGGCTTTAAGTCATGATGCTTTCTTACAGGAAGCCAAAGATCCCATTAAAGCCTCACTCATCAGTACCATAACCTATAAGTAGCTGAACGTTTCTTATTAGTATGATGGCAGCGATGATGACGGGTGAAAGTGATATTGCCCAGATTATGCTGAAGGCTGGTCTTGGCATTTCAGCACTCATTATCATTATTCTTTCAACCGTTACAACCACCTTCCTCGATGCCTTCTCTGCCGGTATTTCATTTCAGTCGATTATTTCTAAAGCTGATGGACTTATTATTGGTTTGTTGGTCACTTTTATTGGAACACTTTGTGCTCTTGTCTTTCCAATGGATGATATTACCAATTTCCTCTATTTCATTGGTTCAATCTTTCCTCCAATGATAGCAGTCATGATTGTTAGTTTCTTTGTCTTTCATGATCACAGTGAACATCAAGATTATCAATGGATGAATTTACTAATATGGCTTATTGGCTTTATATGTTATCGGTTGTTGATGCATTATGAATATACCTTGGGTTATACACTTGTAGATTTAATGATTACTGGCATCCTGACATATCTTGGCTATAAGCTTCATTTCAAGAAATCATAAATAAACAATCTCTTCAAAGATAGTATTTCGTTCATAAATATTTCAAAAAACTCTATTATCCTAACCTTAGATCATTTAGGCATTTTAGAAACAAACCATTTATTTCTTTTCATTTATTAATTAAAGTGTAGAATGATTGAAGGGAGTGATAATATATGTCAGAAATTAATGATTTATTCGCTAATCAAGTAAGTTATCATTGTACACATATTACCAATGATATTGAATTACGTATTTCCACACTGGATAACCTGAAAATATGGATTAAAGATCATGATGATCTTATCACAAATGCATTAAAAACTGATTTAGGGAAAACACCTACAGAAAGTTATATGACAGAAATTGGCTTAGTACTCGACGCTATCGACTATGCCAAGAAGCATATCAAGAAGTTTACGAAGAAACAGCGTGTTCATACACCATTACATGAATTCTTTTCACGCAGCTACTATATCAATGAAGCCTATGGCAATGTGCTCATTATGGCACCATGGAATTATCCATTCTTGCTTTCCGTTGAACCACTTGTAGGGGCTGTTGCAGCTGGTAACTGTGTCATTCTAAAGCCAAGTGAATTCGCCTTTGAAACAAGTGCTGTGATTAAACAAATGGTTGATACTGTCTTTGATGCTGGTCATGTTGCTGTTGTCGAAGGTGGGGCTGATGTAGCTGATGAGCTATTAAAACAAAACTTCGATTACATCTTCTTCACAGGATCAGAAGCTGTTGGCAAGAAAGTCTATGAAGCAGCTGCTAAGAACCTTACACCGGTGACACTAGAACTAGGTGGCAAGTCACCAGCTATTGTGACAGATATGATTCCAACAGATATTGCGGCTAAACGTATACTTTATGGCAAAGGACTCAATGCAGGACAGACTTGTGTAGCTCCTGATTATATCTTGGTCCATGAAAGTGTAAAAGATGCATTCATGGAAAATATCAAGAAATATATCACTGAATTCTATGGCAACAAGCCATTAAAATCCGTTAACCTTGGTAAGATTATCAATAAGAAACATTATGAACGTCTCAAAGGTTTATTAAAGAATCAAAAGATTCTTGTAGGTGGTGGTATTGATGAGCGTAGCTTAAAGATTGAACCTACATTTGTCGAAGCTGATTTTGATAATGTGTTGATGAAAGAAGAAATCTTTGGGCCGATCATGCCAGTCATTACTTATAAGACAATTGACGAAGTGATCAAATATATCAACAGTAAACCAAAACCTCTCGCTCTTTATCTTTTCTCTAATATGAAAGAGGAACAGGAAAGAGTAACAAGAGAATGTCATTTTGGTGGGGGCTGTATCAACGATACTGTTAACCATCTCTCTAACCACAATTTACCTTTTGGTGGTGTTGGCGCAAGTGGCATGGGTGCCTACCATGGCAAATATAGCCTCGAAACATTCTCTCATAAGAAAGCCATCATGCATAAGGGTACACGTATTGATACACCATATCGTTACTATCCTTTTGATGAAAAAAAGACAAAGATGATCAAAAGAAGTGTGAAATAGTTTTCATCTCCTTTCAATCTCCTTATAATAAGGAGAGCGAAAGGAGTTTTTTTATGGAGAATAAGAATGAATTTAATCCCTTCATGAAGCGTTTAAACAAAAAAGCCAAAGTGAAAAAGGTGATCGCTATCATGAGTGGTAAAGGAGGAGTAGGGAAGAGCTTTGTGACAAGTGCTCTTGCTGTCAACATGGCAAGAAAGGGCTATAATGTCGCAATCATGGATGCTGATATCACTGGTCCATCCATTCCCCAAGCCTTCAATATACACGGTCAGACATATGCCACTGAGGATCAGTTGATCATTCCTTCAAGAAGTAAGAGCGGTATTCAGGTGATGAGTTTAAATCTCTTGCTTGACGATGAAACTAAACCAGTAATCTGGCGTGGGCCTGTGCTTGCGGATATGATTGGGCAGTTCTGGAGTGATGTCTATTGGCAGGATGTGGATTATATGTTTGTCGATATGCCTCCAGGAACAGGTGATGTTCCATTAACCGTCTTCCAGTCGTTACCTGTCGATGGTGTTGTCATTGTTACAAGTCCACAGGATTTAGTCAGCATGATTGTTGGTAAAGCAGTTACGATGGTCAATGAAATGCATTTGCCGATCACTGGTATTGTTGAGAATATGAGTTATTTTAAATGTCCTGACTGTGGGCATATTCATCATATCTTTGGTGAAAGTCATATTGATGCACTCGCAAAGAAGTATGATATTGATACAATTGCTAAACTACCAATTGATCCTGAAATTGCGAAACTTGTTGATGAAGGGAAGATTGAAGCACTTAATCATGATGAACTAGATGGTTTATCTGAAAAGATCCTGAAGATGTAGTTTATCTACATCTTTTTCTTTATGTTACTTAGCGTTATAATGACAATAATGCAAAAAGGTGGTGAAGGGCATTGCAAACACTGAATTTAGGTTTTATGATTTCTTCTATTATCGTTGCATTTTTTTGTCTCTTCTTTGATGGTATTCGTTTACATCATACACAACATCATCGCATTTATAAGATGGGGACAATTATTGTTCTCATCAGTGCCATCATGGATTTTCTCGCCTCCTATATTTCCCTCACCAGCAAGAACACCTTTTGGCTCAATACAACCAATAATATCTACTTTCTCATACATTCTGCACTTCCCCCATTATTTGTCGCTTATATCTTTACTCTGAGTGGCAAAGGCTATTCTTTTACTCGCAAACAATACTATCTCTTCTTCCTTCCTTTCATTCTCTTAGAGTCATGTATTATTTGTAATATCATATCTCCTGGTAACCTTCTTTTTATGTATGATCATGATGGTAATTATATGCGTGGGCCATTGGCTTATCTCATATATGCCGATACAGTATTCTACTTCATAGCAATCATGATCACCATGTATAAAACTAAAGATCTCTTTTTAAAGAAGAATTTCAATGTATTGGTGAATGCAAGCATCATTTCGATCATTGGTTTAATCATACAGGCATTATTTGTATCCATTCGTATCGAATTACTTTCTGAAGCCATTGCCTGTATTGGTTTACTGCTCTCTATTGAGAATAGGGAAATGGATATTGATCAGGACACTGGCTTATTTAATCACAAAATTTTTCTCTACCGTATTAATAGCTTACTAAAACTTAATACCCATTTTGAACTTCTTTCTCTACGTATCAGTAATATCAAGGACTACGAAACCTTATTATCACGTGAAGAATACCAAAGCCTCATTATGCATATCGCAAGTTTCATTCAGTCTCTCTTACTTCATAATGAACTTGGCTATTACTATGATGATGGCCTCTTTGTCATCATACTCTTCCACAACAAAATTTATCGAGTAAGCGAAATCCTCCGTCTTATCCAAGAACGAATGAATAAACCTTTCTATACTGAACACAATGAAATTCTTGTCCAGTCACTCATTGGATCAGGAAGTTTCCCTAATAAAATCAAATCCCTAGAAGCCATTCAATATATCTTAGAGAACACCTATTCAACAACACATCTTGGTTGTCACTATATCAATTATAAAATCCTTCAAAATGTCTACCAGGAAGCAACACTAGCACCTTATATCGATCTCGCTCTTAAAGAACATCGCTTTGAAGTCTATTTTCAACCCATTATTGATCTGACAAAGAAACGGGCGATTGCGGGTGAAGCACTATTGCGTTTAAAAGATGAACAAGGGCATTATTTAAATACTGAACAAGTGATTAGAGTGGCGGAAAAACAAGGAAAGATTATTGCGATTGGACAACAGATCTTTGAAATCATTTGTCAGTTTATTAGTCATATTGATATGGATGCTCTTGGTCTAGAATATATTGAATTTAATCTTTCCCCAGCACAATTAACCTATGGACAATTAACACAGTCATTTTCATCCATTCTCAATAAATATCATATTGATGTGAAGTATCTTAATATGGAGATTACGGAAACTGAAAATATGGATAATAGTGAGATGCAAGAAAAGATGAATGATTTAAAGAATCTTGGTTTTAAATTCTCTCTTGATGATTTTGGTACAGGTTATTCTAATTTGACAAGAGTATTTAGTGGTTATTATAAGAATATAAAAATTGATAAAAGTCTTCTTTGGGAATCAGATGGCAATAAAGAGCAAGAGACAATACTCGTTAACCTCATCAAATCCATCTCCCAGACAGACATGTCCATTATTCAAGAAGGCGTAGAAACAACAGAACAACTTGAGCGTGTTCAACAAGCTGGTGCAAAAATGATACAGGGCTATTACTTCTCTAAACCACTAACAGCTAACGAATTCATCGACTACCTAAAAAGGAACTTGCATTAAACAAGTTCCTTTTAACGTGCTTCTAAACCAACAAGAAAAGCCAAATAAAGCCCAAAATCACCAATACGCTTTCGATAATACTTTCCATTAGCCTCATAACCAATCGCATCACGCCAGTCTGCTTCACGATTATGTGCTTCCTGATAATCCGCTAAATTATCAAAAGCCTCAATAACCGCATTATGGGCTATTGTACGTTGATCATTATCACGTTCTTCTTTGTAGATATTCCATCTTGTACGAATAGCCATATAATGAACACTTGCCTTAATAATAGCATCATACATTTCATACTCCACACCATCCATCAAGCTATCAATAAGTTCACGGTGCATCTTATTCGCTTCTTCCATCGTAAAAGACTGTTCTGCTTCTAAATAATCATCCAGTGTATACATTTTATCACCTCTAGCATTATTATACCTTAAAGTAAAAGAAAACTGTAACAAACGTTACAGCTTTCACTTTATTGACCATTCTTAACAGCAATACGAATAAGAGCTTTCTTTAATGCGATTTCTGCTCTTTTTGTATCAATGTTCTGATCTCTTTTCTTTAATCTGCTTTCAGCACGCTGTTTGGCTTCTTCAGCACGTCTCAAGTCAATCTCTTCAGGCGATTCAACAGCATTACCTATAACAGTTACAGTATTATCCGCATCCACATACATGAAGCCACCAGCAATCGCAAAGCGATATGTCTTGCCATCAACCTCATAATGCATCTCGGAAATTGTCACCCCAGTAGCAAGAGGAATATGATGAGGAAGAATACCTAGGTCACCACCTGTCGTCGAAATACCTAGATAATCGACATCAGTATCCTTGTAGGTCCCATGTGGAGTAACAATATGCAAACGCATCTTACTCATTCTTTAAAGTTTCTGCTTTCTGCACAGCTTCTTCGATTGTACCTACATTGTGGAATGCCTGTTCTGGCAAGCTATCCCATTTGCCTTCTAGAATCTCTTTGAAGCCTTTTACTGTATCTTCTACATGAACATATTTACCATCCAAGCCTGTGAACTGTGAGGCAACTGAGAATGGCTGTGAGAGGAAGTTACGAATTCTTCTTGCACGAGCAACTGTCTTCTTATCTTCATCACTTAATTCATCCATACCTAAGATAGCAATGATATCCTGTAATTCCTGGAAACGCTGTAAGATCTGCTGAACACCATGAGCTACTTCATAATGTTCCTTACCTACAACATTTGGATCCAATCCTCTTGAAGAAGAGTTCAATGGATCTACGGCAGGGTAGATACCAAGTGCAGCAATACTACGATCAAGAACGACACGGGCATCTAGATGGGCGAATGTCGTTGCTGGAGCAGGGTCAGTTAAGTCATCGGCAGGCACATAAACGGCCTGAACGGAAGTAATTGAACCTTTCTTTGTAGATGTAATTCTTTCCTGTAATTGTCCCATTTCTGTTGACAATGTTGGCTGATAACCAGCCTGTGAAGGAACACGGCCAAGTAAGGCAGATACTTCAGAACCAGCCTGAGTGAAACGGAAGATATTGTCGATGAATAGTAAGACATCTTGACCTTCCTGATCACGGAAATATTCTGCCATAGTTAAGCCTGTTAAAGCTACTCTTAGTCTTGATCCAGGTGGTTCATTCATCTGACCAAAGACAAGCGTTGTCTTATCCAAGACACCACTTTCCTTCATTTCATAATACAAGTCATTACCCTCACGAGATCTTTCACCAACCCCAGAGAATACTGATAAACCACCATGTTCAGTTGCGATATTGTTGATAAATTCCTGAATGAGGACAGTTTTACCAACACCGGCACCACCGAACAAACCAATCTTACCACCCTTAATGAATGGACAGATTAAGTCAACAACCTTAATACCTGTTTCAAGAATTTCTGTTTCTGTTCTTTGTTCTGCATAACTTGGAGCTGGTCTATGAATAGGCATATGTTCAGCTTCAGTTAATTCTTCTTTACCATCAATAGCATGTCCTAATACATTGAACATTCTGCCCAATGTACCCCTTCCTACTGGGACACTGATTGGTGCACCTGTATCTAGGGCATCCAATCCTCTTGTTAAGCCATCTGTAGAACCCATGGCAACACAACGTACAACGTCATCACCAATATGCTGGGCTACTTCGACTACGAGCTCTTCACCATGGTTATCCAATTTAATGGCATTGTTGATATCTGGAAGATCACGATCAGCATCAAACTGAATATCAACTACTGGTCCACGAGCCGCAATGACTTTACCAATATTTTTAGACATATGGCACCTCCTTAACTTTCTGCATTAGCGCCAGCGATAATTTCACTGACTTCATTCGTGATAGCACTCTGACGTGCCTGATTGTATTTCAATTGTAATTGTTCTGTTAAGTCATCCGCATTGTCAGTAGCATTTTCCATAGATGTTCTTCTTGATGCATTTTCACTTGTTACACTTTCGATAAGATAACCGTAAATAACAGCCTGAAGATACATTGGAATTAAGCTATCAAGTACTGCTTCTGGACTTGGTTCGAATAATGTCTGCTTATGTACACCTTGCTTTTCTTCACCTTTTAAGTCTTCCTGACTTACTGGAAGTAATTCAACGACTCTTGGTGTAAAAGTAAGATTGTTGACGAATTCTGTATAAATAATACGAATTGTCTTAATTTCTTTGTTTTTATAGCCATCAAGAAGATGGTTAGTTAGTCTTACAATCTGTCTAAAATCAAGTGAAGAATTTAATTCAACATAATCATTATTAAGATCATTGGATGTATGTGAACGCATATAGCTTTCACCCTTATGCCCAATGACATAAACAAGATCATTCTTCTTTACTTCTTTTTCAACAGTCTTGAAGATATTTGCATTATATCCACCACATAATCCTAAAGAACTACTGATCACAATCACAACATCACGACCACTACTATTTCTTACTAAGTATGGAGAATCAACATCTCCTTGAGCACTGGCAAGAATTTCTGCACAAGTATCTTTGACTTGTGAATAGTATGGCTTCATGTTGTCCATTTGTTTTCTTGTCTTCATCAGTTTTGATGAAGCAACAAGCATCATTGCTTTAGTGATTTTACGGGTAGAATCAATGGATTTGATACGGCGTTTAATCGCCTGCATTTGGCCTGCCATAAAATATTAGCCTGCTTTCTGGAGGTTCTCAAACTGTGTAACGTAAGCAGCAATTGTTTCTTTTAATGAAGCAATTAATTCATCTGATAATACTTTCTTTTCATTGATTTCATCAATGTATTCATGATGATTTAAGTTGATATTGTCAACTAAGCCACTCATGAATTCATTCACTCTGTTTGTCTTAATTGTCTTTGTAAAGCCATTTTCAAGAGCGAATAATGTAATAACCTGTGCAGCAACACTACGTGGAGAATACTGGGCCTGCTTTAAGACTTCACGTACTCTTTCACCATGTTCGATTGTTGCTTTTGTAGCATCATCAAGGTCACTACCAAACTGGGCAAAGGCCTGCATTTCCTGATACTGTGCTAATTCAAGCTTCAAGTTACGAGAAACCTGTTTCATAGCTTTGATCTGGGCAGCACTACCTACACGGGATACAGATAAACCTGTATCGATGGCTGGTCTAAAGCCGGCATTGAATAATTCCTGCTGTAGGAAGATCTGGCCATCTGTGATAGAAATAACGTTTGTTGGGATATATGCTGAGATATCGCCAGCCTGTGTTTCAATAATTGGTAGGGCAGTAATAGAACCCCCACCATTTTCTTCATTCAATTTACAAGCACGTTCAAGTAATCTTGAATGGAGGTAGAAGACATCACCTGGATAAGCTTCACGTCCTGGTGGTCTCTTAAGAAGTAAGGAGAGTGTACGATAAGCAACGGCATGTTTGCTTAAGTCATCATAAACAATTAATACATCCTTACCTTGTTCAAGCCATTCTTCAGCAATCGCACAACCTGCATAAGGAGCGATATACTGAACTGGTGCCATTTCACTAGCTGAAGCAGAGACAACAGTTGTATAATCCATTGCTCCACCTTGTTTTAGTTTATTTACAACCTGGGCAACTGTTGAATTCTTCTGACCAATTGCCACATAAATACAATAAATATTCTGGTCTTTCTGATTTAAAATCGTGTCGATAGCAATCGCAGTCTTACCTGTTTCTCTATCACCGATAATTAATTCACGCTGACCTCTACCAATTGGGATAATAGAATCAATTGTTGTAATACCTGTCTGTAAAGGTTCATCAACTGATTTTCTTGTCATAACACCAGGCGCAATTCTTTCAATTGGTCTTGTCTTAGCGGTATGAATTTCTCCCTGGCCATCAATAGCCTGTCCTAATGGGTTAACAACACGTCCTAATAATTCATCACCAACAGGAACTTCAATAATTCTGTTTGTTCTGCGGACTTCATCGCCTTCCCTAATTTCATCTGCGTTACCTAATAGTGTGATACCAACGCTGTCTTCATCAAGGTTCATGACCATACCATAAACACCACCAGGGAACTCAATAAGTTCACTGACCATGGCATCATCAAGACCATGAACAACAGCAACACCGTCACCAACAGTCATAACTGTACCGACGTCTTTACTCTCGATGACATCATCATAATGCTTAATCTGATCTTTGATTAAAGCACTGATTTCATCCGGTCTTAATCCCACACTCGTCACCTACTTTCTAGCAAGCTCTTCTTGAGCATGCTGACTTTGTTTTTCACTGAGCCATCATAGACTCTTGTATTCACCTGTACGCGTACACCACCAATAAGACTTTCATCCTTGATGACACGTAAGATGACTTTCTTGTTTTCTTTCTTTGAGATTGCTTCTTCAATAGCAGCAACCTGCGCATCTGATAAATCAAAGGCACTATAAATCTTACCTTCTTCAATACCTAAATGCTTATTACATAATTTAATGAAACTATCAACAATTTCCTTAATGTAACGAATTCTTCTCTTTCTTACAAGCAGCTTTAAGAAGTTTAAGACCATCAAATCAATATCTTCTTTGAAACATTTATCAAGAAGTTCAATCTTAGCTTCTGATGGTATTAATACATGTGTAAAGAATGGAATAAATGATGGATCACTCTCAAGAATACTATCCACAAACTTAACATCTTTAAGATAGTCTTCTAACTGGTTATTTTCTAATGCCAAGTCAAAGAGTGATTGAGCATAGACTTGCGCAATATCATTCATTAATGAACAACCTCATCAACAAAGTTTTTCACCATTGCATCATTTGTCGCTTCATCCATCTTCTTATCCATAATCTTTTCAGCTACCTGAGTAGCGATATCAACGATATCTTCTTTCATGCGATCTTGAGCTTGAGCTCTTTCAAGTTCAATTTCACTTCTTGCCTGTTCAAGCTTATTTCTTGCCTGCGTATTTGCTTCATCAAGAATAGCTTGTTTCTGCTTATTAGCATCTTCTTTTGCCTGATCAATGATTGTGCGATACTGTTTTGCCGCATCACGTGCCTGTTTATCAGCTTCATCTAAGTAAACCTGAGCTTTTTCTCTCATATCCTTAGAATCATTGATATTCTTTTCAATATAATCAGCACGCTTTTCAAAGAAGGCAAGCATTGGACGCCATAAATATTTCTTGAAGACAATCAGAAGAATTCCTGTAGAACAAATCTGAACAATCCATGTCCAGAAGTTAGGAAATAGTTTACTAGCTATATCAGGTACAGAACTAGCATCCATTGATTATTTCCTCCTAAAAATTCTAGTATACAAAGATTAAGATAAGAGAAACAAGTAAACCATATAAGGCAACTGTTTCTGTTAAGGCGATACCTAAGATCATAGTAGTACGCACTTTGTTTTCTGCTTCTGGGTTTCTACCAATAGCTTCAACGGCTTTTGAAGCTGCAATACCTTCACCAATACCAGTACCTAAACCTGCACATACAGCAATACCTGCACCAATCGCAATTAAACCTTTTACCATAATAATTTTTTCCTCCTCTATTTTCTATTACTATTTATTCTTCATCTGGATTTTCAATCGCAATCAAGATAGAAGACAAGGTTACAAAAACTAAAGCCTGAATAACACCAGAGAAAACATCGAAATAGAGATGTAACACAGGTGCCACAATAGGACCAATAAAATTGAATGGAATATGAACCAAGAACTTTACAAGTGCCGAAGTAGCAGCATAAAGCAATGACATAATAAATGAACCACTTAATAAGTTCGCAAATATACGAATTGATAATGATAACAATGGAGAGACCATACCAATAAGATTTGTAGGTGGCCAGATTTTATCTTTAACATATGGCCATACACCATTATGTTTGATTGAATTCCACTGAATCAATATAAAAGTGATAAATGCTAATGCAAAAGTAATTGAATAGTTTGTAGTAGGGGCTTCAAAGCCAAGCAAGCCCCAAAGATTCGATACGACAAGAAAAGCAAACAACATCGTAAAATAAGGATAATAATTCTTTTCAAACTTACGTGGCATTAAGCCTTTCATATAGTCATACATCATCTTTATTCCCGTTTCTGCTACTAAAACAATGCCTTTTGGTCGTGTTAACGGATCTGTTTCTTGGACTTTCTTACCTATATGAATAAATAAGATAGCCAGGATCAACGTTACTACAAGCGAACTTAGAAGCTCCGGTGCTAACGTAAACTTAGGCAGCACGATTCCTCTTCCTCCTTTCTACAGCCTCATTGACATAAATTGTAATCTTAACAATAAAATAACCAATAAATACCGCAATATAATTGAGATATCCAGATAGCTTTATGGCTAAGACCAATCCCGCTGCATAAATTACTAATTTACCAATAAACATCACATAAACAACAATAACAGCATACTTATGATCATGTATACTTAAAATCAGATCAGTCATAGAAACTGTCATATGAAAAATAAGTAATGAGATCAGATAACCAAGAATAATTCCGGTTGTATAACTGTAATTCTTAAAGACATAACTCACAATCAAACTGATTACAAGCGCGACTATAAAGACTTTTATGGATGTTTGTCTAATCTGTTTTTCAATCATCAATCTGTCCCGAATAAACGGTCACCAGCATCACCAAGACCTGGTACAATATAGCCATTTTCATTCAGATGATCATCAAGAGCAGCTAAAGTAATATCAACATCAGGATGCTTTTCCTGTAAGAATTTCACCCCTTCAGGTGCACCTACAAGACATACCAACATAATATCTTTACCACCGCGCTTTTTAATATCCTCAATAGCCATATCAGCAGAACCACCAGTAGCAAGCATCGGATCCACAATAATGATCTTGCTTGATTCTAATCCCTTAGGGAAACGCGCATAGTATTCCTGTGGTTCCAATGTCTCTTCATCACGATACATCCCAATATGACCAATCTTGGCATTAGGCATAATCATTCTAAAGCCATCAACGAGACCAATCCCTGCTCTTAAGATAGGGACAAGAATAATCTGTTCAGCTAATTCAAAGCCTGTTGTCTTACAGATAGGTGTCTCGATATCCTTCAGTCTGAGAGGGAAGTCTTTTGAGACTTCATAAGCCATCAACATCGCAATCTCGTCTAAGTTTTGTTTGAAGAGATATGTTGATGTGTCTTTATCACGCATGATTGAAAGCTTGTGTTTAATCAGGGCATGATCAATAATCTTTACACTCAAGTTTATTCCTCCTTTAAATAATCAATATCTGCATACATCGTTACTTTATCTGTTAAAGCTTTCACACGACGTAAACATTCATTCTTTACTTCATCCGTTTCTTCATTCTTTAAGCGATAAGCAATAATCTTACCAACTTCTCTGAAGTCTTCTTCTTTGAAGCCTTTCGTTGTCATGGCTGGAGTACCTACACGAATACCAGAAGCCTTAAATGGCTTTTCTGTATCAAATGGAATAGCATTCTTATTCGCTGTAATATTAACTTCATCAAGTAAACGCTGTGCTTTCTTACCTGAAATACCACAACTAGCCTTAACATCCACTAACATTAAATGGTTATCCGTACCACCACTGACAATTCTAAAGCCTTCTTCTTTTAATGAAGCTTCTAAAGCCTTGGCATTAAGAATAATCTGATGAGCATATTCTTTAAATTCAGGCTGTAAAGCTTCATAGAAACATGCTGCTTTAGCCGCAATAATATGCATTAATGGTCCACCTTGCATACCTGGGAAAACTGCTGAATTAATCTTTTTCGCAAGTTCTTCATTATTTGTCATGATGACACCACCACGAGGACCTCTTAATGTCTTATGTGTTGTTGTTGTAACGATATCTGCCCATGGGAATGGTGATGGATGTTCACCTGCTGCAACTAAGCCCGCAATATGGGCCATATCCACCATGAACATAGCTCCATTAGCATGCGCAATTTCAGCCATTGTCTTAAAGTCGATAATACGTGAATAAGCTGAGGCACCTGCTACGACAAGCTTAGGCTTCACTGTTTCAACTTCTTTCTTATATTCATCCATATCCAGCATTTCTGTTTCACGGTTGACACCATAAGAATGGAATTCATATGTCTTACCTGAATAGTTAACAGGAGAACCATGAGTCAAGTGACCCCCATCCGCAAGACTCATACCTAAAACTTTATCACCAGGATTTAATACTGCGAAATAAACAGCTGTATTAGCCTGAGCGCCTGAATGAGGCTGTACATTCGCATATTGACAATTAAAGAGTTTCTTTAATCTTTCAATCGCAAGTGTTTCTACTTCATCAACATACTGACAGCCACCATAGTAGCGCTTTCCAGGATAACCTTCAGCATATTTATTAGTAAGAACACTCCCTGCTAATTCTAGAATTTCATCAGATACAAAGTTTTCTGAAGCAATTAATTCAATGTTGTTTCTTTGTCTATTTAATTCTCTCTCAACACTTTCAAATACTGCTGTATCTCTCATAGCCTCTCTCCTTTTATTGCTGCTTTTCTAAAGCCATCATTTTATCAATACGACGCTGATGTCTGCCACCTTCGTAGTCAGTTTCCAAGAAGGCTTTAAGTACTTCTAAAGCGACTCCTGTGCCGACTACACGCTGACCCATTGCAAGCATGTTCGCATCATTATGCTGGCGTGTTGCTTTAGCTGAGAATGTGTCATGGCATACAGCACAACGAATACCATGTACTTTATTCGCTGTCATGGAAACACCTAATCCTGTTCCACATACAACGACACCACGATCAAATTCACCATTGGCAACTGCTTTTGCCGTAGGAATAACATAATCAGGATAATCACAAGATTCTTCAGTATAAGTACCAAAGTCCTTAACCTCATGACCTGCTTTCTGCATTTCCTCAATCAATACATTTTTCAACTGTAACCCAGCATGATCACATGCTACTGCAATCTTCATTTAGAAAGTACCTCCTCTATGTCTCTCAAACTTATTTCGCCTTCTCTTAGAATCTTGAGCTGGCCATCGCTCATATTCACAACCGTACTTGCCGTTGTGTTATGTGTCTCACCAGCCACCACTAAAGCAATACGTCCATCTAGCTGGGCAAGCACTTCTTGTTCATTAGTCGTATTACTACCACCTGAAATATTGGCACTTGTAACCAGTAGGGGACCTGCTTTATCGATCAGATCTAATACAAATGGACTATCAGGAATCCTGATGCCAATTGTAGGAAGATTGTTGGTCATAGCAGGATCAACAGAGTCTTTACGTTTTAAGACAAGTGTAATCTTGCCTGGCATAAAAGCTTTTGCGACCTTTTCTACCCTTTCGTCCATTTCCGCATATTTTCCAATATCTTCGCGCTGAGAAAGCATTAAGGTGACTGCTTTAGAGTAATCACGGTTCTTCGCTTCCATCAATTTGTCAAGTGCTGCCCTGTCATTGAATTTCACCGCAACACCATAAACAGTTTCTGTTGGAAACGAAACAACCTCACCTTGCCTTAGCGCCTCAATAAGAACACTTTTTTCTTCAGGCTGAATTACTTTCGTCATGCAATCACCTCATTTCGAAGATATGATACCATAAAAACATAAGAATACATAGATTTTAAGGTTATTAATTTACACAAATGACCATTGGTCATTTTTAAATTATTATACACATAATTATTCATTAGTCAAATTCTTTTTCATACATGAAAAAGAACGGAAAATACATATATTTATGCAAATTCCGTTCTTGACATATATTTTCTTTATTCAACAAGCCAATCCACAATATCTTTAATGACAATACCTTCAATATCATCATCAATTAACTTATGTAGAGTAAGAACAATCTTTTGAAATGCGATCAGTTGATTTAAATAGATATCACGATGTTTCAATTCACTTCTATTTTTCATCATAATCACCCCTTCGACAACATTACACTTTAAGGCATTTTAATAATAAAGTTTAGGTATTTGATTACTTAATTTTGACACATAATATATACCCACACCATGATGACACCTTATAGTAATTTTAAAAATGAAGCCATTTCATAGTCCTTTCTTCTTATTTTTCAATACATAGTTTTCACAATGACCACACCAAAAATACTTCCCTTGATATCCTGGCTATGAAAATAGTCATTAGCTCTTACCAATGATTATAAGTAAGAATTCAAATAAATTTTTCTTTTCAAATTCTATCTATTATTCCCTTTTAAGTATATTTCATAACTTATCTCTACAAGATTGGAAAGAACTAGCTATGCATAGATTCATACATGTTTGTATGTTTTATTCATGAAAATAGAACTATTTTTATCATCTTTATAAATGTAATTGCATGCTTACATATAGGAGAGATATCATAGAAATATGAATATTTAGGTGAAGCAGGAATATACTCTATTAAATCAACTTCTTTAATTGTAATAAATCCTACATTCTAACGAATGATTACTGTTTAAACTCCTAACATTTGATCCTGCTTCCCATATTCACTTTTTGTGCTATACTTCTTTTGAGGTAAACATATGAAGAATAAAAAGAAGACGTGGCTGACTGTTGCTAGTGTGGGGTTAGGTGTAACAGCTGGCTATTTATTAACAGGTTATCTGAGTTTAAGATATGCCTTTAAACGTAAGAATTATAAACAGAAACATGCAACAGCAGTAACACATCCCTTAAGTGAAGAAGAGAAAAACTATATTGCTTCGCTTAAACAAGAAACACTTACTACAACATCCTTTGATAATCTTGCCCTTAAGGCAACATTCTTTCCAGCCGATATAGCTTCCAACAAGGTTGTCATCTGTATCCATGGCTATCATTCCTATGGTATGTTGGATAATCAATACTTTATCCGTTTCTATCATGAA
Organism: Sharpea porci; assembly: GCF_009695655.1. GTDB lineage: Bacteria > Bacillota_I > Bacilli_A > Erysipelotrichales > Coprobacillaceae > Sharpea > Sharpea porci. The sequence continues at coordinate 23,148 of NZ_VUNM01000022.1, forward strand.
CATGGTTTTCATGTTCTTATTCCTGATGATCGTGCACATGGTGATAGTGAAGGGGAGTATATTGGATTTGGGTATTATGACCGTCTTGATATCATGCAATGGATTATGAGAATCCAGGAATATTTTGACTATCAGCCACTTAATATAATGTTACATGGTGTATCCATGGGAGCGAGCGCTGTCCTGATGGCAAGTGGTGAAGACTTGAGTAGCGATGTCAAGTGTATTGTTGCGGATTGTGGCTATGCTTCAGCAAGAGAACAACTCTCAAGTGTTCTTAAAGCACATCATATCCCTACACACATAATTATGTCATCGGCAAGCCTGCTTTCAAAAAAAGTTATTGGTTATGACTTCAACAATATTGATGTCATCAAACAAGTAGAGAAGAGTCATATACCTACATTATTCATCCATGGTGATCAAGATAGCTTTGTCGACTATCAAAATGTCAAAAAGCTCTATGAAGCATGTCATGCCCCAAAGGAACTCTTCATTGTTCCTGGTGCTGAACACTGCGATAGCTATATTACTGATCCAAAGGGCTATGAGTCCCATGTTCTTCAATTCACAAATAAATACTTTACAGACGAAAAACAGTGAGGATATTGTCCTCACTGTTTTAACGTTCAAGATAAACAGATGAATGGAAGATTGTACCTTCTGCTTTAAACTCACCATCACCATTATACTGATGCGCGATTTCCATGACTGAGCGTAAGCCAATACCTATACGCGATCCATCCGCCACTTTAGCCGATACAAAACGATCATCCTTCATACGAATATTACCATCAAATGTATTATCCATTGTAAAGATTAGAAATTGTCCTTGAATCATGGATTTAAAGATAATATATTTATCCCCATTTTGTATTCTTTGACATGCTTCCATGGCATTCTCTAAAAGATTACCAATAATAATACATATGACATTATCTGCAATATGTTCATTATGGGAAGAAATTTGTACTTGAATATCAATCTTGATACCATTTTTATGTGCTTCTTCATAGTAGTAAGAAAGCAAGGCATTAGCAACCTGGTTATCACAGAAGTCTTTGATATTATTGCTTGGGATTGTTTGAGAAAGGTTGTTGATATAGGATTGTATTTCTTCAATCTTACCTTCATCCGCAAGCTGTTTAATAGAGACAATATGATGTCTTAAATCATGTCTTTGTCTTCTGACTTCATTTTCATGGGCAATTAAGATATCATTATGCTTTCTCTGGGCATCTATGGAAATCTCTAACTGATGTAAGTCATTAGCTAAACTAATGGCTTTTTGATTATCTTTAATCATGTTGTTTGAGACATGCTGGAGATAGAGGAAGAGAAGGACAAGTATTATGTTTGTCCCAATTGTAATAAGGGAAAGACTATATGTTGGATCATAGATACGAAGGACTAAGTCAATAACTGCAAATGTCCACAAGTTAAAGGTCAATAACGCAAACAAACCATCATCTTTTCTTCGATCTGTAAACGTATAATAAATAACGACAAAGACAATAAATGTAAGTGTTAAGAACTCTAAAATGACAAAGTAGTAATAGATAGTATGAAAGCTTAATATGCCTAAGAGCTGTAAGATGATGGCTGTAATAGCCGACAAAGCATTTATATACTTCAGTGTGATCAAGATATCATGCCCACGTTCCTGAAACTGTACCATCATGAAACTAATAAAAGGCACCATAAAGAAGAAAAGGGCTGAATAGCTCAACAAGTACATCAGATTCATATTTTGCCTAATATAGAGCGTTAAGTCATTTTGTCCATATTGCCATAAAGACATCAAAAAGATAAATACTCCTGAATAGAATATACGTTTCTCAGGTACATTATATTTGATAAACAACGAGAAAACGACTAAGAGTATGCCGACTGTTAATGCATAAATAGATAATCCTCTCGATAATCCTGCATGAATAGCTAAATAATGAGCTAATGCATCTCTTTTACCGACAAAGAAATGTTCTAATTTCAGACTATCTCTACCATTCAATGTTTGATATTCAACTCTAACTTGCAGTTGAGTTTGGTTTGCATAAAAAGGAAGGACAACACTATTGACAAGTTTTGCTGGGTCTTTCATAAATGGTGGTCTCTCATCACGGCTGCCATAGCTATAGATAAGCTTTTTATCGGCATATATTTTGATTGGTGAATAATTGCTTTTAAACAAAAGCATATCTCCTAATTTACCATGTACAGTAAAGGTCACAATGACCTTTTCATCTTGATCAGTATCTTGGAGGATATAGGGCAATTGTACATTATGTTTTTTTCCACGATAGTACATTTGTGCATTACTGATTAAGTGATGATGATTTTTATGAAAATCAATATTTTGATATCCATAAAATCCAAGTATCAGTTCTACGAAAAACAATGCTATGATTAAGCCTATAAATAAACGTTTTGTCCATTTTTCTTTCATCATGACCTTGACTTCCTAAACAAATATGCCTGTAATGCTTTTTTAGCTTCAAAAATACTTGGTCGGCGAATATAGACATCATGACCACCTTTCATCACAAACAAACGATTGTCTTTATCAAATGAACTCACATGTGCTAAGTTCACAAGATAGCTCTGATGACAACGATAAAAAGAATCAAGCGTCAATAACTTTTCAAAACTATCGAGCTTAGAAAGAACTTTATATTGATCTTCATTCACCATATGAATATATACATAATGACCATCCTGTTCTATATAGGAAATCTCACATTCAATAAGAGAAATCATTTTACCTTCACATTTAACATCAATATGTGGTTTTAAAGCTAGCTCCTTCTTTGCCTTTAACATCACTTCTTTGACATCATCAGCACTAAATGGCTTAACAAGATATCTATTCACATGTAATCGATAGCCATCTGCAAAGTGCTCTGTACTTGTCGTAATAAAAGCAATAATAGCCTGTTCATCAAGTTCCCTGATCTTACTAACCACATCAACACCATTACTTTGTTTCATATAAATATCCATAAATATCAAATCATATTCCCCTGGATAATACTGTGCGATAAAATCTTCACCATCCATGAAATACTGATAAGTAAACTCTACCTGACTCTCATTCATACAAGATAATAGATGTTGAAATTCCGTTTGATCATCTTCACATATCGCAATATTTAACACATTCCCACTCCCTATTCTATGATTAAACAATTGATATATGTTTGTAGGCCTCACATCAAAAAAAGGTCAAATACCCACACGTATATTTTCACATCATCATGTATTGTTGTCAATTAAATTGCTTGTTTTACTGAATTATTTACTAATACTTGACACAAAAATATCAAAAAAGACCCACTTTGTTTTAATCAAAATGAGTCATTTCATTAATATTATGATATTCACAAGAGAATCCTTCAGCTATATCAGCTAGCTTATTAATAGCATTGATTACCCCTACAGTTTGATGAGAAAGGAGAATATAGAATTCCCCATTCTTAAACTGCGTTATACATGCATCATTTCTGATCGCATGTAATATCCGATCTTTCAGTTCTACATTAGATAAATAGCTTTGTTTATATCGTACACATAAGACATATTGTTCTCTTGAACGATGTCTTTTTCGATGAGCAAGCTGACATAATCTTGCAAAGTAATAAGGTGTTGTTTCTAAAGCAAAATCTTCGTTGTGCTGATTTTTATTAAAGAGGGAGAGAACTTTATTTTGTAAGTGATATTGATGTTGCTGGCCTAATTTATGAAGTACTCCATTTTGAATCAATTGTTCGTCATCATGCTTAATAATATGTTCAATCGAAGAGCTTATGTTGTGGAGATGATGCTCATGATGCCTAATAAGTACATATAGTGCATCAATTACAGCCCTTATAATCCTATGGTTCATTTCAATAGTAATATGATCACTTTCCATCATTGGTAAAAAAAATCCCTTATACAACAAGATAATCTCTCTAGCCAACATGTCCTTTTCCATACTTTCCTGCATTTGTTTATGAAAGGTGAAAAGCTGATCATAGTCTGTAATAATTTCAATAGACTGATTGACATAGTAACTATCTGCTTCATGACAGATCAGTGTATAATCCACAAAAAATTCATTAATGAGTTTTTCAGTACGCCAGATTAGAGTCTTTATACTATTGGCTTGACTTTGTTTAGTTCCACCAAATAAATATTCTGAAAGTGTCCATTTATCTAGGTCTTCTTGGCGATGTAAAATAAGCTGGCTTAATAGCTTAATAGCCATTGTTGAATGAATGTCATTATAATTTAGTATACGTTGATTATATTCTATTTCAAATGTTCCTAACATACGTACATTTATTATAGCACTCATATTTTTCCCCTTTTACTAAACAGGAACAAAAGCTTTTAATAGATTCATATAGGTAATGATGAAATGTTTTATTAAGAGCTTAGAGATTACTTTTTCTTGTTCCTGATATTATTTTAGTGTTAATACTAGTCTTTGTTTAGGGCGAGTTATGCATGATTTTATGCATAATTGGGCATTTCTATAAAACCTTTTTTAAACATTCAATCATGTCTTTTTTCTTTGTTTGATACGTAGATTGTAGAGAGATAGTGCCTGTTCATAATTGTTATATCTTGGATCACCACGATGATCGACAAGATCATATTCAAGAGAAAGATGCTTTCCAAAAAATAATGATGTTTTTTTAGCCCCATTGTAATTCAAATGATCACCACCATCACGACTATCCTTATTCCAATTTATTTGAAGTGGCAAAGTATTGAAATCAATAAAGTTATATCCTTGGGACCTAAAATACTTTGACAGAGTCATATTTCTTTCTTGACTCCAGTTTTTAGCACTAGGCAGACTCATAAAGACAAGCTTAGTATGATATTCTTTTGTCAGCTTCATGATCTTCTTTAAATAAGATAGGGCATAGGGTTGGAGATTTATATGAGGCTTCTTATGTTTTACTAAAGGCACAACGTTGTCATAATAACGAAAGCCTTTCAAGTAATCTTTTTCACTTAACGTAAATCTTGTCGAAAAATCTTTACGACTCAGATTCTTCCAGCGATTATGAAAAAGGATGAGGGGGATTTTTATACCATATCTATTTTGTATATCTTCTTCAAAATTCATCTTTCTAAACAAAGACTCTGCTTCAAGGAATACATACTTGGGATGTTGTGTTTTATAGACACGTTTTAGGATTTCATAGGACTCATAGATACTTTGTGCTGGCGTTGATGCTGAGTATATTGTGTAGCCATATTGTTCATAGATCAACATAGGTGAAAGTGAGGAATAAACAAGAGAATCCCCTAAAGCAATCACATCAACAGTATTTATTGTTTCCGAGAATATCTTATTACTTGTAACATAATCAACACCAAATGCTTTTTCATTAGTTTTTGGAGTAAAAATAATTGATCCAATAATAATCAATATAACCAATATAAAATGAAAGAGAATTGCTTTAACCATATGAGACTTCCCGTAAGGTAATATGAAAAGCAATATCTTTAGCTATAAGGTTTCTATGAATTCTTGTTGTCATTTTCTTGATATCTTCTTTTGCTTTTTCATATGTTGTGATATTCTTTAAAACCACAAATTGATTATTTGAAAAGCGACTAAAGACATCACTATATTCCAATAAACTCATCAAAGTATTCTTCATATCATTCATCGTCTTCTCAAGATATCTCTTCACTTTCACATCATTTTCATGGGACTCAACAGTAATTAAGGCAATATAGGAATTCGCACCATCGATATCATTAAGATGTTTTTGATGTACAACCAAACGCTTAAAAGAGCCATATTCCACATATAAAGGCTGATTATTTGTACTTTCTCCAAACATATCCATCACTTCCAACAATGTAGTATCCTGAGGATGTTCCTCTACTTGTATTTTTTCATAAATCTTTTGTAAGGCTTTATTGGGATTGGGATTGACATTAGAATACATATATAGAGCATCAGAGGCAGTTGTATAGGCAGCTCTCGCATTTTCATATTCACCATTCAAATATAAGCCTTTAATCCATAGGGCGTAGAAATCGACATCACTTTGATCCAGCGCAATACCTTGCTTCGCAACATCAATCATCTGCCTATAATCTTCCCGTTTCTCAAGATAACGAATATAGTCATAATAAATCTTTAAAATCTCTTTTTGAAATTTCTTAGCTTGTCTCGCTATTCTTGGATCATTGTCTAGATCACTTAAATAAGCACCTTGATATAAACTCAGCGCTCTTTTAAAGAATAATGTCTTTTCATAATATTGCCTCTTTTTCAATAACTCCTCAAACATCAATGCATCTACTTCAAATACATATGCAGGATTCAATTGATATTTTCCATTCCCTGTAATCAATAAATCATGAATTCCTAGTTCTTTCTTTAAGAGCGTTCTTAAACGATAAATAAGATTCTTTAAGACATTCGCATAATTCTCAATCTTCTCATACTTCCAGACATATTTCGCAATTTCTTCATTGTTCTTTTGTCTATCTTGATTACAAATAAAACATGAGAGGAGAAGAATAAGCTTAGGTGACTTGATCTCTTGGCTTGTTATAGTTTGATTTTTATATGTGATTGAGAATTCACCAAACATCCTTACATTGATTATGTGTTTTTCCATTCAACTCACCTCTTTATTCAATTGAAGGTATGGATGATCATCCATACCTTTCTTTGTATTCACTGATTATGATTGAGTTCTTCTTTTTAGAAGGAATATCATATGACAAATAACAGAAGAACTCATCATAGATAACCTTTAATGTAGTGTACGTCTCTTAAATAACAAGATTATAAGAATTAACGCCATAATCATAATTATGCTTATAAAGATATAAATCAGTACTTTACTTTTCCATAAACCTATAGGCATAGAACCACTTGCATCATTAATATAAACAACCATATCCTGAGCAACAGGATGATTATTGATATCTTTTGATACAACAGGGGTTTCATTATTAATCTGGTGAGATACATGATAGCCTTCAACCATTTCTACAATACTGTAAGTTGCTTGCTTAGGCACATTCCTAATAACAACTTCTTCACCATGTTTTAAATAGATGTCTGCTTGTATTACACCTTGCCTGTCGGATTTAATAAAGAGGGGGTTCTTATGTCCATCTGCATTTTCACTCGCATGTCCTAAATCAACACTAAGTTGTGTAGATTCAGGGGCGTTAGTGAGTGTGAAATGGAACTTAAAGTACTTATTACGATCACCAAAGATACCTGTCACTTTCTTCTTTAACGTAATTTCTGCAAGATCAGGTATGTTATTTGTGAAGACTACTGTTGCATCTTCACCTTCATCCACTGTTTCTACATCAGTTGATAAATCCTTGTTTACACCTTGGTTTTCACCATGATTGTTTACATAATGACCATTTTGTGGTGCTGTAATCGTATAGGAAGCTTGCCCAATATTGGCTTTCTCCATTATTTGGTATTTTGTCGTAACAGGGATATTCTCAAATGTCATTGTTTCACCTGCAGCCAACAATACAGTAACATCGGCTTCACCATTATCATCAGGAATAACCTTACCAGCATCGGACATAAAACCATCATTAGGAACATTCGAGAAATGTACATTGAACTTAAACTTCTCGTCCGTCTTACCACCTGTTGTTTCTTTCTTGAGCATGAGATTTTGGTATTTATTAACTGTATTTGTGAATGAAATTATGATTTGTTCTTGATCGTCAACTGTTTCCCAGGATGTTGAAAGTGGTGTATTTGTTTCATCCTTGTTATCTGCAGACTGGGCAATATGACCTGTTGATGCTTTGTTTTCAATCTTGTAAGAAGGTAAATAGTCACCTGCTTCTTCTGAGATCTTATAGAGTGTTCCAACAGGTAAATTATCAAACTGTACACTTTCATCCTTGGTAAGATTGAATGCTAAATCCGCATAACCATCTTCATGAGAAGTAAAGCTTGTCTTGCCATAACCATAGGTTGTTGATGGAACGAGGTTCTTAAAGATGATATGGAATTTATAGGCAGTATCATCATTTTGGTGGAAACCATTGACTTCTTTCTTTAAAGTAAAGCCATTCGTCTTTTTAGGTACGAGTGTTTCTTCTTGATAATGATTCACAAATGAAACAGTTGGGTTGTTTTGAGAAGCGTTGAGTATTCCTGAGTCATTTTCACTTGTTGCGATAAGTCCTTTATATTCATCTTCTTTGACTTTATATGTTGTATTCTCTGGGAGGTCAGTAAAGTGGAGACTTTCACCAGGCTTAAGTGAGACCTTCGCAATACCATCTTCAAAGACCGTATCCCCAAAAATCTGTGTTCCAGAAATCTTGTTTCCATTCAGTGTCACAGTAAATACATAGGATTTATCCTGGTATTCTTGAGGTACTGAACTGCTAGCTTCACCGCTCTCTGCCTTAATAGTCTTCGTTACAACATTTCCATTGGCATCATAACCTGTTACTGTTGCATAATAGCCATAACCATCACCGAATCCACTACTATCAGAACGGAAGGAGAATGTCACACTGTTACCATCAACATCATATTGTTTTGTGTTAGAAGCATTTAAATGGTAACCACCACCTATCTTGCCAATGAGTGATGTGTTACTGTTTTTAGAGGCTTTAAAGTCAGGATGAACTCCTTGCCACATACATAACCAGTCATAATTTGATGTTTCACCACCATAAGTGATTTGTACTTTAAGTTTTGATGCACCAGGAATTGTGATAACATCATTCGTATTCAAGTTACCATCATAGTTTGTAAGCTGATTGCCTTGATCACCCACATTAGGTGTATGGGCATATCTGACATCAGGAACAACTTTATCAACCATTTTCTTTCCATCTATACTCTTAGTCAGAGTAAAGTCATAAGTCTTTGGTTCACTATAATTATTAGCTGTATTGGTGATTTGAGCAGGTTGCTCTTTTGTTGTTTCAGTAGGTGAAGAAGCATAGGCTGTCGATATATAGCCATCAAGATCTTCTTCCCAGGCATAATAAGTAGCCTTATCATCAGCAACACTAAATTCATAAGTCCATTCATCACCATCTTTAGTAATCGTCGCATCAGTATCTGATGAATACGTACCATCTTCTGCATGAACAACAGTAACTAACTGAAGTTTTTCCAACAAGTTCATAGCAGCATGCCCTATTGATCTAGCCGTAGCTACAAGAGAAGAAGCAAGAGTAGGCTTACTATAAGCTTTATATGTCAGATAGCCATTTCCATCACCATCATAATAAGCACGATTCTTATCAGTAAACGTAGCACTAAAGTTTGGTAATAAATATGTTTTCCAGAACATATCATAACTCGTTTTTACATTACTAGTATCCCACTGATCTGACACATAGATATTGGTTAGCTGGCTACATGAACTAAACATACCTTGCATTTGCGTAACCTGAGATGTATTAAAATGAGATAAATCCAAACTTAATAGTGCACTATCACTGTAGAACATGTTTGCCATATTCGTTACTTTTGACGTATCAAATGAATCTAGATTTATTTCTTTTAAATTTGTACAAGAACTAAACATGTAACTAAAATTCGTTACAAGAGAAGTATTAAAGTTAGAAAGGTCAATGGATTGGAGTTGGGAACAATTATAAAAGAGGTATGACATATTTGTGATTTTTGAAGTATCTATGTTCTCGATATTGAGTTTCGTAAGACTACTACAACCATAAAACATCTTTTCCATATTAGTAAGCTTAGGTGTATAAAAGTTGGAAAGATCTAAAGTCTCTAGTGATTTACAGTTATAGAACATATAACTCATTGTCGTAACTTGCGATGTATCAAAGTTACTCACATCAAGCTTTTTTAACTTTTCACAGTTATAAAACATATAACCCATCGCTTTAACTAGAGATGTATTAAAGGTAGATAAGTCTAAACTCTCTATATTACTGCAGCCAAAAAACATATTGCTCATATCATTAACCTTTGACGTATCAAAGTTCTTAACATCCAACACGTTAAAACTTTTACAGTTATAAAACATATATTGCATAGATTGCACTTTCGATGTATCAAAGTGAGATAAATCTATATCTTCAAGTTTTTGACAATCCTGAAACATTGCACTCATAGTTTTTACATTCGAAGTATTAAAGTTTGTAAGATCTAAAGAGCGTAAATTAATACAGGCATTAAACATGCCAGACATGTATTCCACCTTTGATGTATCAAATCCTGTCACATCTAATTCCGTTAAATTTTTACAGCCATAAAACATCGAATTCATAGATTTGACTTTAGCTGTATTGAAATGGGAAACATCAAGCTCAGTTAAAGATTGACATGTATCAAACATAAAGGACATATATTCTACATTAGATGTATCAAAATGTGATACATCTAAATTTGTAAGATTTAAACAATGATAGAACATTGAAGCCATATTAACGACATGAGATGTATTGAAGGATGATAACTCCAAATTCGTTAGACTAACACAATTATCAAACATATTACTCATGTTTGTTACTTTCGAAGTATCAAAACTTGAAATATTAAGATTTTTCAAGTTATCACATCGCCAGAACATATAATTCATATCCTTAACATTTGACGTATTAAAGTGTGAAAGATCTAAACTTTGTAAATTTTTACATCCTTGAAAAATAGTAGCCATTGTTGTTACTTTAGATGTATCAAACTTAGACAGATCTATAGCACTAACATTTTGCATAGCACTAAACATTTTTATACTTGTATCCGTCATACGAATGGATTGAGCATTTGTATAATAATGGAGTTCTGTGCCATCTTTCCATCCATAGATCTTATATAAGGCATCAGGGTTATCGAAATTGCGATCAAGACGAATGGCGTTGGATGGTACTTTTGAAGCATCTGTTTCTTCAATAACTTTTGTGATCTTATCAGCTAACTCATTACTTGATGCTAGTGCAAAAAAAGCACTATTACCTGGGCCAACATTCGCATCTCTTGTTTTATCTTCTCTCCACATAACGTAGGAAGGGACTTTGTTGATGTCGGTTGTGATATGAATAACAGGAGTAGGGCGGTTATTATTTGTTTTGTTGTCTTTCCAGAACTTCTTGACAACGATTTTTCCATCTTTTTGTTTTTCATTGTTGATACGATAATAACCTGAGTCATTCTTTTTTAAGCCTGAGATTGTGTATGTGCCATCATTCTTTAAGACAACAGTATATTTATTGGTATCAAGGTTATAGCCTGCTGGTGCACTTGTTTCCTGAAGTATATAATTGCCTGCTTCAAGCTTATTGAAAGTGACAAGTCCATTATCCTGTGACGTAGCAGTCAGATTGACTGTTGCCCCGGTATTTGATGAACCCTTAAGTGAGAAGACTGCCCCTGGAAGTAAGCTATCATCGTAGGATGATTGTTTTGATATTTGGATAGTATGATAAGGCTCATTGTAAATAATCACATTGCCCTGTTTATCCATCGTACTATTTTCAATACCTACATTTCCATGATCATCCACAATAACCGTATATTCCTTATTGTTTGGAATATAGTTTTCTGGTGTTCCCACTTCCTTTAAATGATAAATACCATATTCAATATCCTTAAATTCAACAACACCATAATCATTTGAAGAAGCATAAAGAAGAATATCATTACCATATGCCGAAGTACCTTCAATTCTAAACTTAGCACCTTCTATACCCTTAGTTTTATCAACAGAATCTCTTTTAAAGAACTTTAAATCACCATGTATTCTTGGAGCATCTTTTAATATATAAGCATTATTCTTTTGATTAAGAGTTTTTGTATCATTTTTCTTACGAATAGTTACTTGTCCTTTAGCATCTATAATAACCTGGTATTCGGTTTGATCTAATAACCAATCTGAAGGGGAAGAGACTTCTTTAAGTGTATAAGTCCCTTTTTCTATTTCTTCAAATGTCGCATCCCCATTCTGACCTGTTACTTCAGTTATATTTACTTTTGTTCCATAATCAGAAGTACCTGTAAGAGAGTATTTAGCACCTTCAATGCTTTGATCTTCATCTTCAGTAGATTGTTTATGGATTTTGATATTCGCCGTAATTCTTAGTGTTATTTTTGTATAATCTTGATGAATAAAATATGTTTGTTCATTATTATTAGAATCAACAAGTGTATCACTTAAATAGACATTATTGTAGGCTGATAAATAACGATTTGTATCACCAGTTACTTCATCAGGAGCCTGCATATATATGAAGGCACTTAATGAGTCACCTTCAGGCAGAATGAAATCAGAGCCATCTGCTTTCTTCGAGCAATCAATCGCTATGGCTTTTACTGTTGAAGGATCCGTATTCTCATCAAGGACTTTCCAAATATTCGTATTTGTAAGATCATGATTATTTTCAATAACAAGATTCTCTTTTGTACTGTAGTAGACAGTAGGGGAGATTCCTTTATCTCGTAGCTGGGAAAGATCAAGTGATTTGAATATACCATGCCAATCTGATTTCTTTCCATCACCAACATAGTTTTCTAATGAATCAAAGAAAACAAGATGCTTAGCTGTTGTTGTATAGGTATTCTCATATCTAAGCTGATAGGCATAAGTGCTATTATGTGATGTTGTTGTATCATATGTATATTGTTGATCTCTTGCTTCCTTGACCTGCTTCTTAAGTCCAGCAATGGCTGAAGTAAGGCTATCTATTGCATAAGGTTCTTGGTCATAAAGGAACTTCTTCGCATTAGTTGTATCATCTAGATTCATCATGTAAGCCTTATTTTCACCAGTCAGTGTTCTAGCGTCATCAGGATAGCCATTAGTTATAGTATCATTACCTGTTTCATAAGCTACTGGATTAATAATATCCGTACCATAATCCTTAATCGCATTCCAATCCATAACTGCATTAAGATACAGGTTATAATATTTCGCTTGAACAGGTATCTCAACAGTAATTAAATCTCTACCACTCTGCATATAGTTTTCAATAATCTTATATGTGAATGAGTTTTTTGAGAGATAGCCTTTTTCAGTTTGAATCGCCACACTGCCTTTTTGAAGATGTGTTCCTTTAGGCAATAAGTCATAGAAACGACCCGATTCTTGTACAACGTAATCTTCTTTTGTATCGGTTCTTATGGTTTCTTGTTGGCTTATACGCCATCTTAAGACAAATGCCTTCCTGGCTGTATCATTACCTGTTGAAACAACATACTTATTAAGACTCGATGATTTCTTAGGGCGGATAGCACGATCAAAGGCGTATCTGCGGACATTATAGATTTCTTCGCCTTTTTCATCAGTCAATCTCATATCTGCAAAGTTATGCAGCTTGATGTTATTCTTGTCTTTGATTTGTTTCATGACATAGTCTGAATTCTTAAGACTAATCATTGGATAGGCATAAAGTGTTGTAGAATAATATGCATTTGATGTCGTTATTCTTAAGCCTGTGACAAGTGAGTGATCTTTAAAAGTAATTTTACTTCTATCCAATTTATCCACGATATCAGCTTTTTTAATTTCTGATGTATTCGTTCCTATATTGTATGAAGCAACTTCTATCCATTGATTATCAATCTTACCAAAGAAATGAATGATATCATCTTGAGATGGATGAGCATTTGGATCTTTTTCAAACTTTTGTGTTTCTTGATCAAATTGTCTCATTTCATATTGAACACCCCATTGAGCACCTAAATAACGATAGTCATCTTTTGTTAGCTTTTTAGCTTGTTCAGGAATTGAATATTTATCTTCCTTACTATCGGATTGAAGAAGTTTGATATCATCATCTAGATATAAAGTATCATCCGTAAGTTCATAATTTACTTTCTTCTTTCCATAACTATTAGGATCATCAGCAGGACCATCTACAGTCTTAGGATAAGGGTAAGCTAAAAGTTCAATATAATATTTAAATTTATCAAGACTATTCACTTTACCATCCTGGAGCTGATCTAAATCATAAGAAGCATAATCCCAATAAGTCTTAAACTTCTCATACCAGTTATTATTCCCAAATTTTCTTCCTAGATAACTTCCAACTAAAGGTGTGAACTTAGGATTCTCCCAAGTAAATGTCTTTGTGGAAGTAGCTGAGGTAGGAGCATCAACTCCATCAATAGGAATCACTGTTGCTTTAATATCATTCTTAATATCATAGGTATCCATATTGGCATACTTTCCAGGATCATAAGCAGTAAGAACATAATTTGTTACTTTCATTTCACTAGAAGGTGCCAAACGCAAATTCTCAAATGTATTCTTTGTATTATATTCTTCTGACGACATACGATAGCCAACAACCTGTACGCCTTCAGTAGCTGGTGTGTCATCAAGCTGCAATGTGAATGGCTGTGTTTGATTGCCTCGTATTCTTGTCACAATTTCCCAGATTAGGAAATACTTGCCTTTTGTATTTTCTGGCTGTGTGCCCCATGAAGGATCCCACTGTCTGATAACTTCAGGCTTATTGCCAACGAAGCCTTTTGATGTCGATTGAATCTGTGCCGTCGTATTAATATAAACAGGAATCTTCTCACTATCCGCACTAGCTACATGGCCATCATTTGTGACTTCTAGATGTGCACTAAATGGTTCACTTCCACCCATATCAACATATTCATAGGTTGTTTCTGTAGTGCTAAAGGAAACTTCAATTGATCCCTGTTCTCCTGAAGTTCTCTTAACACGATTGTAAATGATAATACTTTGGCCATCATCGCTTTCTTTCCAAGCATATTCATTAATCGTATTTGTATCACCATCACTTTCAGCTTTCTGAGCATCTTCTTCTGTTGGCACCGAAAGTTCTATACTATCCGCCACATTGCCATTACGGTCCTTGAGAATTGTTTTTGGAATAGTAATTTGGATATCTCCTGGAGCGATATCACCAATACCTGAAAGTGCAAAATTTATACGATAAACAAAACGATGGTTAGGATATGTTGTAGAAGCATTCCAGACATATTTCCCATCATCCTGTTTACTTGCGCCCTTTGCCATTTGAATAGAGAAGGCTTCTATTGTATTCTTGCCATTTGTATTCTCTTGAGCATAGGCATATATCCCTGTAGGTACAACTAACGTTATAATCATGAACAAAGAAATCATGATTACAAACATTTTTTTATTGAAGTGCTTTATATACTTTGCCATGATATCTCCTTCCTTTCCATGAGCTTATTTATTCTTTTTCCTTGTATGTACAATCATTCCAATAACAACAAAAGAAATAATTAATAAATATCCATAAATATTGATATTTGTTTGGTCACCCGTTTTTGGTTGTTTATAAGGGGGTGTACTTTGATTCTTTTTTGGCTCTTCAAAAGTAATATCTGCCTTATGTTCACCATCTTGTGTTGCTGAGATTGTTGCCTGAAGACGATTCTCGCTATCAACCCAAACAAAAATGACAGTAGTGAACCGCTGTCCATTCCTGTCTATCAATGTATAATGATATGTTTTTGGCTCATAAAGCTTTACAGTAAAAGACTTTGTTTCATTCTTTAAAACCTGTGTACGATTGGCAGGAAGGGGAGCATCAAGTGAAGTAATTGTGATTACATGCTCATTAGCATCAACATGTACAGGTATTTCTACTTCTATAGGCTTTGTTTGCCCATATACTGGCTTCATGAGTACGATTGTCATGATAAGAACAAAAGCTATTATGAGCTGTTTCTTTATTTTATTCATGTCTTTGCCTTTCCTATAATAATGATAATTTAATCAATTGAAGCAAATACGATAATACGCTTTGTAGAAGTAACATCATTACATGTAGCTAATGCAATAATCTTTTTCGTGCGATCAAAAGGCATCACACCATTCTTCTTATTTGCATCAATAACATGAAGAATAGCTTGTGTATCTTGGTGAGAACTACCATCAAAGATATTCTGATCTGTACCATCAGCTTCAATACATGTAATAATATGAACTGTTAAAGTTTTTTTTCTTGTTTTCAGATGTCCCTTGGCATGTTTCTTCAAATACTGAAAGTCCTTATATGCATCCAAAGCTCCAAACATCTTACCCTTATCCATATGATGTCCATAAATAACAGAATAGGGATCAGAGAAATCAGAAGAAGCTGATGCATCAAGAAAGATACTTCCTGACAAAGAAAACTGTCCTAAAGGATTCTTGTTTAAATATTCACCATTATTTTTACCTTGCATAATAGGATGATTAATATTGGTATGATCAATATCAATCCAGCCAACAGCACCAAGTTCATCTAACGTATAACCAAGATATCCAGCACCTGCCTGATCAAGCTGACGCTCTTGCATATAGAAGCAATAACCACCTAATAAGAACATAATCACAATGGATGATGTAATAATAATGTTGATCGTCTTGTTGATGAGGAAATAGGCAACACTTTCATACTTACTCATGCGCTATGACCACCTGTTCTAACTGATGCAAAATAGACACCTTCAATATGATCAATAGGCATCTCCCCAAACTTACGTGAATCATTTTGATCAGTACGATAATCATTCATAATAAAGACGGATTGAATTCCTACAATATGTTCAGCCACCTGTCCACTTACTTCATAAAATGATTCCTTTTCATAACCATTTACATAAAGCTTTCCATGATCAACACTAACCTTATCTCCAGCAATCGCTACAACCCTACCCATATATAATTTTTGATTATATATATAGGACACGATATCTTCTCTTTCTGGTGTATCAAGCCTAAAGAACAAACATATTTCACCATCACTAATTGTAGGATACATCGATGCTCCATTTGCCATATGAATACTGAAAACAAACATAAATATGATTGATGTAGCCACCAAGAAAAGGGCAATCTTTTCTAGTGGCCACATCCATCGATACATCGATTTACTCATTTTCTTCATGTCTTGCTTCGTTCTGTTTTCTACGCTTTGTCACAACAATAGCGATAGCGGCAGAAGCTAAAGCAATACCACCAATTGTCAGCTGTGTACGATTGTTATGGAATACACCAGTTGGTACAACACCTTCACGATCATTGATGAATACAATATCATCATTGTCAGTAAGAGTTTGTTCTTCTGTGCCATCTGTATGATTCTGATCTTCATGTGTTAAGTTAAGCTCTTTATTGTCTTTTTTAGCTGTTGCCTTATAGTCCTCTGATGTTTCAGTGATTGTATATTTTGCATCAGCTGTTAAGCCATTTAGCTTTACTGTTTCACCATTCTTTAGATAGACATCAAATGTTGCTGCACCTTGATCATTCACATTCAATGCAAGTCCTTTCATGTCATCTGATGTACCTTCTGTAATATCTGCAAAAGAGCCTACTGCAGCAACAAATCTCTTCTGGCCATCAGTTCTTGTTCCGTTTTCAGCATTATAGCTATAAGCCACTGTGTCTGTCGCATGATAAGTTTTATTGCCAGCGTTATCTGTCACAAACAATCTTGCATTGGCATCTAGGTTTGAAACAGTTACTGTGAACTTAAAGTACTGATCTCTGAAGCCCTGGTTACCTGTAACATTCTTTGTAAGAGTAAGATCTGATGTTGTATAATTATTTGTAAAGCCTTTATTCTTGTTTGCTGGATTTGTGCCATCCTGTGCTGGATTTTCATCAGCTGTATGTAGAACATATCCCATAATAGCAAGATTGCCACTATCATCACTTGATACATAAACATCTAAGTATCTTGGATTCTTATCTGTTGAAACACCTTTTTCATTTGTTTCATTTTCAGTAACTTTATAACGATAAACACCTGGTTCTGAGAATGTCACATTTGAAAAATCAACTGTTGAAGCCTTCTTGGCATATTTCTTTGTAGCTGCTAATCCTTCTACCTGATCATCTTGAAAATCAGTAGCTGATGTGCTTGTTGTAGCTGTACGTGTCTTTTGTGGTGTACCAAATGTTTCATCACCAGGTGCAAATGTAGTAGGGGATGCTATTGGCGCACCAATACCTTTTCTTACTGTAAGCTGTGTATTAGTAGGATTGGCTACACTTTGCATTTCATCATCTGTTGGTGTAGAGATATTAAATGTGAATGTTGCATTTGGAACATTGGCATTCTTTTCCATTACCAAATACTTATCAAAAGTAGCTGTTGTCCCCTTAACAGTACCTTGCGCATAAACATTCATCATAGGTCCTGCTAATAATGCGATTGATGTCATTGCACTTACTGTGCTTAATTTCATAAATTTCTTCTTCATAAATTCCCTTGCGACGAAAGCTAATCGCTCCTCCTTACTTTATAAAATGCTTTCTTTATTCCTAAAGACCTATAGCTATACAATCCAAGAAACACACACACATTTCTTTCAATTCATACAACAACACAGATCTAATAGATCAATTTCCCTCTACAATAAACAAAAGATTCAGCAAAACATTTATTGAAAAGGATTAATAAAACCTAACATCTTCAATCTTTCAAATTATTAAGAATAATGTGGGAAAAGATGATGATTGGAACTCTAATTAAATCTAGTGTACTAATTGGGAAAATTTGAATATTGCTCAAGAGACAAATTCTCAGCCATCATCTTTAAACAGAAAGTGTGATATGTTTACCCACAACAACATATCTTTGTTCACGCTTACTTTAAATGATATTGAGTATTGCTTCTAGTGCCGAATATGTGGCTAATTATACGTAACTTGTACTTGACAAAAATAAAAAAGCAAGTTGCTTTACTTGCTTAAATTCTACGCTTATAATGCACATTTTTCTATTTGAACATCATACTAAATATACAAAAATAAAAGATAATATACGCATTAGTATAATTATTTCAATCCATATTTATAAAGTATTCAAAATATGAAAAAAGTAAGTCATGAAAGAACACTCATTCTAACTCTTAGAGAGTTAATAATTGGAAGGAGTAACGTATTCGTCATAACTTACTATTAATTTGCTCTCATCAGCTACTTTCTAGTTAGGCGAAGATCGTAACTGAAAACGCTCTTTAATTATTGAATAGGACGTGGGAAATAAAAAAAGAACGTTGAGCCTCAGGATATTATCGTATGCTTTATTATACTAGGGATCATTTATAAAAGAATACTAAACATGAAAGAACGATGTTTCTCCAGACAATTTCTCTTTCATGTAAACATATTTTAAATTCTATTCATAAGAATAAAAAGTACGAAAAATTCATAAATATTTTCATAATTCGTACTTGTACTTTTATCTTTATGATATTTATTAGATTATCAATAATTTCTATCAAAAAAAAACATCAATCATTTTCAGATTGATGTTTTCTTATTTTATTAACGAGTAGCTTTATTTCTTTTTAATACAAGAATACCACCTAAAATAGAAATACCTGCAAGAAGAACATAAATCCATAAGACTGTATCATCACCAGTTTTTACTGCTTTAGATTTTGTTTGTTTTGTCTTTGGAGCAGGGGTTGTAGTTTTCTTTTCTTCTAACTTAGGAGTATTGTTTTTAGGTTCATCATTATGAGGCTTTTCAGGTGTTTTTGGTGTTTCCTCAACAAGCTTGTATTCATAAATGATGTATTGTGTATCAGCTTTAACACTGCCATCCTTAGGATCTGAGTCAGCACGTACTTCCTTAGCTGTAAGCTGGTATGTCTTGCCGTCTTTATCCTTCAGGAATTCAGGTTTGAGTGTATCGTTGTCTGTTGCATACTTTTCGCCAATAGTTGTATTTGGGTCCTTGACTGTATACCAGCCTTCGTCTGTTTCACCAGTCTTCACTCTGTCACCGGCTTCTGGGTTATCCAATTCAGTATCAGTGCCTTCGATGAAGTACTTCACTCTGACAGCACCGCCGCTGATGAGCTTGTATTCATAAATGATGTATTGCGTATCAGCTTTAACACTGCCATCCTTAGGATCTGAGTCAGCACGTACTTCCTTAGCTGTAAGCTGGTATGTCTTGCCGTCTTTATCCTTCAGGAATTCAGGTTTGAGTGTATCGTTATCTGTTGCATACTTTTCACCAATAGTTGTATTTGGGTCCTTGACTGTATACCAGCCTTCGTCTGTTTCGCCTGTCTTCACTCTGTCACCGGCTTCTGGGTTGTCCAATTCAGTATCAGTGCCTTCGATGAAGTATTTCACTCTGACAGCACCGCCGCTGATGAGCTTGTATTCGTACTTGATGTACTGTGTATCCTTCTTGACGCTACCATCCTTAGGATCTGAGTCAGCACGTACTTCCTTAGCTGTAAGCTGGTATGTCTTACCGTCTTTATCCTTCAAGAATTTAGGTTTGAGTGTATCGTTGTCTGTTGCATACTTTTCACCAATAGTTGTATTTGGGTCCTTGACTGTATACCAGCCTTCGTCTGTTTCGCCTGTCTTCACTCTGTCACCGGCTTCTGGGTTGTCCAATTCAGTATCAGTGCCTTCGA
>NZ_VUNM01000023.1 GCF_009695655.1 Sharpea porci
GTCCGTAAAAATATAGATACAAATCCACAGTGCTTATAAATGATATCATCAATGGCCGTAGATGATATCATTCTTAATTCGGCTAGAAAGGAAAAATACTCAATTCTAACCTTAAATTGAGTATACGTGAAAAGCATGAGAATTCTAGGAATTGTTGCTGAATATAATCCATTTCATAAGGGTCATCTCTATCATTTAAAACAAGCCCAAGCCCTTATCAAACCCGATGTGACTATTGTAGTCATGAGTGGAAGCTTTGTGCAAAGAGGAGAGGTTGCTATTGTTGATAAATGGATCAGAAGTCAGATTGCTGTAGAATGTGGGGTGGATCTTGTTGTGGAATTGCCTACGGTCTATGCTCTTGAATCAGCCGACTATTTTGCCAAAAGCAGTATTGAGCTTCTTCATTTATTAGGTGTAACTGATATTGTCTTTGGCAGCGAGACTGCCAATATGGATCAATTCATCGAGATTGCAAAGACGATTCAGACAAATAGTGACACCTACAACAAGCTTGTCAAAGAGGCTATGCAAAAAGGGCTGCGTTATCCCGATGCATGTAATCAGGCCTTAAGCACACTCATGAATCAAGAAGTCAAAACACCTAACGACTTACTTGGACTTGCCTATACGAAAGAAGTGATCACCAACAATTATCCTATTCATCTCCATGCCATTA
This sequence comes from Sharpea porci, assembly GCF_009695655.1. Lineage (GTDB taxonomy): Bacteria > Bacillota_I > Bacilli_A > Erysipelotrichales > Coprobacillaceae > Sharpea > Sharpea porci. The sequence goes on from NZ_VUNM01000023.1 coordinate 680, forward strand.
AACGCACAAGTCATTATCACAGCGAGACAATCGAAACCTTCGCAAGTGCGACAGCTTTAAGAAAAGCTCTCAAAGAAAACAAAGATGTCTCAAATCAGCTTCCTGGCTATATATATTATAAGGATAAGGCCTTACTTGATTCCAACGCCTTCTTTCCCTATCTTAAATACAATATTCTCATGAATGATCAGCTTGCCAACATTCATTTAGTTGATGAAGGTATTGAGAACTTGCTTAAAGAAACAATAAATAAAACTCAGAACATAAACGAACTCATCAGCCTTCTTTCTAGCAAGCGTTATACAAGATCGCGTATAGCAAGGATGTTAGCCCATATTCTTCTCAACAACTCGAAAGAAGAAGTGATTCAAGCAATGCATTTCTCACAGATTCGTCCCCTTGCCTTCTCACAAGATGGCGCTAATTATCTAAGACAGATTAAAAAGAGCTGCCCACTTCCTATTACAACAAAGATCCTTAACAAAAAAGATCCAATGTATCACATTGAAGCTAAGGCCACCAACCTGATTGGTTTAGTTGACCAGGAATTATTGGTAAAAGAAAAGAAAAGCATTCCCTATATAAAAAGGACTCAAGAGTGAGTCCTTTTTGGTGCGGATAAGAGAAATACAGTAATCATGATCATCATAAAGCCAACACCATCAATACAGGTTAATGGTGTATGCAGCCAGACAAGACCAAGAATAGCAGCTGTTAAGGGTTCTAGCGAGCCAATAATACTGCCATAGACGGGACCAATCTCCTTCACACCCGTTAAGAAGAATGTAAAAGCAAAGGCCGTCCCAACAACAACCATCAAGGCCACACCAAGCCAGCCAGCAAAATCAAGAGGCACATAGAGCTTCCATGACTGGACAAGTAGAGTCATGATGATTCCACCTACAAGCATGCCAATACCAATCACGGGCATTGAGCCAAATTTCTTCATAAGCTGAACTGGTAAAATCGTATAGACACAACAAGCAAAAGCTGTCAATAAGCCAAAGAAAAGTGCATTTGGTGAAATAGAAAGTGATGTCAAAGAACCATGTGTTGCAACAATAAAAGTACCAGCAACAGCGAGAATAATACAAACAAATTCCATCCCTGTTGGAAGTTGACGATGCATAAGACAGACAAAGATCATAATCATCACTGGATTAAGATTCTGAAGAACTGTTGCTGTGGCAGCATTGGAAAGACGGATGGTTGTCAGATAGGCAAGCTGTACAAAGGCTAAGCCAGCCAAGGCAAAGACAATTTCCACAGCCATATCTTTCTTGCTTTTAAGCAAGCTTCTTGTCGCATGAGGCATGGTGATTAATGAAACAATACATAAAATAATCCCTGCAAAGATCATACGAACACTTACTAGCCATGGTGCATTGACATGATAAGCCTCAAAGAGATGCTGGCCCATGGAACCAGAAAAGCCCCAGCTTACAGCCCCGATGATTGTATAAAGAAATCCCTTTTTCATTTCAACAAATCCCCCATTGACATTAAATTATACATAAGCTTCTTTAAAATACTAGATGAAAATATGAGAAATCACAAAAAAGACTAGCATGTTTGTGCTAGTCCTTCATTCTATTATTGTCTAATAACTGCATTGAATTCTTTCTTGACTCTTTCAAGAATCGCATGCATAGCTTTAGTGATGGATTCTTCATCAAGGGTCTTCGTAGGATCCTGGAAACGTAATGAAATCGCAATAGATTTCTTGCCTTCTTCAACATGTTCCCCTTCATAGACATCAAAGATCTTCGCATCAACAAGAATCTTTGCAGACTTGAGGATGGTTGTTAAGATATCCTGAGCTGGTGTTGTAGCATCAACGACAAGGGCTAAATCACGACTTACTTCAGGATATGTAGGAATAGCTGTGAATTTAAGTGCACTTGTACGTAAGTTCAAGACTTCAGTTAAGTTCAATTCAGCGACGTAAACTTCATCAACGCCATAGGCTTTAGCCTTAGCTGGATGTACTTCACCAATCACACCAACAATTTTCTTGCCAAAACGAATATATCCACTTCTGCCTGGATGGAAATCTTTATTGTCTCTTTCAACCTTTGTAAATGTATAACGCTTGTTAGAAATACCAAGCTTATCAAACAACGTTTCTACAAAGCCTTTGACAAGATAGAAATCAACCTGTTTGCTTTCATTAAGCCATGGAATATCGACATAGCGTCCTGTACATGCAATCGCTAAGTTAGAGATTTCCTTATCCTGACGTGAATATGTATTGGCTAATTCGAAGATATTAACATCTTTGTTTGAATGATCAAGATTGTATTTGATTGTTGTTAAAAGGGCAGGTAATAATGACTTTCTAACAACAGCACGTTCTTCATTCAATGGTGACATAAGAGTAACAGTTTCATCATTATCATGGAATAGATTGAAATCATTAACTGTTTCAGCACTTGTAAGTGTATAGGTTAATACTTCATGCAAGCCTAAATCAGCTAATGTTTTTCTGATCATCTTTTCCTTGGCCTGTTTATCTGACAAGATACCTTCTGTCATACTCATGAATGGTAATGTATTAGGTAAGTTATCATAGCCATAAAGTCTAGCTACTTCTTCTGTTAAATCAGCATCCATCGAGATATCATTACGGTATGTTGGAATAGTGACCTTGAAGTTTTCACCATCACTTTCATATGAGAAATGTAAACGTTCAAAGACATCAGCAATTTCCTGAGCTGTGAACGATGTGCCAAGAAGACCATTTGTTCTAGCAACAGAAGTTTCAACAACCTTTGGTTCAATATGGAGTGGTGTATGGACAGTCTTATAGACTTCCTTAGCATCAGCAAGCTGAACAAGCAAGTCAGCACAACGATCTAAGACATGTAAACTATTAGCTGTATCAATAGCACCCTTGATATAATGCTGGGAAGCATCTGTCAAGAGATTAAGACGTCTTGCTGTAGCACGAAGTGTAGCACCATCAAAGGTTGCTGCTTCAATGATGATATTTGTTGTTGTATCATCAATCTTTGTACTTTCTGCACCCATGACACCTGCTATACAGCCAATACCATCATCTGTTGAAACAATGATATCGCTTGGTTCAATCTTATATTTTTCTCCATCAAGCATTGTTTCTTCTGTGTCAAAGCCAGTCTTGATTGTGAAAGCTTTCTTAGTAAGCTTGTCATAATCATACATATGAATAGGCTGACCTGTTTCCACCATCACGAAGTTAGAAATATCAACAATATTGTTGATCGGCTTAATGCCTGAAGCAAGCAGGAAGTTTCTAAGCCAGGCAGGTGATTCATGTGTACTTACACCCTTAACAAGCTTGGCCCCAAAGAAAGGGCAAAGATCAGTTTCCACATTAACCTGAATTTCACTTTCTTTCTCATCATACTTCTTGACTTCTGGATAAGTCACATCTCTCTTCAATAAAGCAGCTACTTCATGCGCTAAGCTTGTCATCGCCATACAGTCACTACGGTTAGGTGTTAAGCCAATATCCATAATAAAGTCATCAAGGCCTAAATAGCTTAATGCTTCAACACCTACTGGAGCATCCTGATCTAATACATGAATGCCAGCCTTATCTTCTTCTCTTAAGAGTCTTTGATCTTCTATTAATTCAGCAATTGAACAGATCATTCCATTTGATTCAGCGCCACGGATCTTGCCTGCAGAAATCTTACCGGCATGAAGTTCACAGCCAGGCAATGCCACAATGACCTTTTCCCCAGCAGCAACATTAGGTGCACCACAGACAATTTGTGTCACTTCACCAGGGGCAACTTCAACCTGACAGATATGTAAATGGTCACTATCAGGATGATCAATACATTCCTTGACATAACCAACAACTAGCTTTGTACCTAGTGCTAAAGGATGATGTCCTTCTACTTCATGACCAATTCGAGTAATCTTTTCAGCTAATTCTTCAGGATTCTGATCATCAACCTTAACATATTGATTCAATAATTTATAACTTGCTAACATGTTATTCCTCCCCACTAAACTGATTCAAGAATCTCAGATCATCATTATAGAAGTCTCTAATATTATCAATGTCATATTTCAACATAGCAACTCTTTCAAGACCAATACCAAAGGCAAAGCCCTGCCAAACTTGAGGATCATACCCACACATTTCAAGCACATGTGGGTTAACCATACCAGCACCTAAAATTTCAATCCAACCAGTACCCTTGCACATTGAACAGCCCTTGCCACCACAGTTACCACAGCTAATATCAACTTCAACTGATGGTTCAGTAAATGGGAAATAAGAAGGTCTTAAACGAATTTCACGCTTTTCTCCAAACATCTTCTTTACAAACAATTCCAAAGTACCTTTTAAATCCGCCATTGTAATATTCTTATCAACAACTAAACCTTCACATTGCGCAAACTGATGAGAATGTGTTGCATCATCATCATCACGACGATAAGTCTTACCAGGACAGATGACCTTAATTGGCTGTGCTCCACCATTTGCAATCTTATCCAACATAACATGAGCCTGTACAGGTGATGTATGTGTACGCATAAGCGTGTTTTCATCAATATAGAATGTATCCTGCATGTCTCTAGCTGGATGACCCTTAGGGAGATTCATTAACTCAAAGTTATAATGATCAGTTTCTACTTCAGGTCCTTCAGCTACTTCATAACCCATTCCTAGGAATAAGTTTTCAAGATCATTCTTAACAATAGTAATAGGATGCAATGAGCCAGCAGGTAATCTTCTTGCTGGTAATGAAATATCAATATCTTCACTTTCAATCTTTGCTTCAAGAGCTAAAGCTTCAAGTTCAGCTTTCTTTGCTTCAACCTTCTTTGCAATAGATTGCTTGACTTCATTAGAAATCTTACCAAAGTTTGCTCTTTCTTCCTTGCTCATGTCACGCATTTGTTTCATTGCTGCCTGAATTGGTGATTTCTTACCAAGATAGGAAACACGTGCATCATTCAGTTCTTTCAGATCAGTTGCTTCCTGAATCTTCTTCAGGGCTTCTTCACCGATACGTTTCAACTCGTCCATATTCTTCCTCCTAGACAAAATAAAAAAGTCGCTCCAGCTAGGAACGACTCATATCGCGGTACCATCCTAATTCATGTCAATAGACATGCTCTTGATTCACTTTAACGCAGTTTCACGGCGAGGATTGGTCGCTCTCCAAGATGAATTCAGTAATCTATCTCATAGAAGATTTCCACCAGCCTCTTCCTCTCTATATGCCTTCAATCACTTACTACTTCTCTTCATCGATTTATGTGACTATTATAATCAAAAGTTTAGGCATTATCAAGCCATTATTTCATGCTTTAAACACACATACAAAAGGGAATGGCATCTAAGACACCATTCACCTCTCAATAATCTTACGATTAAGAATTTTCTTTTTTCTTTCTAAGCATGACTACTGCACCAGCAGAAGCAATAAGTGTCAGCATCCAGCCTTCCATGACAACTGGATCACCAGTCTGAACAGCTTTCTTCTTTGTAGCATTCGCCTTTGATGTAGGCTTCACGCTCTTAGCTTGACTATTCTTAGCAGCAGCCGTGTTGTTAGTAGAAGTGCTAGTCTTTGTATCAATATGCTTTTCAGCAACACTGTAGCCTAACAAGAAGGCAGAATACTTGTCGCTTGTAAAGCTAATCTCATCGCCATGTACTTCAACAGGAAGATCCTCAATCACATCATCATGCAAGCGAACAACATGATACGTTCTACCCTCAACAGCCTTCACATGCATTGTATACGTAATAGGTTGAGAAAGCTGTGAAAGAGTACCACTGCTTGTTTCAACACCTAATGCAAAATAGTCAATAGGTACAATCTTATGTGCCTTTGCATAAGCACCAAGAACATCAACATCTTCCTTAGAAGCATCATCCTGATGAATCAGACGTCCCTCAACACTTTCACCATGACTTAATTTTGCAAGCACATCATCACGATCAAAGCTCTTTCTAATTGCATCTTCATATAACTTAGCTTCAATCTCAACATCTGCATCATCAACAGTCGCATTATGCTCATCCTGACGCACAATAGATATACCAGCAACAATCTTATCCATAGCTTCATTATAAGCCTTCTTAGCTGCTTCCAGCTCAGAAGAAGCATTTGCTAGGGCTGCAGCACTACGTTCCTGCTCTTTCTTAGCCTCAGCAAGCTTAGCATTTGTAGCATTAACATCAACAATAGCCTGACTCAAGCTAGCATAGGCACTTTCTTCGCCATCAAGAGCTTTCTTATATTCTGCATCAGCCTTATTAGCCTCATCTTTAAGATAATCAACCTTATTATTCTTTACAGCATCCTGAAGCTTGCTCAAAGAAGCAGTAAGATCATTAACTTTCTTTGTACTATCTTGAAGTTCCTTTTCAATTTGTTCTTTCTTATTGAGAGCTTTATCTAAGATATCATACTGTTTCTTTGCATCATCGAGATTATTTCTTGCAATTGTATATGCTGTACTAGCATCATTCAATTTTTCATTAGCCTGAATAAAATTATAATTCTTAGAAAGATGGAATTGAGCAGCCTTATCTGCCTTTTCAGCAGCATCCTGAGCAGCTTTCTGAGCTTTGTCATAAGCAGTTTTAGCATTATTGAGTTTCTCTATTGCAGCTGCAAGCGCATCATCAGCTGCTTTCTGTCCTTTTGTGACATTTGCAAGCTTCTCTTTTGCAGCATTTAACTTCTCCGCAGCCTTCTTAGCATCACTTGCAGCCTGTGCACTTAATGCATCCTGTTCCTCTTTTGCCTTTTTAGCATCATCGAGATTCTTTTTAGCCTGACTGATAGATTCTTCTATCTTTGTACGTTCAGATTTCTTTTGCGCAAGTACATTTTCAGCATCAGTTACTTCCTGATGAGCAGATTTTGCCTCTGCCTTCTTCGCTTCGGCTTCAGTCCTTGCGGAATCCTCAGCCTTCTGAGCGTCATTCAGTGCTGTTTTTGCCTTGTCAAGGGCATTCTTTGCCTCTTCCGCCGCCGTTCCTGCAAGAAGGGCATCTGCCTGCTGCTCGCGCGACTGCTTTTCGGCCTTCAGTGCATCAATCTGCTGTGAGAGCTTCTTCGTGTCAAGGGTATCAAGATACTGGTTAAGAAGCTTTTCATAGTCTTCAAGAGACATAACACCTCTTGTTGCAAAATCAGAGACCTTTAACTCGGCCGGATCGGCATCAGATATAATATAGGTTTCTGATTCGTCCCCCCACGTAATTTCCATGCCACTTGTATTTGACGATGGGGCCCCTGAATAATCGTTATAAGCCGCTGCACCAATTACATCGTTTTCACCTTTCGGAGCGCCATTTGTGGTAAAGAGTATGTTATAATAATGTCCTGTTGAAAATTCGTAATTGCCGTAATCGTCTTTTGCTTTTGCAAGCTCTTTAGCTTTGTTGTCAACATCTTTCTTTGTTTTGATGTCTGGCCCCCAATTAGCTATAATATATTTGTAGTCGTCTTCAGTCAGTTTAATGCCATCTCTAACCGATGCAACCATTTTTTCTTCGTAGTACCAACCGAATACCGTGTATTTTGCACCATAGCCCCAGGCCAGATTTTCTGCAGCACTAGGTCCATTGTATCCGTGACGCCCAATGTGTGCCTGATGATATGCTGACCAGTTCGTATGAATAATCGCCGTTGCTACCGCAGGAAGACTGACCTTCATGTCATCAAGTCCTTCTGATCTTCTGACACGGTTGATTTCCTTCATGATTGCGATGCCGTTCTTCAGGTTCTCGATACTTGAAGCGTCGCCTTCCTGCCCATCGCGGGTGTACTTATGAACCGGTTCGCGCACGCCTGTCCCAGCACTTTTTCCGTCCACTGTCGTCTCATATACCGTTGCCGGTGTGTTATATGAGTGAATGGCCGCCTCGTCTCCTGCCCATTCAGCAAACCCGATGAAGCCCTTGTTGTACTGGTTCTGTGCGTTGTCCATCTGCTTCTGGATCTTGTTGATTTCTTCTTGTTTTGCTTGTACCTGTTTTCGCAACTCTTCAGCTTTTTGTTTTTTCTCTGCAACTTTATCTAATGCATCATCATAAGCCTTCTGTTTTGCATTGACATCTGCCTGCGCTTCTGCAGTCTTTTTTTGTGCATCAGCATACTTGTTGTCAGCTTTAGCTTTTTCTGCATCTTGGGATGAAGCCGTATTTATCTTATTAGAGAGGTTGTCTTCAGCTTGCTTGATTTCATTGTTTTTGTTTGTTTCATCATTTTGTAGTTGATCAAGAGCTTTGTTAGCAGTATTGGCATCATTAGCTTTTTGAGAAGCTTTCTGTGCTTCTTCACTTGCTTTTGCATCAGCACTTTCTTGAGCCTTCTTTGCATCTTCTACTGCTTTTTGAGCTTCATCAGCTACTTGTTTTTGAGTTCCATTCTTATATGAGTCACTTAGTTTTTGTGCATCATCTTTTTGTTGTGTTGCTTCATTAAGTTTCTTTTTAGCATCACTGCTTGCATTATATGCATCAACATACTGTTGTTGTGCTTTGCTTGATTCAATCGCAGCACTATTCTTTTCCTCTTCAGCTTGTTTCTTGTTGTTATTCGCATTATTTAATGCTGTTTTAGCTTGAGATTCTTCTTGAGACTTAGCATCAACATCAGCTTTAGCTTTTTCAACATCTTCTTTTTTTACTGTTTCTGCAGCTTTTAAAGCTGCTTCTGCTTGTTCTTTCTCTTTTTGTGCTGCAAAAAGATCTTTTTGATTTTGATCAATTTGATTATTGATATCCGCAAGTTCTTTTTGTGCTTTGCTTAGTGCATCTTTCTTTGCATTAAGATCATCAAGAGCCTTACTTAATTCCTGTTCCTTGTGTGTTAATGCCACATTTACACTTTCCTGTGCTTGTGCTTTATTCTGAGTAGATTGGTCATATTCTTTTTGTTTTTGAGAAACATTAGTTGTTTGTTGATCTACTGTTTCTTTTAATTGTGCTGCATCCTGAATAACAGATTCTTGTGTAGCTTGGGGCTTTGCTTTTGAATTGTCTTCTTTCTGCTTTTCTTCAACCTTGACTTCTTTAGGCTTAACGGTTACATTTTCAGCATGAACTGCAGCTACTTGTGCTGTGTTCGCAATAGAACTCATTGCCACAATTCCTGCTAACATCTTTTTGTTTGTCTTCATTTTAACTTCCCTCCTGTCAACTCTATTGCATAAATAGAAGATCGACCATATAAGAAAAGTATATATATATATATATATTGTCAATTTATATCAGGATAAAATCCTCATCCTTTTTGCTATAATATGATGTACTAATGATGACAAAAAAAGAAGAAGTCCATGACTTCTTCAATTATAATTGTATTATGTTATTAACGCTTGATAGCTTCATCCTTCTTAAAATAGTGTCCTCTAAATTCAGCATTGATCTGAGAGAGTTCTTTAAGCCCCTCAACATAATCATCATACATATCTGCCAAACCACCATCAAAGCCTTCACAATCAACATCAACACCTAGTGATTCTTTGACAATTCTAAGACGTTCTTCACGTGTTGTATTCTTGATAAGATAGCGATCAGCACTTGTTGGTGTGACGAAGGTTGTTTCTTCGTGAATAGCGACATCTTCAACATGTGGTTCTTCTCTTGGGGCTACTGGCTGATTAACAGCTACACTCTCCCCTTCTGTATCATAGATCATATGACCTGTATGAACAATGGAGAGCACAAATTCTCTTTCCTTATCACCTTTATGATAGATACCTTTATAAAGAGAAAGATAGTCATTATATGTTTCTTCAATAATCTCTAAGTCAAATGATTCATGTTTCTTGATAAACTTCACTAAATCATGACGTTTACCTTTAATTTTATCACCATCAATCTTATAGATTGTAAGCTCGCTTGCGTCTAAGTCAACATCTTCAAAAAAGACTTTACCTTCAAGCTTCTCTTCTCCTTTATAATATCCATTTTCAAATAAGATTCTTAAACGATTTCCCACAAGATCCATATGTACCATATGGGCTTTTTCTAATGTATAAGGTAATTGATAATGAATTTTATTTCTTATTGTCTGCATTGTTTTTCCTCCATTATAGTCTTGACATTAAATGTGGTATGAATATCGATAAACCGATGATTGCAGCAACTATGGCACTGACTAAGACTGCTCCAGCTGCAGCGTCTTTTGCTAGTTTCGCAAGTTCATGATAGTCAGGTGAAGCTAAGTCAACAACTGCTTCTATTGCTGTATTGACAAGCTCTAATGAAATCACTAAGCCAAATAATACCATACAGATAAGCCATTCTGTCTTTGTCAGCTGGAAATAGAAGCCACATAGAATAACTGCCATCATGAATCCTAGATGAATCTTAATATTACGTTCCTTTTTGATTGTTGCCACAATACCCATAAAAGCATGATAGAAGCTCTTTCTTAATGGCTGTCTCATGAAATCACCACATTTCTCTCTAATCTTGCTCCTAAGACATAACGTCTTGGGTCATCATGAGTGAGGCATGTAGAAAGCATGAGCAATGGTGCTTCTTCTTGACTGACTTCACTGACCTGGGCAGCCTTCTTCTGCATGGCTGAAATGACTTCCTGATAGCTTGCATTGTTGTAGTACAGTGAACTATTGGCATTCAAGACACGTGCAACATAAGTTGTATAGACATTGACACTGCCATCTGGTAAATATAGATAGACTTTGTTATATTTTTTATATGTATCACTTTCGACAAAGTATCTTAAGTCATGAAAACGTGAGCCATTTTTCATATTATGTCCATAGATGACTGTCTGTACATCTTTGAAGTTGGCATTATTGACATTTTCCACAAATAACTCTCCGGCAAATGAATATTGCTTATCAATATTATGATGTAGGTAAGTATCATTATTTGCGCCTTTAAGAACAACTTCATCAATCTTTGTTCCTGGGATATAAAGCCAGCCTACGACATCTGCATTCTTTTGTTTTAAGGCTGTAAAATCAATTTTACGCTTTAAGGGATCATTGGAATCATCAATTTGTTTCACATAGGTCTCTTTAACAGCCTTTGTATCTTTGTCCACCTTATAGTATTTATAGCCAATTGTACCAAGATTATAAGCGGCATAGAGAAAAATCCCTAAAAATACAACAAGCAAGACTTTTCTTATAACTTCTTTCATATATTCAACCTTTCATGCTCTAATAAGTAATATTAAAGCTCTTTTCTCTTTGATCCACAGGTATTTCATGTCTTTCAATACTCGTGATATCAATCCAGCGTTCATTACGAATACGGACAATAAAACGGTTGATGACGGACTGCTCACCCTGGAGTTCACACTCAACACGGCCATCATAGAGATTGCGGCACCAACCAGTTAGTCCTAGCTCATTGGCAATCATGCTGGCACGAAAACGAAAGCCAACACCCTGTACTTCGCCACTAAAATAAATATGTTCTCTTACCATTATTATTCCTCCCGAAATGTATACATGACGATTGCTGCGGCAATGCCGACATTCAGTGATTCCATATTGCTGATAGGGATATAGAGACGTTCATCACATAGATCTGCAATATCCTCATGCATACCATTACCTTCATTTCCCATCACAAAAGCCATATAATCTCTTTTCTTGATATCATGAATATCTTTCGCATTTCTGAGTGCTGTACCAACAACCTGAATACCATCTTGTTTGAGCTGAGGGATGATTGTCTTCAAGTCTTCAACGATGATTGGAAGACGGAAGATAGCTCCCTGGGTTGCTCTTAGGACTTTTTCATTATAAAGGTCAACAGTATCAGGAGAAAGAATAACCTGATCATAACCCAAGGCAAGTGCTGTTCTTAATATCGTGCCTAGATTGCCTGGATCTTGAATACAGTCTAAAAGAAGTGAGCGTTGTTGTTTTTGATAACTGTAAGCGAGTTTCTTGCAGACAGCCATATAAGGCTGTGGTGTCTTCGTCGTAGCAATTTTATGCATAACTGCATCACTCACATAAAGCAGCTCACAGTCAGCATGATAGTCTTGATCAGTCGTGATGATGGTTAGAGCGAGATCATGCTTGATTGCCTCCTCAACCATATGTTTACCTTCAACAAGAAAAAGCCCTTTTTCATCACGTTGTTTTTTCTTATGCAAGGCATTAATTTCCTTAATGCGTGGATTATTAACTGAAGTAATCATATTTATAAAGCTCCCCTTAATTGTTCATGCCAGTAATCATAATCAGGCATCCGTTTATAGACTTCATGATAGAAGGCCTTGGAATGATTAGAAACAAGAAAATGACATAATTCATGTATAATCACACTATCAATCACTCTTGTATCAAAATGTATCAGCATGCTATTAAAAGTCACTTCCTGCCGTTCATAATAACAGCTCCCCCACCGTGATCGATAAGGTTTGACAATAATATGTGGCATGCTTAAATCAAAGCTATGCTGGAGATAATAACCCATTCTTGCTTGAAGATAAGTATATAGCTTTTTGCCTAGATAACGACTTATGATCTTTTCAAAATCATAAGAATGCACCTCAAGACAGTTACCATGTTCTTCAACAGCATCGGATTGATCAATAATATGTTTTAGTCCATAGCGCTTACCAAAGACATAGACAAAGCCCCCATCACGAAAATCATAGAGTGGCTTGAATTCTTCAATTGCTTTTACAAACTTCTCTTCATGTTTCTTTAAAAATGCTTCCACCATAGAAGTCTCAACATGGTAAGGCGCATGAACTTCGATGACACCACCACGTACTGTGGCACTCATTGATCGCATTTTACGCCTGCTTAAATAATATGGATATTGTTTCCCTTTTAATTCTATATAGCTCATACCCCCATTATAAAGAAAAATAAGATAAAAAGAAAGAGACACACATCATTGCATCTCTTTCATAAAATAGCTTTGTGCTTCATTAGAATTGATATCAACAATCCGATAGAAATAATCTCTCTGTTCAAGTGCTTCTTTATGAATGGTATGTTCAATCATTCCATCCTTGATATAAAGCAACTTGCTTGAATAAGATGCAATAAGAGGATCATGTGTCACCATTAAGATTGTAACACCTTCCTCAGTATTCAGTTTACTAAAGAAGTCTAATACTTCATGACTATTGGCACTATCAAGATTACCGGTTGGTTCATCAGCAACAATAATCTTTGGATGATTGATAAGAGCTCGTGCTATCGCAATACGCTGTCTTTGTCCCCCGCTACACTCATAGGGATATTTCTCTAAAAGCTTTTCAATATTAAGCTTGCTTGTAATACTAATAATACGCTCATCAATCTCTTGCCTATTAACTGAGGCAAGTGATAATGGTACAGCAATATTTTCTTTAACCGTCAAAGCATCAAGCAAGTTGAAATTTTGAAAAATAAAACCTAATAGTTCATAACATAATTGGCCAACTTGATGACTAGAGAGCGTTCTGGTTTCTTCTCCATCAATAAAGACCTTACCCTTTGTGGGAAAGTCAATGGTCGTCAGCACATTCAGCAACGTGCTCTTGCCTGCCCCACTTGGCCCCATAATACAGACAAACTCCCCCTCATTTATTGTCAATGTAATATCATTTAAAGCCTGATAGGGATGCTTCGAGCCAAGCCCATAGATTTTTGAAACATGTTCTGCTTTAATCATTTCCTTACTCATCTTTGACACCTTCTTCAAGTTCAGCAATAATAGACTGACGATAATATCTCCATGTCATCAACGCCATAATAACAGGAGGTAGGATATTTGTAACCATCACAATCATTACAAATGACAAAGAAATAGTATGATTCATTAACAGCAATAACAGCATAATAATGATATAAAGACCCGGTAAAGCAATCAGCAGCCCAAAAAAGCCCACAACTTCCTGCTTAATGATTTTCTTGAACTGATCAAGCATATAGCCAACCTTATATAAATTGATAATAGCCATCTTTCTCTTTAAAATCAAACTGCGATAAAGATACATCAATGAGACAGACAACAATAAAGAAGCAACAACATAGGCATGAGCTGCAACAAGGCTTTCACGAAGCGCATCCTTCATAGAAATCATCATATGAATCATCATCAAGGTCGTTATACAATAAATTGTAATGATATGTTTGGCCTTTGTTAAGGCATCACTTAAAAAGCTCATACTCACTAAGGCAATCTTATGATTGATCATGCGTTGAGACGTCAGTTTCTTTAAAAGATGGGGAATTGTTTTGACAAGCAAGCCAGCACAACCAAGCGCTCCAATCAAGCATGGCATAGCATAGTTCTCGATGGATATAGGCATTGTTAGAAACATGATGATGGCAAGCAGGGCAACAATGATATAAGCCGTACTTGGTAAATGCAGCATGACAACAGTAGTATCTTTCTTAATATGGTCCTGATGCAATAAATCGGCAATATTATGGCGATATACAAAGCCCGCATCCAACAAGAGAATAACAGGAATAAGAATAAGAAAGAATAAACCAGTATAAAGAAAACAATGCAAAGGTTGAAAGAACGGTGAGGCAGGAATATGCAAGAAAAGATACATGATCTTATTCACTCCAACAGCAAGAAAATAGCCTACACATAATCCCAACGGTAAAAAAATCATCAATAGCATCATGATTTGTAACCAAAGATAGGATGTAATAGCTAGAAAGCCTTGTCCACTCATTCCCATGATGAGCAGTTCTTCTGATTTAAATTGCAAAAAGGCATCATTCGCAAAATAAAGCATGAATGATGAAAAACATAGGACAATAAACACAATAAGGGTGATAAGAAAATGACTTGAAAAAGCTTCTTTGTATCCAATATAGGGGTTATCGACAACATCACTTAATACAACAGTCGTCATGGTAAGAAAAAGCAACATAAAGCCATATGCCCATGATTCTTGCTTCTTCCTTATAAGCATTATATAAGCAAAATGTACTAAACCCATAATATGCGCCCTCCTTGTAAACTCTTACATTATACCACTTCCCGTTTTTTTACAAAAGAGCCAATCGAATTGCTTCTTTCTCTAAACTACGATTGGAAGGCTTGAGAGGATTATTATATTGAAGATAAGACGTTATTATATATCAAAAAAGATGCCCTAGGCATCTTGAGGTTGCATCAAATAGCAAGTGAGAGTAGTTAAGATAGAAAAAACAAAACTGCCAAGAGGAATACTCAGCGCTAAGAAATAACTTAACGGCATAAGCACGTTGTATACATTAATGGCATTGGTAAGCGTGAGAAGTGTTAAGGCAAGCTCGCCAAGAAACATATAGAAATAATACTGTTCAAACTGATGGTTATGATAACCATAAAAGATAATAATATATAATATCAATCTTGATAATGCGAGTGTAATCATCATGCCATGACTCATAAAGGAAGAGGCCTGAATATGATAAATAGCATTGATCACTGTATAAAGAAATTCAAGTAAACTTGCTGTTCCACTAGCCAAGATGGCAGTACGAAATTTCGCATTTTGTTTCTCTTTCAGGTAGTCATTTAAGCCATAAAAGAGAATAATGAATGACATGATTTCTAAAAGTGCAATAAATACAGTCAGTTCTGTTGTCATATACTTACCAACCAAAATGCCACTATAAGTCACTTTGATGACATAAAAGCATCCTGCTAATGCAAAGACGAGTAGAAGATACTTGAAAATATCCACAACTTTCATGAGATTCTTATGCATAACATTTCCACCTCGATATGCTCATTCTATCACATTTAAGGATGAATATGAAGTTTACAAAAAAGAAAGCCTATTCGGCTTTCCTTCTTGTTCTTATTTTCTTATTTGTAAGACTTGCGAGATTACGATATTCATAGGTTAAATTAGGATCATAGACCTTTAAACGTTTCATGATTTTCTTGATATTTTTCTCTTTAATATTCAATAAGAGAAAATATTCTTTATCATTGAAACGAGATATACAATCTCCTGAACGTAAATTATAAATAAAATCATCCAACAATAAATCAGATGACTGTGAACTACTTATCCTAACCACAAAGCCTTTCCACTTTCCACGACGCATTTGACGAACACGAAGCTGGCACAAATGGGCAAATTCTTTTGGCGTACAGACAAAGGCATAAACACCAAAATCATTATCAATAGCTTGCATATAGTTATCGAATAATTGATGTTGTGTCTGTATCATTTCATCAATCTTGAGTTGTGCAACTTTAGAAAGATGAGATTCAAAACTGCTATGAACAACATCGAAGTAATGTTTTGCTAAATCATTTTCATGATGCTCACACATTTGTTGGATGATTTCTACCTGTAATGGATCATTGTTCGCATCATCTAAGAAAAGACTCTTGGCTAATTTCGAAAATGCATCATTATTCCCATAAGCATGATTTAATGCATAAATAGCCATTAATGCATGAGCTTGTGTAATTTCATGATGGAGCTTAGTCAGTTCAGTATCACCTTCGATCATTGGCAGAAGTGGTCCTTTATATGTCGCAATGGACAAATAGGCCTGTTCTAAAGGCTCTATGCCTGCCTTAAATTTCTCATAGGCGCTTAAAATAACTTGGTAGTCGAACTGATAATCTATGGCATCACTTAAATAGTAATACCCACCTTTTGCATAAATAATCTGCTCAATTCCAAAATATTCTTTAAATAACATTCTCGTTCGATAAACGAGCGTCTTGATGCCATTATGACGATTTGCTTCAGAGTTCTTAAAAATATATGTGGCGAGTGTATTTTTGTCGGCGTTAGTGGGGTTGATAGAAAGAAAACAAAATAGTCGCGTTATTTGTAAAGAACGAAAATCGGCAAAGGATAGTTCCTTGCCCTGATATGCAATCGTGAAGTTCCCAAGCATCCTTATCTTCATGATTGGTTTCATTTTATATCCCTTTTATCCCTTTGACCATATTATAACCGCCTTTATGAACAATTGCTATATAAATGCTATAAAGAAATTGTTTTTAGTCTTGCATTTTTTAGCGAAATGCATGATATATATATATATATATATATATATATATATATATATATCATGTTATTAGTATATATTATACTTATCAAACAATAAAAAAAATCCAGTTTCTTAGGAAACTGGATCAATCATTACTTATTTAATGCTTCTTTAGCAGTATTGCAGATTGCAGTGAATCCTTCTGGATCAGCAATTGCAATTTCAGATAACATCTTTCTATTGATGTCAACGTTAGCTAATTTTAAACCATGCATTAATACAGAGTATGATAAGTCATTCATTCTTGCAGCCGCATTAATACGAGCAATCCATAACTTTCTCATTTCTCTCTTTAAGTTTCTTCTATCTCTATATGCATATTTTAATGAATGCATTACCTGCTCATGAGCAGTTTTATATAAAGCATGCTTACTTCCAAAATAACCCTTAGCAAGCTTTAATGTTTTCTTTCTTCTACGTCTAGTTGTGTAACCGCCTTTTACTCTTGCCATTTACATGTCCTCCTTACTTACCTAATCTAGATTTAATTCTCTTCATATCTGATGGATGCACTAAAGTTGCTTTTGCTAAATGCTTCTTCTGTTTGTGAGTCTTGTTGTGTGATAAGTGTGAAACATAAGCATGAGATCTTTTAAACTTACCTGAACCTGTTTTCTTTAAACGTTTCTTTAGGCCACTGTGTGTTTTCATTTTTGGCATAACTAAATTCCTCCTATTTATTTCTTCTTAGGGGCAAGAATCGCAATAAGCGTTCTGCCTTCCATTTTAGCTGGCTTTTCGATAACACAATATTCACTACATTCTTCAACGAAATCATCAAGAATCTTCTGTCCAATTTCAATATGTGCCATCTGTCTTCCTCTAAATCTCACTGCAACCTTGACTTTATCGCCATCTTGCAGCCATTTTAAAGTTCTCTTCAGTTTTACATTTTTATCATGGACATCAATAGTTGGAGAAAGCTGAGTTTCCTTTAGAGAGACAACCTTAGAATTTCTTCTCTGTTCTCTTTCTTTCTTCTGTTTCTCAAAACGATATTTACCATAGTCCATGATTCGACATACAGGTGGTTTTGCTTTTGGCGCAACACACACTAAGTCTAAATTTGCATCATTTGCCTTGTTCTGGGCATCTCTGCTACTCATAGTTCCAAGCTGATCTCCGTTCTGGTCAATCACAAGAACTTCTCTAAAGCGAATTTTTCCATTAACTAAATCATCATTTGGTTTTGGTTTAGTTCTATCGTATTTTCTAATAAAAGCCACCTCCATTGCTTATCAATAAAAAAGCAGGTGCATAAGCACCCGCATAAATATCCTAAAGAATTAATACATTAATATCTTCAGTGACATTTGCCTACCAACATCCATCAGTCAGGCGAGAAGCGAGCACTTCTTCTTTCCACTACTTTATTACTTGCTCATTTTATAAAATTTCCTAATTGATGTCAATGCTTTTTTACAACTTTCTCAAACGATTCTGGAATATCTGTCGTAAAAGTCATTTCTTTATGGGTAAAAGGATGAATGAAGCTAAATGTATCAGCATGCAGCGCAAGTCTTTTGAGTGCATTGCTTCTCGCCCCATATTTCTTATCCCCCATAATAGGATGATGTAATGAAGCCATATGAACTCGAATCTGATTCTTACGACCTGTATCAAGCAAGACATGAACAAGCGAACATTTTTGACTAGAGACTATAGTTTGATAATGTGTAATTGCTCGCTGCCCGCCTTTCTTCGTAATATAGACTTCCTGGCCTCGACTTTCGGCCAAATAATTATCTATTGTTCCACTCCCATTCATCTTCCCTTCAACAACCGCATAATAACTACGTGTTGTTACACATGCATTCCAGTGATGCGTAAGATATTCATAGAGTTTCTTATCTTTTACAAACATCAGGACACCTGACGTATCCTGATCTAAACGATGGACAAGATAGAGTTGTTCATGTTTCTTGTTCACATAATTCTTGACCATCATATACGCTGTCCTTTTAGATTCCTTAGCCGTACGTTCCGATAATAATCCACTAGGTTTATTTATAACAATGCATTCATGATCTTCATAGATGATATCAAAAGGCAATGAAGAAGGTACTGACTTGCTGATAGTAATATGATCACCTATCTTAAGGTCATAGTCATATTGAGTAATAATCTTGCCATTGACTTGAACCTCTTTGTATTTCAAGAGATTCTTTGCTTTCGTACGATTATAATTCTGGAGTAAATAATCCATTAACATTTGTTCTTTAACGATTTTCATGAAAATACCTTCTCACAGCTTTTCCAAGACTTTTTGGGCCTTCTTTCAACATTGTTGCAAGATCCTTAATTTCTTCATTGATGCAAATGACATCTTGAAAACCCGCCTCTTTAAGCATATGTACATCTTTTACCTTACCCGCAAAGACAACAACCGGCTTATGATATCTATTCGCATGCATTAAAACACCATAAGGTGTTTTGCCAGAAAGTGTTTGTCTGTCTATGCTGCCTTCTCCAGTCACAATAATATCTGCCTGCTTGATGGCATCATCAAGACACACCATCTCGCTGACAATTTCAAAGCCCTTTTCTAAACGTCCACCTAGAAAGCTCACAATCGCATAGCCCAGACCACCTGCTGCTCCTGTTCCAGGAATATCATGAAAAGATTGTCCCAGTGTTTCTTCACTTAAAGAAGCATAATGTGCCATTGCATGATCAACTGTTTCTAAGTTAACCTTCGAAAGACCTTTTTGTGGTCCGAAGACATATGTCGCGCCATTATTGCCCAATAACGGATTTTCCACATCACAGACAGCTATAAAGCTGACTTCTTCATTTTGAAAAAGATAGTTGTTCCTATCAATAGTCGCAATCTTACCAAGCCCTTGTGCATTTGGTATGACATCCTGTTCATGTTCGTCAAGAAAACGTATGCCTAAAGCAGAAAGCATGCCAATTCCACCATCATTTGTTGCTGAGCCTCCAAGTGTAATCATAAAGCGTCTTGCCCCATGATGATAAGCATCAACAATCATCTCACCAACACCTAAGCTTGTTGTCAATAAAGCATTCTTTTCATTTTCAAGAAGAAGGTCTAAGCCACATGCCTGAGCACATTCAATAACAGCTAGATCCCCTGCAATCATATATCTTGCGCATACATGTTTGAAGTTAGGTGAGGTTACTTCAACTTGATAATAAGTCCCCTTTAAGCCATCACTCAAAGCCTCAAGCGTCCCTTCGCCCCCATCAGCTAACGGGATAATCTCGACCTCATCATCTAAAGCGCTTTTTACCGCCTCACCAGCATCCTTTGCACTCATTGATTCTTTAAACGAATCAAAACAAGCCAACACTTTCATTCATCTCACTCCATTCTTATTCATCATAACATAATTGAAAAGGGAGGACTATACGTTCTCTCCCTTTAAGAAATAACAATCTTTTTTATAAACAATAACATACATCACACCCACAAGAATGAAGGCTGCTATCGCATCAACAATACCATGCTGTTTCACAAAGAATGTGGCAATGGTAATAAGACAAGCTAGAATGACTGAACCATATTTAATATAAGGTTTGACATAATCACTTTTACATAAACCTATTGTCATACCAATTGAATTATAGATATGGATACTTGGGATGACATTGGTTGGTGTATCCGTACGATAGATAAGCGAGACAACCCAGGTAGAGAAGCTGTTGACTTCTAAATGCTGGGGTCGGATATCTAGGCCGTTTGGATAGATGACAGATGCGACAATAAAGATTGTCATGCCCACATAAAGCACCGTCATCATTTTAAAATATTCTCTCTTGTCATGTAAGAATAAGATCCAGAAAGTCAGGAATATAAATGGAAACCACAAGATATAGAAAATAATAAATTGGGGAATAAAGGGAATGGCAAAGTCAAAGCTTGTCGAAATAATATGTGCCTTACTTAAAGGTACAAGTCTTTCCACAATCGCAAAACCAGCTAAATAAATAGGCCAGTAAAGCAATGTCCACCAGTATTGCCAATTTCTTTTTGTTTTCATTTAGGCATTCTTACTGAACTCAGATAATTCTAAGCCCTTATTCCTTTCTGTAGCCCAGTTGATTCCCCACTGATTTGAGAAAAGCAAGAGGTTATTGCCACGTAAGTCCTGGACCTTTCTTGTATCACTTGAAAGATTAAGACTATTTAAGTCAATATCTTTGTTGTCAATCCAGCGAATGAACTGATAAGGGAGTGGTGTATTATCAATCTCTACATTGTATTCATTCTTAAGACGATAAGCAAGTACTTCAAACTGCAGCACCCCAACAACACCAACAACAATATCTTCAAATGAGCCACCAATAGCTGTAAAGATCTGAATCGCACCTTCCTGGGCAATCTGGCTGATGCCTTTCACAAACTGTTTACGCTTCATTGTATCTTTATTTCGAATAGAGGCAAAGTGTTCTGGGGCAAAGGTTGGAATGCCTTCAAAGGCAAACTTTTCTTTAGATGTTGTCAATGTGTCCCCGATAGAGAAGATACCTGGATCAAAGACACCAATAACATCCCCTGAATAAGCTTCTGTAATTTCTTCACGATCATCAGCCATGAGCTGTTTACTCTGGTTCAGCTTAATCTTCTTACCACCTTGCACATGATAGACTTCCATGCCCTTTTCAAACTTTCCTGAAGTAATACGCATAAAGGCCATGCGGTCACGATGACGGCTATTCATATTAGCTTGAATCTTGAAGACAAAGGCTGAGAAATCTTCACTAAAGGGATCAATCATACCATGATCGGACATTCTTGGCTGTGGTGGCATGGAGAAATCAAGGAAGTGCTGTAAGAAAGGTTCTACACCAAAGTTTGTCAAGGCCGAACCAAAACATACAGGTGACTGCTTACCTTCATGAATCTTTTCGATATCAAACTGTGCGCCTGCTCCATCAAGTAATTCCACATCATCCATCAATGTCGCATATTGATCTTCATCGATAACATTCTTGAGTGCTTCATCATCAACATGATAGACATTTTCCGTAACTTCCTTCTTATAGCCATCAACAGCTTCAAAAGTTAAGACTTTCTTTGTCGCACGTTCATAAACACCTTTAAACTGCTTACCTGCCCCAATAGGCCAGTTAACGGCACATGTTTCCACGCCTAATTCTGCTTCAATTTCTTCCATTAATTCATAAGGATCTTTTGCATCACGGTCAAGCTTGTTGATGAAAGTAAAGATTGGGATATGACGCATAGCACAAACTTTAAAGAGCTTTCTTGTTTGTGCTTCAACACCCTTACTTGCATCAATGACCATGACAGCTGAATCAGCTGCCATTAACGTACGATACGTATCTTCTGAGAAATCCTGGTGACCTGGTGTATCCAGAATGTTTATGCAGTAGCCCTGATAATTAAACTGCAGGACTGATGATGTAACAGAGATACCACGCTGCTTTTCAATTTCCATCCAGTCAGATACAGCATGGCGCATACGCTGTTTGCCCTTGACCATACCAGCTTCCTGAATAGCTCCACCATAAAGCAAGAATTTCTCAGTTAATGTTGTCTTACCAGCATCCGGGTGAGAAATAATGGCGAAGGTTCTTCTTTTTTCTACTTTATCTTTAAAATCAGACATAAATGCCTCCTAAAATCTTTTTTACAACTTCACTACTATAACAAATAGTACCGATGAAATCAAAGGTTTTCTCTAAAGAAAGACATCTATAAGACAAAGCAGCCATTTTTAAAGATTTCTACTTCTTCTCCCTGATGTGTCTTTGCTGTAATTGAAAGATCAGCTGTACCAATCATAAAGTCTACATGAGTTAAGCTGTCATTGACACCATGTTGATATAATTCCTCTTTGTTCATCTCAATACCATTCTTCAGACATTCACTAAAGCCTTTACCAAGTGCTAAGTGACATGCTGCATTCTCATCATAAAGCGTATTATAGAAAAGAATATTCATTTCTCTAATTGGTGAATCATAAGGCACAAGGGCAATTTCCCCTAAGTAATGTGAACCTTCATCCGTCTCAATAATACTGCCTAAAACATCCTTACCAACACGGGCATCATAAGCTACAGCTCTACCTTCTTTAAAAGTAATCGAAAAGTCTTCAACTAAGGCACCATTATAGTTAAGAGGCATGCTTGAATACACAATACCTTCAACCTTTTGATAATGTGGTGAAGTAAAGATTTCTTCTGTAGGGATATTTGGGAAGGAGTAAATGCCATCTTTTGTATAACTGCCTCCTCCAGCAAACAAGTAATCATCTGTCAAGCCTACTGTTAAATCTGTACCCAGGCTATTTGTATAATGCAGACTTTCAATATTTAAAGCATTCAATTTATGAACACGTTCTTCAAAGCTTAGACGATGTTTATTCCATTCTTCAACAGGATCATCACGATCAACATAAGTCACATGATAAATAGCATTCCACAAAGCTTCCATTGCTTCTTGGTCACTCATTTCAGGAAAGACCTTATTTGCCCATTTCAAGCTAGGTGCTCCAACAATACACCAGCGATCTTCCATCAGATCAAGATGATCATAGAATAAAGCACAAGCTTCATGAATAGCCTTGCTTCTTGTCTGTAATTTCTTAGGATCAATCCCCTTTAAGCCATCTGGATCCTCACTTGTAATAGTGATAACAGCAGCATGTTTAAGAGCATATTCATTATGAATTTCACGTACATAATTTGGTACGTTTTCAAAGTATTCTGCATCATTATGATCATAGCGCAGACGTGTTAAATCCTCATCAATATAGTAAGGGATGACATCCCTTGCTCCTACTTTATAAGCCTCTTTGGCAATGGCTTTGACAAGCCCTGCATTGCATACATCACTTGTAATAACAACATCCTGCCCAGGCTGCACATTCACACCCTGCTTCACAATTAATTCCGCATATTTCTCTAACATAGCATATCCTCCAATAATGCCCTTATTATAACAATTTTTTCCATTTCTCAAAAGTATTATAATCAATTGCTTTTATAGTGGTATTTCTTGTGTTTTATGGATGAGTATGCTAAAGTAAAGCTAGCAATTCAAAAAATAGAGGTTGCTAGTATTATAGGAGGTAGTACAATAATGACTACAGGTAAAGTTAAATGGTTTAAAGCTGATAAAGGTTATGGATTTATCACTGTTGAAGGACAGGGCAAAGATATTTTTGTTCACTGGTCAGCAATCAATTCTGATGGCTTCAAGACATTAGAAGAAGGTCAGACTGTCAAATTCGATATCGTTGAAGGCGACAGAGGACCTCAGGCTTCTAACGTAACAGTTGTTGAATAGGAATAAAAGGACATCTCTTTGAGATGTTTTTTTATTTTCATGTAAATTGTTTGCTTTGTAAGCGCTTTGATATATAATAACCATAGTAAATAATTTCTAGGAGGTAATGCCCATGGACGAGTTAGTGAAGGCAATAAACACAGGTAATAAACTGACATTAATAATTGGTAAACCAGGAAGTGGTAAATCAAAAATCATTCACAAGTATTCAGAAAATTCTGGTATTCCCATTGTTGATTTCAGTAAATTAATAGCTGGTAATCATGCCGATATTAAGAAGATCATGAGTGATTTTTTAAAGAATTATCGTTTTGATGTACTCTTACTTGATAATAAAAAAGATTTCTATAAAGCATCAAACGGTACAGATTTAATGGAACTGTTAAAGGATTTAAGTGAAGAGGTTGCAGTTGTTGCAACTTGGAATGGATTTATTGAAGATGGACAATTAACTCATATTGTTAATGGTCAGGAAAATATCTATCCTGTAGATGGATCCTATAAATATATCATAGTTTAGTATTAAAAAGAGATAGCGCTGCTATCTCTTTTGTATTTCTATAACAAAGGGTGCCTTACCCTTATTAAGCATTTTATAGACAGAAACATTATAAGCAAGATGATCAAGCTGACAGGCGTAATCTTCGATCGCACCAGCTTCTTTCTCCCCTTCCTCATGTCCACTATAGCAAACAATAAACAATGCTTTATTCATCAGCTTAACAGCCTTCTTAATAGCTTCAAGACTTGTTGTCTTTGTTGTGGTGATACTTTTATCACCTTGAGGCAAATAACCAAGATTAAAAATACCCACATCAAAGCTTGTTATATAGTGATCAAAGTTTTCATGAGAATCAAGAATGAGCTGAACATGCTTTGCATCACCAATCTTCTTTCTTGTAATGTCAATTGCGATAGGCTGAATGTCAAAGCTCAAGACTTCTTTGGCATGATGCATAAGGAAAACAGTATCCGAGCCCCTCCCCATTGTAAAATCTATTGCCGTATAGATATCTTTGTAATCTAATATTCTTCGATGTACATATTCGACCATTGATAACATTGTTTTTCTCCTAAGAAAAAGCCAAGAAACATCTTGGCTTAGATTTTTGGAAGATCTCCCGTATGAAGGACATATTCTTCTAATGTCCAGTTGTTGTCATGCATTTGTTTTGCTGCCTTCTTGCCAACATATCTGAAATGCCATGGTTCTTGTGTAATACCTGTGATATTACTTGTACCATCCGCAAATCTCAAGACAAAGCCATACTTATAACAATTCTTGACAGCCCATTTATATTCATCTGTATCACCAAAGACAAGTCTCTTACCATCAACAACAGATTGTGAAGTGACATCAAGTCCAAGACCAGTCTGATGTTCAGAAGTACCAGGCTTAGCTACATGATCAGCAGCATATTTGCCACCCCATTTATTTTCATATTCCTGATAGATCTGTTTCTGACGATCATAGCTACGATAAGCCGAATTAATAAGAAGCACATAATTTTCTTTCTTAGCTGCTTTTGCCATTTCTACAAAGGCATTGTAAGCAGGTTTTCTGACTTTATAATAGCTTAAGTCTGTTTCATTACCCTTCTTTTCATTTGCTGCATATTCATCAGCTGAAGTGACTAAGTCTTTAGGTGTATAGTTAGATGGTAATTCAAAACCAGGCTTAACTAAGGCTGTTAGACTTGATGGATCTTTCAGTGTATATCGCTTTGTGACTGGATTAGTGGAAATAATGAATGGATATGATGTATATAATACAGCATAGTTATAGCTATGGTACTGACCATAGGCTGTTACATATTTATCCATATCCGCAAACTTAAATCCTGTAACTTCCATATAAGGCTTAATTGTCTTATATGAGAACTGATGATCAATAAGATATTGTAAATCATCTGTTGAGGCACTCTTGAGAATAGTCCAGATTTCCTTATCTGTATAATTAAGCTTCTTTAAATCTGGTACATAGTGATCAAAGATATCAGTAACTGTCTTAACGATATCTTTCTTCTTCATGGATTTATGAAGATTGTAATATGTTTCAAAGTCTTTATAATACTTAACATTTTTAGATAAAGCCATCCAATCACTAATATGCTCAATCTTATCTTCTGAAGTAATAATCTTAATTTTATCAGAAGTTAGCTTTAAGACCTCCGACTGTTCAGAAAAAGAATAGCCCTTTGTCGCAAGTTTAATACGATTGAAATTAAAAGCAATTAAGATAGCAATCACCACAATAACAATAGCACCGATTGGTAATATGCGATCCCAGCGTACACCTACTCTTGATTTGCTTTTACCTCCGCCATAACTACTATATGAATAAGAATGTTTATTTTTACCTAACATCTTGTATATACCCTCCTGCACTCTACTTAGTTATATCATAATCACATCACCTTTTCTATAATGATTTATGGAAATTGTCGCCTGCAAGATTCAAAAAGACAGCTTCTCACATGTCATTTTGCTTTTATGATTAATGAAATGGGCACTGTATTTCTTGTTGAAGTCAATCTTAAATTATGATAAATTGAAAAGGCAAAGGAGATGTCTTCATGTACTTCGTTATTTGTGTATTTATGGCTTTATGCGGGCTTGTCACAGAAATTCTATTTACAGAAATGTTCCATACATGGTTTAAGGTCGTGCTTGCGGTTGGAAGTAGTGCTTCAGCAGGTTATGCGATTGCACGTGGCTTACGTTTTGTCGCAAAGCAGACAAAATGGTTTGCTTCACCAGCTCTCATGACAACATTCTATATTGGCTGGGCATGTGTGCTCGTCATCGTCATTATTGTGACATTGATTTTAAAAGCACGTAAAAAGAAAGCCGCTTAAGTAAAACGCTCATATGAGCGTTTTTTCTTATTCTTAAAAAGAGGCATTTCTGCCTCTTCTATTGATGTCCCAATGTTGCCACCATTACTGCTTTAATTGTATGCAGTCTATTCTCTGCTTCATCAAAGACCACTGAATGCTTACTTCTAAAGACTTCATCCGTAACTTCTCTAATATCCAAGCCAGCGTCTTTTTTGCTTTTTGCTGCTTCTGTTTCAAAGTCATGGAAGCTTGGCAAACAATGCATGAAAAGTGTTTCATCTTTACCTGTTTTCGCCATCAGTTCTTTTGTTACTTTATAAGGTGAAAGCATTTTGACTCTTGGCGCATAGAGACTTTCATCCTCACCCATTGATACCCAGATATCCGTATAAATGACATCTGCACCTGCTACATCATCAATATTGGCAGTAATTGTAAACTTGCCCCCGCTCTTTGCTGCTTCTTTTTCACAATAAGCCTTAACCTCAGGGTCCACCTCTAGTGCATCAGGTCCAAGCAAGACAAAATCCATGCCCACTTTACAAGCACCATAGGCTAAGCCATAGGCAACATTATTACGAATATCTCCTACAAAAACAAATTTCACCTGATTTAATGGCTTATCAAGATGTTCCTGTATTGTCAAGAAATCAGCCAATGTCTGGGTAGGATGATCCACATCCGTTAGTCCATTCCAGACAACAGCACCAGAATATTTTGCAAGATCTTCAACCGTCTTCTGTTTAAAGCCTCTGAATTCAATGCCTTCAAACATTCTGCCAAGTACTTTGGCTGAATCTTCAATCGATTCTTTATAACCAAATTGTGAATTGGATAAGAATGTGACATGTGCCCCTTCATCCTTGGCAGCTACTTCAAAAGCACAGCGTGTACGTGTTGATGTCTTTTCAAAAAGCAAGCAAATATTCTTGCCCTCTAGACTATGACCAAATTGTCCAGCTTTTTTCTTTGCCTTCAATGATTTTGCTAAATCTAATAAATAATAAATTTCTTCAGCTGAATAATCCTTCAGTGTAAGAAAATGTCTTCCATACAAATCCATATCTCAACCTCCTCATAATGTCCTTATTATAAAGAAAAAGCTAAAAACAGACAACTATTTTTAGCTTTATAATATTTATTGATACTTATTTTCTAGTTTTTCTAAAATATATAAGTACTTCTTTATCACGCCTTGATCTTCCATACGCTTTTCAAAGCTCTTTGTCATCTCATCAAGCATTGTTTGACTTGATTCAGGTAAATCTTTGTTAGCGTAGGGGAAGAGCACATTATTCTCTTTTAAGATATGTGATTCCAAGACATCAACATAGCCCATTGCCTGGGTTAGGATGAGCAGTTTATTGTAGGATGTTGGCTCTTCTTGATAGTCGTTGAGAGCATTTCGTAGGCTCATGATATGGGCACGTCCCAAATTATGATCGACAAGCATTCCTTTTTCAATCATCATTTCAGCATGCCCCTTAAGCTTGGCAATCATTTCTGGAAAAAGAAAATTTTCTTCTTTCATATGGTGATATTGATCACCATATGAGCTTGCGAAATCACAAAAAGCTACAAAATCCTCAACATCAACCTCTTTCCCTTCTATAATCCCCACACACATTTTCTTAACAACAGCTGTCATGCGCATGATATTTTTATGATTTTTTTCTAATATTTCTGTTGTATACATATTATCCTTCCAAATAAGCGACACCTAGTGCTTGTGGTCCACAGTATGCAGAGACAGCACTACCTGTCTGATTCACATAGATTTTTTCAAAATGATTGAGATTTTTAACAACTTCAATCACCTTTTCACGTATTTCATCTTCAATTCCTGAATCCGTAATGAAGATGGCATCACTCTTAGCCTTCAACAAGTCATCCTTCAAATCTTCAATAAAGCTCATCACCGCTTTATCTAGCTTACCACGATAGCTTTCTTTAGCTTTGAGTTCACCATTTTCAATAACGATTGCAGGATGCTGATTCAAGACGGATTTCGTCATTGCCAAAAAAGAACTGCAATAACCATTACGTTGAAGATATCTCAATTGATCAACAATAAAGGTTGTCTTAAGTCGACCGGCATATCCTGCAACAGCACCTTCAACTTCTTCCCTGCTTTTGCCTTTATTGATTAGCTTTGTCGCTTTAATAAGAAGCAGCATTATTCCACTTGATACATTTTCGCAATCAATAATCCCTACACGATCAACCGCCTTTAACTGACTTGTTGCTTCCTTTAATATTTGTGTTGACTTTGAAAGCTTGCTTGAAGTACAAAATGCAAGAATATCATCACCCTGATCAAGAATAGGCTTCATGATTGCTTTGGCTTCATCAACTGTATAGGGTTTTGTCTTAGGCATCCCCTTGCCTTTATCATAAAAGCGATAGACATCTTCAGGAGATATATCGACCCCATCAAGATGTTCCTCTTCATTAAACGCAATATGAAAAGGTAATAATGTAATATTATAGCGTTCTCTAAGTTCAAGCGTTAAATCACTTGTACTATCACATAGAAATCGAATCATAAGTCTCACTCCCTACATTCTTCTATATGTCTATTTTAACAAACATACCTACCTTCATTCAATAGGTACATAGATACTACAATCACCATCATCAACGAGAAATGTCCCAATACCATCATCACTAATGACAACTTCATGCTTGCCATCACTCATATGGCAACCGCGATAGCTTTCCCCCATATACATTTGACGAGAACCACCCCTTGCATTGGTCATAATGACCGCAAAGCCATTTTGATGTAAGCCTTCATATGTCCAGCCAATAACATCAGGATTGTTGAAGTAGTCATGACGGGACCCTTCCATCCTGTCTTTTCTTATTTCAAGCATCTCATCAATCATATCTTTTTTTGGAGCAATATGATTATGAGCTATACCATAATAATCACCATAGAAGACACATGGATAGCCCTCTTCCCTTAAGAGAATAAGTGCATAGGCCTGCTTTTTAAACCAGTCATCAATAAAGCTCTGTAAGCCTTCTGCTGGCTGGGTATCATGGTTATCGACAAAAGTGACCGCTCTTGCGGGCGAACAGGCGACAAGGGTATTCTTAAAGATATCACGCATATCAAAAGCTCCCATTGAGTGGGATGCATGATAGAAGTTGTAATGTAGTGGCACATCAAATAAAGAGAATTGATAATTCACCATCTGGAGATAATGCAGCAAGCGATTCACATCACCATGCCAGTACTCCCCAACAGTAAATAACTCTTTGTTTGTCTTTTGTCTTAAGTCAGCGATCCATTCTTTATAGAAAGAAGCTTTGATATGCTTCAAGGCATCAAGACGAAAACCATCATTACCAACAGTTTCAAGATACCATAGCCCCCAACGCTTACATTCCTCAACAACATCAGGATTAGAGAAATCCAGATCA
The DNA here is from genome assembly GCF_009695655.1 of Sharpea porci. Taxonomy (GTDB): domain Bacteria; phylum Bacillota_I; class Bacilli_A; order Erysipelotrichales; family Coprobacillaceae; genus Sharpea; species Sharpea porci. The sequence goes on from NZ_VUNM01000023.1 coordinate 31,217, forward strand.
GCTCCCATCAAGTAATCATAGTTCTCATTTTCATCATCAACCTCATCATCCCATTGCTTGCTCGCAAAAAGATAATCTGCATGACGATGAGTCTTGTTGTCATAGTCAATCCCATCAAAATCTTCCCAGTTCCAATGGAATGATGAATACTTGTCTTTTCTTGCTGGGAAGTTGAAGATGGTAGCAACTTCTATTTCTTCTTCATCACTGACATACTCATCACGCTTGTCACTAGCGACTTCTCTCGCCTTGACTTTTTCAAAGCCATCAGCCCCCATCTTATGATCAAGTACAACATCGCTATAAACATCCAAACCTGCTTCATGTAAGCTTTTGACACAAGCCAACAGTTCGTCCTTCGTGCCATATTTCGTCGGAATGCTCCCTTTAGCATCAAATTCTCCTAGATCATATAAATCATAAGCACCATAGCCCACATCATTCTTTCCACCAATACCTTTATAGCTTGGTGGCATCCAGATAGCACTGAAGCCTGCTTCTTTAAGCTTCTTTGCATTTTCTTTGAGTTCCACCCATAAATGTGGCTCACTAGGTGTATACCATTCAAAATACTGTAATATGACTCCCTTTTCCATTTTTTACCTCACCAGCTTCATTATATTACAAAATATGAAAAAAGCGTTATAAAACGTATAAGAATGCAACATTTTTGACATTAATGTCACAAAAAAACATTGATACATTAAGCATCAATGTTCTTTGGGACTACTTCACGAGTTTATCAATAATCTTAACCATCTCTTCAATCTTTTCTTCACGGTTTTCACCTGTTGTTGCTTCATTGACACAATGACGCATATGTTCAGCTAAGATTTCCTTATTGGCTTTATTAAGTAAAGCCTGTGTTGCCATTAACTGTGTTGAGATATCAATACAATAACGATCATCTTCAATCATTCTTAAAATACCATCTATTTGACCTCTCGCTGTTTTCAAATAGCGTTCAACCTTCTTATGATCTGCTTGCATTAATGAATCCCCTTCACCTTATATCCTGCATCAACAACAGCCTGTGTCAATGCTTCATCACTTACATTACCAGTCAGCTTAACATTTGCCTGATGATGATCAAGTGAAACTGTTGCTTCAACACCATCAATATCATTCAATGCCTGACTTACTCTTGACGCACAATGTTCACACATCATCCCTTCAATATCCATTGTCTTTTCGTTCTTTTTCTTACCTAAATGAAACATTTTTCTGACCTCCTTGATTTCTCCTGCTTGATAGCCTGCTTTTGCGATAGCTTCTTTGATAACTTCATAATTGACTTCTTTTTCACATTTAATATAGGCTTTTCCTTCAAATAATGCAACATCAGCACTGACACCATCAATCGCATTTAATGCCTGTCTGACATGATTCTCACAATTCTTACAGAACATACCATTCACCTCAACAACAAGATCATAGTCTTTCTCTTGATATTTCTTATGAACAATAATATCCGTTACCTTATATCCAGCTTTTTCAACAGCTTCTTGAATCGAAGCATCAGTAACATCATTACTGAAGACTTCTAGATAAGCTTCTCCTGCCTCTAAATTCACTTCTGCCTCAACATTCTTAATCGCATTAAGTGCCTCAGCAACACGTTGTTGGCAATGATCACACATCATACCTTCTATTTTCACAATCTTATCACAGTTTGTTTTTGTGATTGGAGGTTGTTTGCTTTCTGGCTTTAATGACATCGTTGCTTCATGTTTTTGGCTCTCTTCAACAGCCTCATGATGAGGATGCTTATCTTTAAAGAAACGTAATCTCAATGCATTTGATACAACAAAGACTGATGAGAAACTCATCGCAAAACTGCCAAGCATTGGGCTAAGCTTCCAGCCAAATGATGGATAGAAAAGTCCTGCTGCAACAGGTATACAAATCGCATTATAGAAGAGGGCCCAGAATAAGTTTTCTTTGATATTCTTGATTGTTGCTTTAGAAAGATCAAAAGCAACAACAAGATCATGTAAGTCATTCTTCATTAAGACTAAATCAGCTGACTCAATCGCAATATCAAGACCACTTGTAAAGGAAACACCAACATCCGCTCTTGTAAGAGCTGGCGCATCATTAATACCATCACCAATCATGCCAACTATATAGCCTTCATCCTGTAATTCATGAACGATACGTTCTTTATCCTGTGGTAAGACTTCGGCACGATAATCCATATCAAGCTGGTTGGCAATAGCTTTGGCTGTTCGTTCATTATCGCCTGTTAGCATCATTGTCTTAATGCCTCTTTGATGTAAGTCAGCAATAAGTTCTTTAGCCCCTGGCTTGATTTCATCCTGTAAAGCCATCACACCGACATACTGATTGTCGATTGCAAAATAGAGCGGTGTCTTGCCCTCACTGGCATAATCAACATCATTCTCAATCACAATATGGAAATGATCCATCAATTTCTTGTTGCCAGCAAGAACTTGCTTATGATCAACAATCCCTTTAATACCTTCACCGGCAATTTCTTCATAGCTTGTGACATTCTTTAAGGCAACATCTTGAGCATTCACAATCGCTTTGGCAAGAGGATGGGAACTCATCGCTTCAAGAGAGATGGCATAAGCTTTGTCTTCTTCATTTTTAAACATGGCATCAGTGACTTCAGGTGTGCCTCTTGTAAGCGTTCCTGTTTTATCGAAGACCATCATATTAATCTTGCTGGCAGTTTCTAAAGCTTCGGCATTTTTGATTAATAAGCCCATTTTGGCTGCTCTTCCTGTTCCTACCATGATAGCTGTTGGAGTGGCTAAGCCCAAGGCACAAGGACAGCTGATGACCAGTACGGAGATGGCCATTGTTAAGGCAAAGTGGAAGGACTGCCCTAAGATCAGCCACGCCAATAATGTCACTAAAGCAATACCAATCACAGCTGGAACAAAGTAACCTGAGATAATATCTGCCAATCTCGCAATAGGTGCCTTTGAATTTCCTGCTTCTTCAACAAGAGCAATAATCTGAGAGAGTGTTGACTGGGCATTGGTTTTCATAGTTTCAACAACAATACGACCATTTTGATTTGTCGTTGAACCAATAACCAAGTCCCCAACAGTCTTATCAACAGGAATGGATTCCCCAGTAATCATCGATTCATCAACACTTGTACTTCCTTCAACAATCTTACCATCTACAGCAATACTTTCACCTGATTTCACAACAACAAGATCACCAACCTGAATATCATTGATGCCAACAATCTTTTCTACACCATTATCTAGCACCGTTGCCCGATCAGGGGCTAATTCCATCAAGCTGTTGATAGCCTCACTCGTACGTTTTTTGCTTCTTGCCTCAAAGTACTTGCCTAATGAAATCAGCGTCAAAATCATTGCTGCTGTTTCAAAATAGAGATCCATATGGAAACTATGAGCCAGTTCAAGCTGTCCTCTTCCCATATAGTATGCCATCATATACATCGCATAAAGCGAATAAACAACCGATGCCCCAGAACCTATGGCAATCAAGGAATCCATATTAGGTGCTAAATGGAAAAGCGACTTAAAGCCTCCTTTGAAATAATGACCATTGATGAATAATACCGGCAAACAAAGCAATAATTCCGTCAACGCAAAGATCATCATATTGTGATGTCCTAAAAAGATTGATGGAATTCCTGGCCAGTTCATCATTGAACCCATTGACAGATAGAAAAGTGGAATCGTAAAGATGAATGAGGCAATCAAGTCCTGCTTGCGCTTTTTCAAATCTTCATCCTTACGTTTATTTGTTGAAACAATAGCATTCTCCTGCTTTGTTGCTTGTTGCAGCTTGGCATCATAGCCACCTTTTTGAACAGCAGCGATGATTTCTTGAGGATTTGTCTTTGTTTCATCATATTCGACTTCCATATTTTCGCTTAACAAGTTGACATTGCAGTCTTTTACGCCATCAACCTTGCGTACACTTTTATCAACATGAGCCTGACATGATGCACATGTCATTCCCATAACATCGAATTTCTCTTTCATATAGTATACCTCCTACACCCCCTATAGGGGTTACATAGTTATTATAGCTTTCCCTGTAATACTTGTCAAGAAATAATACCCCCTATGGGTATGAAAAAAGAAGACTATTCGTCTTCTCTTAAAATAAATTCGTCATAAATAGCTTTGATAGCACGATTGAAATAATGATTTCTCACACCAATAATAATATTCAATTCGGATGATCCCTGATCAATCATCTTGACATTGATATTGGCATCAGCAAGAGCCTTGAAGATTCTTGCAGCATTACCATGGCCATCCTTCATGCCTCTACCAACAACAGCAATTAAGCCAATATCACTTTCGAGTTCAATGTGATCAGGATCTACGGCACGATGCAAGCCAGCTAAAATAGACTGTTCATGCTTAATGAATTCATTTTGATCAACAACGATTGTCATTGTATCGATGCCTGAAGGCATATGTTCAAACGAGAGTCCTTCTTCTTCAAAGACCTGCAGAACCTTGCGACCAAAGCCAATCTCAGCATTCATCATATCCTTTTCAATTGTTATTGTTGCAAAGCCCTTCTTGCCAGCAATACCTGTAATGACATGTTCTGGCTTATGAGCTGTTGTTTCAACAATTAATGTGCCTGGATCACTTGGATCATTGGTATTCTTGATGTTAATAGGAATACCTTGTGATCGTACAGGGAAAATAGAGTTTTCATGAAGGACGGATGCACCCATATAAGATAATTCGCGCAATTCTTTATAAGTAATGATACGAATAGATTCTGGATCATCAACAATACGTGGATCAGTCACCAAGAAGCCATTGACATCTGTCCAGTTTTCATAAAGGTTGGCATGTCCGCATTTCGCTACGATTGAACCTGTGACATCACTGCCCCCTCTACTAAAAGCCTGAATCGTGTGGGAATGGTCATTCTTATAACCATAAAAGCCTGGAATAACGACATATTCATGACTGCTTAGGGCATTTCTTAATAATGGATCAGTACGATAGCTATCATAGTTACCATGAGCATCAATGCGAATAACTTCTGTTGGGTCAATAAAATCAAATCCAAGATAATATGCTAAGAGCAAGCCGTTCAAATACTCCCCTCTACTGACTGCATAATCAATACCAGGATCTTTTGGAAAATCCTCACGAATCTTCTTAAATTCTTCATCAAGCGAAAAATCAAGTTCGAGATCAACAATAATTTCATTAAAGCGATTTTCAATTTTCTTGAAGACCTTATCAAACTCCTTAGCATCATGACGATTACTATAGGCTAAAATAAGTAAATCTGTAACTTTTGTATCTTCTTTATATCTTTTACCTGGTGCTGAATCAACAACATAGTGACGATCAGGATCAGCTGTAATGATGGCTTTCACTTTTCTAAAGTGTTCTGCATCAGCAAGTGATGAACCACCAAACTTAGCAACTTTTATCATTTGGAATCCTCCTCTATAATGGTTGTTATTAGGATATATGATTAATTCTAAAAATTCAACTTAAAATCATAATTTTACTGAATATCCAAATAAAAAAAGGATTTCCTTAGAAAATCCCTTATTTCAGCATATATTTCTTTAAAATTACACTGATCTTCTTATAGATGAAGAAGGTGATGAGTGAAATCACACCATATTTAAACATATTAAATGGTAATAATGAATAAATAAACATTGTAAAGACACTATGAACAGCAGGATTAACAGCTGTGACCATTTTTACAATACTTTCCATAGTCATACCAAAGAGTTTTGCATACATTGGGAAAATGAAGAAATAATTTGAAAGCAAGGCAATGGCTGAAGTAGCGATTGTCGCAATCAACATCCCAATTACTGCTCCTTTGCGTGTCTTATGTTGACGATAGAAGATTGCAGCGACAAGCATGAACGTAATAGAGAGAATGAGATTGGATAATTCTCCTACAAACATTGTGCTTGTTGGTTTAATGAGAAGCTTTAATAAAATTTTAATGACAGCGGTCAAACTTCCAAGTGCGGGCCCAAATAGGAAGCCGGCAAGAAGTACAGGTAAATCTGATAAGTCAAACTTAACAAATGGTGGTGCAAAAGGCACGCTGAATTCGACAAACATCAGCACGCTAGCAATCGCTCCAAGCATTGCTGCCATAACAATAGTACGTGTGTTTAATTTTTTTCTTTCCATAAATGTCCTCTTTCTATGGTGTAAAAAAAATACCCCAATTCTATGATTGGGGTATTGAAAAAGTTATTTACACGAAAACACCATCTTTTTCCATCCGGACTATACCGTCGGTATCGGAATTACACCGATTCTGCTTACGCTCGCGGACTGTCACCGCCGATCAGGAATCTCACCTGCCCCAAAGATATGTAGTTGTACTACATGTTTTATTCTACTCTCTTTTTCACATATGTAAAGGCATATGATGTTGTACTTTATTCGTCATAGACAAGTCATGAAGAATGGATTATACTTATGTTACTAAAGGAGTAAGCTGATGGATAATGCTAAAAAGACGCATGATGAAGAGGAATTTCATTGGACCAAGGGCTTAATTTTTACTGCTATAGTCCTGTTCCCATTAATTCCTTTCGTGCTTATATATCGTCATAAATTCACACGAAAAACTAAAATCATCCTCATGATGGCCTATTTTCTATTCTTAACAGCGATTTACCAAATTGCCTGTATGGCACAAGGCGCATCAATCCATAGTGTCGCTATTGCGGATCGCTATGTCACAATGCGTCAGGGTGATACTTACCAGATTCATTACACAACATCCCCTCAAAAAGACAAACTGACAATCACAAATGTCAATTATCATTCTTCTAATCGTGCAGTTGCCTCTGTTAATAGCCAGGGACTTGTGACATGCCTGAGTGATGGCAATGCGACTATTACAGTAAGTGTCACGGATAATCATTATACAACGAAAGAAAAGACGTTACATTTTGTCATTGTTGAGTAAGCAAATTTTTTTGCTTACTTTTCTTTTGCTTAAATCTTTTTCATCTTCGTCTTATAATAAATAAGGGAGGTTGTCCTATGAGTCATTATGAAATCATTCCAATGCAATGCCCTAAATGTGGCAGCACGAATCATTTTAAGAATTATAACAGTATCAATATTACGACAACACCTGAATTAAAAAAGGCTATTATGAATGATGATATTTTTAAGTTTGAATGCCAATATTGTCATCATGTCGAATATTTTCGTCATCCCTTATTCTATCATGACACTAAAAACAAGATGATGCTGCAATATGCGAAAGATCCTGAAGAAATTGAACAGACACTTGCAGCCTTAAAAGCTGAGGGTCTTGATCTTGCTGACTATACAATACGTTGGACATCAAACTGGTATGTTTTTAAAGAGAAAATACAAATCTTTGATCATCATCGTGATGATCGTATTCTTGCTATTTATAAAGAGAATATGTTGAAGAAATTCTATGAGGAATATCCTGAAGCAGGTCATGCTGTTGTCTTCTATCATGCTGATCAAGGCGAAAAGCTGGTGGTAGTGAGTGAACATATGAAAGCCAAATTCTACTACTTTCCTGAGCAATGGTATGCCAATATGATGATGAATCCACATGTCCATAAGCTCCTCAAGTATGACACTTCGATCGATGTTAATGAAGACTATGTCAAACGTGTTTATAATCTCGACATCAGTGTTGTCATAGCCAAAATACAAACAGATAGCTTTGTCGATATCTATGCATTACATCATCTTGACTTTGCGAAAACAGGTGACCACGTCCTTCTTGAAGACAAAGGCAAGGAAATAGAAGGTGTTATTTTGAAGCTTGAAGTGATGGATGCGCGTGATGTGCCTGCTCATGTGCGTTTTATCAAGCACATTATCAAACGTCGCAGTGTCGATGATATTGAAGTCAGCAACCACTTAGAACAAATCGCTAAAGCGCTTTATCATGAAAATGAAGTGCAATTACTCTCACAGCTCCTCCATGTTCTTTCTGAAGTTAAAATCTATTTGCCACTAATAAAAGATGACAAAACAGGAGAACTCAATCGTGAAGTCATCCGCACAAACAACCATGAACCCGTTATGCCCATCTTCACGAAAGAAGAAGAAGCCAAACTCTTTGCCCCAGAAAGTATTGTCTATGAGACTTATTTTACTGATCTTATCGATGAATTTCCTAAAATGAGCTTTGTGCTTAATCCACAATGCAAAGAATTATTATTTATTGATGAAAAAATGACAGCTATTCTCAAGCGTTATGTACAAGAAGAATTATCCCATGTGAATTAAAAACCAGAAGTTATGATGCTAAAGCATCACTTCTTCTGGTTTTTTGATATGTCTTCTTCCCGTTACATGGGTGAGATCAACCTTATAGAAAATCATCGATTCAAGCATTGCTGGATCATAGGAAAATCCCTCAAAGCCATAATGTGTTTGAATAAGATCCATCGCATACTCATAATCTTGGCGATCAAGACGAGTAACGACTCCTTCACCAATGGCTGATGCATAGGAACAGCTGATATTTTCTCCAGGCTTTTCATTATATTCATAAACAATATCAACACTGCATGTGACATGAGGATTCTTTTTGAAAAGCTCATCCTTCATGCCTTCCTCAACGCCATGGAAGTAGAGAACAATATGATGATCGACATACTCTACCCCATAGGAAAGCGGTACGAGATAGGGATATTGTCCATTATTAATAGCAAGATGCAATGTATCACAGACCTTAAAAATCTCCAGCAATTCATCATGATTGCTTACTTCTTCTGCCATCCATTCCATAAATAACTTCCCTCCAAAACTAAAAAGCATAGTCCGACTATGCTTTTACTTTATCACTTTATTCTTCTCGTGACAAATATTCTTTGACACATGAATCACAATTTCCTGTTACATGCTCTACATATTGAATGCCATTTGTTTTCAGTGCCGAAGCACTGCCCTTAGACACTTCATCCAATAAAACAAGATCAACATCATGTTCATTTAGTAAGACAGCTAATGCCCCAAACTTAATCCCCTTAGTATCAATGAGTTGTGTTGATTGGACCGATTGACCTTCAATGTTATACACCTTAAATTGTTTTGCTGAACCAAAATCAGAATAAACATTTTCATTTTCAAATGGTACTGCAATTTTCATAATACCACTCCTTTAACGTAATAATTTTAATCCATTCAAATTCTAAGTTCAATAACTTTTTTCTTAAGCTGTAATTTATTTTACACCAACAACACTAATATACTGTCCTTGGCCATGATGGACAACAACATCTTGAAAATGAGCTTGAACTAATAATGCCTGTAATTCACTTGGGCGATAAATTTTAAAGAAGCCATCAATCTTAGGCCAGTCAATAGCATCAGGATCACTGCCCTCACAAATAATATTGAGGCGTCCACCTTTCTTCAAGACACGATGGATTTCTTCAAGACCTTTGGTGATATCGGGCCAGAAATAAACTGTCTCAACAGCTGTGACTAAGTCAAACATATTCTCTTCATATGGCAGATGAGCAACATCGCCCTTTTTTAAGAAGACACGTTTGTTGAGTTCCTCTTTGTTATTAAGCGAAGACATTTCAATACTCTTTGAGGCATAATCAAGACCATAGACAACACTCTCTTTACTTAGCTTAAGTAGGTCTTTGATTGTGGCACCACCCCCACAGCCAACATCAAGAATGGTCATATGAGGCTGGTATTCTATTGTATGTAAGCCAAAAGCACGTAATGGAGCATGGCTGATATTCATGCGTTCAAGCATTTTTGCCCCGATATCGCCTACTGGCTTTGCTGGATTTTCTTTCATAGTAATTTCCTCCTGAAGGCATTATAGCACATGTGACAAAAGAAGAAACGTTTCTTGCAACCTGAAATACAAAGGTATATGATTGTTGGGAATTCATCTAGAATTCATAATTAAGCAATACGATACGCACAATAAATGAGGTGATTTTAATGCAGAAATTTACATTCAATGATGACAACACTGAAGAGAAAATTGAAGATCATGTTGATCATTATGCTTATAAAGAAGAAGAAATGAGCCGCAAGGTTGGTAAACGCACACAGCATGAAACCATCCAGCAAGAACAAATCGAAGAAGAAAAGATACAGGATGACAACGAAGAACAGGAAACAAGAACGTCACGTAACTTTGGTCGTCGTGGTTCTAAAGGCTCCAAAGGCTTTAAAGGGAGCAAGGGAGCAAGAGGTAAGCGTGGTAAAGCCGGTAAAGTCAAGAAATCTCGCAGTATTTTTTCAACGCTTTTCTTACTTCTGCTTATTCTCATACTAGCTGGTGCTATTGCTGTTGGTGGCTATTATGCTTATGAATATTATTTATCCAATGAAGCAAAAGTAACCAATCTTGAAAACAAAGTCAAAGACTTAGGCAATCAGGCTAAAGACAAGGTTGTTGAAAAGAAAAATGAAGTGACACAAAAAGAAACAACCAATACCAACACAGATGCTTCAACAAACAAATCTGATTCATCTAAAAGCAATGACCAAGCTAACACAACAACAAATAAGTCAACAGACGATACTGAAAATAGTTCATCAAATACCAATACAAACACTTCAACAGATCAGCAATGATCTGTTTTTTTCTATAGATAAAAAAAGCCAGATTCTAAGATCTGACTTGAATAATAAAGAAATAGAACTGATTCTTTCCACGGGGAACATCATAATGCTCAATAAGTGAAAGATAGCCCTTATTTATACGTAAATTCTTTTCTACAAGAGCTATTTCACTTGTATAGATAAAGGCATAGCCATCAGGTTTAACGAGACGATGGATACGTTTGAAGAACGTATCATAAAGCTTTTCTAATTCCTGCTTATTACGCATCTGGGCATAGGTTGGCATGTCAGTAATAATTTCATCAAACATCTCCCCATTAACAAAACGTAATGCATCTTTATTGACATAATGGATATTGAGATTAGCTGCTTTTGTGTTGCGCTTAGCGGCTTCTAGTCCCTTAGAGTAGATATCAAGACCTAGGGCAAAGCTTGTTGGACGCATCAGGCATCTTTCAATCAAAGTAATCCCACTACCGACAAAAGGGTCAAGCACTTTGGCATGATCAGTCATATAAGGTTTAGCTAATTCCAGTAATGTTGCTGCAACATAGGGCTGCATGGAATTAGAAATGACTTCTTTACGATAATCGAAACGTGGATTTTCAAGTGTTGATAGTTTTAAATAAGCTGAGACATACCCTTCTCTTAATTCCTTGAATATAATTTCAATCTCATAATTATTGACTACATTTAAGAGCTTATCTAGATAGAGATCATATAAGCCTTTGACAACAGCCTGAATAAGCTTTGGATCCTTTTCACGTAAGTGATCGGATAAACGGTAATAGAAGACTTCATTGCTATCAAATAAACGATCTAGTAAATCAAGTAAATTACTTTGACGGAAGCATTCAATAATGACCTCAGGATTCTTTGGCATATTAGCACATTTATGAATAGGGATAATCATGTCACGATAATTACGTAATGGTAATAAATCGTAAACAGAATTTGTACGCACAAGTACCCCCTGTCCAACTGGTTTATATTTTAAATGCAGGACATATTCAAAGAGTGTGAACTGATAATAAGGCAATGTTGTAAGAATGACATCAACATTCTTATGTAAAAGTCTGATCATCTTTTTCTTATGTGTTGTATATGAAAGAATAATAGGATTGAGGATTTTAAGCTGAGCCTGGATATGCTTGCTGTCCGTATGCTCATCCGCTAGTAATTCTGCCTGGATAGCCTTAAGGTCATTAATGATACTCTTGACATTCTGTTTGCTTAGGGCTTTCAGATAGCTCTCCTTCACGAAATCCTTTTCTTCTTCACGATATGCATTCAACAACAGACTCTTGACTGCTGTTTTTCCATAGCATCCTAGAAGAAGTGCGGCATTCTTTCTAATTTTTGGATCCTGGTCATGAAGTAATACTTTTAATTTACTGTAAAGTTCTTCAGATACAAGCTGCTCATCATCACGCATATCATTCTTTAAAGCAATCAAGTTCTGACGTATATCTTTATTATTAATTATGTTGTGAATTAATTGTTCCCTCATAGTTTTCCCTCGCAACTTATTCCTATTATATCATAATTGTATACAACTCACAATCACGAAAAAAACGAGAAGACCTAATTGTGAGTCAAACATGATATTGTCTTTATGTACCAAGAAAGAAAGTGTCCTGAATGATAGATCTGAAAAAAGCATGTTACAATAATCTCCTAACTATTCTATAAGACTTGGAGGTATTGCATGAGAAA
>NZ_VUNM01000024.1 GCF_009695655.1 Sharpea porci
CCATATAGAATGGTGTTTTTTTATGCCTTAATATTGCAGAAATCCTCTGTCACTCATAGAATCGAGGGTAAAAAAAGAGATCTGCTTAGCAGACCTCAATATATTTAGTTATTTCGGGACAAACCCTTTTTTAATACCCTGCCCATCACATAACCAGTATCATCTTCACCTAGAATAGAAAAATCATGTTTCTTATAGAAGTTAATGGCGCCCTTGTTTGTCTTGCTGACACCAAGCATCACTCCATCAACTTCATTCTTCAAATCATCAGCCATTGTCTCAATAAGCTGACTGCCTATACCTAATCCTGTATATCCATGCAAGCAGTCAATATGAAGATGGGCTGGATAGTCTTTTTGAAAGTGGTCATAGATGGCATATTCTCGTTGCATTCTTAATTGATATTCCTGGCTGATGGCTGCAATCTTGGTCATATAGGGTTGCATATGTTTGATAAACAAATGATAATTTGGGGCATAAAGAACATAACCCACAACCTTTCCTTCCACTTCAGCAACATAAGCTCTTTCCTTTTCAAGATAGGGTAGGCAATACATATATAATGTAAACTGACGGTGCTGTTCTTCTCTTCTTGCCCTTTCGCTTGCCGTGGCAATGCAAATTGTTTTGATAGCTTCTAGATCTTCTTGGCGATATCTTCTAATGATGACATTTGTATTCATGATATGTACCTCCTTAATGAATTAGATAATTCTTTTTGATTGTCCCACAATAACCATTCAATCCAGTAATCACAAAGCTTGCTTGTCCCCGCTGGTGTTGATGATTATAGCTGACAACATAATCAATACCTTCTTCTAACTGATAGCTGCCATCCGTGAGTTGAATATGTGGCTGGCCAATACCATCTTCTAATGCAACATCCTGCTTATAATCTAGTGAAAGAGTAGAGAGAGGTCTATTCTTTTGAAGATTTGTATTGATATTTTGCAGTATATTCCCACGAAGAGGATAGTTTGTTTGTGTGGGCATGTTTTGAAAGATGGGGATTTCTAAATGACGTTCGATTAATAATGTATTGGTTTTAAGATAGCCCTTTACGATATGTTTGACTTCATCAACAGGAGCAAGAATATTCGTCATATAGCTATGCGTACCTAAATGCTTTGAATAAAGATCAAAGCGCTGTAAATAAAGGGAATCCTGTTTATTCTGGGTATAATGGTTAGCTAAGTAAGCCACACCTCCATCAATGGCCTTTTCACGATTATCCCAATTCATCTTGACCGCATAGTCAATGCCGTCCTGATAACCTGTATTAGCACCTATATTAAAGATATTGTAATAGGTCTTCCCATTGACTTTTACACCTTGGGCGCCTTTAGAAGGTGTTGGTGATGTTCCACCTGCTTCCTGAATTGCCCGTGATAGGATATTGGAAAGTGAGACATTATATTTCTTAGCGACATTCACAAAAATCTCGGCATAGGACTGATGCGTACTTTCATCAATGCCATTCATATTTGTATCGCTTAATATCTCTTTGGCAACACGAAGATCCTCTTGAGGATTATAAGACAGCTTTTCAAACATCAAAGCCTGACTCGCATTCAAATGAAGACGGGGATCAAGATAATAACGCACAGTTCCAACACTTGCCCTGCGCCAGTTATTCCCCTCAACAACATCCTGTGAACGAACAAGAGCGGCCTGATTCGTAGGAATTAAGGCTTTGATACTATAGGCTGAGGCAGCCTGATTGAAATCAAGCTGTGTTTTTATAGGACTATAGGTCCATGAAGGTGAGAGGGCATGAAGATAGCGTAAAGGCTGACGATAACTTTCAGGAAATATAGATAGCTTTGTTTCAAATGATTCATCAAAATGATAACGTAAGACATCACTGGCATCTACATAGCCATAGGATGTATTGCCATCCATATCATAACGTACACCAAGATAATTCTTATTGAAAGAACGTACTTCCTTAATAACAATTAATGGCGTTCCTCGTTCTAATTTATAGCGTGCCTGATGGCCAAGAGCATCATATAAATTCACACGGCCTGCTTTAGTCAGAACAATATAATGCGCTACCGACGTTTCTTCCTTTCTTAAGAAAAGATAGGCACCTGAAGCAATGATGGCGGCAAGAAAGGCAAGAAAAAATCTCTTTCTTACCTGCTTTCTTTTCTTACTGACTCTCTTTCTTCTCTTAGCCACGAAGCACCTTCACCACCTGACTCTTCACCCAGCCCACAGCACCTTTAAAGCTTACATAGCTATACTTGCCATATTGTCCAATGACCTTGACTTCACTACCTTTTTCAAGGGCAAGAAAACGGTCCGTATAGTCATCAAGACAATAGAGCTTTGAAGAACGAGTATAAAGAAATTCATTCTTAATCATCATCTCAACACCACTCTTGACATGGCGACACTTAGAAAACTCCTGTCCTTCTTCAAGCATGATGACTTCATAGTCAGGAAAACAAATCTTATGATAATCGTGGCTGCCTTCATGCACATCTTCTAGAATCATACCAACTGGTAATGGTTGATAGGATTCTGTCGCATAGCTGATATGACCTTGATGACTTTCAATAATCAAGGCATTGAGCTGGGCAATCGGTTTAACTCCAATCCCGCCATCAATACAAATAATCCTTTTCTTCCAATCAAAGAGAATATCATTGTTGATATTTCTTGGATCATAATTACTTGTAGGAATATGTCCTACAATAACTGTTTCATTATAAGGATGACCAATATCATCAAAGTGCTGCATTTCTAAATAGCCATGCAATGTCCCTTGTTTATAGTTAGGTTTGTTTTCTAAACCGGCATGGACAAAAAGAAAATCATTGAATTTCAAGGTTGTAGGTAAATGCATCATAAACTGGAGATGAGGATGGAGAAAGCGTTCCATTTCCTGCTGCATGGCAAGATTGCTGCAATGCCCATCACGATAATGCCCTTTGTCATAAAGCTGGCGGACAATCCCATTGGCTGAGACACGCTGTAAATAGTGAGGGATTTCATTCGCAAGTTCCGGTATGGTCATCATGGCACATAATGCCCACTCACAATTACCCGTCAGAATATAACACTTGGGATATCGTGAGAGCTGTTCAATGAATTTGATGGTTTCAAGAACTTCATCACCCTTTTCTATATAATCACCAATAATGACTAAATAATCAAAATCAGGATCATACTTCACCTTTCTTAAAAGTGCTTTGAGATACTGCAAGTGACCATGAATATCAGAAATCGCAATCAAGCGATAATCCCCTTTCACTTTCTTTGTGATATGACGTGGTGCCAACATCAAACATCCCTCCTTCTAAAGCATTATAGCTTATTATCTTCAAAAGAAAAACCAGGTTACTCCTGGTTCTTACTCGCATAATATTTTCTTACAAGCATTTGTGTCTTGGTAATATGTTCTCGAATAGAATGCTTAGCACCATCAATGTCACCATCCATGATCTCTTCATAAATCTTACGATGTTCTTCTAGTGCTGAATCAAGACGTTTGACATTGGTCAAAGAATGTCTTGTCGTTACGGAGACATAGTAATGAATATCTTTCAGTAATTGTTCAAAATATGTTGATTGTGTGGCACGGTAGATTGTTTCATGATAGAGAATGTTGAGATCATTAACTTTATCTTTATCATGTTTGTTTGTATAGAATTCCATGAGTTCAAAGACTTCCTTGATCTTTGCGAGATGGATATCATCCATACGTTCAATAGCCATACCTATCGCAAGAGACTCAAGCTCTTTTCTTATTTCAAACATGTCATCAATATCACGTGGTGAAAAACCTTTCACAAAGACACCCTTATTAGGAATACTTTCAACAAGTCCTTCTAATTCCAATTGTTTGAGTGCTTCACGAATAGGTGTACGAGAGATATTTAATTCTCTGACAAGTGCTAATTCATTGAGCTTTTGGCCCTTATCATATTCTTCATTTAAGATACGATCTCTTAATAATACAAATATCTGGCTCCCCAACGAACCATTCTTAGCTGGTTCAAATAAACTATGTGATGGCATAAGAATCAACCCCTTTATTGTATACAATTATATTGGAAAACGAAATGAATGCAAACATTTCATATCAATATTTAAAAATTTTCTCATGCCAAATAGAACTTCTCAAAAAAGGCCAACCTAATATCAACATTCTTTAACGTGCAAAAGCAGGTCTCTAAAATTATAGATAACCTGCTATCATTACAATTATATCAAATTTCCCATTTTCTGCTTATTTTCTATCGAAGATGAGGTAGATAGTGATGAATAATATTCGCTATCACAATAACCAATAAAATCAATCCAACAATGACAATGCCATTGAATCAACAGAGATAACTTCTCAATTTCCTAGAGTTCATAATCCTCCTAGCTCATACACCCAATAATGCAGGAATGATAACCCATTTGAATATTATCTTTGTTTTCTAGTGTCTTTTATTATAAATGCATTTCACAAGTAAAGCGCCTAGAAATACAGTGAAATATGGAATCAACAACAAGATACCATAGAGTACTGTAAATAGAGAACCTCCCATATATGGATAAAGCGTAGTGATAAGATAACCGCCTCTTATCACTCCATAGATAACACATATAATAATAAAATAGTTTACATATTTAGGAAACTTTATACATAAAATATATGTCACTATACATGCAATGATGATCCATGGGATTTGTTTAATGAAAAGATCAAGCATATTACCGGCAATCCACGATGCAATAAATTGAGTCATAATCATACCTTCCCTTCTATTCAGTTATATTTGATTTTATATAAACATAAGAACCACATCCATCCTCTTATCAATCCCCTGTTGTATAAAAGATGCCTCTTCTACTATTAATATAAAAAAAGAAAAAATAGTGTCAATATCAGCTAAAATTTTTCTAAATTTCTTCAGTATTATGACAATACAAGGCAAAAAGAGGAAGGATTTCTCCGTCCTCTTCATTGATTATTTTATGTTATTCATCATCGACAACATCATTGTTGTAGTTTTCAAGATCAGTAATAAGATTCTTATATACTGAATCGATGGATTCACTAAAGGCTGCATCCTTCATATTATTTTTGAGGGCACGACTAGATTTCATTGTATCCTGCAAAGTACCTGCACCACCAATACAGCCACCTGGACAAGCCATCCCTTCCAACAAGTAACCATCATATTTACCACGTGTCGCATCACGCATCATACGTTTACATTCAGCCAAGCCTTCTGCTTTAACGACTTTCACTTCACGTTCTGGATCAAGATGCTTTACGGCATTGACAACAGCCTGGGCAACCCCACCGCTACCGGCAAAGCCACGACCATCGCTTGAGCCTTGGACAAGCTTGAAGCCATCTGGGATTTCATCAAAATCAACATCCTTTGCTTCAAACATGCCAGCGACTTCTTCAAATGTCAATGTGAAGTCGACATATGATTTAATGGAATTGCGCGCTGCTTCTTTCTTTTTCGCTAAGCATGGACCAATGAAACAGATCTTCGCATTAGGTTCATTCTGTTTTAAAAGACGCGCTGTTAAGACCATTGGTGTTAAGGCCATGGAAATGTTTTCGGCATAATCAGGGAAATCCTGTTTAGCCATCTTAGACCATGCTGGGCAACATGATGTGCCCATGAATTTAAGCTTTGATGGAACTTCATCAATGAAGTCCTGGGCTTCTTCGATTGTACATAAGTCAGCACCCATCGCTACTTCAAGAACATCCGTAAAGCCTAAAGCCTGGAAAGCTCCACGCATTTTCTCCGGTGTTAAGTTTGGCCCAAACTGACCAGCAATTGCTGGTGCAACAATCGCATAGACATTCTCTTTATTTGTGATGGCTTTGATTGTTTGATAAATCTGTCCCTTGTCGACAATAGCCGCAAATGGACAGCTTACTAAGCACATCCCACAAGCCACACATTTACTCTGATCAATATCAGCACGACCATATTCATCTTTGCCAATGGCATTGACACCACATGCGGCAACACATGGACGCTCCTGCTTGATGATGGCATTGTATGGACAAGCTTTCATACAAAGTCCACATTTAATACATTTAGACTGATCAATATAAGACTTGCCATCCACCATCGAAATAGCCCCTTTAGGACAAACTTCCTGACAGGGATGTTCAAGACATCCCTGACAACAATCTGTGACAATGACACGTTTCTCTGGACATTTGTGACAGGCAAATTTAATGATATCAATAAGTGGTGGTTCATAGTATTTTTCATCAATCATACTTTCATCCACACCATCACTAATCGATTTATATTCACTAATAGGACGTAGTGAGAGTCCCATCGCAACACGTAAACGTTCCGAAACAATCGCTCTTTCGACAAAGATACTATCACGATAGGTTTCTATTTCCCCGGGAATAATCTTATAGGGAAGTTCTTCGAGCTTTTCAGGTCCGCCGCCTTCATAAGCTAAACGCGCTATTTCTGTAAAAATCATATGACGAATTTTGGATTTTGGGGTTGGTACACCTTTCATACACACATTTCCTCCTCAATTTGTAACCCTTTTCTTTTAGTTAAAGATATTATAACACAAGTCATTCGTTTAGCACGTCCTAATCTTGTGAATATCAAAAAAGAAGTGATCATTCACTTCTTCTAACGATAATCTCCTCGTGCTTCAACAACTTCATAGCCCGTGCGTTTAATTCTTCTTTCCATACAGGCATGACATTCAGCCGCTTCCTCACCTGTACAGATCTTGCCATCATAAAGCATATACTTGCTTCTGACACCACGTGGTGACAAATTAGGCATAACAACATTAGCTCCGGCAAGAAGTCCCTTTTCTCTGCCTAGAGGATCAATTGTGCCAAGTGCTGTTGTTGCTGGAAGCAGGCAATGGGGTAGCATCAAGCGAATGATGCCTAATAAATGCAAGGTATCTTCAAGTGTTCCTCGTGGTTCATCTTTAAATGGTGTATCGGCATGAGGAATAAAGGGACCAATCCCAACCATGTGGGGATTGAAGTCTTTCATATAGATAAGATCTTCAATAATATGATCATAAGTCTGTCCCGGTGTACCTACCATAATTCCACATCCCACCTGATAACCAATATCCTTTAAATCTTGCAGGCATTGTTTGCGATGGGCAATCGATAATTCTTTAGGATGAAGCTGACGATAGTGCTCAGGATTGCTTGTTTCCTGGCGTAAGAGATAACGTTCTGCCCCAGCTTCAAAGTATTTGCGGTAGGAGTCCTTCTCTTTTTCGCCAATTGAAAGCGTAATGGCCATATCGGGATGAAGAGCTTTGATGGCTTTGACAATCTCACAAATCATCTCATCACTAAACCACATATCTTCGCCACTTTGTAGGACGACTGTACGAAAGCCTAGCTGATAGCCTTTCTCTGCACAGGCAACAATATCACCTGGGGTCAAGCGATAACGTTCAGCCTTTAAGTTATCTTTGCGTATCCCACAATAGAAACAATTATTCTTGCAGTAATTGCTGAACTCAATCAGACCTCGCAAATAAACATCTTTGCCATAAACCTCTTCACGCACGGCACAGGCATTCTTATAAAGATAATCTTCATCTTCCTTCGTCAAAGAAGTTAATAATTGTTTGTAACCATCATGATCTAAGTGTTGGGATTGTCTTAAGAGATCAATAAGTTCTTTATTATTCATTGTCATTATCCTTAATAATCTGCATTGAACGATCAAGAATTCCATTCATATAGGCAATAGCCATACCATAATTGGTGATTGGCACACCTTGTTTAACAGCTTCTTCCATGCGATGAACTACTTCTCTTTCGTTCAACATACAGCCACCACAATGAATAATCATTTTATAGGCAGATAAGTCACTTGGGAAGCTAAAGCCTGAACTTGTTTCAATAATGAGATCTTTTCCTGTGTAGTTTTTAAGCCAGTTCGGGATTTTCACCGTTCCTATATCCTTGCATGTACGATGATGTGTACAGCCTTCACTAATCAAGACATGGTCTCCATCCTGAAGCTGATCGATGGACTTAATGCCATGATATGTGACATGAAGAGCCCCTTTATAGCGGGCCATGAGAATGGAAAATGATGTCAATGGGATATCATCTGGGACAACTTTAGATACATAGGCAAAGGCTTGTGAATCTGTAATGACAAGAGCTGGCTTTTCAATTTTCTTTAATGTCTTTTCTAGCTCACTCTCCCGACAAACAACAGGAATATCACCATCATCAAGTAAATCACGAATAACTTGTTGTTGTGGGAGAATTAAGCGTCCTTTAGGTGCTGAAGCATCAATTGGAATCACCAATACGACTATTGAACCGGATGGTACTAAGTCATGAGCTAGTGCTCGTTGATCTTTTTCTGGTTTGAGTGAAGCAATTTTATCTTTGAGTTCCTTGATATGTTCTTTTGTCTTTGAAGAGACATAAATCGTATCCTTTGTTTCTTTGTCAAAATGACTGAGATCGCATTTATTATAGACAACAAGATAAGGAATATGGAGACTCTTAATGAGCTCTAAGACCTCCTCATCAACTTCATCCATGCCTTCTTGTCGATCGATCACTAATAAAGCGATATCCGTCTTATGCAGCATCTTCTTGGCTTTTTCTACACGTTTTTCACCAAGTTCACCCGTATCATCAAGACCAGCTGTGTCAATAAAGACAACAGGTCCTAAAGGCAAGAGCTCCATAGCTTTCATAACAGGATCGGTTGTTGTGCCTTTCATATTGGAGACAATGGCTAAGTCCTGGTTCGTAATGGCATTAATTAGGGATGACTTCCCGGCATTACGCTTACCAAAAAGACCAATATGAATACGTTCACTTGAAGGTGTACTATTTAAACTCATCTAAAATCCCCCCTTTTAAGATATTGGGCATGTTTTTAAGATAAAGACGTCCACTAAAAGCCAAATGTGGTAGTGCTCTAACAGGTGTTGAAGTAAGAGCTTGATACATTGGATCACCAATAATTGTTTGTGCCTTTCTTAGTGCCTGTTCGATTTCTTCTTCATCTTTACTCGCAAGATCCCTTGTTCTTATTATACGCTTAGATTCTTCTAAAGGGGTAATCATTTTATACGATGTGTATAGAGCATTGCCTAAAGAATGACCAATAATGGCATCACCAATAATGATATGTTCATCACTCACTTCTTTATTAAGAAGAGGATTTTGTGACTTTCCTGTTGTCATTGCTTCTTCGATAGCTTTAAAGAGTACATTCTTAAAATCACCTATCGGACTCCCTAAGACATAGGGAATATGATATGTTCTTTCAAAGTATTGAGCTAAGCGCAATCCTGATGAAGATACAACAACATTGACATGGGCTGATGCAGCTCTTTGAAGTTCTTTTAAGCTTGTATCCCTTGCCCAGATAGAGAGCACTTCATAATCATGAAAGATGTCTTTAAGAAGAGTTGTTGTCTCACGAGGGGTATAGTCCAAAGGGGTAACACCTAGAATATTGATAGCTTTCTTTGTAGGAGCATAGTTTTCAAAAGGCAAGCGTGAAGCAAGTGCTTTAAAGGCTAAGGCAATACCATGGGTATAATCATGCATGGCATTAGTGGGAATATAGAAAGCTGGTATATCAAGAATCTCTTCAAGCTTCTTGCAGATGGCACTAAAGTCTGTCGCATTGAGATAGGGAATGGGTGAGTTAGCTAAGGCAATAAAGTTTGGATGCTGATCTAAGGCAACCTGGACAATATCATCAATAAATTTAGCATCATTGCCCATAATGGCATCGGATTCCTTTAAGCCAGATATATATATACGTGATGCATTCTGATACCAGCGCACTTCATCATGGGTATTGTAGGTCGAATTACATCCACTTGGATCATGAATGACAATAAGCCCTCCTAACTCATAAAGGGCAGAAGCAACACCGGATATATCCCCTGTATAAACAGGCAAACGGTTATAGACACATCTCATAATAAACACTCACATCCTAATCCTTTTTGTGGCACAATGAGGGCAGGATCTTTTGTAGTATAATACGCTTCTTCAATGGCCTTAAGCATACTTAATAAGCCACGATAGCCAAAGAATCCTCCTCCTTCAATGATATTCACAAAATGTTTCGTATTCTCAAAATAGGCAGCTTTAGGACCAATAGCTAAACTCTCCCCCTCACCCATTTCAAAACGCATATTCGCATGAATAGTAGGAATGAGCTCTAAGTCTGGAAACTGTTTTTGAAGAAAGAGAAAGTCTTCTTTTTCTTCAGGAAAGATGGTATCAAGATAGACACATTTCACATGAAAGCCATGTTCTAAAAGAACACGGGCAAGATTAAGTGGCCGCGGTGTTGCCACAAAGTCAATCGCAATCACTTTCTCTCCAATGACTTGCTTTAAATGGCTGAAGGCTTCTTCACATGCCTCTCTTCTTTTGTGATGATCAACATGTGAAATATTGAGCTCATCACAAAAACAATCAATTTCATCTTGAATCGACTCATAATCAAAACAAGGAGAGAGATAGAGATAATGGGCGTTCAATCTTTTTGATAAGGCTTGAATACCATAATCACCAGCTGGATTTGTACAAATATGCATTTTCGCATGACCTAAATTCAAGAAATCCTGATAGTTCATATCTTGAAGCTGATGTACTTTCATTTGATGATCTGTAGCTATTGCGACAAGATCACTTGTTTCATAAGTATGGGTTACTTCCAAGCCAAGTAACGCGATTGAATCATCCTGTGCTAAAGGCTGAATACTGTCATACATGACTTTACGTAGTCTTTGATCAGGGGCAAGACCTTCTTTTTGGGAGAGTGGATCCATATAGGCCTCGACAAAGACAACTGTTGGAAAAGTAGCTCTGAGTTTCTTATAGACATAATTTAAGTCAACCGAAAGAAATTTATGAAGGCAGACTGGAAAGATGATGGCGACTGGTGGTAAGTGTTGGCGTTTGTTTAAGGCATAGGTGATGGTTTCAATCATCTGATCTTCTAAATGTCCATCAAAAATATCACGTTCTTCGATCGTAATGCCAATAAAACGATCCATCGCATTCATTTCCGCAGCAGTCATCACAACCCCACGCAAACAATTATCAGCACAGATATAGATCTGTATGCTTTCAGGCACCTGCATACCAATATGAACAATATTCCATGTTTCATGAACAGGCGGATTAAATTCTAAACCAATGGTAAAGGGATTAGGATATTGTGCCTGAGAAATAGGCAAGGACATTTTCATACAATCTCTCCCTAACATATTCTAGGCAAGAGTTCGTTGCCCGGTGGAGGCAAGAGTGTCTCACTGCCGATTTCTGTAGTGATCGTGACATGACCCGGATGTTCATCAGTGACATAGCCAATCAGTGCAGCCTTTTCTGTATGCTTGCATTGATGGAGAATTGCCAATGTCTGATCAGCTTTGTCGCCAGGAACGACAATCACCATGCGTCCTTCACAAGCTAAATAGAGAGGATCAAGGCCAAGCATACCTGTGACACCTCTGACTTCTTTGGCAACAGGAATATTCTTGTTTTCAAGCTTGATTCCAACATTGGCTTCTCTAGCGATTTCATAAAGCACTGTGCCAACACCACCTCTTGTGGCATCACGAATGACATGGACATCTTTGACTTTTTCTGTCAAGGCATCAACGGCATTCCATAAAGGTGCGCAATCACTGCTCACATTGGCCTCAATACCATAATCATCACGCTCTAAAAGTATGCATGTGCCATGTCTGCCAATATCACCAGTGACAATAATCGCATCACCAGCCTTCGCATAAGCGCCTGATGTCTTAATGCCTTCCTTAATAGCCCCAACACCGGTTGTTGTAATAAAGACCTGGTCAACCTGGCCTTTTCCTGCTACCTTTGTATCTCCTGCTACAATCTTGACACCAACTTCTTTCGCACACTTTTCCATTGAAGCCACAATCTCTTCAAGTTTGTTCATATCAAAGCCCTCTTCAATCACAAAGGCACATGTCATATAGAGTGGCTTAGCGCCCATGCAGGCTAAGTCATTGACTGTACCACAGATGGAAAGCTTGCCAATATTTCCCCCATTAAAGAATGGTGGAGAAACAATAAATCCATCCGTACTCATTGCCAATGTTGTTTGTGGATTGGGCAATACGGATGCATCATCCGCTGTAAAATATTCATTATTGAGATGATGCTTAAAAACCTTATCAATAAGTTCAGCTGTCGCCTGACCTCCTGAACCATGTGCTAATGTTACTTTTTCCATTCCTTTAATCCTCCATAGAGATAATATGCCGAACAAGTGCCTTCGCTAGAAACCATGCAAGCACCGATCGGATGATCCGGTGTACAGCCCTTACCAAAGACTGGACAATCATATGGCTTACATGCCCCACGTAGTACCTCACCACAACGACAGGCTGGATTGTCCTTTCCTTTAATGACAGGTAGATCATAAACTTTACGTGCATCGTAAGCTTTGTAGGCTTCTTTAAGCTGTAAGCCGGAATGGGCAATCTTGCCAATCCCACGCCATGAAGCATCACATGGTTCCATATAAGTTTTAATAATATCTTGAGCTTTTTTTGAGCCTTCGCTTTTGACAACACGAGGATAGGCATTCACAAAGAACGGTTTTCCCTGCTGGACTTTTTTGACAATGATGGCAATCGCTGTAAGTAATTCACTAGCTGTAAAGCCTGCCACGACACCGCTCACACCATCCTTGTCTCTAAGCTCTTCACAGATCTTTGTGCCAATAATCGCATGAACATGACCAGGATAGAGAAAGGCATCACAGGAATCTTTCATTGCTTCATAAGCCATCGGCATCGTCTTATTGGCTGTCAATAATGAGAAATTGGTGAGATTTTTTGCTTCCTTGATAGTTAGCACATCACTTGGAGTTGTTGTTTCAAAGCCAATGGATAAGAAAACAACCTGTTCATCCTGATGCTTTTTCGCATATTCAACCCCGTCAAGAGGTGAGTAGACAACCTTGACCTTAGCGCCTCTAGCTCGAGCCTGAGCTAATGAAAGTTTTGTCCCTGGTACACGTACTAAATCACCAAATGTCGTAATCGTACAGCCCTTCTCAAGTGCCAACATCACCGCTTCATCAATAAAATCAATGGGTGTCACACAAACAGGACAGCCTGGACCAGAAATAAGATCAATGGTATCAGGAAGAATGTTGCGAATACCAAGCTTAAAGATTTCATGTGTATGTGTCCCACATACTTCCATAATACGTATTTGAGATCCCTGATAGCTTTGAATAATCTCTAATGCTTCCTTATTCACCTAACAGTTCCTCCATTAAATTCTTTGATTCATTTTCGTCATCATCAGTAATCTTGGCAATCGCTGCTCCTGCATGCACCATGACATAATCACCTGGCTTTAAATCATCCA
Source organism: Sharpea porci (assembly GCF_009695655.1). Classification (GTDB taxonomy): domain Bacteria; phylum Bacillota_I; class Bacilli_A; order Erysipelotrichales; family Coprobacillaceae; genus Sharpea; species Sharpea porci. Next base: position 13,400 of record NZ_VUNM01000024.1, read on the forward strand.
AAAGTTCGGCTGAAACAGAACGTTTTGCCCCTGTTGCATCAACAATCGCAACATCACCTTTCATCTGAATAACTTTTGCGCTAATACCTACACACATATTGATTACCTCTTTTCTTTTTCAAAAAGACGACTCGCATAGAGAGCCTGTCCCACACATAGACCACCATCATTAGGTGGAATCAAGTGATGTCTGATCACTTGGAGATTTTTTTCTTTTAAGCCTTTTTCACATAGCTCTAGTAATAATGTATTTTGGAAAACACCGCCACTTAAAGCTACTGTCTCAATTCCAGTTTCTTGATGTACTCTACTCACACTCTCAACAATCATATGGGCAAGTTCTTGATGAAAATAATAAGCAAGATCAGCGACATTTTCATGACGCAGTCTTCTTTCCACAATATCTTTGACAAGCTGATTAGTTGGAAGGATGTTTGATTGTGAAGATGTCCAGTTCTTTGTCTTGATGACATGCTGAGCTTTAGCAGCTTCATATTGTAATCGTGTCGCTGCTTCACCTTCAAAAGAAGATGTGAGTGTTAAGTTCAAAATAGCACTAACCCCATCAAATAAACGACCAGCACTTGTCGATTTGATGGCATTTAATTGTTTATCATGCATGACTTTTAAGACATGGGCATTTTGTTTGTCACAAAGGGCTAACTGGGCAATCACATCTTCGCCATCCTCAAAGAGATCATAGATCATTGAAGCGGCAATACGCCATCCTTCCTTAGCAGACAAGTCACCACCAATCTGCAAGAAAGGCGCAATACTTGCCTCACGCTTAAACCCGTCCAAGTCACAGACAAGAATCTCTCCACCCCATATCGAACCATCTAGCCCATAACCTGTTCCATCAAAGGACACACCAATAACTTGATCATGCCAGTCATTTTCCGCCATGCAGGAAAGAATATGAGCATAATGATGTTGAATGCCCACACTTCTGATACCCATCTCTTTAGCAACCATGGTCGCATTATAGCGGGGATGAAGGTCATGACAGACAATTTGTGGCTCCACTTCTAAAAGCGAAGACATCAGCTTCAATGATTCCTTGAGTGCTTCAACACTACGAATATCCCCTAAATCACCAATATAGGCTGAAGGATAGAATAAGTTATCACGACCAATACAGAATGTATTCTTCAACTCCCCACCAATCCCAATCACATGTCCCTGATAGGGATGTGTTGTCATAATCGGTAAAGGGGCATATCCCCTTGAACGCCTGATCATATAAGGCTCGCCTTGATAGAAATCCACAACACTATCATCACAACGTACACGTATTTTACGATTATGGGAGAGAATGGCATCACATAGCCCAACAAGTTCTTTACGGGCACCTTCTTCATCACGGGTAATGGGTGCTCCTGAATCGTTAGCACTTGTCATCACTAAGACATCGGGCATCTTTATGCCATCATCATAATCAAAAAGCAACATCTGTAATGGCGCATAAGGTAACATGATGCCAATCTTAGGATTATCCGGCGCAACACTATTGGCAATATGGCCCGCTTTTTTAGGCAGGAGAATGATGGGCTTCTGATGTCCTGTCAGTAAATCTCTCACTATTTCATTTTCCACCATGCATTCACGTTCTACGACAGCCATATCTTTAGCCATGACCGCGAAGGGCTTGAAAGGACGATGCTTGCGCTCACGCAATCTTCTGACAGCTTCTTCATTTGTCGCATCAACCGCAAGATGATAACCACCAATACCTTTCACAGCCACAATCTTGCCATCATGTAACAATTGTCGTACACGACTGATGGCTTCATGGCCCTTGATATCTTCATCTAGTAAATAGACTTCAGGCCCGCAATCATTGCAGCAGACTGGCTGGGCATCATAACGTCGGCTTACAGGATCATGATATTCCTTTTCACAAGCTGGACACATTGGAAATTCTTTCATGCTGGTACGTTCTCGATCATAGGGCAAGCCTTCAAGAATCGTTAAACGAGGACCGCATGATGTACAGTTAATGAAGGGATGAAGATAACGACGATTACTTGGATCATAGAGTTCCTTTCGGCAAGTTTCACATGTGGCAATATCGGGAGAGATGAAGATTTCTCCCTTGGTCTTTTCACTTTGGATAATTTGAAAGTCTTCGAAGATTGGGGCAATGACTTTCTGACTTGTGATTTTGAGAATTGTTGAACGCTGGGGAGGCTTTTTTTCTAGAAGTTCCTTGAAATGAGCAACCTGTTCTTCACTCCCCTGAGCATAGATTTCAACATAGGGGCCTTTATTCGATACTGTGCCTTTGATTTGACACGTTGAAGCATGTCTGGCAACAGTTGGACGAAAGCCAACACCCTGAACAATGCCAAAGACTCGTAAACATTCTGTTGTCATGAAAAATCACGCCTTCCTGATACCGCAAAATGAGTCATTTCAAGATATTGCCCGTGGTAGTCTTGAAGCATGTCCTTGAAAACAGGATCACCAATAATCAAATCATAATCATTCTTTTTTACAAGTTCAATCAAATCGTCTTCCTCAATAAGATGGACATCACCCTTTTCTCTTAAGGTTGGCTTCATCATAAAGAATGAAGCAATATCAAAAGGAATAGAGAGCTGTTGTCTTAGTGTATGACCAATAACCTGCTGGCCAATAAAAAGAATATGATGTGCATCATGAATATCAATAGACAATCCAGGAATACCAACTTCATAATCAATATGATAACGACGCTGTAGTCGTTTGGCGACTTTCAAGGCAGCTGGTGTTGCTACATAAAGCTTTTTTAATGAACCAACAGTATCAAAATCTTCAAACTGATTGAAGGTAGGCATAGAGAATGTTTGTGAAAAATCTAAAGGAGTAACTCCAAGAATTGCTTCTGTCTGCTTTGTCGGTTTATTATTCGCAAATTTATCGAATAAAGCCAAGTAAGCCATCTCCATGCCTTCATCATATAAGCCTACGCCCGTTGTCGGAACATAGATGACAGGTTTATGTATTTTCTTCTCAAGAATATGACAAATTCCCTGATAGTCGGTTGCGATGACCGCAGGTACCGGTGTTCCCACTAAGGCAATAAAGTTAGCCGAAAATTCATCACTTATATCAACAATCTTCTCAATCAAAGCATCATCCCTGCCAAGAATCGCATCCATATCACGTAGTCCTGCCGAGAAGATGGCTGAACGTTGATCGAACCAACGTGGCTCATCAAACCCGCAGACATTACCTGTACAGCCACCAGCATCAATAATAATCGTCAGACCACCAAGCTCATAAAGCACACTGACAGCACCTGATTGGTCGGGGGCAAAGGGAGTCAAATATTTTCTAAGTCCTTTCATAGTACGCCTCCAATCTTTGTACATAGGTCAATTACACCTTGATAGCCATAGGGCTGAAGATCTTCGTTGAAGAAGACATGCTTGGCATGAGGATGGTAGTAAGCTGCATCTTTGCCTAATGTGATATCAACAGTGATATCGGACATATCATAATAAAGCATGCTTGGCTCATTATTGCAGTAGATTCTTGTATCCGGCGAGATCTTCGCAATCTCTTTCATATAATAGGTTGCATGTGTGCCATATGTGGCATATATAGCTGAAACATGGAATCCTTGTTTCAACAAAGCATAAGCAAGTTCAAAGCTATCGGCATTAAGGGTTTCACCAATCGCAAAATGTAATGTATGAGGTAAGCTATTATAGGCTTGAAGGGCATTTTGGTAATCCGGCTGGTCATCGATTTCTTTTTGAAAGACCTTGAAGAAAGCTTGATATTGTCGGTGGATGCTTTCTAGATCATAGAAGCGTGAGAGTTCAATAGAGCCAATGCCTAAACGTTCTTCTAAATCACTTGCCGCGGCGCGTGCTTCAGGATGAAGAATGAGATTGAAATTGGCAGCAGCCATTTCTTCAAATTCTTCATAATATTGCATTCTCGAAATTTCATTAATTTTTGTCAGACCGAGTTGTCTTAAATAGCGATAAAGCTCACTTTGATCATTTAATGGCGCAAAGAAGCCTAGTAAATTCACATGACGTGCATAGCGCTTTTTCTTTTCTAATAAAGAATAGATGGACTCTCTGACATGAACCATTGGTGGTTTTCGACCTTCTCTTGTCAAAGCATACATATAACAAGGCTTGACTTTCACGCCAGGTACCTGTTCTTCACATTTTCGGCATACTCTTTCCATATCCGTTCCTAGAAGCGCATCAACACAGGTAATACAAATCATCACAACTTTAGGCTTGACTGCAAGACTTTCAACAACTTCCTTGACAGCCTGGGGAATATGGGCAAGATGCCGTCCTGTGACGATATCCGTTTCATCCATCAGATAATAGAAATAGCGATGTTGATAATGATCATTTGTCGTAATAGCGGACGTATTGCGCCCACAGCATCCTGGGGAAACAATCAGCATCACACTTTCAGGAACACTCAGTCCTGCACGCTTGACACCAAAGCCCTGGGCACCTGGGGAATTATAGGCTAATGTGGCTGGTGAGGAATAGATAAGATGATGATTGGTTTGGAAGATTTCTGGGATATCTTGTCTATCCGCAAGCTCACTGGCTTTAAAATATTTAGCTTTCATCTTCCAACAACTTCTTTGCCAGTTCTAGAAATTTCTGACTCACTTCAAGATTGATATCCCCTTCAATCGTTGTCATGCCCATTTCTTCATAACGATTGATATCATTACTGCGTGGAATGTCCCCAATAATCTTTAAATCATGTTCTTTCGCAAAAGCTTCCACCTTTTCTGTTTCATTTTCGACATTACGATGATTCAACAAGATACCCTTAACCTGCGCATAGCCTCGATCAGCAAAATTCTTGACCGCACTTTGGATATTATTAGCGGCATAAAGAGCCATCTTTTCGCCACTAGTAACAATGATGACATCTTTCGCATAACCTTCTCTAATAGGTGCCGCAAAACCACCACAGACCACATCACCCAAGACATCATACATCACCACATCAGGTTGATATTCTTCAAACAAATCCAAGTCTTCCAACAAATTAAAAGTGGCAATAATGCCCCTTCCAGCACAACCAAGTCCTGGTGTTGGTCCTCCTGTTTCAATACATAAAATATTGCCAAATCCCACTTTAGAGATTTCTTCAATCGATTGTGGTTCCTGATCTTCACGCAAATATTCCATAACGGGCTTTAATGGCTCGCCATGAAGCAGACTGATGGTCGAATCAGCTTTAGGATCACAGCCAATCTGAATCACTCTTTTGCCCAGTGTTGCGAATGCGGCAGACAAGTGACTTGTCATGGTTGATTTACCGATACCACCTTTGCCATAAATAGCGATTTTCAGCATAGTGACAACTCCTTCCTTGATGCTTTTTTGTAAGCTTTTTCATTATACCATACTCTTTTCTCATTAACACGCCTAACACCTCAAAAGAAAAAGTCAAAGAAACATTGCTTCTTTGACTTAGAAAAACTTATTTCTCACCAGGCATTTTCCAGGCATGATGATCAGTATGTAATAAGTGATGGGCTTTTTCACTATTAGGCTGGCCTAAGAATTCTTGATAAACCTCTTTGATGGATGGATTTTCATGGGAGAAACGAATGACATTCTTGGCATCCTGACGATAGAGGACATCAGCACGTTCTGGTGCTTCAAACTTACCATCATGAATAGGCTGACCGCCACCACCAACACATCCACCAGGGCAAGCCATAACTTCGACAAAGTCATATTGCACCTTTCCAGCTTTAAGCGCATCAAGCAGTCTTGAGGCATTGCCTAAGCCATTAGCGACAGCTACTTTGACACTTATGCCTTCGATATCGAAGATTTCTTCTTTCCAGCCTTCCATGCCACGTACTTCTTTGAAGGCATCAGGATCAGGATTATGACCAGTCGCAAAATGATAGGCTGTACGTAAAGCAGCTTCCATCACACCACCTGTTGCCCCAAAGATATTACCAGCTCCAGAACCAAGTCCTAAAGGCATATCCAGGGCACGTTCCTTGATTTCACTAGGAATGATATAGGCACGGCGAATCATCCGGTTCACTTCTCTTGTCGTTAAGACAACATCAACATCAGGATCACCACAGGCATCATTCATAACTGGAATATCACATTCCTGCTTTTTCGCAAGACAAGGCATGATGGAAACACTATAGATATTTTCAGGATCCACCTGCAATAGCTTTGCATAATAAGACTTCGCAATTGCCCCAAACATCTGCTGCGGTGATTTGGAAGTTGAAAGCTGGTCGACAAATTCTGGATAGTGAGCCTTCACAAAGCGTACCCAGCCAGGACAACATGAAGTAAACATTGGGAATTGATGATCAGCAGGATGTTGTAAGTGATCTAAAAATTCACTAGCTTCTTCCATAATCGTCAGATCGGCAGAAAAGTCTGTATCTAGAATAAAATCAAAGCCAATCATATGCAAGGCTTCAGCTAAGCGTTCCACCGTCGCAACCTCAGGTGATAAACCAAATTCTTCACCCCAGGCTGTACGAATAGATGGCGCAATTTGGGCAATAACAACCTTCTTTGGATCATCAATAGCTTCATAAACACGATCTGTGTCATCACGCTCATGTAAAGCATTCACCGGACAATGGGTAATACACTGACCACATAGTGCACATTTAGAATCTTCAAGCGAATAGACATCACGCACATCTACGGTTGTTCGTGAACCCGTATTGACAACATCCCAGATATGAGAATTCTGAATCTTGTCACAAACCTGAATACAACGCATACATTTTATACATTTTCTATAATCACGAATGAGCGGGAAGTTGGGATTACCCTTTTGTGCAGGGATGTCTTTTTCATAAGGGCTATCCATAATGCCTAAGTCATTGGCCACTTTCTGAAGTGAACAGTTGCCCGAACGTGTACACATTGTACAGTTGGCATAATGCTGGGAGAGAATGAGCTGCACATTGACAATACGTGCTTCTCGAACTTTTTTCGAATTCGTCCAGATCACCATGCCTTCATCAACAGTATTATTGCAGGCAGTAAAGAGGCGTTCATAGCCTTCTACCTCAACAACACAGACACGGCATGCGCCGATTTCATTAAGCCCCTTCCAATAACAAAGAGTAGGAATCTGAATTCCTGCCATCTTGGCAGCATCTAAGATTGTCGTTCTTTCTGGCACATGATAACTATGGCCATCAATCCATATTCTTACATTATTTACCATTTTGCTTCACGGCCTCCCTTAAAAATTCCATAGCCGAAGTGATCACAATGAAGACAGCGGCTTGATTCCTGCAATGCCTCTTCTTCACTCATGCCACATTCCATCAGCTTAAAGTCATGAATACGCTCTGAGGCTGGACGTTCTTTCATATTGACACGACCACATGGCTGATGATCATCAAAGCGAATACGCGGAATATCAACTGAGGAATTAATTTCATGTTCATAGCCTAAATATTCATCAATATTGGCAGCAGCCACCTTACCTGCGGCAATCGCTCTAATAACCGTTGCTGGACCAGTGACGCAGTCACCTCCGGCAAAGATACCAGCCTTGTTTTTGACTTCACTTGTATCAAAAGCCTGCAAACGACCTCTTTCAATTGGAATACCAAAATCACCAAAGCTTTGGGAATCAATACCTTGACCGATCGCGACAATGACTTTATCGCATGGAATACGCACTTCTTCCTGATGAGCTTTAACCGGTGTTGGACGACCCCATTTAATAGCACCAACAATTTGTGGCACGGCAATAAAGGCAGTGACATTATTGTCGGCATCTTTTTCAATGCGTCCAGGCGCATAGAGTTCCATGATTTCACAACCATCCGCAATTGCCCCTTCGACTTCTTCTGGCAAGGCTGTCATATCAATCTGACGGCGACGATAAATAATCTGTACTGATTTTGCCCCCAAGCGAATTGATGAGCGTGCAACGTCCATTGCGACATTGCCACCACCAATGACACAAATACGTTGATTCGTGAAATCAGGCATATGTTCATCCCCAATTTCTCTCAACATTTCTACAGCACTCATAACACCATTGGCATCCTCACCTTCAATACCAATTTTACGATCATTATGGGCACCAATAGAAACATAGAGGGCATCAAAGTTTTGATCAAGTTCAGCTAAAGATATGTCTTTGCCGATTGAAATATCCGTCTTTGTCTTAAAGCCCGTTGTTTTAAGAACATCAATTTCATGATCCAAGGCTTCACGAGGTAAACGATAGGCTGGAATGCCATAGCGCAACATCCCACCTAAACGATGCCGCTGTTCAAATACCGTGACATCATGACCCATGATGCTTAAATAGAATGCTGCTGACAAACCACTAGGTCCACCACCAATAATAGCGACTTTCTTATTTGTCGCATCATATTTCTTAAAGGTAGGAAGGTGATCTTCATGGTCACAGGCAAAACGCTTTAAGCCACGAATATTAATAGGATCATCCACCATCGTACGACGACAACGTACTTCACATGGATGTTCACAAATTAGTCCACATACTGATGGGAATGGATTATCTTTACGAATAAGCTGGACGGCATCATTATAACGACCATCATGCACTAATGAAATATAGCCTGGGATATCAACATGGGCTGGACATTGAGCCACACATGGAACAGGCTGATTCTGGACATTCAGGCAACGTCCATGATGAATATGTTCCAAATAATCATCTCTAAAGCCACGAACACCCTTTAAGACCATGCGGGCTGCTTCTGAACCAATGGCACAATCAGCAGTCGTATAGATGGACTGGGCTGTGGTCTCAATAAGCTTCAGTGTTGTTTCACTGGCATCACCATCTAAGACTTGGTGAATAAGTGATTCAAGCTGTCCCAAACCAACACGACATGGCGTACATTTCCCACATGACTGTGCGTGGCACATATTGAGAAATGAAGCCGCTAAATCAACAGGACAAAGACCTGGTTGCGAGGCCTGTATGCGTCGCTCAAGATCTTTGTAGAGTTCTTCGACCGTTTCTTCAGCACGGTCTTTTGTCACAATAGAAAGTCTACTCATATAATTACCCTTCCTTAATTTACTTTATGCCCATTTTATCATACCTTTTTCTTACATGCGAAAGATTTCACAATAAAGACAAAAATTTTCTTATTCTTTACAGAAAAAGTGATAAAGAAGAAAAACATAGGAAGTGTACACCTATTTATGTTATGATTACTGACGGTGATGAGAAATGATTATAAGTTGTTCTTCTCTTACAAAGACCTTTGATGGAAAAGATGTTTTAAAGGATATTACTTTTATGATGGATGACCATGATAAGATGGCCATCATTGGTGTCAACGGAGCTGGTAAATCAACACTATTACGTATTATTCAGAATAATGAATCTTATGATAGTGGCAGTTTAAGCATCCCCAATGATGTTAAAATAGGTTACTTATCCCAGGAACATCGTTTTGACTTAGACAAAGGTATTTATGAAACTTTAGAAGAGCCTTTTGAAAACTTAATACAAATTGAAAAACGCATGCGTGAACTTGAAATGCAGATGGGTGATATTGATCATTTAGAGACAATCATGAATGAATATGATAAGCTGCAAGCACGCTTTAATGATGAAGGTGGCTATGCCATGGAATCCAATATTAAAGGTATTCTTAATGGCTTAGGTTTTGATGAAACGATGTGGCATAAACCTATGGGCATACTCTCAGGGGGCCAGAAGACAAGAATAGCCCTTGGACAATTGCTTTTAAGTGAACCCGACTTATTACTTCTTGATGAACCAACAAACCATCTCGATCTTGAAAGCATCGAATGGCTAGAAGGCTATCTTAAGAATTATGATAAGGCAGTGATTGTTGTATCGCATGACCGTTACTTTATTGACCAGGTTACAACAAGCATTATGGAAATTGAGAATGGCCGTTCAACAATCTATAAATGTCATTATGAAGAATATGCTCGCATTAAGAAGCATAATCGTGATGTTGAACTGAAGCATTATTTGAATAACCAGAGAGAAATCAAGCGCATGCAGGAATCCATTGATACCTTGAAAGCCTTCAATCGTGAAAAGAGTATCAAACGTGCTGAAAGTAAAGAAAAAGCACTGGCTAAGATGGAACATCTTGAACGACCAGAAGCCCTTCCTGCCAATATCCGCTTACAATTCTCACCAGAAGTTGAAAGTGGTTTTGATGTCCTGAAAGTCACTGATCTGGCAATGGCTTTTGATCATCCTTTATTTGATCATATTTCTTTTGATATCAAAAAGAATGAACGTGTTGGCTTACTTGGGCCTAATGGTATCGGCAAGACAACCCTCTTCCATCTTATTCTCAATGACTACCATCCTACAGCTGGTAAGATTAAGATTGGAGTGAAGGTGATGATTGGTTACTATGATCAGGAACAAATGTCTCTTAATCCAGCCAATACCATCTTTGATGAAATTCATGACAGTTATCCCCAAATGAATAATACAGAGATACGTAATATCTGTGCCACATTCTTATTTAAAGGTGATGATGTCTTTAAGACCATTGATGTCTTATCAGGTGGTGAAAAAGGACGTATTGTCCTCATGAAGCTCTTACTTCACAAAGATAACTTCTTAATCTTAGATGAGCCAACAAACCACCTTGATATACAGTCCAAGGAAGTTCTAGAAGATGCCCTGCTTGATTTCCCAGGCACTATTCTCTTTATCTCCCACGACCGTTATTTCATCAACAAGATTGCGACCCGTATTCTCGACATGTCAGAACATGGCATTACGGAATATAAAGGCGATTATGCCTACTATCTCGAACATCGTGTCGATCACAAAGAAATCATCAAAAATGATCAGTCTGCCCAAATCAAAACAGAGCTTGCGATGGATCGTAAAACGAAAAATAAAATCAAATCTCTAGAAAGAGAAATTTCCCAGCTTGAAGAAGAGATCAACCATAAGACTGAATCACTCAATAGCGAAGATGTCCTCAATGACTATCAGCGTTACAATGATCTCACAAAAGAAATCGAAGAAGACAATCAAAAACTAGAAGACCTTATGGAAGAATGGGAAGAACTGAATTCTTAGACCTGCCTCAACAGGTCTTTTTTCATATTCCAAAACAAAACAATGGACATCAATACTGCTTTCGTATAAGATATGCGTATAGTATAATTGTATACAATTTGGAGGTGTCAAAATGAAGCTATATGATCAAGGTGTTTTTATTGTCGATGGCAAGACAATTATAAGTGAAGATGAAGCTGTCAATTACAAGCAGCCTCTTAATAAAGAAGAAGCACGCAAAGGTACCATTGCCTACTCTATATTATCAAAGCATAATACGAGTGGTGATGATCAGAACTTAAAGATTAAGTTTGATGCGATGGCTTCACATGATATTACTTATGTTGGTATTATTCAGACAGCTCGTGCATCAGGAATGGAAAAGTTCCCTCTTCCTTATGTTATGACATGTTGTCATAACTCACTATGTGCTGTTGGTGGCACAATTAATGATGATGACCATCTCTTTGGCTTAAGTGCGGCAAAGAAATATGGTGGTATTTATGTACCTCCTCATATTGCCGTTATTCACCAGTATATGCGTGAGAACTTTGCCGGATGTGGCAAGATGATTCTTGGTTCTGATTCCCATACACGTTATGGTGCATTAGGTACAATGGCGATTGGTGAAGGCGGCGGTGAGCTGGTTAAACAATTATTGGAAGATACTTATGATGTCACATATCCAGGTGTTGTCGCCATCTATCTTGATGGTGCACCTAAGCCATGGGTTGGCCCACATGATGTTGCCCTGGCTATTATTCGTGAAGTCTTCAAGAATGGCTATGTGAAAAACAAAGTCATGGAATTTATTGGTCCTGGTGTCTCTTCTATGACAACGGATTATCGTAATGGTGTTGATGTTATGACAACAGAGACAACATGTCTCTCTTCTATCTGGCGTACTGATGAAGATACATTGGACTTCTTGAAAAAGCATCATCGTGAAGAAGATTATCAGGAATTAAATCCTGCTCCTGTGGCTTATTATGATGGCTGTGTTGTTGTGCATCTTGATGAAATCAAGCCAATGATTGCTTTGCCTTTCCATCCATCAAATGCCTTTACCATTGATGAACTATATGAAAATCTAGAAGAAATTCTGGATCAGACAGAAAAAGAAGCTGCGCGTATTTCTGGTGGTCGTGCTCACTTTACATTAAAGGACAAGATTACAAAAGATGGCAAGCTGCAAGTCCAGCAAGGTGTGATTGCCGGATGTGCTGGTGGTAATTATACAAATGTCGTTGAAGCTGCTCATGCCTTGAAAGGTAAGAGTATTGGTAATGATGAATTCTATCTTTCTGTCTATCCATCAAGCCAGCCGGTTTATACAGACTTAGACCGTAAAGGCCTTCTCGCTGATTTGATGGACACGGGAGCGATTATTCGCAGTGCCTTCTGTGGGCCATGTTTTGGTGCCGGTGATACCCCTGCCAACAATGCCCTTTCGATTCGTCATACAACGCGTAACTTCCCAAACCGTGAAGGCAGCAAGCCTGGAGCTGGTCAGATGAGTGCGGTCGCTTTGATGGATGCAAGAAGTATTGCGGCAACAGCTGCCAATGGTGGTATTTTGACAAGTGCTGAGCACTTAGATTGCTGGGGCGATGTACCAGAATATAACTATGATGATCGTTCTTATCAAGCACGTGTCTACAACGGCTTTAAACATGCCCATGAAGAACAGGCATTGCGCTTTGGCCCTAATATCAAAGACTGGCCTGAACAGGAAGCTTTAAGTGAAAATATTCTTCTTAAAGTTGCCAGCAAGATTGAAGATGATGTCACAACAACGGATGAACTTATTCCTAGTGGAGAAACTTCTTCTTATCGTTCTAACCCACTTGGCTTAGCAGAATTCACATTAAGCCGTCGTGATCCAGAATATGTGCCTCATGCCAAGGCTATTCGTGATCTTGAAGATTTACGTAAAAAAGGAGAAATCGCTCCTGAACTTAAAGAAGTCTTTGATGTGATCAAGACAATTGATGATGTCAATCCATTGGATGTTGAAATTGGTTCAGTGCTCTATGCCAATAAGCCAGGAGATGGCAGTGCAAGAGAACAGGCAGCAAGCTGTCAGCGTGTTCTTGGCGGTCTTGCGAATATTACTCAAGAATATGCCACAAAGCGCTATCGCTCTAACTGCATGAACTGGGGGATGATTCCTTTCCATCTTGATGGTTCTGCTGATGTATTAGATGTTGATGATTATATCTATGTGCCACATATCAGAACAATTCTTGATGGCGACTTAAGCCATATTAAAGCCTATGTCATCAAGAATGGTCATGCGAAACCAATCAAGCTTTATATTCAGGATATGACACATGATGAACGTGAAATTGTCAAGGCAGGATGTCTGATCAACTTCAATAAAAACAAACGTCACTAAAAAAGATCGAGCTCATTAAGAGTTCGATCTTTTTAGATATCTGATCAATTGTAAAAGGGATAAAAATAGCAATCCACCCGTTGTATCAATAAGGACATCTCTGAACTGTCCTGCCCTTCCGCTTATAAAAAGCTGATGAAATTCATCCATGCAGGCAAAAATAAATGTCAACAAGAGTGCTTTCATGAATAGCTTTGTATGGCCATTCTTATACATGCCATAATAGAACGTTAAGGCAAGTAGGCCAAACTCTGTCATATGGGCACATTTGCGTATCACAAAGACCATACTGTCTTTAGAAAAAGGCAATGTGACTAAGGCATTCAAGCTATAATAAATGGCATCAGACAATGATCCTGATTGATGGCCATTCTGGCTTGAAAACCCAAATATCACTACTAACATACAGATTGATGGTAAATAATAACGTAATTTCTTCATAACATTTAAAAAGAAGCTTAGAGCTTCTTTTCCATTGCATACCCCACAATTCTTTCTCCTCTTAGTTCACTAATATCTTCACTAAGAGTCTTATATCCTAACTTCTTAAAGAAGTCTTCTGAGGAAATTGTTGAAATCGTATCAATAATATTGTTGCCATTGACTTTTGCATAATTTTCAAGATGCTTGACAAGTGCACTTGCCACACCCTGATGCAGATAGTCCTTATCAACATATAAACGATCTAAGAAACCTGTCTGTCCAATATTCCCAAAGCCAATAATATCATCCTCATCATTAACAGCTACGATGGTATGGTTCTTTTCTAAGGATGTTTCCCAATGATAGATATTAGGCTTTTCGGGTGCCATGGCATCAAGTTCTTCAAGAGAATAATCCTGCGCACAGACGTTATGAACTGTATCATAATATAATTTTAGAACATCATCTAAATCCATTCGATTATATAATCTGATTCTCATACGCATTACCCCCTAACGTACTACTAATTATATCAAACTCACACCTAAAAAAAAAGGAGACATGCTCCTTTTTCTATTTTAGATACCAAATAATAAATCTGTATAGTTTGGAATTGGCCAGTTGCCATCCGCAACCATTGTTTCAAGATGATCAGTCGTTGCACGTAAAGCATTCATGGCAGGCAAGACATCATCACGCCAAGCTACTGCTTCTTCCATCTTTTCACGATTCGCAAAACTCTGGGCTTTAAGAATGGCCTGTTCCAATGCCTGCATCTCTTCTTTCATCTTTTTAGCCCCACTCGCTAGCTGGGCAAGATCATCAACCAAGAAATCATTCTCAATGCCATTAGCTTTTAAGCCACTTGCATCTTCACTGATCTGACCTATATAGCGTAGTACAGCAGGATAAAGCTGATTCTGAGCCATACGTTTAGCTGTCAAAGCTTCAACCTGAATCGTCTTCACATAATTATCAAGACGAATATCATAACGAGAAGCAATTTCTGTACGGGTATAGACACCCTGTTTTTCAAATAGCTGGATATAGCGTTCTTCATTTAAACATTTCACTGCATCAACAGTATTACGGTTGTTTGGTAAGCCTCTGCGCATTGCTTCTTCTTGCCATGCTTCAGAATAACCATCACCATTGAAGATAATACGCTGATGTTCTTTAAAGAATGAACGAATGACATCCATAATATCTTCACCTGCTTCAATACGATTACACATTTCATCCATTTCCTGGGCCATCATTGTATTGAGGACAGTGTTGGCGCTTGAGATGGACTGGGCGCTGCCGACAGCACGGAATTCAAACTTGTTGCCTGTAAAAGCAAATGGTGATGTTCTATTACGGTCTGTTGTATCTTTTGAGAATGTTGGAATGACAGAAACACCTGTCTGGAATCTTTCATGGCTTTCTTCTTTCGCATCTTCATGACGAATGATATGGTTGACAACTGCATCCAAGTCATCACCTAAGAACATCGAAACGATGGCAGGTGGTGCTTCATCAGCCCCTAAACGATGATCATTACCGGCGCTCGCTGCTGAAAGTCTGAGAAGTTCTGCATATTCATCAACACCTTTTATCGTACATGCCAATGTTGCCAGGAATGGTAAGTTATGTAATGGATCCTTTCCTGGATTAAAGAGATTGACACCTGTATCTGTTGTGATTGACCAGTTGTTATGTTTACCTGAGCCATTCACACCATCAAATGGTTTTTCATGTAATAAACATCTTAAGCCATGCTTTTTCGCAATATCCTGTGCTAATTGCATAAGAAGATGGTTATTGTCAGCAGTAATATTACATGCCGCATAAACACAAGCCACTTCATGCTGTGCAGGTGCTACTTCGTTATGCTTTGTCTTGGAAGGAATACCATACTTCCATAATTCCTGGTCTAATTCCTTCATAAAGGCGCCAACCTTACGCTTAATTGAGCCAAAATAATGATCACTCAATTCCTGTCCCTTAGGAGCCATTGCCCCAAAGAGCGTACGACCAGTCAACTTTAAGTCAATACGTTTCTGATAATATTCATCAGGTACTAAGAAATATTCCTGTTCCGCCCCTACTGAAGCTCTAACATGCTTAACATCATCCAAGCCAAGTGCTGGCATAAGACGAAGTGCTGAACGATTCAATGCTTCTAGTGATCTTAAGAGTGGTGTTTTTTCATCAAGTGCTTCACCTGTATATGAGCAGAAGAGAGTTGGAATATAAAGTGATCCATTCTTCACAAAAGCAGGTGATGTACAATCCCATGAAGTATAACCTCTTGCTTCAAAAGTCGCACGCAAGCCACCACTTGGAAAACTTGATGCATCAGGTTCACCCTTACGTAATGTCTTACCGCTAAATTCAAGAACCGCATGTTCACCATCAGGTTCTAAGAACGCATCATGTTTTTCAGCAGTAAGGCCAGTCATAGGTGTAAACCAGTGGGTGAAATGTGTTGCCCCGTGTTCAACAGCCCAAATTTTCATTGCGTTCGCAATGACTGTAGCAGTCTCCTTTGAGAGTGGCTCATCTTTCTCTAGTGACTCATGAAAAGCCTTATAAGTAGACTTGGGAATACGGCCCTTTAAGACCTCATCTGAGAATGTTAAAGAACCATATTGTTCAAGTAAAGAATCCATATCCATTTTCATTATTCTCCTTTTGTCCACTATTATAATGATAAAATACATTTTGTATACAAAAATCCAGAGTTTTCATAAATCAAAAAAAGAAGAGTGAATATTCACTCTTCTCATCAACATACTATTCAGCAGCTGACTGCTTGTTCTGTGTACGTTCGTAAGCTAATAAGAATGGAATGTACACAAGTGTAGAAACAGCAATAACGATTAACTGTGAAACAGCACCCATAATCTTACCACCTGTTGCTACAAACATGAAGATAACTGGTGGCATTGTCCATGGAACTTCAAGGACAACTTTAGGACAGAATCCACTAATTGTTAAGATATAACCAATAATCAATGTGATAACTGGTGCAAAGATGAATGGAATGTCTAAGATTGGGTTTAATACAAGTGGTAAACCGAATGTCATAGTTTCGTTGATATTGAATAAACCTGGAACTAATGAGATACCAGCGATTGTTCTGTTATCTTCACGTCTAGAGAATAATAAGATAGCGAATACTAAGCCAAGAGTTACACCAGAACCGCCCCATTCAGCGAAGCCCTGACACATTGTTAAGTTGAATACATTAGGTGGTTCTTTACCAGCTGTATAAGCAGCAGTATTCTCGTAAAGTAATGGTCTTAAGATAGGTTCCTTGATGGCAGCTAACATGTTGTTACCATGAATACCTACGCACCAGAATAACATGATGATGATATACATGAAGCTTAAGGCAACAATGTTACCACCGATAACCTGACCTAATGGTTTCTGAACGAGGTTATAAATCAATGCGTTCAATTCAGCACCTGTCGCTAACTGAACAACTAAGCCAATAGCACCAACAACAATAGCAGTTAAAGCAGTAGGAATTAAGACTTCGAATGCCTTAGCAACTCCAGGTGGAACCTGTTCAGGCATCTTGATCTTTAATGCATCATTCTTACGGAATGCATTATAGATTTCCATACCAACAATAGCAACAATTAAACCAGTGAATAAACCAGTTGCTGCAGTGTAGTTAGAAAGGATACCTGAATAACCAAAGCTATCAATTGTAATGCCCTTAGCAGCATCAGCTTTTAACTTATCACCAGCAGGCAATGTTGCTTTTGCAGCTTTCGCAAGAGCAGCAGCTACGCCTTTAGAATTAAATAAGTCAGCTAAGCTTACTGAAACATTATTACCACCAGTTGATGTAACTGTTGTTGATAAAGAACCAGCAGTGAATGAAGTTGGAGTGACCATCATCCAAAGGATGAAGCCAAGAACAGCTGGATAAGATCCAGTTTCACCGTTAGCTTCAGCAATTTCCGATGCGATTAACATCGTTACACCAATAGTGATACATGAGATAGTTGCATACTGCATAGCAGAAAAGATAGGGTTTAGTACTTCTAAGGCCATAATAGGAGACCAAAGCTTACCTAAACCTGTGCTGGAGTTGACTAAGACATTTGTCCATAGTACACCAACAGCGCCAGTAATAGTCGCTGGCATGAAGTTTTGGAATGCGTTCTTGATGGCAGACAAATATTTGTTCTGACCGAACCAAGCACCAACGCGACCCAAAGTGTCAGCAAATGCGTCCATAAATTTTCCTCCCTTTGAAATATTTTCGACAACATTATTGTAAGGTAAGCCCTTTCAATTGTCAATGAATTTTACTTTAAAAATACCATACTTTTCCATCAATCAACATAGTTATTCTTAAAAATATATGGATTTTTCAAGATATTTTACGTTTCTTACAATAGAAACTTTTTTATATGTATTTTTATTAAAAAACTCAAAATATTAAAAAAAGAGAAAAGAAGCCTATTCTTCAATATGGCTTCTTCTTCGACGTTCTTCTTTACGGCGTTGCTTACGCTCACGCTTTTCAATCTTACGGTGCATATCCGTATACGCTTTAACTGTGCAATGGATACGCTTGTTTTCTCCTAATACAGCACCAGTGAATTCAGCTGCATCCATCGGGAAGAACTTAATACATGCTTTATCATCCATATAGAGTTCAATCGCATGTGGTCTAGTGACAATATCACTCATCTTTGAAACTGGATCAGCGATGACCTCGGCATGAATCAAGTCTACTTTCTTATCTGGAATGAGTCTTCTATGCATAATGACTTCTTTATCTTTCACTGTATATTTGACAGGACGACAGCCCATAAAATAGAATGTCAATACAGCAGTAAAGATAACATAGAATACAAATGATGCTGTTGGTAGTTTACCATTAATAAAACTTGATAAATTAAAGACCAACATAATAATAACAGCTGCATTAAATACCCCAACGGCATAGTTAGGTCTTACTTTAAATTCCTTCTCCATATCTCCACTCCTCATTTTCTTTCCAAATCATCTAGTGTATATTCTATCAAACAGATTATGAATTGACAAGAATCGTTGAAAATTCATAATGCGCATAGTGATAACGCGATAGACAATATTCCAAAATAGATCCTGTTGTCAAATAAGTTATTCGTTCTTCCTGAATATAGGGTTCTCCCTTTTGAAGGCCAAAGAAGTCTCTTTCAGCCGCCGTTGAAGGAGCAGATGTAATATTAATATGACAGCTTTGTATGCGCAAATGTAATTGATTTAAAATATAGTCATAAAGAGAATGTCTTAAGACGTTGATTTTAAGATTAGGGACCATACGCAAAGGTATATAGGTAATTTCTTTAACGTAAGGTTCACCATCAAGTGAGCGATTACGGATAATATGATAGATAAAATCCCCTTCTTCAATCTGCATCTTTTCGGCAAGAAAGCAATCAGCCGGTATAACTTCAAATGTCACAACCTGGCTTGTAACTTCCTTTTTGCCCTGAACACGCATGGTCAGACTTCGTTCAAACTGGGGATTGATATTTTCTTGCAGCATTGTCTCTTTGACAAATGTTCCAGCCCCACGACGACGAATAATCAACCCTTCTTTGACAAGAATATCCAAGGCTTTCTTCATTGTCTCTTTATTACAATGATAATTTACACATAGCACATATTCATAGGGGAGTTTCGTGCCAACAGTATATTCTCCGCTTATAATCTTACCACGAATCTGGTCTGCGATATCACGATACTTAGCCATCACTCACACCTCCCTACTACAAAAATACCATACTTTTAAAACGCTTTCACGGTCTTTTTATCCTTTTGTGATATTTAATGAATCAATAAGCTGATGGTTTAAATCATAAAGACTTAATGTTTCATCATTGTATACAATGTAGGATTGTACACCTTTTTTAGGTAATGAGATAGAATTCGGATTCACTTTATAATAGTTGTTTTCTTTTTCTAATAGAGGGATATGGAAATGTCCAAAGCAATAGACATCACCTGCATTTAAATGAGGGAAGTTTGTCTCATTATAGAGATGTCCATGCGTCAAATAGAATCGATGTCCATCAACAAACATTTCTAAATAATCCGCACGCATTGGAAATTCCAATACCATCTGATCAACTTCCGCATCACAATTTCCTCTAACCGCAATAATATCATTCTTATGGGCATTGAGTAAGGGAATGCATTTCTTAGGTGCATAGCCTTCAGGCAAGTCATTTCTTGGCCCGTGGTAGAGAATATCGCCTAAAATGACAAGCTTATCAAAATCTCCCTGATCATACACATCCAGCACTCTCTTAAGCGCACTATAGTCACCATGAATATCAGAAATCATCATAAATTTCATCACAAATTCACCTCCAAACCAACAGGACAATGATCACTGCCCATGATATCTGTATAAATATACGCATCAACAAGCTGATCCTTTAAATCATCAGAAACAATAAAATAATCAATACGCCATCCAGCATTCTTCTCCCTTGCCTTAAACATATAACTCCACCAAGAATAAATACCTTCTTGATCAGGATAGAAATAACGATAAGTATCGATATAACCATGGGAAAGCAACTCTGTCATCTTAGCTCTTTCTTCATCACTAAATCCTGCATTCTTATGATTTGTCTTTGGGTTCTTTAAGTCAATTTCTTCATGAGCTACATTTAAGTCACCACATAGAATGACTGACTTCTTTTCCTTGAGATGATCAAGATAAGCTAAAAAAGCATCTTCCCATTCCATACGATAATCCAGTCTCGCTAATTCACGTTTACTATTTGGTGTATAACAAGCTACAAAATAGAAATCAGGATATTCAAGAGTTAAAACACGTCCTTCCTGATCATGTTCTTCTATGCCAATACCTTTTGTCACAGCAAGAGGTTCTATTTTTGTAAAGACAGCGACCCCGCTATAGCCCTTCTTCTTTGCGCTATTGACATACTTATGATAGCCTTCAAATTCAAGCTCAATCTGTTCTGGCTGTGCCTTTGTCTCCTGTAGGGCAAAAATATCCGCATTCAGCTTATGAAAACTCTCTTCAAAACCTTTATTTAAACATGCACGAATACCATTAACATTCCATGATATTAATTTCATATAATCAACTCCTTTTGTATCATCTTACCATAAAACCTCTACAAAAACATAAAAGGATGCCCCTAAACAGCATCCTCCTCAATTGCATAACGTACAATTGTTTTCAGTTTTTCTTCAACAACCTTATTAGGATCATTGAGATAGATTTCATGATGGAATCCTGTTAATTTCATATTCTGTACAGTAATGAATTCCATAATTTGTTTGGTTGTATCAATTTCTGTATTATAGGCACCCTTATGTAACATCTGTACGCATTCGCCTTCTTCAAACTTCTTTAAATAAATATCGATGATATAAGGATTATCTTTCTTGTTGGCAACTGACTGTTTGATGATTTCAAATGTTGTCTGATCAAGTAATTTAGGTTGTGCCATCATGAGTGTAAACTTGATCATTTTCTTACGTGTCACATCAAACCGTGAATTATCATATGTATCCCATAAGCCTTCCAAGGGCGATAAAAGATAAAGTAAGTCTTTTTCTTTCTTGAAATATTCTCTAATTTCCTGGCTCATGATACGTAAGGCTTCACTCTTTAATTTGAATTCTTCCACCTTAGGATTACCAATCCCATCAACCATAATAAAATTAAATTCAGGCACATTCACAATATCTATTTTCTTTGTCGAGGCGTCATACTGCTTCTTGTATTCACGTCTAATTCCTTCTTTCACAATCGCACCACCTTCTCAACACTTCCATATTATAACAAAAATGCAAACTTATTTCATTATATTTTT
The DNA here is from genome assembly GCF_009695655.1 of Sharpea porci. Taxonomy (GTDB): domain Bacteria; phylum Bacillota_I; class Bacilli_A; order Erysipelotrichales; family Coprobacillaceae; genus Sharpea; species Sharpea porci. The sequence continues at coordinate 35,117 of NZ_VUNM01000024.1, forward strand.
AGGATATAAAAGAATTATTCATATCTATTCATCTTTTTACTAAATCTAATATACACATTACATATTCAAAGATCAATAATCTTGCCACAGCAACTTAATTATTATATGCCTTTTGTATTCATCTTTCAACATATAATAGTACTTAAAAAAAGACAATCATTTCGATTATCTAGAAAGAAAAAAGAGAATGGATTGCTCCATTCTACTTTTTATAACCATTTGGATTGTTTTTCTGCCAGTTCCAGCTATCACGACACATATCTTCAAGATTACGTTTAGCTTCCCAGCCAAGAACTTCTTTAGCCTTATCTGCATTACTATAACATACAGCCAAATCACCTGCACGTCTTGGTCCAATTTCATATTTTAATTTCAAATTGTTTGCTTTTTCAAAGGCATGAACGATATCAAGAACCGAGTATGGTGTACCAGTGCCAAGGTTAATAATATCAACACCCTTACGTGTAGCAGCATATTCAACAGCCTTCACATGACCATCAGCTAAGTCCATGACATGAATATAGTCACGCTGACATGTACCATCAGGTGTATCATAGTCACCACCAAAGATTGTTAAATGATCACGAATACCAACAGCTGTCTGTGTAACATATGGCATTAAGTTATTAGGAATACCTGTTGGATCTTCCCCAATACGTCCACTTTCATGAGCACCAATAGGGTTGAAATATCTTAACAAGACAACTGATAACTTGTCATCAGCATGAGCAGCATCTGTTAAGATTTGTTCCATCATCCACTTTGTCCAGCCATAAGGGTTTGTACATGTGCCCTTCTTCATTGTTTCATAAAGTGGTGAATCATTTTCTGCACCATAAACTGTCGCACTTGATGAGAAGACAAAATTATGGACATCGTTAGCACGCATTGTTTCAAGTAATGATAATGTTGTATCAATGTTGTTACGATAATATTCAATTGGCTTGACTACAGATTCACCAACAGCCTTTAATCCAGCAAAGTGAATCACACAATCAATATCATTTTCTTTAAAGATCTTGTCTAAAGTAACAGTATCCTTCACATCAGCTTCATAATGCTTAATCTTCTTACCAACTAATTCTTCAACACGTAAAATAGCTTCTTCACAAGAATTATCATAATTATCAACAATAATAACTTCATGACCAGCCTCAGTTAAAGTTAATGCTGTATGGGAGCCAATATAACCAGCTCCACCTGCTAATAATACCTTCATCCTCTTCTTTCCTCCTATAAAATACGAATATCCTTAATAACCTGTGCTTCATAAGGGCAGTCTCTGAAATCTCTTCTGACATTGGCAATCTTGTCAACTTCATCCAAGCCTTCTAAGACTTTTCCAAAAGCCGCATATTCACCATCAAGATGTGGTGCATCCTGATGCATGATAAAGAATTGTGAGCTTGCACTATCAGGAATCATAGTTCTCGCCATAGAAATCACGCCTCTTGTATGTTTGAGGTCATTCTTAACACCGTTGGATGCAAATTCACCCTTGATACTTTTGGCTTCTTTGCCTTTGAGGTTACGATCGACACCTCCACCTTGAATCATAAAGCCAGGAATAACGCGGTGGAAAATAAGTCCCTGATAAAAATGTTCATTACAAAGATTCACGAAGTTCTCAACTGTGATTGGGGCAATTTCAGGATAGAGTTCGCCCTTCATAATAGCGCCATCTTCCATCTCAATTTCAAAATTAATTGTTTTCATCTTCTTCTCCTGTTTGTGTTTCTATTTTTGTTTTCTTGGCCTTTCTTTGATGCAATACAAATCTCAGCACAAAGAAGGCAATAGCGACAATGACAAGCACTAGAAAGACTTTCATAATATCTTCCATTTGTTTGAAATTGTAAGCTAAAGCTACAGTTAAACACAGTGCAGCAATATTCAAAAATCCTGCGCGCTTATATTTTTCATTATAAATGAAATCAATTGCCAACGCATTCACAACAAATAAAGCTACCAATAATCCCATGCCAATAAAATCCATAGGCCATCCTCCTACCCCAACATCATACCACTATTAAACTTATTAATCACGCATGTATTCTCATTGGTACAATATCTTTTTTAGAAAAGTTTTTAAAAAATATTTGTAAACGTTTTCATATAGGAATGGGACGTGGTATCATATTTGTATAAAAGTCATTTCATTATTTTATACAAGGAGGGATTACTAATGAGAGACTATCACTCCGATGAAATAGGCAATGTCGCAATCTTGGGCCACTCAGGAAGTGGGAAGACTAGCGTCATTGAGGCTATGGCTTACCGTAGTGGTAAGGTAAGCCAGATCGGAACAATTAAACAAGGCAATACCATTTCTGATTTTGATGATGAAGAAAAGAAAAGACAATCATCAATGTCACTTTCTGTTATTCCATTGGAATGGCAGAACTGTAAGATCAATCTCTTGGATACACCGGGTGCCTATGACTTCCAAGGTGAAGTCCAGGCTGCACTGGCTGTATCAGAAAGTGCAGTTATTGTCGTACCAGCCACAAAAGGTCTGACAACAGGCACTAAGCAGGCTATGTATAGAGCCCATGATAAAGCTAAAATCATATATATCAATAATATTGATTATCCAAACAATGATTATCATGAAAAACTAAAAGAACTTCAGGATGTCTATGGCCGTCAGGTAGCCCCTATCCAGGTTCCAATCATGGAAAATAACAAGATGGTGGGCTATGTCAATGTAGCTAAGATGGAAGGTCGTCGCTTTGAAGGCACTGAAACAAAACCTTGTCCTATTCCTGAAGGTATGGATGACCTTATTCAACCAGTTAAGGACATGATTGATGAAGCCGTTGCGAATACAAGCGATGATTTATTGGATAAATATCTTGCTGAAGAGCCATTCACAAAAGAAGAAATTTCTTTAGCTTTAAGAGAAGGTGTTATTAAGCATTCATTGATACCTGTTCTTTGTGGTACAAATACGATCGGTATCCAACAATTACTGAATTCGATTGTTGCTTTCTTCCCTGCTGCTGGTGATACAGTGAATTCTTTCATTATCACAAACAAACAGAGTGGTGAAGAAGATATTGCTGGATATGATGAAGGTCGACCAACGTCCATCCATGTTTTTAAGACGATTGCTGATCCATTTGCTGGACATATTTCCATTTTTAAAGTCTTAACTGGACATGTTACAGCAGGCATGAAGCTCGTCAATATGCGTAATGGCCGTGAAGAAGACTTTGCAAAGATCTATATCATGACAGGTAAGAAAATGGAAGAAACGGGAGTTCTGCACGCCGGTGATATTGGGGCTGTTATGAAACTTGATGACACACATACTAATGATGTCTTGAATGTTTCAGGATATCAGTATGTTGTTGAACCAATTCAATTCCCTAAGCCATATTATGGTAAAGCACTTAAACCTGTTGGTAAGGCAAATGAAGATAAGATTTCGGCTGCTCTTAATCGTTTCTTGGAAGAAGATCCAACACTTCGCTTTGAAACCAATGCTGAAACTGCTGAACAATGTCTCTATGGTTTAGGTGATATTCATTTGAGTACGGTTGTGGATCGTTTGAAAGATAAATATAATGTTGAAGTAACATTATCCGATATTACATTATGTTTCAGAGAAACAATTAGAAATGAAATCACACATCGTACTAAATATAAGAAACAGACAGGTGGCCATGGTCAGTATGGTGATGTAGAAATCAAGTTCGAGCCAACTCATGACTATGATACGCCTTATGTCTTTACTGAAGAAGTCTTTGGTGGAGCTGTTCCTAAGTCATACTTCCCAGCTGTTGAAAAAGGCTTAGCGGAAGCTGTTCAACATGGTGTTCTTGCCGGCTATCCAGTTCTTGGCATTAAAGCAACACTCCTTGATGGTTCATACCATCCTGTTGATTCGAGTGAACAAGCCTTCAAGACAGCCACGCTCATGTGCTTCAAGGCCGCTTTACCAAAAGCCAATCCAATTCTTCTTGAACCTTATGTAACAATCAATGCTGTATGTGAAGAATCGTATCTTGGTGATATCATGAGCTATTTCAACAAGCATCGTTCACGTGTCATCGGACAGGAAATTCTTGATGATGGTCTGATGAAGATTACAGCCGAAGCACCACAGGCGGAAGTCATGAATTTTGCGATTGATCTCAAGAGCATGACCCAGGGTTCTGGCTACTTCACAGAAGCATTCCTTGATTATGAATATATGGATAAATATTTGCAGGAACGTGTTATTGAAGCTCGCAAGGATAAAGTCGAATAAAATAAAAAGCTATCTTTAAAGGATAGCTTTTTATTTATGATAGGTTTCATTATTGTTGATCTTACAAGCACGATAAATCTGTTCAACAAGAACAAGACGGAAGAGCTGGTGGGGCATTGTCATCTTAGAGAAAGAGAGTTTCATATTAGCACGTTCTTGTATCTCATCACCATGTCCTAATGAACCACCAATGACAAAATCAATTGTACTATAGCCTGAAAGCATAATATCATGAAGTTTTTGGGCAAAATGAAGGGAGTCTAGCTGCTTAGAAGAAACATCCAAAAGCACCATATAATCTCTTTCTTTCACATGATCCAAGATTCTTCTTCCCTCTTTAGCTTTAACCAATGCCTCTTGGGCTAGTGATGGATGTTGGGGGATACGTTCATCAGCCACTTCAATCAACTCAAAATCACAATATCCCTGTAATCTCTTGCTGTACTCTGCAATACCTTCTTTCAGATATTTCTCTTTCAACTTCCCTACAGCAATCACTCTAATCTTCATCTAATCCTCCTACTAAGACATGCACCTGATCCGCACAACGTATCATTTTCTTATCAAAATCAATATGTAAATCATCAAAGACCATATAATAAGTATTTAAAGCCAATTCCGGTGTATTAGCTTCTTGTGAAAGATGGGCTAAAGTAATCTCTTTTGTATGTGGGCCAATCACTTCCGCCATTACACGAGCTGAATATTCATTATTGAGATGTCCTGTATCACCAAGAATGCGATTCTTTAAGACAAGAGGTCTTCTTGTATTCATCAACATACCAATATCATGATTACTTTCAATAATATAATAATTCAAATCATGAATCAGATCACGATTACGTTGACTAACATAGCCTGTATCCGTCATATAAAGTAAGCTTTCTTCTCCCTTGAAAATAAAAGCTATGGGGTTTGTCGCATCATGGGAAATGCGCAAGACAAAGACTTGAAGAGAACCAAATGTATATTCCTGATAGGGAATTAATTCATGCTGGTTATCAACATCTTCAAGATTCCCTTTAGCTGTATAGATCTTATCTTTAGGGAAAGTATGAATGTTTTTTGAATGATCATAGTGATCATGTGTTAAGAAAACATAGTCAATGTCATCTTCACTTAAGCCTAGTTCATTAAGCTTAAAATGAAGTTGTTTTTTTGTAATACCACAGTCAATAAGTATACCTGTGCCATTTTCTTCAATCAAAGTGGCATTGCCTTTAGAGCCACTTGCAAGTACATAATATTTCATTTTTATCACCTGTTTGATTATACCATAATTAAGTTTTGAGACAATTGCGAAAATCCATACCATTCAAACCTCTTTGTGATAAAATAAAGGTACAAGGAGGGCTTTTCTATGAGTAAAATAATCACAATTGCGAGAGAATATGGTAGTGGTGGACGTATAATAGCCCAAAAAGTTGCTGAAAAGTTAGGTCTTGTTTACTATGATAACCAAATTATTGATTTAGCTGCAAAGGAGCTTGGTTTTGATATTGATACCATTCGTAAAGCAAGCGAAGAGAGAAGTTCTGGCTTCCTTTATTCTATGGCTGGTGGCAGTTTCCAGATGCCTCTCAATGATCAGGTCTTTGCGACACAAAGCAAGGTTATCCGCCATATAGCTAACCAGGAAAGCTGTATCATTGTCAATGGATGTGCTGATTATATTCTCGAAGACTATGATCAAGTCTTAAAAGTCTTCATTCATGCACCATTTGATTCACGTTGTAAGCGTGTTGAAGAGATGTATAAGGAAGACGAAGGTGATGTACGCAAGAAAGTCAAAACTATGGATAAGAAGCGTGCAAACTACTATAATTACTACACTACAAATAAATGGGGTAATCTCAAGAATTTTGATTTGACAATCAACAGTGATTATGGTTTAGATGAGACAGCTAATATTATTGTTGAAATGTATAAGAAACTATAATATAAGGGAATGTCCCGAAATAACTAAATATTTTGAGGTCTGCTAAGCAGATCTCTTTTTCATCTTCGATTCCATGAGTGATAGAGGATTTCTGCAATATACAGGCATAAAAAAACACCATCTCATATGG